>CAZYKT010000051.1:0-42187 GCA_964648165.1 uncultured Polyangiaceae bacterium | reverse complement strand
CCGAGACGACAGGCTCTGGGGGCGGTGGGATTCGTTGGGCCAATCGCCGTATGCTGGTTGGCACATCGGGGCTGGGGCACCATGCCGCCACCAGCCTCTCCACTTGCCGTTTGGTCTTGTGGCAGGCGGCTTGCAGCCGCTCGCGATGATTCTGTTCGGTGAGATGTGGCTTGACCAGCATCAGCGCCGAGAGGTGGATGTCACCGTGGGCAAGCAGCTGGCGAATCACAGGGAACCTACGCAAGAGCCGGGCTGCTCCAACTCTCTTGTAGGCCACGTCTTCACTGAACCCCAGGCGCTCCACGCAGTAGACGAACAGGGATGAGCAAGCCTGTTGCAGGTACAGGCCTCGCCGGTCCACCTCGCCGAGATGAAGCAACAGCTCGACGGTGAGCCTCTGGTCGTCCTTGACCAAGGCGGTGAGACGTTCGATTAACTGGGCATCTGGGAGGTTCTGGGGCGCTGGAAGGTCGGGCTGAGCGAGGGTCCAGTCCACAGAGGTCGCAGATGGCACGGGCATCGCAGATGGCACGGGCATCGCGGATGGCACGGGCATCGCGGATGGCACGGGGCCGACGGAGCTCTTCGGCTGGTAGCCTTCGGTGTTCGTCATGGTGCGAAAGTATCATGGCACCCTGAGTGCCCCGAGGATGGGCTAGGGCGCTGGATGGCAGGGCAGCAGACCCGTCGAGTCGAAGACGACATGGAACGGTCAGCAACGGTCACAGGGTGCGCCGCAGTGCGCCATCGGAACGATGCCCGCCGCTCGGAGACGCGATGCTCGCCAGATTCTGTCAAGAGGAATCGACAACACAAGACCGATTCAAATCGGTCGACACCGCATTCTGTGACGCACGCTAGGGTAGCTCCCGCCCCGTTCCCCGACGCACCCGTGAGCCCGCGCGGTGGCCACGTGCAGTGTCAACCCGTTCCCCGACGCACCCGTGCGCCCGCGCGGTGGCCACGTGCAGTGTCAACCCGTTCCCCGACGCACCCGTGCGCCCGCGCGGTGGCCACGTGCGTCAGCGTGTCCCCATGTGATTCCCGCCCGCGCGGTGGCCACGAGTGGCATCGCGTCCCCGCTGGTAACCAGCCCCAACGTCCGTCCTATGGTGCGGACAGGCACCGTTGCACCGCCTGACCCCAGCCCCGCAGCTCCTTCGCTCACTGTCCGTGGTGATGCCGCGATCCACGTCCCGTGCCCCGCCATCCTCCACCGTCGCACCGCCTGACCCCAGCCCCGCGGCTCCTTCGCTCACTGTCCGTGGTGATGCCGCGATCCACGTCCCGTGCCATTTTTTGGGGGCCCTTTGCATCGCAGCTCGGTGCCGTTCCGCTCGCTTTCTCGCGGACTGCTCCCCGCCATGATCCTCGACTTTTCGCGGTGTTGCCGGGTTTGGGCAGTCGGGTCAGTGGGGGCTTCGTGCGCGGACTCCTGGGCCCGTCCCCCTTGTCACGATTTGTCGCCACGATGGCCAGCGTCTGGCTCCGTTTCGGGGTAAAAATGGACCCATGGTATCAGCCGCGGAAGAGGGGGGCCGCCTCGGCTCCTATGAGTTGCTGTTCTGCCAGGGAGAGTCTCCATTCGGTTCTATCTGGGTGGGTCGCACGCACTCAACTGGCTTGGTCCGAATCAGACGCTGGAATGTAGCGTCCCAGCTGGGCACCGGGCCACACCAAAGCTTGCTGAGCGCAGCCCGCCGAACCATTGGCTTCTCCCATCCAAACGTCCTGTGTACACTGGAAGCTTTCGAAGAGACTGGCGGTGTCGTTCAGGTCCAACGTTACGTGCCCGGTGCATCCCTACGCACCGTGATGCACAAGTGTTGGCTCTCGCGACAGACACCACCACCTATCGTCACCGCACGCATCGCCCTCGATCTGTTGGAGGGACTGAACGCAGTCGCGACCCATCTTTCCGCACCGACTTTGGATGCGGCGTCGCCACCATGGATGGTGCTGTCCGCCAGCCAATCCACGTCGTCAGCCGAGCCCGCGTTTTCGGCCGAGCCCGCGTTTTCGGCCGAGCCCGCCACCCCGACCGACGGGGCTGCGTCGACGGCTGGCACCGCGTCGACCGATGGTACCACGTCGACCGATGGTACCACGTCGCTACCAGAGATGGCGTCGCTGCCAGAGATGGCATCGCTGGCCGAAGCGACGCTGATCTCCGATCATGCACCGTGCTGTGAGTCGTCCAGCGCCGGAGACTTGTCCACCGGGATGCTGTTGCCGGACTTCGTATGGGTTGGAACTGATGGGACGGTTCACCTTGGCGATCTGGGAGCCTCATCCTTCGTTCGCGCCTTGAACCCGCCGAAGCTGGCTCTGTCCCTTCTGCCCTACAGCTCGGTTCTGCAACTGGAAGGGCAATTCGAGGATCCGCGTTCCGATCTCTTCGTACTTGGAATCATCCTGTGGGAGCTGATGAGCGGCGGGTGTCGTCTGATGCAGGGCTTGGACGAGGCCGAGATCGGTGCTGCTGTCAAGACGCTCAAGTTCGTTCCCCCGAACCCTTCGAATCATGCAGACCAGCCACTCGAATCGGCTCTGACGGCGCCAGTGATGCGGGCCCTTTCTCGGGATCTGGCGGCAGGTTTCCAGTCCCCCGGGGAGATGAGGCAGGCCATCATGGCGCTCCTGCCTGACGCCGACAGCGGCCGGGAAGAGGTGGCAAGTTGGTTGGAGAAGTTGCTGGGCAGTGAGCTATCCAATCAGGCGTCACGACTGCGACAAGGGTCGGCGCCGCCAGTCGAGATGCCAGCCTCGGTCAGGTCCGCGGACGCTGTCGGTGCTGCGCCGGACCAACAAATACCCCTGTCCGATTTTGGGTCTGAGACGTCGCAGCCACGGACCGATTCGATTCCGGCTGGCGAAGACGAGCAAACGTCACAGCCACGGACCGATTCGATTCCGGCTGGCGAAGACGAGCAAACGTCACTGGCGCTGACCGAGCCGGGAGAGGGAGCGACGGGCGAGGGCCTGCAGACTGTTAATACGGTTGAATCGGCACTGCGAGCTCGAACCATTCCGCCGGAGATTTTGGCGTGTTCCAGCGCTCCACCGGGCTCGAGCCCTGCCGGACTGGACGAGCTCGAAGAGGGCTGGAGCGACACCGCGATGGCTGGTGGCGGAGCCGAACCGGCACCCTTCGCCGGACTCGAGTCGCCTGGCAAGACGCTGTCGCGTTCGCGGCTGGCTGATGGTGCCTCCAAGTCCAGAGCTGGCGACCGTGCCAAGGCCCGAACCCGGAGCAGACCCGTCCAGCAGCCGACCGTCGGGGAGCGT
The DNA here is from genome assembly GCA_964648165.1 of uncultured Polyangiaceae bacterium. Taxonomy (GTDB): domain Bacteria; phylum Myxococcota_A; class Polyangia; order Polyangiales; family Polyangiaceae; genus FEN-1139. The sequence continues at coordinate 38,899 of CAZYKT010000051.1, read as the reverse complement.
GCCTCCACATGGATAGCCTGTGAGGGGTTGCCTTGGTTCCGGCGGCATCGGCAAACGGTGGTAGCGGGCACCGCCGTGCTGGTCGTCCTCGGTCTGTTCCTGGTGTTCCGCAACAGCTCGGACTCCGACGGGGCAGAAACCATCCGCGCCGAACCCCTACCGGTCACGCCAGCGGCACGTCCGCTCATGACGACCACGGCTTTGCACCAGCCGGCACCCGTCGTCCAGGCGCCATCGACGCCCCCTGCGACGCCGGTCGGAGCATCAACTGATGAGGCCGCGGAACCTGACGAGACTGTGGCGGAACCTGACGAGACTGTGGCGGAACCTGACGAGACTGTGGCGGAACCTGACGAGACTGCGGCGGAACCTGACGAGACTGCGGCGGAACCCGACGAGACTGCGGCCGCCGAGCCAGCGGGCTCGACAGCGGCTGTCGATTCGGGCACGGTGGGCCCGGGCGAGGAGTTCTCGGATGCCTTCCTCCGCCACGCCAAACGGGCCAATCCGGCCCTGGCCGACCTGAAAAAGCGCCCCAAGACCGAGGCTGGCAGGGGCGCGGGCCCGGCGTCCACTGGGGTGACCTCCGGCCCAGGTCAGAGCGACCCGTTGGATCTTTTGCGCAAGCTCGAGAAGGAACGTAAGGACAGAAAGCAGGTTTCTGGGGGATAACCCCACTGCTTCTTCGCATGGCCCGCCGTCGCGTTCGACCTTCCGCCGCTCCGCTCGTCATCCCCAAGGAGATGAGCTGGCTCGTCTTCAACGACCGGGTACTCGACCAGGCCGACGAGGACAGACACCCCCTTTTGGATCGGATCCGGTTCTTGGGGATCTTCTCCAACAACCTGGATGAGTTCTATCGGGTGCGCGTGGCGACCCTGCGTCGGGCGGCCCGAGCCGAAGGGGGCGGTAAGCGAATCGTGGCCGGCGTGGAGATCTCCCGGCTGCTCAAGGACATCCGCAAACGGGTCGTCGCCCAGTCCGAGCGGTTCGCGCAGATCGCCAAAAGGCTGCTCGAGCAGCTCGAGAACGAAGGGGTCCACTTGGTCAACGAGGGCCAGCTGGACGCGGAACAAGCCGAACAGGTCCGCGAGATATTCCAAACCCAGGTTCGCCCGCGTCTGGTGCCCATCCTTTGCTACAAGAGTCGGGACCTGCCGACCCTGCGGGATCCCTTCCTGTACCTGGCGGTGGAGCTCATCACCTCCCCCGACAAGGGGCCGTCCTACGCCTTCATCGAAGTCCCGACCGACTGTCTGCCACGCTTTTTGGTCCTTCGGCGCCGCGGCGACCAAGACTACGTGATCCTGCTGGAAGACGTGATTCGTTTCAACCTGCGCGAGATCTTCGCGCTCTTCGACCCGGTGAGTGTTCGGGCCTGGACGGTGAAGATCACCCGGGACGCGGAGTTGGATCTGGAGGGGGACGAGACCGACACCTTCCTGGATCGCGTGCAGGAAGGCCTGCGTAAACGCCGGGTTGGGCTACCGGTTCGTCTGCTCTACGACGAGCGTCTCCCTGAGCCGTTCCTGCAGTTCGTGGCCCAGAAGATGCGGCTGGAGCACGATGAGGCCTTGATTGCCGGACAGCGGTACCACAACTTCAAGGACTTCATGCGGTTCCCCTCCCTGGGGCGCTCGCACCTCCTGCGCGCCCCTGCGAAGCCGATCCTCCACCCCCGGTTGGTTGGCCGCCGCAGCGTGCTGGAGGTCCTGGGTCAGGGGGACCTCATGCTTCACACCCCCTATCACAGCTTCGCCAGTTTCGTAGACTTCCTTCGTGAAGCAGCCATCGATCCCAAGGTCACCCACATCCGGATGACCATGTATCGAGTCAGCCAGAACTCGAGTGTGCTCAACGCCCTCATCAACGCCGCCCGCAATGGCAAGCAGGTCACGGTGGTGGTCGAACTGCTGGCTCGGTTCGACGAGGAGAACAACCTGGAGTGGGTGGACCGCCTGCGGGACGTCGGCGTCGAGGTGATAACCGGAGTGCAGGGCTTGAAGGTTCACGCCAAGCTCTGCCTGGTCACGCGGCGCACGGGCAGGGCCTTGGCCCATTTCGCCTGCATCGGCACCGGCAACTTCAACGAGGAAACGGCCCGCCTCTACACCGATCACCTGCTGATGACGGCCGTCCCCGAGATCACCGAAGAGGTCCTGAAGGTCTTCGAGTTCTTCGGCAGCAACTTCCGGGTGGGCAAGTACGGGCATCTCATCGTGTGTCCGTTCCAGGCTCGGCGCACCTTTCGCCGTCTGCTGCGCAACGAGGTGCGGATCGCGAAACGGGGTCGCCCGGCCTTCTTCTGGGGCAAGCTGAACAACCTGGCCGATGAACGAATCATCGAGGAGCTGTATGCCGCGTCCGCCGCCAATGTGGACATTCGCCTGATCGTGCGAGCCATGAACTCTCTGATCGGCGGGGTCCCGGGGCACTCCGAACACATCGAGTGCCGCAGCTTGGTGGGTCGCTACCTGGAGCACACCCGCTTTTTGATCTTTGGCAACGGCGGCGATCCGCTGGTCTTCCTCACCTCGGGGGACTGGATGGCGCGCAATTTCGATGGGCGAGTGGAGGTTGGCTGCCCGATCCGGGATCCGCAGTTGAAGCGGGAGCTCTTCGAGTATTTCTCCATTCAGTGGCGGGACACGGAGAACGCGCGGATCTGGGATACGGCCGCGTATCAGCTGCGGCCCCGCCCCACGCAGCCACAGGCACGGCTCGACGCCCACGAAGCAATCCGTGAATACCTGAGCGGCCTCGCTGCGGAGGCGCCCACAGAGCCGATGACGGGCAGCCGCGGCTGACGTCAACAGCCGCAAAGGCCAGTCTCTTCACTGGCGGCGTCGGTAGCAACGAAGGCCGAGCATCGCGAACACCGTTACCCAGACCGGTACGGGAACCGACGGACGGGAGGGGTTCGTCCGACAGCCGCAGCCATCACCCTTGCCCGAGCCCGAAGTCGAGTCCGACGAGGTTCCGGCGCCAGCTTCTTCGTGCTGATCCGTCGCAGCCCCCGCCTCTTCGGAGCGACCAGCCTCTCCCACCCCGGCGGTCACCAGGTCGCCAGCTGCCTGCATGCCGGCACTGCCGCCAGTTCCGGGCTCGCGGCCACCACTGGCTGCACCGCCCACCGTCGGTTCGGGGGCACCCGCTTCCCCCGCCGTTGCGGACCCGCCATTGGCTGTGCCGCCCGCAGAGGCTCCTCCGCGGCCAGGTTCGGTGGTCCCGGCCTGACCCGCCGTTGCGGACCCGCCATTGGCTGTGCCACCCGCAGAGGCTCCTGCGCGGCCAGGTTCGATGGTTCCAGCCGTTCCTGCGTTGCCCGCCCCCCCTACGCCGGGCGGCTCGACTTCTCCGGTGATGGCCTGCGCGACCCGTTCTCGGGTCGAGATGAGGTCGGTCGGCACCCGGCTGAAAAGGGTGCGCGATTGGACCAGCTCCTCTACCAGAGAATCGGTTGCGGAATGTACGCCAATCTCGGGGGGCCCCTGATTGAGCAGGTAGAGGTATTCGTAGTCCTCCATGCCCTGACTCAACAGCTCCCAACGGATGGACGACACCAGGCGATTGCTCTGTGGGTCACAGGCATCGGTGGCGATGCTCGAATCCCGGGGCGGGTAGAGCATGAAGCCGTCGCCGTTGGCGTCGTAGATCCAGGCGTCATCCCAGGGATTCGGGTCGGAGGCAGATATCGAGTAATAAAGGAGTCCGTCCACGCGCTCGGCATAGGCCAACCAGGGGATGATACGCGCCTCCACGCCGGGTCGATCGATGATGGTCGGGTTGGGCAACGGCGGGCGGTCTCCGTACAAAAAGTACCACCACACCTCTTCGCCATGCGACAGCTGGCGCTCGTGCGAGCGTTCCACCTCGTAGTTGGTGATGGTGGGAACCCAGATATCGATCTTCGACCCCGGATAGGTGGGACTGTCGTGGATGGCAGGCTCCACTTGCTCACTGAGCATCACGCGCACGTTGGGGGCGGCCAGATGGGTCTGTTCGGCAAGATAGGCCGTTGTCTGATAATCCTCTTCGGTCTGCGGCTCGTTGACGATATGGTAGTAGCCTCGGTCGGCGTACCCGCTCTGTCCCAAGTAGTCACTGACGCTTGCTAGGTACTCGAACCAGCGCGCGTTGTAGGCATCGTTGCCCGGCGGGTCGTCGCCCCGCTCCTGGTCACAGAACGAGGAAGGTCGACTATCTGGTGGCCAGTTGCTGGAGGGACCGAACAGAAGGAAACTCGGGAATCCCTGGATCCCTGTCAGGTGGGCCCCGTCCAGGTACCAGCTGGCCAGAGTCTCGAAACCCCATTCCCCCCAGGCATCGGGCGCCAGCGTCCCAGCGCAGTCGTATTCGACGCCACCGGGGTAGTTGAGCCCCGCGGGCCATCCGATCCCCTTGGGGGTCAGCCGATGCGAAGCGAAATCCTGATAGAGCCCGTCGACGAGGTCCCAGTAGCAATCCTGCACCGAGCCATCGATGGTCCCCTTGTAGGTCTCGACGACCTCGCTCCAGCCAAATCCCCATTCCCCTTTCAGATGGATCTCGGGCGGCAAGGCGAAGTCCCATACCCTCAACGTCACCGGGATGGTGGCAGTACCGATGGTCACCGTAGCCTGGTAGTCTCCGGCGGCAGCATCGGTGGGCACCTTCACCGTGAACCAAAGGGCCTGGTTCTGGTTGGCCGAGAATGCGACCTCGGCACCGGGTCGGATCGGGGTCAGCGGATCGGGCATCGGACCCACACGCCCGAAGTGATCACTGATGCGACTGAGTGGGACCGTGTCCACGCGGTGGATGGCCACGTTGGAAGCGGTGATCTGGCTCGTTGGGGAGGAAAAGTGGCTGATCGAAACCGCCAGGTTCTGGTCGGAGTCGGAGCGAACAACCAACTGGAAGGGTTCGCGCTCGTTCTTCGCGCTCTGGATGACGAGCGGCGCGGCCATCTCGGGCATTCCGAGTCCGTTGGGGATCTTCTCCGTAACCGGCGCCGCGAAGATGGACACGCCTGGACCATCCGCCCCCGACACCTGGTGCAGATACCCTCCAACCTCCGGCGCCCCCGGGGTTCCGGTCAGCGTCGCCTCATCGAAGTTGGAAAGGGTCGGTAGCGGATGCCCCTCGTGTTCCAAGGTATCGAAGTAGACGTAATAGGCACTGGCGCTGCCATCCGCCTCGAACCGCAGCGTCCCCTGGTCTTGATCCACACCGCGCAAATTGTCGAACCAGAGATCGAGCTGGTCCCCGTCGTCATAGAGACCACTTTTGCCCTCAACCGTGTCGTTGTCACGGGTGTGAAACTCGATTCTGGTTATCTGATTGAGCTCGGGGGTCAGGCAGGTATCCAGCGGGCGAAGTGACACGCTGACCGGATTCCAGCGATCCAAGGCCAAGGGCGGTCCGCCCTGGGTGATACTGCTGCTCTCACAGCCGCCCACGTCGTACATCTTGAACCAATAGAGATCCGGAGCCTGGTCCAGCGCGCTCTGGTTCACCGATGGCCAGACGTCGTACAGGAACACCTCGAAAGCGCTCCAGTCGCTCCGGGGATCGTTGGCGTCGATGTGCAGCTCTGCGCCAGGGTAGCCATAACCCCCCGCAAGGTTCTGGATCAGGGCGTGGATCGAACCGGTGCCCTGGGAGAAACGCTCTTGGTCCAGCGACACCTCCCCGTCGTTGACCGTGAACACGACTCCACTGCTCGCGTCCAGTGCGTCGGCATCGAAGAGCAAATGACTGTAGGTCTCGGCGTAGGGGATGGGGCTTCTGGGTGTCGTGCCGTCGTAGGGAACGACGCGAATCGAGCGGACGTCGAGTAGCGCATTCTGTGTTCCCAGCGTGGTCAGCAAGGCTCCGAAATCGACCGACACCTCGGCGACCCCGCTCCCCGCCACGCTGACCGGCACCCGGAACGGATAGGCCGCATCCCACCAGTCTTGGGCCTGAGCGGAGCGCGCCCATACCCCGGCCAACACAAAAGCTGCCCCGACCAGATTCGACCGCTTCATGAGCGCAATGGTGCCACGATTCGGCCCATCGGGGCCTGGGGATTGACGCCCCGGCCGTCAATCCCCCAAAAACCGGCGGGGGGCGGCTGGATCTCGAGAGGGCGAGTAGCGCGTGTATCCGTGCATGACCGCGCCATCGAGCATCATGTCCACCGCCTGCATACCGGCCATCATCGACGGCCAGATGCCGTGACTGAGCTTGGGTTGGTAGAGCCCCTTGATAGGCGTCCGCAGGGGCAGGCGCTTGCGGCCGAAGTTGTCCGGATAGGGGGCCATGTCGTAGTTCTGCCCGAGCAGCGTCCCGGTGTAGCGGGCAAAGGTGGCCGGCGTGGCGATGTCCACGACGCGAATCGCCTGCCGCAGATCCGGGATGGCGTAGCGCTCCACCTGTTCGATGAAGAACGCTGCCACTGCCTGCTTGCGTCGCGTGTACGCTTCATAGTCCGTGGCACGCAGCTCGCCCCAGTCGGCGAAGGGCACCGGAACGACGCGGATCTCCACGGTTGGGCGGCCCTGGGTGACCAGGGAAGGACAGATGACAGCGGTGTGAAAGCAGTCTTGGGAATAGCCCAGCTCTCCCCGGTCAAACGCCGAGAAGAGACGCTCGAACGTGCCGTGACCAGTGGTCACCACGTTGTATCCACCGTCCAGCTCCAATCCCCGAAGGTCGAAATCGGGCTCGAGCCCCAGGCTGATGTGCAGCGACGACGTGGACAGGCGGAGGGACTCGATGCGCCGAGCGTAGTCGGGAGAACAGCGGCCTAAGACATCCATGCCCACCAGTTCACGCATGGCCCGCACCGGATCGATGGTGCTGACGACCCGCCCGGTGGATACGACCTCGCCATCCGCCAGCTCGATCCCTACCACCCGAGCCCCCTCGATGTGGATCCGACGAACCGGGGCTCGCGTGCGGATCCTGCCTCCGAGCTGCTTGACGCGACGAGCCAGGGCATAGGGCAGCTGAATGAATCCTCCCCGGGGGCGATACGCACCCTGCAGCGACGTCATCATGGCCGTGACCGGCAGCAGAGCCGCCACTCGCTCGGCTGGCATGCCGGCGAAGGCCGCGAAGATCTGTAAGACGTCGCAAAGTTCTGGGTCGGCTAGCCCGCAGCTATCCAGCAGGCCCTGATAGGTCCGGTTGGCGTTCGCCACCAGGTGCGGACAGCGGATCGGTATGAGCGCCAGATCGTACCAACGGGGTTCGACCTTGAGATTGCACAGCTCATCGTACATCCCCTGGCAGGTGTGCAAGAACCTCGACACCGCGGCGCTCTGCCCTGGGTATCGGCGGCACAGCAGCTCACGAAACTGGACAAGATCACCTGGAATCGGGATGACGCTGCGGCCGCGCCCTTTGGGATCCACCAGGATGACCCGAGCGCAGGTATCCGCGAAACGCAAGAGCTCCAGCTTCACCCCAAGATAGGCAAGGACCTCGGTGACATCCGGTATCAGTTGGGCGGTATCGAACAGATAACCCTGTCGTCGAAAGGACGTCACACAACCGCCCAGGATCCGCTGCTCCTCCAGCAGCAGGACCGGCTCCTTCTCTGGGTCGCGATGCAACGCCCAAGTGAGGGCCGCGCACAGGCCGGTGATCCCGCCGCCGATCACCACCAAGGCTGCGCGTTCTTCACCCAAAAGGCCCGTTCTCCTTGGCTCGATTCGAGCCAGTCTGACGCTTTGTCCTGGTCGCGACGGAAGCGCTACCCCATCAGAGCCTCGGGGGCAATCAGACCGTCTGTCGAACCCGTTTCGTGGCCCGACTGCCGTGGCCGGAGCCGAAACCAGCGGGCCCTTCTGAACGCAACCCGCCCCCACCAAGAACGCCACGGCGATGTTCCTACGCCTTCACGCCGATGTTGCCTGGTGGGTCGACCCTTAGCTACTCGATGAGCTCCGGAGACTCTGGTTGTGTGACAAGCCTTTGGGTTTGAACGTCGCAGTAACGCCCACCACCGCTACAGCTGATGGAGCGCCGGCGATGGCGAGTCGAGCCCCCGCGAGCCCGCTCCCACTGGGGCCTCGCTCGAGCCGACTGGGGCCTCTGGGCCGGACCGGGCTTCGCCAACTGCTCACCTGAACGCCATCGAACTGTGACAGTTGCAGCCTACGCTCGTCTTTGTGGAGTCCAACGGAGGGCACCATGAACAACAACCACCGAGCAGTACTCCAAGGCAGTTTCCGCTTCTTTGCCAGTCTATTCGCAGGTTTAGGATGGCTGTCTGTTGTCTACCTCGCACTGACCCAGGAGCCGACATCCGGCCCCGCGAGGCAAGATGCCGGTGTTCGGGACCAGGGGGTTTGCTGGATCTGCTGACCCAAGGCCAGCGTCTGTGACCAGGAGCCCCTGATCGCGGCCTCGGCCACGAGGGGCGTGCAAGTCGCCGGTGAGCCCCATCCTGACGTGATTCGTCTGGACCTGCTCGAGGCCGGCTCTGCAACAAACAAGAGTCTGCTGGGTCACCCGTCCTTTTTTGGGTGTTACCGATTTCGGACACTGGCAACCTTGTTCGATCAGCCTGAGCGCGTCGTCACGCGGCACGAGCTGTTTTGGCGGTTTTTTTGGGGCATGGGGGCAACCGCAGGGCAAAGAGCCGTTCATGCCCATGTCAAGCGGATGCGCAACCGGCCAGGTCAGGCCGGGAGCTACATCGAGACAGTCCACAAGATTGGCTATCGGTTTGCTGGAGCGCCGCGGGAAACGGACCCGGCACATCTGCAATCGCTCGGTTGAGCCGCTTGAGCGGTGCCTGCCTGGGACCATTCCGGCGTCCTTCAACAAGACGACGCCGTCTTCTTGCACGACAGCGGCTGTCTTGACACGCTTTTTGCCCTCACTCGTGCGGCATCGGGGCAGCTTTCCCGTTGCATCGAAAGGTGACAGTCTGGATCCCGGTCGGAGCCTCTCTGTCACGTTCACACCACACAGTACCCGAGATTTTTGTTTTCCTCTGCAAGCCGCCAGAGACTTTGCGCATACGTCACCGCGTCGTCACCCCATACGAGTAGAACGCTTCAGTCATCTGTGAGGCCAATGAGAAACATGATGAACTTCTACCAATGCAGTCTCCAATCGATGGGCAGCTTGGTGCTGCTGGCAAGCAGCACCGCTTGGGCACAGGGGGTCGCTGAGCCCGCGCCCGCCCCCGTCCCAGCCCCGGCGTCGCCACCCGCCACCTCGACCAGTGCGGAGCCGGCGGCACCAACATCTCCTCCCCCACCAGCCGTTTCTGCGGGGACCCTACCAGTGGCCAACCCTCCCGCTCCCGTAGAGCAACCACCCGCTGGCGAAGACCCTGCGTTGCCCACCCCCGATCAGCTGGCCGTGGGCAAACAGGGCTTCTTCAAGCCCAGCGCACTGCTTCAGTTCTGGCTCACGACGCGCTGGCAAGATGACACGACCAGCTACGGATTTCGGCTGCGACGCGCAGAAGTGAAGGTCCAGGGTTCGATCATTCCCGACCACGTCGAGTACGGTCTGATGTTCGATCTGGCCAAGGTGCTCAAGGTTTCCGAGCAGACCGTACCGGTCGAGAACCAGGAGCCAGAGCCCACCACTCCGGGTGACGTAACCGTACCCAGCCCAGCGACCGACTACAGCCCGCTACAGGATTTCTACATCACCTTCCCCACCTCGATTGCCGACGTCTCGGTGGGGCAGTTCAAGGTCCCGGTGGGCTACGAGTCGATCACCTCCTCGTCAAAGCTGTGGCTACCAGAGCGTGCCCTGGTGATTACGACCTTCGCCGACGTCCGTGACATTGGGGTGCGAGCGCAGAAGAACTTCGGCCCCTTCGCCTACCAGGCCGGTGTGTTCAACGGCGCAGGCGCCAATGCCGCGGAAACCAACCGACAGAAGGATCTGGCCTTGCGGCTGGAGCTTTCCCCTGTCGAGGGATTGGCCTTCGGCACGTCCGGTCGCGTTGCGGTCGGACAGCGTAACGAGCCCACGACCAGGGACCGTCTGGGTGGCGATGCGCGCTGGGAGAAGTCGGGAGTCCTGCTACAGGCCGAATACCTTCGCGCCTGGACGGGAGCAGCGAATGCAACGCGCAGTATCGGCCATGGCTTCTACGCCCTGGGCGGGTACACTTTCGTCCAGAAGCTCCAGCCAGTGTTGCGCATCGGCATGCTGAACCGAGACGTCGAGGTCGGCAAGGACAAGACCTGGCACTACGAGGCGGGCCTCAACTACTACTGGTTGGAGAACCAGGCGAGGTTCGGCCTCAGCGGAAGCTACTTCGACAACGAGGATGGGGGGACGGCCGATTCTTTCGACCTCATCTTGCTGGCGCAGGCCAGCTTCTAGAGAGCGAACCAGCCCCTGAGAGAAGTGCCCGAGAGCCCATGGTTGGGGTCTCGGGGATTCGTGTCTTCCGGACCACCGAAGCACTCGACGCTCCGGTGGGTCACGGCTCAGCCGTAGCGCCCCTCCACGTAGTCTGCGGTCCGTGAGTCCTTGGGCGACAGGAACAACTCGGCCGTGTCCCCGTGCTCGATCATCTCTCCCATGAGCATGAACACGCACTCCTCGCTGGCCCTGCGGGCCTGCGCCATGTTGTGCGTCACGATGATGATCGTGTAGTCGCCGCGAAGCTTCCAGATCAGTTCCTCGACGGCTGCCGTCGAGGCCGGATCCAGTGCCGAACACGGCTCATCCATCAGCAGGAGCCGCGGCTTGACCGGCAAAAGGCGCGCGATGCATAGTTTTTGTTGCTCTTCCAGGGACAGCCCACCCGCTGGACTGTGCAGGCGGTCCTTGACCTGGTCCCAGAGCAGGACTTGGCGCAACGCATCCTCCACGATGGCGTCCAACTCTGCCTTGCCCGCACGGCTGGCGCTTTCTTCGTGAAGCCGGCAGCCAAACAGGATGTTCTCGCGGATGGACAGGGGAAGCGGATTGGGACGCTGAAACACCATGCCCACTTGCTTTCTGACCTGCACGACCTCGTTCTGTTCGGCGAAGATGTCGGTCCCGAAGATCCGGAGCTGACCCTTGATTCGCACGTAGTCAAGTCGTTCGATGATTCGGTTGCAGGCACGGAGCAGGGTCGACTTCCCGCAACCTGAGGGACCGATGAGCGACGTGATCCTCCCCCTTTTGATATCCAGATTGATATCGCTCAGCGCAAGAAAACTCCCGTACCAGACGTGCAGTCCCCGGATCTCCACGGCTGGCTCCATAGCCACGATCTCCTGCGAAACGCCAACCGGAGGCTGACCCATCGCTGGGCTCACGCCTGGATTGGGAGCGGTCTCAGCCAAATCGACCTCCCAGATAGTCTCGAGTGCGTTGGTCCCGAACCTCGCCAGCGAACAGGGCGTCGGTGTCGCCAATTTCCACGCACTCTCCGGTCAGGAAGAATGCAGTTCGGCTAGCCAGACGCTGGGCCTGTTGGACCAGATTGGTCACCAGTACGATGGTCATGTCCTGACGCAGCTCTCTGAGCACATCCTCGATGCGCATGGTCGTCACTGGATCGACGGCAATGGAGAACTCGTCCAGAAGCAGTAGTTTCGGGTTCTGGGAGAGGGCACGTGCAATGGTCAAGCGCTGCTGCTGACCTCCCGACAGCAGGCTGCCCAGCGCACCCAAACGATCCTTTACCTCGTCCCAAAGGGCAGCGCGGCGCAGTGAACGCTCGACGATGGCGTCGAGTTCGGCCTTGGCCGTGACCCCGGCCAGACGGGGAGCGAATGCCACGTTGTCGTATACCGACAAGGGTAACCCCACGGGCAACGGGAACACGACGCCGATACGCCGCCGGAGCGCGAAGAGGTTGTCCCAGGTGGTGACGTCCTTGCCGCCAACCTTCACCTCACCCCGAAAGTGCATTCCCAGCGTGAACTGGTCCATGCGGTTCAGCACGCGCAGAAACGAAGTCTTGCCGCTGTTGGCTGGGCCGATGATGCCAAAGATTTCACGTTCTCGGATCTCCAGGTTTACGCCTGACAGCACGGTCTTGGACCCATAACGAACGGACAGGTCGTGAACCGTTACCTCGGTTCGGACGTCATTCTGCTGACTCCGGCTCACCACTTCTTCCTTCCTCGGAGAACCATCCGAAAGGCAATGGATGCGGCATTCATGGCCAACACCATCGCCACCAACACCAGGGCCACGCCATAGGGCAGGTGTTCCGGAACATTCGGGACCTGGGTCGCCACCACGAACAGGTGCAGCGACATGGCCATGGTCTGGTCGAACACGCTCTGCGGCAGGAAGGGCAAAAAGAACGCCGCTCCGGTGAACATGATGGGAGCCGTTTCACCGGTTGTGCGAGATACCTCCAGGATGACGCCGGTCAGGATCCCACTGATGGCGTTGGGGAGCACGACCCGGCGGATGGTCTGCCAGCGCGTGGCTCCCATGTTCCAACAGGCCTCGCGAAAGGCGTGCGGGACGGCCTGCAACGACTCCTTGGTCGCGACAATCACCACCGGCAGCGTCATCACGGCCAGGGTGAAGCTGGCGGCCAGAATGCTGGTGCCAAATCGGAAGAAGATGACGAACGCGCCGACACCGAAGAGCGCGTGAACGATCGACGGCACCCCAGCCAGGTTGATGATGGCCAGGTTGATGACTCGCGTGAGCCAGTTGTCACGAGCGTACTCGCTGAGATAGACGGCGGCCGCAACCCCAACGGGGACCGAGACGGCCAGAGCCACCGCCACCAGCCAGATCGTGCCGATCAACGCGGGGAAGATCCCGCCCTTGGTCATGCCATGGGTTGGATCGGCACTGAGGAACTCCCAGCTGAGGGCGGGCGCTCCTCTGACGACCAGCATTGCCAGAATGATGAGGACCGGCGCAATCAGGAGCACCGTGACCAGACCCAGCAACAGCCGGGCCAGCCGCTGGACCTGGGCATTGCGCCGATTGAGTGGGGTCGCCTGGAACATCATGCCCTCCGCGTTCGGCGAACCAGGACATCAGCCGTCAAGTTGATGACGAATGTGACGACGAACAGCAGAATTCCAAGGGAGAACAGCGCCTGGTAATGCTCGGAGCCAGCCGCCGTCTCGCCCAGTTCGGCGGCGATGGTGGCCGTCAAGGCGCGTACCGAATCGAAGACGCTGGTGGGAATGTTGATGGCGTGCCCGCTGGCCATCAGCACGGCCATCGTCTCCCCAAAGCCACGCCCGACGCCCAACAGAACCGCCGCGACCAGGCCGTGTTTGGCGGCCGGGAGAACGACGCGAGTCGCCACCTGCCATCGGGTCGCACCCATGGCCTCGGCGGCTTCCCGAAAACCGTCGGGCACCGCCTTGAGGGCGTCCTCGGCGATGGTGGTCATGATGGGAGCCGCCATGAGCCCCAGAATGATTCCGGAGTTGAGGATGCCGAGCCCCACCGGCACGTCGAAGACATCGATGATGAAGGGGTTCATCAGAGCCAGGCCGATGAATCCCCACACCACGGAGGGAACGGCTGCCAGCAACTCCACCAGAACCTTCAGGACCTCCTTGGTACGACCCGTGGCGAACTCGGATATGTAGATGGCCGCACCCAGGGAGAAGGGGACCGAAACGGCCATGGCCAAACCGGTCACGCTGGCCGTCCCAGCGACCAGGGCGAGCGTGCCGTAGGTTGGGTTGCTGTCGGAGGTGGGGCGCCAGTTGGGACTGGTGAAGAACTCCTTGGCGTCGAACCCGTGGCGGAAAAAGCCAATACCCTCGCGGGTCACGAACGCGAAGATGCCGAGAATGAAGAGTATCGCCGATACGCCTCCCACGAAGACCAGGCCTGCCACCAGCTTGTCTGTGAACCAGGCCGCATCCCTGCGGTCAACGGGCTCCTCAGCTGGCGAGGGGACGGGTGTGTCAGGCCTGGGGCTGTCGCTCCGGACAATCTTGGCGTTCTCGCCCAGCCTGGGGAGTTGAATCGTGATGGCCGGCAAACCGTCTGGCTGCAGACGGAGCGGCAACTCGGGGGCTCTAGGCGGCATTGTCACCTCGAAGAGTGGTCATCAGGGCGTGGACTTCCGAGCTCAGGGTGCGGGTGATGTCCCGGAGGCGGTCTGGAATCTCGGTACTGGAGCCCTGGGACAAGACGGGAATCTCCCAGACGAGAACGACGCTGTTGTACGGGATCCGGGGGATGCGCCGTCTCGTGTCAGAGGAAAGGCACACGATGACGTCGAAGACCTCGAGCGCCTCCAGACTGGTGTCCATGACCGCGGGAGCCATGCCGCTGACATCAAGTCCGAGTTCGGAAGCAAGGGTATGCAGCTCGGGTGCCAGGGTTTCGCTGGGGCTGTGTCCCGCTGCCACGTAGCTCCCGCTGTCGGGAAACGCCTTGCGCGCCAAAGCGACGGCCAAAGGGGCCAATAAGGAGCTGGTGGAATCGGCGAACAACACGCGATAGTGCTTTGGCGGTTTGGTCTCTCCGGTCAGTTCGAATAGGGTCTCCTCGCAAAGGTTCTGAGCCTGGTCGCTGACCCGATCGAGCCGGTGAATTGCGGTCAGCAACGCGAACAGATCGGCGGTCGGCTGGCTCGTCCCGAGGCTAGCCAGATCGTTGAACGCCCTGGCATAGACGCCACGGAGTTCCCTCGACCTGGCTCGGGTATTGCGAGCCAGCTCCGCGTCGCGCTCGACGAAGGCCGTGATTGCGTTGGAGAGGACCGAACAGGCGTGTCTGCAAAGCTGGCGCGCCTCGTCGGCGATCCGTTCAGGAGCCGGAGCGGACAGCTGAATCCCTTCGCGGGCGATGGTGGCGGCATAGTCGCCCACCCGCTCCAGGCCGACGTTCATCTGTAAGACCGACGAAACGAAACGCAGGTGTCCAGCCGACGGAAGGTGGCGCGCCACGAACAAGTGGCAGAGTCGGTCGATGGCCCGTATCTCGCGATTGATGGGGAGATCGCCGAGGATAACCCGGGAGCATGCCGGTTCATCACGACGAAGCAAAGCCTCCAGGGAATCCGCAACGGCCTGCCCCACCCGTTCCCCGACGTCGCTGACGCGACGCCGAATCTCGTCCTTGTCAATCGCCAGTCGTCGCTCGTATACGTTCATGGCAGCACCCATCGCCCACTTGGAGTGGCACTCACTGCTTGCAATCGATCTTCCTGACCGGCGAATAGCCCTTCTCCTTGATGATGCACTGCCCCTTGTCGCTGAGGATCCAGTCCAGGTACTCCTTCACGGAACCTTTTGGCTCACCCGGCGTGTACATGAACAACGGACGCGCAATGGGGTAGCTGCCATCCAGGGCAGCGTCCTCGCTGGGAGCCACACAGGTATCCGTTTTCTTCACACACGGCATGGAGACATTGGGGCTGGCGTAGGCTAGTCCGCTGTAACCGATCGCACAGGGCGTCTTCTCGACTAGATCGACCACGTCCTTGGAGCCGTGCATGTCGCGGGAGCCCAGCTTGTACTCACCCTTCTCCCCGATCACGGCCTCCTTGAAGTATGCGTAGGTTCCGGAGTTGTTCTGCCGACTGACTCGTACGATCTCATCGCTGGGGCACCCCGGGATCTTGATGCCCAGCTGGCTCCACTGGTCGTACTTCCCGCCCTCGGCGTAGATGTCCTTGAGTTCTTCCAGGGTGATCTGACGTTTCGGATTGTCCTTGTGTAGGTATATGGCCAGCGCGTCGTAGCCAACCAGAAACTCCTTGGGGGCGACCCCTTTGGCCTTGGCCGCCTCCGTCTCCTTGGCCTTGATCGCGCGGCTCAAGTTGGCGATATCGACCGTTCCGTTGATCAGAGCAGAGATCCCCGTGCCGGAACCCCCTCCCGTCACTGCAATGGCAACGGTGGGCTTGACGTCCTTGTAGGCCTCCGCCCAGGCCTGGGCGACATTGACCAGGGTGTCAGAACCCTTGTTTTGGATCACCACCCGGTCACCTGGCACGGCTCCTTCCGCAGTCTTCTGTGCCGCCGAAGCCGTATCTACACCCTCCCCTGCCCGTTCCTGATTGGTACGCCGTGAACAAGCCACGACACTCAACACGACCGCTGTCCCCGCCACGAATCTGCCAATGTTTGTGCTGATCACGATGATGTCCTGTTCTCAGAGCTGGTTTCGCGCACATCAGTCCATCCGGGCGGATGCACCGACGCTCTGCCAAGGACGTTCGACTCGACTGAACGCTTGGTTTTTCTATTCGCAACCTAGGCCCCTCGTGTGACAGCCAGGCAACACATTCGTAACAAGAGCCCGGGGATTGTGTGTCGCGACCGTGTCGGGCTAGCCACGTACGCACAGTCGGCAACCAACGCCGAGGACGGTTCCGACGGTGGCTTCGGCCGTCCCGAAGCGCCCGTACAAGTACCTACGGGCTCTTTCCACTCGGCTCGGGTCCCGGGGGGAACTCGGGGAATCCCACGAACCCGGGGGCGGATGGGGTCACCGAGCCCCCCGTCGGAGGCGAACCGCTGGTTCGATCGTCCACAAGCAGAGGGGCCCCTATCGAGACGCCTGTTTAGAGCGCCACCATGGACAACGTCGTTCGTGCCGTTTCGCTCTTCGGATCGGTTCCACCCAACAAGACAATCTGCCGGGTCGGCAACTCGAACGCCGAGGCCCGGCTCCGGCGCTGCCGAGACGGGATCTCGAGCTCCGAGAACTCGCCGTCGTAACGCACAACCTTCATCTCACCGGTCTCGTCCTCGCCCACCACCAGGCTTTCGCCGTATTCCTCGTCGTAAAAGGCCTGTGCCGAGAACAGGACTTGATCCAGTTCGGGAACCGCCACGTACTCGCATTCGTCGGAACAGGACACGTCGATTCGAACCGTTGGTGCCGGCTCCTGTTCGGGGGTCATCCCTCCGACCCGCAGGACGTGGGTGTCGTCTTCAATCACCAGCGCTGCACCCATCACCGGATCGGCGGGGAACTCCAGGTCGACCATCTCGGTCTCACCGGGAACCAATCGCTCCAGCCCCGACCCTTCGGTACTGCCGCCCGCCACCAACAAACCGAAGCCCGGCTCGAAAAGGGTGGCCGCTCCCTGCCTCTCGGTGGACAGCTCGAGTACGGATATCGCCGCCGCCGCATCGACGCCGAGCACGAACCGTGAAGGGGCATCCATCCGCGCCGGACCGACCAGGACGGCCGCCTCGTCCGCGCCTGGCAGGACACGCCCACCCACCACCTCATCCCAGGACGTCAAGGGGTCGGGTGGCTCCAGCTCGACGATCAGTGGTTGCGCCAGGTCCATCGCCAGCGCGAACTCGGGGGAGATCGCCAACGCGTACTGCAAGCCGACGGTGACCAGGCTCCCAATCTGACACGGCGAATCTGGACAGGACAGCGTCGAAAGGCCCTCGGGTGGAGACATCTGTTGCAGGTAGGCCAGACTGTAGGCATCGGTCTTCAGGCTGCTCTCCGAAGCCTCTTCGAGAAGCCACATCATTTTGCCGAAGATGAGCCCCGCTGTCGGGTATTCGGAGGGACTGACCTCGAATCCCCCATCGGGACGGCAGGGTCGATCGGTCCGGGCGAGGAAGAGCGGGATGCTCTGGCCCTTGATTTCTGCCAAATCGACGGTCAGGGTGCGGCCAGCGACGAGACGGTTCCCCGTCCCATCGAAGCCCGTCACTCGGTACTGGTGAACCCCCGAGGTTCCCAATTCGAACGCCTCGGGCAGTGCGCTGACCGTGGCCAGGCGCTCCGTCGACCCATCGGAGTCGATTCGCTCAATCTCGAACTGCTCGATGCCCTCCAGGCTGCCGTCCTCCTGACCGACTGAAAAAGTCAGATTGCCGGGACCGGGCTCCGTGTCACTGCACGCAATACACAGTGAAAGGGCACCTAGAAGCGAGGATCGAACCAGCATGATGGCCTTGGTGGGGAGGACAGACGGAACCGTCGCGGCGTTAGGCTATCATGTGCGGCTGCCGCTCGCCCCCGGGCCCCGGTTAAAACACCCGAAACCGAGAGCGGAATTTGTCCCAATCCACTGCCAGGGGCTGACTCTGCCCGTGCCAGCTCCGCGATGCGGCCTGGGCTTCGGCGATGCGGTCGTTGATGTCGGGATGGGTGTCCAGGTAGGTCAAGACCTCGGGGATCTTCGCCTCCTCGCCATCACCCTGGATGCGGGACAACGCCGCACCGAGAAGCCCCGGATCCAACTGGGAGGCTTGAAGAAGGCGATAGGCCTGCCTGTCGGCTTCGCGCTCCGTCTCACGGCTGTAGCGACTGGAAAGCAACTGTCGCAGGATGCGTCCGGTGACCTGGTCGCTCTGGCCACCCGCCAGGGCAAACAGAGCGGCAATACCTAGCTCGCGCTTGAGCGCTGCCATCGGATCTCGTCGCACCGCATGGGCCATCTCGTGAGCTAGGATGGCCGCCAGCTCGTCCGCCGAGGAAAGGCGACGAAGCAGGCCCGAGTAGATCACGATGAGGCCCCCCGGCAAACACACCGCGTTGACCGTGGGAGCATCGACGATGAAGACCTCGATCGCGAACGGGGTATCCCCCAGCGAGGGTGCCAGCCGGGCCTGGATCTGGCGCACCCCGGCCATCAACTCCTCGTCCTTGAGTGCCTCGATTCGCACCTCGCGGCGAATCAGGTCCCGCAGCTTGGTTTCCGCGCGGTCGGAGAGACTCGCTGGCGTGGACGACTGCACCTGCAAGACACCCGGGGACGACGGCCACCAGCGCCAGACCGCGAATACGGCGGCCGCCATCAGTCCCAATAGGAACAGTAGTAACGCCAGTTCACGAAGGATGCGCACGGGCCGTCAATATCCGGTTGGCGGGCGGTTGGGGCTGGGCGCCGGAGCCTCCAGGGGCATGGCATTGGGACCGTAGTAGCGCGCGTAGGCCCATCTCCCGAACACCAAGAAATAATACATGCGGCCTTTGGCTGCCATCACGCAGGCGTAGATGCTCACTCCCAGATAGGTGAGATTGGCCAGCACCGCAAACCCTACGTACGGCCAGAAGAACGAAGGCAGGGGCCGATCCAGGATGATGGCGAAGTCGACGAACAGTCCCACGGCCACGATGTTGATGAGGGTCGTCGGTAGCTGCGACGTGAAAGCCTGAAAGCAGTGGAAGCCTACGAAGCGGCTGCTGCGACGATTGATCAGATAGTAGATGCCAGCGGCAATGAGGTTGAGGCTCGGCAGAGGCAATCCCGCCCCCCAGGCGGCGAAGTTCATCAGATAGGCGGACATGGCGTCCTCCTTTTCGCGCTGCGGGACTTCGTGGGGCTGAGGAAGCGGGATCGGCTCTGGCATGGCGAAAGACCAGACTTCAGCCAGGGTTGGGCTTGCCGGAGAACGGCGGATACACGTCCGTCATGTTGGAGTTGTACAGGGCAAGCCGGAGCATCCAGCGCAGCGTCCCGACGTTGAACTGGAACCAGCCCTCCGGGATTCGGCCCGTGAACAGGACAGCCCACCAGGACAGCATCAGCAAGAAGCTCGTAGCGATGAGACGACCATACAGGCAGATGAGGTGGGGGATGCCCACATAGAAGAACCCGAAGAACGTACGGAGCAATAGCTTGCCTCGGCTCAACGTCTCCGGCTGGCGTATGTTCACGATGACATCGGGGTGGCTGCCGTTGACCCCGATGGCCGGATAGCCGTCGATAAGGTTGTAGTTCGAGGCGTTCAGGCGCATCGACCAGCTCAGGAACTTGACGTTGAATTCGTAGAAGGAGGTGGGGTAGCGACCCGTGAAGAGGATCGCCCACCAGGAAATGAAGCTAATGATGTTGACCCAGATGCTGATGAACATCATCACGAACGCGTGCGGCGCCATGATGTACAGCCACCCGAAAAAGCTTCGGAGCAGCAGCTGACCGCGTGAGTACGAGTTCTTGTAGACAATCGAGAAATTCATGGAGCGTCCTCCCTAGCAACCAGTGGTTCTCCACCCACCTTGACCATCCGCCAGGAACCATTCGGGAACAAACAGCCCCAACGGAGTTTTTCATAATCGCGCCTTTCACCCCGCGAAGTCGAGAGCGTTCTTTGGATGGCTGCGCGTTCCGCCGGAAATGCCAGGTCTCTCAGCCCGACCCCCAGCACCGCGCCATGGACTTGACATTCATCGAGAAATCTGAGCTCCCCCGTCGACGCCGGGCCGTGGTTCGCTGCCTCACCGTTCGTCCACGAAACCCCGTCCCGCACCGTTCTTTGCCCGTCCTCGCCACGGCGTGGGCCCGGTTCGGACCCACGCCGTCCCATTCGAAACGCTCAGACCACACCGTAGGCTAGCATCGCCTTGGCAACCTTGAGGAAGCCGGCGATGTTTGCTCCCGCCACGTAATCGCCGGGCTTGGCGTAGGCTGCCGCCGCGTCCAGGGCTGCCTTGTGGATCCCATTCATGATCCCCAACAGGCGCTGATCGACCTCTTCGCGAGTCCACGACAGTCGCATGCTGTTCTGGCTCATCTCCAGACCGGAGACCGCTACGCCACCGGCGTTAGCCGCCTTGCCAGGGCCGTACAGGATTCCAGCATCCTGGAACACGCGCACGGCGCCCGCGGTGCTCGGCATGTTGGCCCCTTCGGCAACGGCCACACAGCCGCTCTTGACCAGCGCTTGGGCACCCGCTTCGTCGACTTCGTTCTGGGTGGCTGAAGGCAAGCCCACGTCGACCTTGAGACCATGGTTCTTGATCACGTCCCACACGCTTTCGCCAGCATAGTACTTGGAGCCCGAGAACTTCGCGGCATACTCGGAGATGCGGCCGCGCCGAACGTTCTTCAGGTCCATCAGGAAGGCCAGCTTGGCGTCGTCAATGCCCGCCTCGTCCACGAGCGTGCCATTGGAGTCGCTGGCGGTGATGGGGCGCCCGCCGAGCTGGTTGACCTTCTCGATGGTGTACTGGGCCACGTTGCCCGCGCCGCTGACTGCCACACGCTTGCCGGTGAAGTCCTGCCCACGCGTCGCCAGCATGGCAGCCGCAAAGTAGGTGGTGCCGTAGCCGGTGGCCTCGGGGCGGATCAGACTGCCGCCGAACTCCAAGGCCTTGCCCGTGAAGGTGCCCGTGTGCTCGTTGCGGAGCTTCTTGTAGTAGCCGAAGATGTACCCGATCTCCCGTCCGCCAACGCCGATGTCACCAGCCGGCACATCGACGTCCGGTCCAATGTGTCGGAAGAGCTCACGGGTGAACGCCTGGCAGAACCGCATCACCTCGTAGTCGGACTTGCCCTTTGGATCGAAGTCGGAGCCGCCCTTGGCCCCACCCATGGGCAGAGTGGTCAGGGAGTTCTTGAAGATCTGCTCGAAGCCCAGAAACTTCAGGATGCCCAGATTGACCGAGGGGTGGAGCCGAAGGCCCCCCTTGTAGGGACCGATGGCGTTGTTGAATTGGATCCGGTAACCGCGATTGACTCGCACCTTGCCACTGTCGTCGACCCAGGGGACACGGAACATCAGGACACGATCAGGTTCGACGATGCGCTCGTAGATGCCGGCCCTGACGAATTCCGGGTGCTTGGTGACCGTCGGCTCCAGACTGTTGAGGACCTCTTCGGCCGCCTGGTGGAACTCAGGCTGGCCGGGATCGACCGCCTTGATCTTGGCCAAGACATCTGTAATTGCGGACATGGATTTACCTCTCTGCTTGGATCGCGGGGGGGCGATGGTTCATTGGTGGATCCGATTGCGCACTCACTGGCGTAGCCACGAGGTACGCTGCCAGCTCGCTGCTCACCGATTCATTGGTGTCCGTCGCCAACCGAATCCAAGAATCCGTGACCGACAGAAACGTCCTTCGATCCCGATATCGACGGAGACCATTGATACGAGGAGCGGAGCCAAGACACTTCAACGTGAACCGACTCGGACCTTGAAGCAAGTACCGCCGTCGACGTCGTCGTCCGCGCGTCCCGGTTCAACCAGCTCGGGTCGCTGTTGGGGCAAGCAGGCATGACGGTGCTGAAGAGTAGTCGCGCGCGCAAATGAGTTCGGATTCGCGGCGCTCCGCAGCGGAGCCCGTTCAATTCGGCTCGTTTGCATTGTGGGCCGTGAAATGCCCATGATCTTGGGAGATTTGCGGACCACAACGGCTTTGAAACAATGCCGAAATGTTTCCTCAATGTTTCGTGCCGGGGTGCAGAAAATGAGTTGGTCGCATCGATGTCGGATGCCCCTCGTCGCAATCGCACGAGGTGTGCGCGCGAGTCGTGTCCTGCGCGTCCTCAATCCGTAACCGGCGAATATCGGCGGTAGGTCGCGTACGTATACCGAATCAGTTCTTGGCTGCGGGAGTCCAGGCTCTCGTGGGTCTCCGACTTCGCCAGTCGGAAGCCCCTCGGGTCAACCGCAGGGAAGTACACATCGCCGGGATACTCCCGGGAGAGCTCGGTAAGCTCCAGGGTATCGGCGACCGCCAGCCCCAGACGGTAGATGCTGGCACCCCCGGTGATGAATGCCTTGGGGCAATTCCGCTCCCGAACGTAGGCGATCGCCCGGTCGAAGTCGTGGAAGATGGTAACCCCGGGACGGTCGTAGCCCGGATCCAGGCTCAATACGATGTTCTCTCGCCCCGGCAGGGGTCGTGAGGCATCCGGTAACGATGCGTAGGTGGTGTCACCCATGATGCAAGGGTGACCCAACGTCAAGCGCCGAAAGCGCTTGAAGTCCTCGGCAATCCGCCAGGGGATCTGGCTACCCTGACCAATCACCCCGTTCTTGGCCACCGCGGCAATGATGATGATCTCCGTCATGACTTACACCGCAATCTCGAAGGAGATCCGGGGATGGTGTTGGTAGCCTTCGACCCGGGAATCCTGGTACTGCCAGTCGAACAGGTCCGAGAACTGGGGCGTAATCAGGCGAGGCAAAGGGAAAGGCTCGCGACCGAGCTGCTCCTCCAACCCGGCGCGGTGCGAGACGTAGACGTGAGTATCGGCCAGAAACCCCACCAGGCGTCCCTCCTGCAAGTTGGCCTGGCGAGCCAAGAGATGCAGCAGGAGACCATAGCTTGAGATATTGAAGGGTAGCCCCAACGCCACGTCCACGGAGCGCTGGTTCCACAGAAGGTTCAGCTTGCCGCTCACCACGGTGACCTGGAAGGCGTAGTGACACGGAGGCAAGGCCATGCGCGGAAAATCGACCGGGTTCCAGGCGGACACCAGCATGCGGCGGTCATCCGGATCCACCAACAGCCTGTCCACCAGGATGCGCAGCTGATCGATCCCCGTGCCGCGTGGGGGCTGGTCATGAGTCGTGTACTCGGCACCGAAATGCCGCCACTGCCAACCGTAGATGGGGCCGAGCTCCCGCTCTTTCTGCATGCGGTCTCGGGTCTCTGGATCATGCGCGTAGGCAACTCGTTCTGGACTGCACCACTCGTCCCAGATGTGATTGTCCCGACTGCGCAACCAGTCCTTGTCCGTGATACCACGCAAGAAGAACTCCAACTCCGAGGCGACGAGACGAAACGGAACGCTCTTGGTCGTGAGCAGGGGAAATCCCTGAGCCATGTCGTGCTCGAACAGGGTGCCGGGGAGCGTCAGGGCGTCCACCCCAGTTCGATTGGACTTCTTGACCCCCTGTTCGAGGACGCGCTGAACGATGTCCAGATAGGCTCTCATGAATGGCAGGGGTCGTGGTAGCAAAGTGGCTGGATGCTGTCCATCCGTCCCTTTTGACCTTTCGGTCGCCGCCAATTGCCCACCGCTTGTGGGGGAATCTCCCCGTCACCGTGACAAGAGGCCCCATGATGGCGAGGTTTCGGTGCTATCACGGGTCCGAGTGACTGCCACCCCCCAGAGCCTGCTTTACCCGTGCCTATCCGGAATGCGACGCAACCTGGTTCCGGGGTTCGCGTTGCAGCTCCTTGCCCTGATGGTGGTCACGCTGTACGGTTTCTGGGGCCCCTTCCGGGACGGGCTGGAAGCGGTAGGCGAACTCAAGCGCGAGTCTGGCTACCTCTTCTCCGCCGTCAGCACGGCGTTGTTTGGGGGGGTCATCCCCTTCCTGGTACTCCTTTTTGGCGGTCGTGTTCCAAAGGGGGCGCGCCTGACGACGCTCGCTTTCTATCTGCTCTTCTGGGTCTGGAAGGGGGTAGAGGTCGATGCCTTCTATCGGGCTCAGGCTTACCTGTTCGGCGCAGAGGCCAGCCTCGGCGTCATCGCCAAGAAGACGCTCGTCGATCAATTCCTGTACACGCCGTTGTGGGCAACCCCGACTCAGGTCATGAGCTTCGCCCTTCTTGACGCGGGCTTTTCGAGAAAGGCCCTTGGTTCGAGCCTGAAGGAGCGCCCCCTGCCACGACGAATGTTGGTCCTGCTGGTCTCCAACTGGGTGGTCTGGATCCCAACCGTTTGCATCATCTACACGCTGCCGAGTCTCCTGCAGCTCCCCCTCTCCAACCTGGTGGTGTGCTTTTGGTGCCTGTTGATGACGTCAATCAGCACCGAGAGAGACTCGCCACCGGGTTCGTGATCAGGGGGGATCCCCGGGACACACCCAGGTTCCATCCTGGGTGCAGGCGGCCGGGGGATCACCCGGGCACTGCCAGGCATCGTTGACCCAACACACGGTCAAGGTGTGGACGTAGCGAATACCGTAGTCCTTGAGTACCCGGAAGAGATGGGAATCGGGGCCGGGTAGATCGATGAAAATGACCACCGTGCCCATCTCTGGATCGGCCAGGTAATCCGCAGGCTGGGGGGCAAAGCTCTGGTCGGGGATCCCGATACTGCAGCCTTCCTCGGAGTTGTCGAAGGTGTACATCCCTCCCTCCAATCGAGCGCAGGGGTACCCCCAGGGGACGTCGTATTCCTTGTCAGCCCAGTACTCGAAGTAGGCGTCTCCGGCGTAGGCCAGATCCTCGTAGGCCATCCATTCCGCTTCCAAAATGGGCTCCCACCCGTTGTGATCCCCGGTCGCCTCCTGTTCTTGCTTCGAGTGGGTCAGGTACGTGTCAGCATCGAAGCCCCAGTCTTTGAAGTCCGTGACGATGGCGGAGATGGATGAGATGGCGCCATCGGCCACGTCCAGACGCACCCCCAACACGTAGTCATGACTCCCGGAAGCCACGATGATCTCGCTGAAGGTGGCACACCGTGAGACGTCGAACATGGACAGGACCGAGTCCGGTTCCAGGGGCGCGGCCCACAGCCCCTCTCCCCATGCCACGTCCCGTGCGTTCTCCTGGTAACTGGCGGATGCTGAAAGCGGCATCCCGGCGTAGTCGCCATCCCGGATGGCGGACAGGTAGCTGTCGACGGCAGCGACGAGGCCGGGCCGATCACAACCGACCGATGCCGCGCCGCCGCCTCCTGCGGAGCCGGCACTTCCGCCCGCGTCGCTGCTGCCACCCGTCGTCGAGGCAGCACCCGACTCCCCTTGTCCTCCCGAGCCAGTCGCGGGCCCACCCGCATCAACGACGGCACCCCCCTGACTCACCGAACCGCCGCTCGTGACTGCACCGCCGTCGGTGACTGCACCGCCGTTGGTGCTTGCGCCGCCGTTGGTGACTGTGCCGCCGTTCGTGACTGCGCCGCCGTTCGTGACTGTGCCGCCGTTCGTGACTGCGCCGCCGTTCGTGACTGCGCCGCCCAAACCAACCGGTGAGCCACCGGCACCAGGATTATGGCCACCCGTTCCTGGAGTTGCTCCACCGTTCGCGGCTCCGCCGGCGGCCGCCGATGCACCGCCCCCACCCGTAGCCCCGTTTGGACCGGTGGTTGCTTGGCCCGATTCTCCAAATGTGGAACCACCGCCCTCTCGTGCACCCCCGGACGGTGCGTTGTCGCCCGAATCGGGCTCGCTGCCGCAAGCGCACAGGAGCAACATCGAGATCGCGCAGAGCGTGAACGGTGTACGCATGAGGCCTCCCTCCGGGGCGCTCTCTCGCCTCGGCGGGAGAGCATGACCAAGGTTGCCTCTGGATCGCCATCTCGTCCATTCGCGCGCGCGCAGTTGGCTCGAGATTCCGGCGTCTTCGTGCACTGGCGCTGAAGGTTTCGGTTCATCTGGCAGCGGTCGCCAGCGCGAGGCTTCGCCCATGCTACCCTGTCAGTTCAACACCACGCCCGAAACCCCGCAATTTCGGCATCTGGTCGTACCAAGCCACCACACTCTACGAAAACACCGCCACAATGTTCGCCCGCAATCGTTTCTCTCTCTTTCTTTCCGCTTGGATGTCCTGGACCCTCTTCAGCTGTGGAGGAAACGATACCTCTAGCTCTCAGCCCGATCACAGTGAAGGAGGGGCCGCGGGGGCCAATGCCACTCAGCGCGGTGGGAATGACTACGGCGATGGGGCCGGGCAGGGTGGCGGCATCTTGGGCAGGGGTGGAGTTGAGGCGGTCGGCGGGAGTGGCGGCGGAAGGATGGTCGACAGCGCCGAGTGCGCCCGCATGCAGAACGATCTCGAAGAACTGCTCGAGCAACCCCGATACGTCGAATGCAACGAGACCGGTGAAGCGCGAAGTGCCTCCAGCCAGTGTGTACAGTCCACGGCTCTGGTGGATCGACTCGCTGACTATGCGGGGTGCGCGGTAGGCGCCAAGCGGGTCGACGTAGACATCAATGCCCTACTGACCGAAGCCGACGCTATCATCCGGGGACGGGTCTGCGAAAGACCCATCGCGTGCATGCGGGAGGCTGCAGACTGCCAGCACTTGACCAGCGCCAGTGTGGCCTGGTGTTGGAACGGCCGTTGCGACACCCCGAATGTCTGCACATGCAGTGAGGGGACCACCTATCTATTCGGCAGCGATGTATGTGACGGCACACCGGACTGCCCGGATGGCTCGGACGAGGCGGGGTGCTCGTGACCCATCGGGAAGGGGTCGTGCATCACAGCGCGGCGATGATTCCGTCCTGCCCGGCGTAGCTCAGGCGCACCCTGTCTCCCTCTCGCCACAGCAGCGCACCGTGCAGGAACCCGGGCCAAGGAACCCGCGTCAATCCCAGAACTCGACCCACGAATGGAGCCAGCACCAAGTCGTGCGTCACGAAGACGTGGTACCCTCGAGTCTGCTCGAGGGGTTCGGTCAGCAGGGCGATTAGGCGTCGCACCGCCTGCAGGGGAGGCACCATTCCGGGCAAGGCCTGATCCGAGTTCACCAGATGCTCGGTGAGACCCTGGTTGCCGAGCTGTTTGAACGTGTTCCAGGCGACCGGGCCATCGGCGACGAAGGCCCCCGGTTCCCCCAACAGCGCCTCGGTTCGAATGGCCAGATCCACGCCAGCACCCTCGATGATTGCCTCCGCGGTCTGCTGGCAGCGCCGAATCGCGCTGGTGCGAATGGTTGCTAGCCGACGACCAAGCTCTCTGCCCAGCTCCTGCGCGCAGCAGCGCCCGCGGTCGGTCAGAGCCACGTCCCGACCCGCCTCGCCAGGAGGGAGGGGCGGTCGTTCCCCGTGCCGCATCAAGATGCTCACGGCGCGATCGCTGGGAGCACCCGTCAGATCGATTGCCGTTTTTGGCGCGACGTCGGCCATGGCGCAACCCCAAGGTAGTTGATGCAAGCACCGCTGTCACGCCGGGGGCGAACGCTGCCGGCCGCGCTCGGACACCCCGGGGGTATGAACGGGATCCGGATCCCGTTACCACGATCACGAAGCGGCACCGGGTATTGCCGGCGATGCGCTTGCCAAGGCCAACATCTCCGCGCCGCTGCAGCACCGGCCAATGGTTCAAAAGCTGACCGGCCCTCCTCGTGAACGAGCGAGAATGTCTGCGGCCCGGCGATTCTCCAAGCCCGCCCCTCCGAAGGCCGTTGCGCCATGAAGGGGACCATCACTATCCTGCCATGGAGGTCATGGGGCGCGTCGGGTGGCTGCTCACGTGGTTGTTCGTTGGGATGTCGGAGCTGATGAGCGCGACCGGGTGCTCGTTTATCTTCGTCACACCCCCTCCGGATGACCCAAGTCGCTCCCAGGCTTCGGATGGCGAAGCCTCACCGCCACCAGCCACCATCGACTGCACCTCCAGCGTCCTGGCCCCGATCCTGGACACCGCGGTGGCAGGCTACCAGTTGTTTCGCACGGGCTACGCGTTACAGGCCGACCGTAGTCAATACGTCAATTCCCCGATCAGTCGAGACGCGGACATCGCCTTCGGAGTGGGGCTCTCCGGACTATTCATCGCCTCCACCATCTACGGGTTCGTCAACACCTCGGCGTGTTCGAGAATCAAGGAGAGCCGGCTGGGCGTTTCCGCAGACGGCGATGCCGTGCGAGAACCAACCGCTGCATCGTTCGACCCTTCGCGCCAACCGGAAAGCCCGGAACGGAGGTCAACTCCCCAAGAGGCTCAGACACGCTCCCCCGCCGGACCACTCCCCAAGCCTCAGCTGAGAATCACAAGGGAACCGCTGCCCCCGGCGGAGGCTCCGGCCCGCTCCGAGCCTCCCGAGCCCGAGCCCATCGAGCCTTCTTCCCCTGAGAATCCGTTCAACCCCTTTTGAGTGCCCAACCAGTGAGCCGAAGGATGCGACACGTCTTGCTCGACCGAGTCCCGAGCATCTGGCTGAGGCTGGGAGTGGGACTGGGAGTCCTTTTGTGCTGGTCACCCGAGGTCGGGGCTCTCGATCCCGCGGTGAAGGCATCGATCCTCCAGGTTTCGCGCGAAGCCAAGCAGGATTACGACGCGGGCCGGTACTTGGACGCGTCGCTGAAATTCCAGATGGCATTCGAGCGAGCCGAAGTGCCGATCCTGGCGCTCCACGCAGCCCGCGCCAGTCTGCGAGCCGGTGACTGGGTAGCCGCGGAACGACAGTACCAAGCTGCAGCCAATGCCTCGCCCAACGAGCTCTGGTTGGGAGACAAGCAGTTGGTAGCCCGAGAACAGGCACGATACGAACTGCTGCAGCTGGAGGCCAAGCTCCCTCGGTTAGTCGTCGATATACAGGATTTGGGGCCTGACGTGCCGGTGTCAGTGTCCATCGACGAGAGAACCCTTATCCTGCGCGAGCATCGAGCCGAGCAATCGTTGAACCCCGGGGCCCACGTGGTCGTCTTCCGCTACGGGGATGACCACCTGTCCCGAGAGTTCACGGCCAAGCAGGGTGAGCGTCTGACGCTGACCCTCCGGTTTGCCCAACCAATACAGGAATCTCGCGGGAACAGGCCCCTACCGGGAGGACCGAGCCCACCCGAGGAACGAACGGACTGGTTCGAGCCCAGCGGGGAGCCGGACGGGCCGATGCCGGTCGAGACCAGACGTGTTCATGGGGCCCCCTATCGATCCGGAACTTGGCGAACAGTCGGTTGGGTTGGAGTCGGCGTCGGTGCTGCAAGCCTGGCCGTGGGCTCGATCACGGCGGTCATGGTCGAGACCAAGTATCGAAACCACCAGGACGCCTGTCCCGGTGGGACCTGCCAACGAGGGGCAATCTCACAGGGCGAGATTGACTCCTACAACCTGCTCCGCACAACCTCGACAGCGGCACTCATTGCCGGCGGAGTTCTGGGAGCTGCCGGCACGACAATCCTGCTAACGAACCCTGATTCCGGCTCCAAGGCGGCGGTTGGACTGCGCCTGACCGCCACTGGCGCCTACCTGCGGGGAGCCCTGTGGTGAAAACCGCTGTCTCGGGTCACTGCCTGCGGCGCGGGCCACGAGCACGCACCGTGTTCGCCCTGCTCGCTGCCCTTCTGGCGGGATGCTTGCGTCCCAAGTTGGAGTTTGGCGATGAGTCCGCAGCCGGGGCCACGGCGGGGGATCTGGCTTCGGCGGGGCAGTGTTGCGATACGGAGAGTGAGGGCGGACGTAATGGAAACGGCGGTGGAATGGGCCCAGCGGGTGGCTCGATGGGGGGAGAGATGGGAGGGACGGCTGGTAGCCAAGCTGGTAATCACCCTGGCGGTGGCGAGGCAGGGCATGTCGAAGCACAGGGCTCCTCCGGGTCGGATACTGGCGCGGGTCAAACAGGAGACTCCGGGTCGGCGGGAACACCAGTTGGCCCTTGCTTTCCGAATCCCTGCCAGCACGGCGGACTCTGCAACGAGCAGGATGGAGCGGCGAGCTGTGCCTGTATCCGGGGCTGGCAGGGGGAACGCTGCGAGACGAATATCGGCCGTTGTGAGACCGGTTTCTGCGCTGATGACAGCGACTGCGTGGTCGCCATGGGGATGGCGCTGTGTTCTTGCCGTCCCGGCCATTTCGGGGATCGCTGCGACCAAACCGCAGTTTCCATCTCGACCGGAGACTCGTTCACGTGTGCCTTGCTGAGTGATAACACCGTCACGTGTTGGGGCACTGCGACACCACCCGAAGGTCAGTTCAGCAGCCTGGCCTCGAGAGGCGCACATTCCTGTGCCATCCGCCTCGATGGATCCCTCGCCTGCTGGAGCAGTAACGGTTCAGAAGAGACAGCGCCTGTCGAAGGTGAGGTCGTGATGGTCTCAGTCGGAAGTCAGGCCAGCTGTGCCATCCTATCGGAACGGCCCCTGACCTGCTGGGGCAACGCCAGTGGTTCACTGGTCGTCCCTTCCGGGGAATTCGTGTTCGTGGCGGCAGACGGCTACCACGGCTGTGCCATCGGGCAGGATGGCACGCTGAACTGTTGGGGTAGCAACACCGAGGGGCAGTCAACCCCACCATTCGGGCAGTTCGTGTCCGTGGCGGTGTCCGCGGAGCGGCGCAGCTGTGGCCTGAGAACCGACAACACGCTCGCCTGTTGGGGGCGGGAGTTCTCGGGTCAAGCAACAGCCCCAGCGGGCTCCTACGTGGCCTTGTCACTGACCGATAGCCACGCCTACGCGATTCGTTACGATGGAGGGCTCGTCTGCTGGGGTGACGAGGGGGCCTGTGACACCGCCCTTCCCGATGGAACCTTCGAGGCCATCGCAGCCAGCAACGACTTCGCCTGTGCAATTGGCACTGACCACACGCTGACCTGTTGGGGCGTGGACAGCAATGGTCAGGTCTTTCCACCAGCAGGGACGTACGTCGATGTCGCCGCCGGAGACAACTACAGCTGCGGCCTCCGGCTCGATGATACGTTGGACTGTTGGGGCAACAATAGCGACGGCCAAGCCTCGGCTCCTGATGGTCAGTTCGCCACCGTCTCCGCTGGTGACCGTGTCAGCTGTGCCATCCGAAATGACTCCACGCTGATCTGCTGGGGAAGCACCGCCTACGGCCAGACGGACGCGCCCGAAGGCATGTTCAGTTCGGTCTCGCCCGGATACGGCCATGTCTGTGGCCTGCACACCGATCGCACGCTCGCCTGTTGGGGGCAGGATACCGCACAGACGTCCGCCCCGGCTGGCGAGTTTACGGCGGTTGCCTCAGGCAGTTTCCACACCTGCGCCATTCGTACCGACCAAACCCTGGCTTGTTGGGGCACCAATGACGATGGTCGGGCTTCTCCGCCTTCGGGGGAGTTTGTGACGGTCAGCGCTGGATCGAAGCATAGCTGTGGGATTCGTGCGGACTCGACCCTGGCCTGCTGGGGAGACAACGCCTACGGGCAATCCACGCCACCCCAGGGATCCTTCGGTGCGGTATCCCTGGGGTCGTTCCACGCCTGCGCGATACGCGGTGACTACACGCTGGCCTGCTGGGGTGGCCTTGGCGACTCGCCGGTCGCTCCTCCCGCGGGAACGTACATCGATGTCGCTGCGAGCTACAGACACACCTGCGCCATCGAGAAGGACACCCTCCGTGTTCGCTGCTGGGGATCCCTGGTGCGCTAGTGGACCAAGGGTGCCCACCTCGCACCCAGCCAGCTACCGTCCCTTGGGGATCCCTCCACCGAACCCCGATGCACGCAGGCGGATGGTGAAGACGCTGTCGCCACTGAGGATGGCACCGCGTCCCAACAGGCGCCCCCGCGACCAGTTGCTCAGGCCCAGCTCCGGCCGGCGAAGGGCGTACTGTCCGTCTACCCAGCGGGTGAAACCGTCGCTGACGAAGGGGGCGTCCAGGCGAGCGAAGCAGTCATCCCTCTCGCGCTGGTCGGCCGTGATAACCCCCGCCACGAACCTGGGGCTATAGCGGTTGAAGAGCGCCACCGCTTCGCCCATGTCGCTGACCAGCTTCAAGCTCACCTCGGGACTGTCTTCCCACTCCCATTCCCGGCCCAACTCGGCCTCGGGTAGGCTTTCCACCTGAAGTTCCTCGACGTCACCCTCGGCACGACGCACGACGACGCGACGACCTCGCAGCTCGGCAGGAATGATCGATTCGTCGCCCGCAACGACATGGAGCTTGAAGGCCTGGCCGCGCTTCTGGGCGGCCTCGGTCAGACCGGCGAGAAAAGCGGGCACCAAGGTGTCGGCCTTCTGTCGGGCAATGCAGCAGGTATTCAGTGAGTTGCAGACCTTGCGATCGAGGGACATCACGACCGCCTCGCGTAGGCGCTCCGGTGCAGCCGACTCGGCCGCAAGGATCCACGCCCCACCGGTTCCGTGCAGGCTGACCGGAACGCCCGCGCTCTGCGCCAGAGCACCCAGGGTCTCCACGGCGTGTCCCGAACCACGGGCTACTGCCAGCGACAGGCGCGGATCCGAGAACAGAGCCCAACCGGCTGCGTGCGAGGCGCTGTCCAGAAGGCACACGGCGTCCCCGGGCAGACCGGCGGCGATGAGCGCGGGGCGCAGGGCCAACTGCATCAGGCAACGTGCCGTCCCCAGGGCATCCCGGCCAATTCGAAACACCACTGTGTTCCCGCTACGCAGGACCCCCGTCGCGTCGGCTAGTACGTTGGGACGCCCTTCGAAGACGAAGGCCACGACACCGAGTTCGGCGCCCACCAGTTCAACCTTCCAACCGTCGTGCTGAACCACCTCCAGCACCTGACCGCGCCGGGAGTCCGCCTGGATCCAGCCCCGCAGGCCCGATATCATATCCTGACGCATCTTGGCCGACGCCACCAGACGTGTGGTCGAATGGCCGCGCCGTTTGGCTTCCTCCACGTCCTGGGCGTTGGTCTCGCCGATGGTCTTCCAGATCTGGTCGTCAGCCAGCTTGTCGGCGAAGCACTGGTAGAAGTTCGCGATCTGCTGGGGCGTCACCGCGTTCATCGCTCCGAAGGCCCCTAGGCTGCGGGTGACGGCCTGGCCAGCGAGCTCCGACTCGGCGCGCGGGATGTGCAAGAGCTCGCCGGTCGTGTCGACGAAGCGCAAGAGGTCACCCTCGACGAACGCCGAGGCCAACGCCGAATCGACGGTGTAGAGTTGATTGCCCCCCACCAAGAGCTGCATGCCGGGGGTGAGCGAGCGAAGGGGCGTCGTGTGGGTCATCCTGCCCCAACGCTACCCTCGGATCTGGGCCGCGCAACGGGCGGACGGTGGGGCCCGTTCGATCCCTCGCCAATCGAGGGAAAAGCCAAGGGCCTGACCCTAGACGTCCGTGGTATCCTTGTTCGGTTCGAGAGCTTGGAGGCCCCATGTGGATTCGCACGACACTGGCGCTCGGGATTCTGCTCACAGGCCTCGGTTGTGGAGGGTCGGATGGCGGCGGCTCCGATGTCATAACCGGGGGAGGGGATCTACGGGTCTGGACCGAGTCGACCCGCAACAAGGTGCAACCGACGACCGCTCCGACTGACGGAACGACGATTGAGTTGGCCGGGCCGAGGAAGTCCTACCAGGCTCACCAGATCATCGTTACGGCCGAGAACGACGGGGGGCTCTTGGGGGTGAGCGCCACGCCCAGCGCCTTGACCGACGCGGAGGGGAACCAGATCGACGCCTCCAACGTCACCCTGTATCGTCAGCACTTCATCGATTTTGCCGACGCCACCGAGGCCACGGGTGGCAGCGAGCCCGTCCCTTCGAATTCGGCAACCGGAGACACTCGCGTTCCCGATCCACTGATCCCCTTGCAGAGTCCCACCGACGGGACGCCCTTGGGCCAGCCCTTCGACGTGCGTCAAGCCTCGAATCAACCGCTGTGGCTCGACGTCTACATACCCGAAGACACCCCCGCCGGGACGTACACGGGCTCCGTCACACTGACCGATGAGGAGGATCAGTCCTCGCAGGTTCCCATCTCGTTGGAGGTTTGGGATCTGGATCTGCCCGACATGACGACGGTGACCACCTGGTTCATCTTTCGAATCGACAACCTGGTGAACTTCCATTCCGGCACCTCCGATTGCTCGTCGGGGACCTGCTGGCTGGATTGGACCGAACGTCCGCGCACCATCGTCAAACGCTACGAGGAGCTGGCTCATCAGCACCGCATCGATACCGGCCAGCATTTCACCCGACCGCCCGTGGATGGCTGCACCGTGCCCGCCGACTTCGACGAGTACGACGCATCGATGGCCACCTACATGGATGGCAGCTATTTCTCCGACCGAGTTCCGTCATCGCGCCTGGAGCTCGGTTTCTCGCCCGGCACCATGGAGTGGGGTTGGGGTGCTGGTTGTTCCGAACAGGAGTACGCCGATCTAGCGCAGGCCTGGGCGGCTCATCTGCGCGAACAGGGTTGGTTCGAAAAGTCCTACATCTACGCCCTGGACGAGCCTCCCGAGAGCGCCTATCCGGACATCGCCCGACACTCATCGTGGCTGCAGGCCGGCGATCCGAGCTGGAAGGACCACATCGTGCTGACCACCACCCCCCGCTTCGAGTACGCCGATCTGCTCAATCCGGCGGTCGGGATCTACGACATCAATCCCCCCTACTTCTCCTTCACCGAGGACGAAAACACCGTGGACTCCCACGTCGACGCCTACGGTCGCTTTTCCGTAGACGAGCTGTTCGAGCAAGGGATCCGGATCTGGTTCTACGAGAGTTGCAGCGTGGTGCCGCCCAGCCCCACCTTCGGGACCAACACCCTGGACGGCGCCGAGCCGCAGATGTTGATGTGGGGCTCCTGGTTCGAACGGGCATCGGGCTTTCTGTTCTGGGCGGTCAACGCATGGGACCTGGACGATCCCTGGGGCACCAATCACGAGGCCTTCGACAAGA
Source organism: uncultured Polyangiaceae bacterium (assembly GCA_964648165.1). Lineage (GTDB taxonomy): Bacteria > Myxococcota_A > Polyangia > Polyangiales > Polyangiaceae > FEN-1139. Next base: position 4,070 of record CAZYKT010000051.1, on the reverse strand, counting down.
CCGGCGACGGGGTCCTTTTGTATCCCGGTAACCACGACGGCGAAAACGCCCCCCATGGTTCACCAGAGGACGTGGCGCTCGACGGGGCCATCCCCTCCTATCGCCTGAAGATGATCCGCACTGGGCTTCAGGACTGGGCACTCTTCGACCTGGCGGATCAGTTGGGATTGGGTGATTACGCCCGAGAACAGGTGAGCCAGGTCTACGGCCAGTTCCACGGCTGCGAGTGGAGTGGCTGCGCCCCGCCCATCAGCGGCTTTTACTGGACCACCGACGCGGAGCTCATGGATGGGATCCGCAAGAACGTCGCCGTGGCGATCCAAGACGCGCAGTAGGCGTAAGGCCTGCGCGGTCGAGCCATTCGCGCCAGCAGCGGGATGCCACGATGCTCCCGACATCCAGCATCGGACCGGTTCTGCGAATGACGACGGCTGGCGCAGATGCCAGGTGGAACAGGGCGGGGCCGGCTTGGACAGCCATACCCGGTCCGCCCACCTACTTCTTCTTGATGAGATTCACCAGGAAGACGAGCAACAAGGCTCCGACCGTCGCCACGATGATCCTGCCGATCGTCCCAACGGCATTGAGCCCCACCAGGCTGGAGAAGAAGCCGCCCACCACGGCGCCCACGATGCCGAGCAAGAGGTTTCCCACCAGACCGAAGCCCGTGCCCCGAGAAAGCTTTCCTGCCAACCAACCCGCAACGACACCAATCATCAAGAACCAGAGCAGCTCCATCGGACGACTCCCTTCCTGGTGAGGTTACCCTACAACCGTTCTCGGGCCAGCCGCCCCTCGCCAGTCCCGCCTGGGGGCCGGCCCGCTCCGGGCGACTGCTCCTCTTCGCTTCAGCGGCGTTCTGGTGGCAGGAGCGGTTGCGGCCGCCTGCAGTCCCGAGAGTGAGACACCCGACGAGGCGGCGGGGGCCCCCAAGCACGAGTGAGGGCGGTGGCGGCTTCTGGCGGCGGTGAGTGGTCACGGCGCGGCAAGCTGAACCGACCGGGAAGTTCCGTTGACCTCGAAGGTCACGTCGTCCAGGGTGACGGTCCCCCTGGTGTTGTCGTCGATCTCGCTGCCCACTTCGAATCGGGTCACCCACAGATCCCGTGAGTAGCCCCAGTCGTTGACCAGCCAATCCAAAAACGCCTTGACGTCGAGCGTGCCAGAGAAGCTGCTCTTGGGACCACCATCCACCCAGAACTGGAAGTAGCGCCACTGACCGTCAGCCCAGGTATCCGACTGATGACACAACCGGTAGCTCTGGCCGCCCGAGTCGACGTTCCCACTGGTATCACAGGGCCAGCGGCCGTCTTGCCAACCCCAGAACGTGATGAGCTCTGCGTAGACCCCCGGATCGGGAGAGGTCAAAGGGTTACGCTGGCTGAGCCACATCTCGAAATTCAAGTTCCAGGACTCGGCGCTCTGCAGATTGATGCGCAGATTGTCCACCGCGACACTGGCACTTTGGATGTTGCGAATCTGCAGGGGTAGCAACGTGGTGGACGAGAACGGCGGGGAGGTCTCCAATTCGTCGCCGATCCCGAAGGGGTGGATCCCGAACTCGATCTCCGGGTAGTCCGGTTGCTCACCCTCTCCGCCGCAGGCGCCGCGATTGAAGTCCCATCCCAGGGTGCGGTCGGCGGCAACGTAAATCCGCAACCCCGTGTCACAGCCGCGCTGCTCCGAGCCCCAGCGGTTATTGAGCAGACGAAGGTCGCCCAGATTCAGATACTCGCCGTGGACCGTTGTCTCGTCGCCCGGTGACGCCAAGGGCACCCCCGCCGCGTCAACACCCGCTCCCCCTCCCCCCGTGTTGCTCGCCGTACCCGCGGCGCCCGCCAGCCCCCCCTGGCCTGCGCTTGCGGCACCGCCACCGGAACTCGCACCGCCCGCGGAGGTCGTTCCAGCCATCCCTCCGAGAGCGTCGACCGCTCCCGCCGTGCTGCACCCCGGTTCGCCGGGTGCACAGTCGGAGGACGACGAGGTATCGTCGCCGCATTGGGTGAGAGCCAGCAGCAACCCCAGGCAGCCGGCAAGGCGGATGACCGGCGTTGGAGCCAACTGGCGTCTGCGGCTCATCCCTGGGAACGGCTCTTGACCCTTGCTTGCTCTACACATCTCGATCATATGGCTTGGGGGGAACGGGTGGTGCCGCGCCAACATTCGCGATCCACATCAACCAAACGGCCCGGGTCTAGGGATAGGCTCCATAGCCCGCGACCGCCGGATTGTTGGGATGCAGATCAGCCGTGTCAGCGTCGGTGAATTCCGGATCGACCTCGATGCTGCCGCTGATGCAGTCACCGGTCGAGCCGGTTCCGAAGACGATATTGTCTTCGATTGTGAACCCAGCCGAGGCTGCACTGTAGCAGTCATTGAAGAACTGGTAGCCCACGGCGAAGATGTTCTTCGTGATGATGGTCCCAGCCCCGCTGCCATCGCCATCCAGGTTGACCTCGGAGCGATTCTCGTTGCTGGAGCCCACGCTGTTGTCGAAGAAGGTGTTGTGCTCGACTCGGATGCCGCTCAGGGCGTCACCCACGAAGCGCAGCCCGGAGAAGTAATTCTCGTAGATGAGATTGTTCTGAATCGTCACGTTGTCGATGGTGCCCTCGTCTTCGCCGTTGATGGCGATTCCGTCCTCGTAGTCGCCGTGACCGTTCCGGTAGATCCGATTGGCTTCGATGAGCACTCCGTCGACGGTGCCGTATTCGCCCTGCTGCGTATAGATCTGTATACCTCGCGAGGCATTCCCCCGGATGATGCTATTGCGAATGGTGGTATTCTGGGCGGAAGCCACGTAGATGCCGTGCTCCAGGTGGCCGTCCGCGCAGTTCCCGAAGTCCTCGATGATACAGGAGTCGATAACGGTGTCGACCGCGTTGTTCAGCTCGATGTGACCACCAGCACTGCCCGTCTGGCAATCTCCGGTCAGGGTGAGGTGATCGAGCACCGTGTCCGTGGTCCCCTCCAGGGAGATGGTGTTGAACGAGCCTTCCTTCTCGTAGCCCGTCAGATCGAAGGTGACGTTCTGAATGACGACGTGATCCACCTCCAGCGTCGCGCGCGCGTTGATGATCACCCCATCCCGGCTCTCGCCGACGAAGTAGCGTGGAGAGCCGACCTCGCCGCCGACGCGCACCCAGAAAAGCACGTTGTTGCTCGAGGCATAGGTACCGTTAGCGATGAGATAGCAGGTCGCCGGAGGATCATCGGCGAATGCACCCTCACCCCGGGCCGCCTGCTCCAGTTCCTCGACGCTGCCAATGTTCCGTTGCGGCAGCCCCGAAGGACAAGGGATGGGACCATCGGTCCATTCGGCAATGCCGGTCTCCTCGGCGCCGCCGAGGTTCTGTTCACCACCGAAGCTCTGATTACCACCTTCCCCAACCGGTGCTCCCGATTCCCCGGCGCTTCCACCTTGCTGCGCCCCGCCGGATCCCTGACCACCAACCGAACCTGCCTCTCCACTCGAACCCTGGCTGCCCCCGCGCCCGACTCGCCCACCCGCTTCATCGTCGCTTCCCGCCGTTGCCGCTCCGGCAAGACCGGCCGAGCCCGCGACCGCGTCCGATGTGTCGTCATCCGAGCCACATCCAAGCGCAGTGAACCACAAACCAACCAGCAGGCTCAGCCGAGCCCCTGTCGAACCGAGCCTGCAACGGGGCCAATCCGTGTCGACGTGGGCGAATCGATGAGTTGACATATTGTTGTCCCCTGGAACTCGTGAGCCCAAAGAGCGCGGCGGGCGAAAGGTACTAAGCTAAACAGCTGACCAATCCCTACAGGGTATCACCAAGGCCGGTTGCCAGCCAAGCGCACAGTTTTTGTTCGGCATTGATCGGCGGTGATCGAGCCGAGATTCGGTTGGCTAGGTCGGCGTAACCACGACTGGTTGGCGAACGTCAGGCAAACCGCAGGCTGGCGCGTGGAGCGTCCGGACGGATACCAGGGAACGCCCTATCCGCGAAGTAGTCTCGTTCACTGACGGCCCGCGAAGCGTTTGCCGTTGCGCACAGTCTCGCTCGATAGTCTGGCCGGATAGGGTTTGATTCTGTTGTTGGTCCGGC
>CAZYKT010000050.1:0-42698 GCA_964648165.1 uncultured Polyangiaceae bacterium | reverse complement strand
AATAGGACACCCGCCCCCATTAACATGTGTTCCGTTCCATGGAAAGGGGCTCTAATACCGAACCGGGTTGCTTTGCGCGCGAGGCGCGGAACAAGGGCTACTTGGCGATACGCGACTCGATCTGCGCGATGGCGTTCCTGAGCCGCCCGTCTTGGCGCAGGCACGGGAAGCAGTCCGACTTGCCGTCAATGCCACAGCCCTTGTCGGTTTCCAGTTCTCGCAGATAGGCGAGAGCGAACGCGTTGCCACCCTTCGCTGCCAATGGGAGCAGCTCGTACTTCTTCTCGCACGACTCGGCCGTTCGCAAGCGCACGGCAACCACCAAGGCGTTAGACGCCGCGCGGGCCAGAGATTCACTTCGTAACCATTTTTCTGCTCTGCGGCGCGTGCTCTCGCGCACCGCCTTGTCCAGCCACAATTGGTACAGGATGTCAGCGCCCTTGGGGGCCATCGTACCTTGCAGCAGAGCGAATGCGCTGTCACCAGGACCCTTTTCGGTCGAGTTGGCGAGCTGGTACAGAGCCTCCGCAACGCGGGCATCGGACCGACGGCCAGGGTGCTTGGACAGAACCTTCACCACCAGCTCCGCCGCCTCGGCGTCGCGCCCCTCTTGGAGCTTGCCCTGCATCGACCCAATCATGACATCGGGATCGTTCGGGTCTTCGGCAGGTCGCACCGCTTGAGCCACGGAGCCTGCCGGACCCAGCGCTGAATTGGAAACGGAACCGATACTCGATGCTGAGCCTGCCGCACGAGCGGAGGCTACCGGACCTGCATCGACGGCATCACCATGCCTCGTCGCAGCGACAATCCAAACGACGATGGCCACGACGAGACCCAAGGATAGACCGACACAGAACGCCACCATCACGGGTGGTGACACCCGGGACAGGCGCGGCCCAAGGCGCCGCGCCATCCAATCGCGCACGCTCGTCCCAAAGGAGCGCGCCCAGGCTGCCGAACGCCCCAAAACCCCCTCCGATCCCCGGCTCGCCCGTATCGACACCAACATGCGCTGAACGGTGGCCCCTGCCAGCGACGGACGCTGCCCCTGGTGTGCCGCCACGTTGCTGACGTCGGCGTCCGTCACGCCAGGGATCTTCGTCGTCAGCTCGAACGCCGGAAGGGCCTCTTTCGGCGACGGAACCAGGTTGCCGGAGGTATTCAACGAGTCTGTGCCAACGATGAGGCCGTCGAGGACCGAAACGACATCGCTGGCGCGTTGATAGCGGTCCGCCACGCCCTTCGATAGCAGCCGATTGACGACTCGCTCCACGGCCTCGGGAATGCTCAGCTGCGGCGCAACTTCGGAAAATCTGGGAAGTGTCGTCGTGATCTGCTGTGCCAAGATCGCCGTTTGCCCTCCCCCAACCGAGCCATAGGGGCGCACGCCTGAAATCATCTCGAACAGCAATACGCCGAGCGAGAAGAGATCTGCGCGTGTGTCGACCCGTTGCCCCAATGCCTGTTCGGGTGCCATGTACTCGGGGGTGCCAAATACCGCCCCTAGCTTGGTCAGCACGTTGCTTTCCTGACCGTCGTTCGGCTCGATCATCCGCACGATGCCGAAATCCAGCACCTTGACGAAGTCGGGATCTTCGCTGCGATTGACCAGCATCACGTTCTCGGGCTTGAGATCTCGATGTACAATCCCGAGCGGCTGAGCCGCTGCAAGCACGGATGCGATTTGTCTGGCCACGTGCAAGGCTCGCGTCAGCGGTATTGGTCCCTTCGCAATTTCGCTGCGCAAGCTCCGCCCGTCCACGAACTCGAGGGCGAGAAAGAGCGAACCGTCCGGGATGCGTCCGAAATCTACCGCTGCCGCCACATTCGGATGATCGAGCTTCGCAGTGGCCATCGCCTCGCGTTCGAAACGAATGGCCAGGCTCTTGACCGGAAGCAATTCGGCGTGAAGGACTTTGACGGCCAGCTTCTTCTTTAGCTGCAAGTGTTCGGCAGCGTACACCGTCCCCATGCTGCCCTCTCCGAGAACATCGAGAATTCGGTAGCGTTCCGCCAGCACCGACCCCGCTTTGAGGTGTGGACGCGGTTCGGGTTCGGCGGGTTTCGAAGACTTTGCGGTAGGAGGGTCGGGCACGGGCCTCGGCTGATCTTACAGCAACCCGGACCGTTAGCGCATTGTTGCATTGACCCCCCGAAATCGAGCCACATTCGGCGCCACGTCCCGACCCGTTACCCATTTGGCCCGGGCGCCGCCGCAAAGAAAACAATGAAGCCATTGGCGTCAACCGCCGTGGTTGCCCGGTGGTCGTTGGCTTGGGAGTCGCGACGGCAGATGGCATCAACGCCGCATATGAGCCTGCGCGTGGCAAGCATGGGCCACCAGACCCGACATTACCAGCGTCGGTGAATGAGACCACTTCGCGGATTGGGTGCCATCGAGAGACTATATCAACTGGCCGTGTCCAATTGCCTCGTTCGGCAGCCGACAGCCGAATTCCCCTATTCGACGAGCTCAGGACAAGCCGCAAGCGGGAAGAGCCACGGGCCCACACGGCAGAATAGACTCAGCCTCGCGTCGAGTGCACCACTTGGCGAAAGGCGCGCATGCTGGCCCTCGAGGTGGATGAGCCGCCGACTCCGCGCAGGGTTCTTCAGATCGATGACGAGGTGCACCTTTTTGGAACCACCAGGTTCCGGACAGGTCAATCGTTGTGCCTGCTCGTCAAGAACACAGCCCGCGATGTCAAGCGCCAGCGGGGGATCCGTCGCGAGAGTGGTATCTCCAGCGGGACACCCCGACTCGAGAGCCCACGACCCGAGCCGGTACGTGCCCGGTTGTCCTGTGGAGCAAAGGCGAACGCACGACGCAATCGCGGAAGGACGAAAGTGCCCGTCGACCGCGTAGCGTCCTGCCGTGGCGGATTGTCGCCCTCACCCTCTGAGGGCACGAATGGTAACACCAACGGCGTCCAGACGGTTCCCCGACGAGGGAAGAGCGAGCGGATCGGATAGGTGTAGGACTGATAGAGCCAGGCTCCCCCAGGGGAGAACGACCAAACGTCGAAGCCATTGCCGAGAAGCTGCCGCCCGCCCCCATCGAGGGAGAGCACGTAGGCGCCGCCAGCAAGGTATTCCCTGACCAGGATGGCGCGTTGATCCGGGGAGATGGTGATGTCAGGCGCGCGATTCTCGGTGCCGTCACCGAAGCTGTAACGCTCGAGCTCGCAACCACGCACGGTGTCCCAAATCCGTACGCTGCCCCCGTACGCTGTTGCCAGCCGCCGATTGTCGGCGAAGAACGCGAGCGCGTTGATGGGTGTCCCCGAGCTGCCCGGGCTCCACGAATAGGGTTCTTCCCCGTCGAACTGGCTCCGACGGTGGCCAGTGGTTGCGTCGTACACGACCACCTTGCTTTGGTACAGATCGAAGGCGCCCCGTTTCGTTATCCGCCGTGTGGCAGATACGGCGAGGGCGCTGCCGTCAGGACTGAACACGATTCGGTCAACATAACCCCCCGGAGCTCGGGCCTCGAAGAGGAGTTCCCTCGAGGCAATCCGCCAAACCCTGATTCGCGCCTCCACCGCACTCGCGAGGAAGCGACCGTCCTCGGACAAAGCGGCTCGAGAGCGCGGAGAACCGTCACCCTCGACGTCGTCGGTCGGGTTCGAGAAAAACACAGACTCGTCGTCATCCTCGTTGTTCGACGGGTGATAGCGTGGCCCCTCCATCGTCACGGTGAGGCGGTCCTCTCCATTCGGCAACGGCGGATGTGTCGTCCCTCCCCAGAGCCGGTGCTCCTCTGCCAGCTGGGCGAAGCCTTGCTCACTGGTGCCCGCGACTAGGCGGCCCTCGCTCAGCTCAACGAGTCCAAACGGCCCGGTCGGCAATTTGCAGGCGAGGCGACGCTCCGATACCAGAACGAGGTGATCGGAGGGCAGACAGGCGGTTTCGCTCCGCATCCAGTCAAGACGCGGCGAGGCCCCGCTTAGCTGTTTTGCTCGGGTAACGGCCTCGGACAAGACCTGAGCTGTGACCTCGGCCCGCCCGAGCTGCCGAGCAGCCCGTCTCTTTGGTTTTTGGCGCGCGCAGTGACGTGTCCCGCAAGGGCGACCGAGGACACGCGGGTGACGAAAGGGATGCCGCGGAAACGAGAACGACGACGGGAAGCCGCGACGCTTCGGCTTCGGGTCGTGACCGCGCGCAACCGACCAAGAAGACCAGACCCCAGCACGGCATGCGAAGCGCGGTCGAGCGGGCAAAACCCATGATGGCGGAACGCCAGCACGAACAGTGCCGAGAGGCCGACCGGACCGAGTGATCCTCTCACCAAGGATGTCGGGAATCCGGTGCGACTGCTGGCCCCGTACCTGACTGCAGAACAGCGTGCCAAGCGGCTGCGTATGCTCGAAGTGAACCACATTGTCGAGCAGGGCGACAACGATGTTGGCGTCACCTCCGACCTCGGCTATCCTTTAGAGTACATGAAGAGCTACTCTGTCGCATTGATCGCTCTTGCACTAAGCACCCTGGGCTGTTCCCGTGAGCAACACAGCAAGTCGACCAAACAGGTTTCTGCGGCTGCAGTCTCTGCTTCGGCGGTGCAATCCGATGTGGAACCTCGATCGGATGCAGCGTCAGTCGCGACCGCGACGGCGATACAGTCCCATCGCGCACAGCATCGGCTGACCGCCAATGTGGTATTCGCAGAGCGCCGGGGGAGCAATACGAGTCAGTTTCGAATTCACCGGTTGGGCAGCGAAGTCTTGGTAACCCACGGTGAAGACGTGTTCCGTTTCACGGGTGACTATCTCGAGCCCGAACCTCTCAAGGCTGATGGAATCGTCATTGGCGACATCGTGTGGCTTACTGGCGTTTGGAGAGGCTACTTCTACGGAGTGGCCGACCTTCGAACGCCGACCGGGAGCTACATGCCCGAGACGTTCATTCGGGGCTTCAGGAACGGGTTTGAATACGGCTTCGACGAAGCTCCAGCCATTTGGAGCAAAGGGCGAATTCTCAGGTTGAAGGGCGGAGTATTCGAGACGAACCAGGCCACGGGTGACGCCGAGTTGCCGAAGGTAGCTTTGGGATCGAGCGTTGAGTGCGCAACGAGGTTCGTGCCTTTGCACATGAGCGCAGCTGTAGATGGTCGAGTGCTTGCCGTGGGGCCAAGCTGTGAGCAGAAGGGAATGCTCGCCATCGAAATGTGGGATGGAGCCGGAGGCGAAGGAAAGCTTCAGCTCCTCCCGGGTTCCAACGTGTTACCGGCTGAAGACGACTGTGTAACGCCTCCTTGCTCTGGCAGACGACTCGCAGATCCCCCAAAGATTCGTGTCCTGTTGGGGGCAAAGCGGGGAGCTTACATCGTTGCGTCGACCAACACGCTGTCGGCCATTTGGAGGGAGCAAGCGGATTCGTGGGAACGCATCGACACCAAGGAAATACTGGAGATTTGGTCGGTCTCGATGGACCGAAGGGGCGCGCTGTGGGCCGTGACGAAGAGCGAGAAAGCGGAAGTTGTCCGCTTGCAGGGGGATACCTGGACTCCGGTTGACCTTGTGTCTGCAAACGAGGCAAGGAATCGAATCGAAGACTGGCCGCCGAACGAGGCTCCTCTTGCCTTGGTTCCGACAAGCTACATCACGAGCGATTCCGGCGGCTTGATTGGAGCCAATCTGGTAGCGGGCGGATCTCGCCGCGTGGCTGGAGTCATTCTAGAGGTCGCCGGCGCTGCACCGACGGCAGCGGTCGGTTCGCCAGTCACACCTCGGTGACCCATGTCAGTTACGTTGTCAAACCCGCCCAGTGGGGACTGTCCGTGATGGACTTGGTGGCCTGAACGACGGGACCTGCGATTGTCCGCCAGCGGCGCATTTTCTAGGACCCTTGCTGGTTGCGCGCCTTCGCGTCAGGGAGCCTTGGCCGCGGGCGCCTGGCACGCGCGGCTTCGCACGCCCCCCGATTGCGGTACAAAACCAGTGCATCGGAGGGACGATAGAGCAGCTCGTCGTAGGTCTCGCCGTCGACTGGAATCGCGTCCTCGGCCAAGACGATCGCCGTGGGCGTCACCTTGACGATGACGAAGCCGAACCTGGGTCGACGAAACGAGGGGTGGGATGCTTCCTGGTTCGAGACCCATCCTCGGATTGGAATCTCGGAGGCCCCCGGCGGTCCGATGAGGTTGCTTCCCCAGCTCGGGGACGGGTCATCGGGGATCGCGATGGGCGCCCGGAACCTCGTCACATCGACGAGCCACGGCTCGTGCTCTTCCTGGAGTGTCACCTTGCCGGTCGGTTCAACGACCTCGAAGCTGTCCGAAATGAGACGGGAGCGAATCATCGTGTAGCGCAGGCAACGCGTCCCAATGGCATCCTTGGTGAGGGTGACGAGGTAAAAGGAATGATCGAACTCGAGGAGTTGCTGAGATCTTGACCGGGTGTCTATCGTGAACCGCTGCACGCCCGTGGGGAGCGGTCGGGTCTTCCAGTCAATGGCCTGGCACATGCCATCACCCCCACACTCCCAGTGGGGCAGGAAGGGGCGGCAGGTGTTCTCTTCCCAGGTGTGGGTGACTGGATCCGTTGTCCAGCCCCGGATCTCGATGCCGTCGATGGTCTGGGAGAGCTGTTGGGCGTTGCTGTCGGCGGCCGAGACCTTGTCCAGTACACGGAGCTCACCACACAGGGTCGTTCCGAGAACGGGACCCCTGGGGTAGGCCGAAAGACCCCGTGACACATCCCGAGCCATACGTCCCGCGCGCGGCGGAACCTCCAGATGTAACTCGTCCACCGAGAGAAGCTCCGCGGGCATCGTCGCGACCAGGGGTGGCGCGAGTTGGTTGGTGGCGTCCAGCGACGGGGCCGGATTCGAGGCATGGGCACGTCCAACCGTGGTGAGCACCACTCGTGCCAACCCGTTCTCGACATTCATCACCAGGACCTTCGCCCCACGGTAAGCAGTCGCCTCCAGGGTCGGCTCAGAGGACACGATCTCGAGGGGTGTCTCGGAGACGACCGTCAGGATGCGAGGGTCGAGCTTCGACTCGAACCAGGACCCAATCGTGGAGAAGCGCTCGGACTCAGCGAAGATCTCCCAGCAGACATTGGCCCAGCCTCGGCCGCAGAGCTCGCGAGCCACATCGCGGTCTTCTCCGTTGAAGCCGCGAAGGACCTTCCTTCCCATGTCCAGTTCCGTCATCGACCGGCACGAGGAGCAGGACCGGTAGCCCCATCTCGACACGTTCCTGTAGTGGCAACCCTCGGTGTCCCCTTCCCTGCAGCCCATGTCGAAGGCGAGGATGGCCTCGTCGCTCATGGGAGGCAGCGAGAGACCCTGTTTCCAACAGAGCGTCGGGTGCTTCGCGTCGCAAACGTCAGGCGGCGCCGGAGCTTCGAACTTCGGCGCGGACGCGAGAACCACTGGCCCCTGTCGGGGTATGATCGGGGGTCGGTGGCAGTCTACTGCGCCGACACAGACAAGAACCATCCAGCATGGACGAGTCCAGGTGTTGCGCCCCAGGCTGGGGCGCAGCAAGCAGGCATCCCTGGGATCACGTGGGCAAGACGGGGTGGGCACCGCGATTCGGAATGTAGCCTCTGGCCCGTCTCCTGACGACTCCATCGCTCGGGCTTCGCCTTGCTGGCTTGGAACAGGGGGCGCGGCCGGCTCAAGGCGACTGGTACGTCCAGACTTTCCCTGCGGACAGCGAGGTGGAGCAAAGTTAGCCTGGGATGCTCGTCTTTGCTTGTCTCGGGCTCACACTGCCGGTATAGGCGCTGGCACGAAACGAACACGGCTGAGCACACGAGCGAGCGACCCGTCGCCAACGGGGTTCGTGCCCGCCGGCTCCGACGAGCTCGGTCCGGCAGTGCGGCGCACGCGCGAAGCGATCCAAGGCGGCCGGTGGCGCGCCCTGGCACGAGGTTGCGTTGCAGTGTTGTTGATGGGGTGTCGAGCGAATCCGGGCGCACCCAACGGTTCGCCCGAGGGCCGGGAAGATGCTGCCGCCTCCGCATTGCCCACCGCGCCGGGCGGGCCCGTCCGAGCGCCGGGCGAGTCCAGAGTCCATCCGGATGCAAGCCCGGGTAAAGGCTCGGGTGGGTCCGCTTCCGCGCAGCGACCCATGGCAACCCTTGATCCCGATTGCCCATTGGCCTGGTCGGTGCTCGCGGTGGGCCGCTCCGGCAGTGCGGGGCTCCGTACCGCACTGGGTATCGCTCGCCGAGCATTGATCAGCGACACGGGGATCACCGAGTGTTCGGGGGTTATGCCGAAACGCGATGGCGATGTGTGTCTATTACGCGTGTACTTCTACGGCGCCAAGAGTTTCGTTCGAGACGAGGTGAACCGCGATGCAGTGGCGATTCGCTGCAGCTCGAAGGCGCGCTGCAGCGCCGTGCTGGACGCATTCCACGCGGAAAAGAAAGGGGTGCGTCCGGCGCTGCGCTGCTCCGGTGACATCGGGCACTCCGGCAGCATCGTCCGTGTCCCGTTCGCAGCCGGCAAGCCTCCCTGAGACCGGACTGATTATCGCTCTCGCTCCACCCAGGCTCGGCGACCATCGGTCGCGAGCCAAAGCTCCATCTGTTGCTGGTCCGGCTCAACGTAGCTCTCTGGCTCCTCGGGATTGGGACGGTAGCCGCGCAGGTGGCCAACGAGGTCGATGTGCAACAGGAGGGCACCATCGGATCGCTCTTGCACCTTTGGGGCGAGCGAGATGTCCAGACCATTACCGCCGAATTGGAGGGACCAGGCGTTGACCACGCAGAATCCCGTTTCCGTGGCGCGCAAGACCAGAACGCCAGCGCCGTTGCCTGACCAAAGCAGGGGCACGAAGCGAAGCCGCCGGTCGTCGGTCACGTACTCAACGACCGGTCCCTCGCTCCGGTAGCCGCTGCCCCATTCGACGCCATCGACGCCAGCCAGGTAATCGCCAGCCCGCACCCTGAGGACCGAAGCCTCACCCAGGGGTGGTTCTCGGGAGATCTCCACGCACGGATCGTGCCGCTTCGAAGGCGCGTCCATTGGCGATCTCCCGGGCAAAACCCCTTGGCTGGCGCTTGTGGTGCAGGCGGGTGCCACGACCAGAAGGAGCACCCCTGGGAACATGCTGAGCGCTGATGAGCTGGTGATGAGTGAAGGTGAGCGCCTGGACGCGATAACAACCGTACCGGCCTGGCGTGGATGCAGATTCGGCACCGACGGCTTTCGGAGGCTTCGCAGGACCGACCTCAATACCCACCCAGTTCCTCGACCACGGCTTGGTACCGGTCGGCGAGGTAACGTCTGGTCGCGTCTGCCGAGGCTTCCAGTTGTTGCAGGTCACTGGAAGATGCTGAATCGCGGATGTACGCGAGGAGCTCGTCGACATGCCGCTGCAGTTCGGTTGGGACGAACACCGTAGCCAAGGCCTCCCGGTAGTTTGCCACATAGGCGTCCCGGTACTGTGAAAACCCCATCATCCTGTCGGTTAGAGGCCTTGCCGTCGATTCCTGATTGCTCATGGGGTGATAGTCCCCACTCGGCATATTGAAGAAAATGGGGCAATGGATCCCCATCTGATTGTAACCATCGTCGACCGCAGGATCCTGATCCAGAAGCACCTCGTTCATGTCCCAGGGAATATACACCATGTTCTGCGCGAACCTGTTCTGGTAGAGCCAGAAGTTCTTTGGTCTCACGGGGAGGGAATCCCAGTGGGAGATGAAGTTGGCGACGACCAGGTACCTGATGAAACCAGCCACGTCGAAATTGGTCTCGAGCCACTGCGGAAACTCGCTGTCGGTTACGCCGTTCAGACCATCCAAAAACGCAAACAAGGACGTATAGTCGAGCGGCACGGTGTCGTGGTTGGTCTTCTTCTCGTAGTACTGGCTCAACTTCGGATCCTGCGGATCGACTCGCTCCATGGTGGCGTAGATCTTCGTGGTGTCACCAGGGGTATAGTTGGCGGCCTTGTAAAGGTCACCGGTCCCATCACCGAACTGCTCCAGCAGCCAATCATAGTTGTCGGGATCTTCGTACTGCAGGTACACCCCCTGATACGCTCCGTTCAGGGACACGATGACGTGCTCCGCAGAGGATACCTTGACCCCGTTCGCCCCCATTAGCTCCAGCGCTAGTCTCTGCTTGAAATCAGGCTCGTAGTTGAAGTTCCACTCCCTGCGGTTCCTGTAGGGCTGGGTCTTGTGGAACTTCACCTTCCAGTTACGAAGGCCAAGGGAGTCGACCTCCAACAGCGTCCAAGCACCCCGGTAGTTCACGTCCACTCCGGAATAGGCCTGGCCATCTATCACCACATCGCCCGTTTCGTCAGGCGCATGAAACGGATCGGCATCGAGGCGGGCCATCGCTTCGGGGGAGATCCGGATGTCCACTTGCGCTACGCCCTTCGGCGGTGGAGCGGCGTCGGGATCGGACCCAGCGTCGCCGACAACGGCGCCCGGGCCGCCGGCTCCGGAGTTCCCCTTGTTCGTTCCAGATGAATTGGGTCCCTCACCGCAGGCGACAGCCACCGCAGACGCAACTATTGCAGCAGAGACTCGCAGCAGACTTTTGCGCACCAGATCCCTCACGTCCAGAGAGTCCAGAACCATACTTTACCCAACGGTGCACGGAACGCAAGAGGTCCCGAGGTTCTTACCCGAGCGTGGACATCCCGAACTGCGAGGGCGTGCGTGGGTGGTGGTGGGGCTCCTCGTCGTGCCATACGCGGACCTCGTACGCACCGTCCTTGTCGCCCGATGCGACGACACTTTGTCGCTCGAAGGCTACACCCGTCGCGCTGCGACGATATTTGTCGCCCAGGAGTTGTTCGAGTAGGGACTGGCGGCTGCGGGCGCTCGCTGCCTCCTACAGCGGGCTTGGACGCGCGACCCAGCGGAGTAGGATGGGACTGATGCTTGGTCGACCCGCTTTTGGGTCCGCCGTTATCATCTTGTTCGTTCCTCTGAGCATGACTTGTACGCGGGGCGGACGCGCAGAGCCAGCACCTGACGCTGCTAGAGACGGCGCTGTGGGAGCTCATCCTGGCGAGCCTTGAGCGTGCGGGGTTCGGGGTCCATCCCTGCCATCGCTTCGTGCAACTCGAGGCGCGTCCAGCCCCCAAGCGACGGCCAGGAGAAACGGGGAATATCGACATCGGCGAACGAACCGGGATTTGCACAATGCCCTTTTGTGGACCTTCGGGCTCACTGGAATGCTGGAGTCGTGAGAGCGTTCGTTTCTGGTGTCGACGAACCGAATCTATCCCTCCGACAACGCTCTCGGGAGCCAACCCCACCGCCTGTCGCTGTCTGGCTAGGTCCGCTTGGGCATGGTGCGAAAGGGCGTGCAGAACCGGGTCATTCTACCGGGAGCAAGAACGTGGGGGCGTCGCACGGCCGATTGGCGGCGGGCCTGCGCCCCCGAGTACGGATCGCGAATTACCCCCCAGGCAGTGAACCCGCACGGTCGAGCAGGGAGTCAGCCACGCGATCTCTGAACTGGCGAAGCTCGTCGAGATCCACCGGCGCCCTGAGACCGGGAAGTGGGCGGATCTCTATCTGGCGCATCGCCCAAGCAAGCCAAGCGAGGTCGAGCCCACCGTCCTTCTGCAGCGCGTCGTCGAGCCCGTCGAGCAAGGGCCACCCTCGCTGCTCGAGGAAGAACAGGTCGACCAGATCACGGAGCTCTGACCGCGAGAGCAACGTCACGATCTTGTTGGCGCGCTGGTCACGCAGCGACAGAACTCGGATACCATCGACGACCGGGGAGCCTGCATCGAGCAGCGGAGCGGTGTCGACCGCCACGTCGATCCGTACCATCTCGTCCGAGACTGCGACCTCGAAACGACGGAACGTGGGAGCGGTCCTGATCGTCGTGAAGCTCGCCCCTTCACTGGTCGAAAGAGCCTCGAGTCGCGACACGACCACGGGAATATCGGTTCCCGACTCGCAGAACAGGTCGAGGTCCGCCGACCACCGGTGTCCAAGCAGGAGCGACAGCCCGGCGCCGCCGACCAAACGCACGGTCGGAAGGTCTTCTTGCGCAGCCTGCACCAGCAGCCGCGCGAGCCTAGGAAGCTGCGCGGACATGATACTCGTGACGGCCCTTCAGCAGCTCCCACACGGGACGCGCTCGCCCCAGCCGATACTCGATGCGAACCCACGCCTCGTCGATCTGCTCCCAGCTCGTGAACAACCAAACGTCGCGCGTGTTGGCCTCACGCAGCAGGCGCACCAGAAGTTCATCGCGTTCCGAGCCAGCAGGTCCAGCCAGGATGCGATGTGCTTCGGCGACCGTCTGCTGCGTGTCCCACAGGAAGTACGGGACCGCTTTCGGATCGAGCAGACGAGCGGACGTCGGACGCATGAAAGTGTGCGTACCACATCTACGGGGATGGTGCAGAAGGGCTGGTAAGCCAGGTTTGGGCACCAGGTGGAAGGACTCCTGTAGGTGCGGCGGCCAGGGCGACCACCTCGCTTCTTCTTTTGAAATGGCGATCGGTCATGCCGGCGGGGGTACCTCGCGGACGAGGCTCGAAAGCTTACCCATTTGCCAAAAGATCGAAGCTGCCATCGTTGGGATCGGCAGGCGCCAGATAGGCGAACAGATCGTCGTTGGTCGAGTCACCACGGGCCAGAACCAACGCCCCTTGCTGGCCACCGTCATCCAGGAACCAGAACGAGGCGCCTAGCTCGTCCGCCGCGGTGTTGGAGTTCCAGTCATCGAACTCCGAGTTGAGGGACCCACGAGCCATCGGCTTGACGGGCAGGGTGATTCGGTAGTCCTTCCCGCAGTTGCTTTCTTAGCCGCAGCACAACAACAACCCCGCCAACAAGGAGGCAAGGAATCTCGAGTCCGCGGTGATCACGTCGAAGACACTCTGCCAGAATGATTGCCCGCGTCCAGTCGGCAAGCGAGTTTGCGGGGGCCCAAGGCGGCCACCTGGCGATCCCCGCCGCTCATGACTCCCCACCGTACTCAATCTGACACAGCGCCGTACACCCCTCGCAGCTGGTCCAGTTGCCGTCGTCGCATTCCTCGGAGCCCGCGTCCAGGATGCCGTCACCGCAGTATCCACCGCTGGCCAGCTCGCACTCGGGGCTGCATTCTCCCCCGATGCTGTTGCCTGCTCCCTGGTCGCACTCCTCGTATTCGTCTTGCACCACGCCGTCACCGCAGTAGGGGCTGAGCACGGAGCAATCGGGTGGCGCTACGGGGAGCGACAGCCGACAGTCGGGATGACAGGCTCCATAGGCGCCGTCATTGGTCCCGTCGTCACAGGCTTCACCCCATTCCCGCTGAACCTGGCCGTCCCCACAGTACGGGACCCGGCAATCCACGGAGCATCCGTGGGCGCGCCCGTCGTTGAACCCGTCGTCACACTGCTCGCCCATTTCGGGCTGGACGATTCCATCTCCACAATGGGGGTGTGCCAGGGCGTAGCGCTCACAGGAGAAGCCAGACTCCGCACAGAGATACCCCGGCTCGACCACGAGGCAGTCTCCGGAACACCCATCTGCACTGAGAGTGTTCCCGTCGTCGCAGCGTTCGTATGGATAGCCCACCTGGCTGTCGCCACAAATCCCGACGTAGACGCAGGCCTGGTTGGGTTCACACAGATACCTTGGCTCCACCTGGCACTGCTCGGAACACCCATCTCCGTTTTCCGTATTGCCGTCGTCACACGCCTCGTCCCGATCGAGAACACAATCGCCGCATCGGGTGCAAGCAAACCCAGGGTTAAGGCAACTGTACCCAAGCTCGATCCGGCAACGGCTGCTGCATCCGTCGTCCGCGACGACATTGCCATCGTCGCACGCCTCGGGTGGCTCAAGCTCCCCATTGCCACAGGCGGGCCGCCGCACCGCCACGATTTCTCCGTCCGGGCACACCACCGGGCTTCCCCACCCACTCCTTGACGCGCCACCGGCAGCTTCGGCCCCTGCGGTACCGGCCGCACCCGCATCGCGACTGACGTCATGGCTTGCCTCGGCCGGGGCTCCACCGAAGCGAGCCGCGTCGGCGGGATTGTCCTCGGGGGTGACTCTTCCTCCGCAGGTGGACACGACTCCCACACTGAGCGCCAAGACCGGGAATGAACGAGGATGAGAGCGACCAGACACGGAAGGCACCAAGGCAGCAGCGGTCGCCAGGGAGCTCTTCAAGCGCTCAATCCAGCTCGCCATCCGTGAGCTCGTGGAGACCGTCGGGCGCACTAGATCCTTGCCTCAGTGACAAGCTTCTGGCCAGCACGAGCTTGGTGTGGCCTGAGATCGAGAGCCATACAGGCTTCGGACTCAGCGGAACGCCAGAACGACGAAAAGGTTTGGTGATCTTGTCAGCGACCGGTCGGACCCGTCCCACCTTTCCAACCTGTCGGACCCGTTGGACCAGTCCACCCTGTCGAGCCTGTCGGACCAGTCCACCCTGTCGAACCCGTCGGACCAGTCCACCCTGTCGAGCCCGTCGGACCAGTCCACCCTGTCGAACCCGTCGGACCAGTCCACCCTGTCGAACCCGTCGGTCCGGTCCACCCTGTCGAACCCGTCGGTCCGGTCCACCCTGTCGAGCCCGTCGGTCCGGTCCACCCTGTCGAGCCCGTCGGACCTGTCCATCCTGTCGAACCTGTCGGTCCGGTCCATCCTGTCGAACCCGTCGGACCTGTCCATCCTGTCGAACCCGTCGGACCTGTCCATCCTGTCGAACCTGTCGGACCTCTCCACCCTGTCGAGCCCGTCGGACCTGTCCACCCTGTCGAACCCGTCGGTCCGGTCCACCCTGTCGAGCCCGTCGGACCTGTCCACCCTGTCGAACCCGTCGGACCTGTCCACCCTGTCGAACCCGTCGGACCTCTCCACCCTGTCGAGCCCGTCGCGCCAGCTGGGTTGCTACCAGAGGGGTACGAGCCGACTCCCCCATATCCCGTGGCGCTCGTGCCCCCCGTGCCCGACCGGTGGGGCCGATCCCTGACGGAGGAACTGTCGCCTTCATCTTCCCCGCGTCCACCCAACCCGTCGTCGGCACTCTCGGACATCATCCGCCCACCGCAGGTCACCCCGAGAAAGGCGAGCACAACACTGGAGATCGAAACGAGTGCTTTGTGGTTCATGAAAAGCCCCCGAATCCAGGCAACGTCGACTGTTTAACGGAGCCTAGCACAGTATCGCTCGACAGTCTGGCCGGATTGGGCTCCCGGCGCCAACTCCCGGCAACCGTCCAGGAGTGGGGCAAGTTGTCCAGGCCAACCGAGGTCACTGCACAGTGCCCAGGCTCAACGGTCGCTTCCTCGCATCCCGGCGTCGTGGGTCGGCCACGACGCGCCAAACACCGAAGGGGCCTTGCGGCCCCTTCGGTTCGTCAACGATTTGCCCAAGGAATGCTCGAGGCTATTCGCTCACGAACGTCGTCACACTCTTACCGGGAAGAGACGCAGCGAGCACTCCGTCCGCTACTTGGACCGAGTCACCCGCTACCAGGTTCTGACTGTCTGAGGTCACGTGGGTCGCCATCGAGGCTGGCACCGTTCCACCCGTGATGAGAATCGGGACGTCGACAGCCTGGCCCGATTCGTTGATCGCCACGATGATGACCTCGTCATTGTCGCCCTTGTAGGCCGAAACCATGACGTCGGCTGGGGAGGGGCCAGCCACCTGCACCGCATGGAAGACATCGGGGCGGATGAACCTGCTGAAGTTGCCCATCACGTAGTAGCGCTTGGCAAGGGTGTTGCCCCCCTTGGTCAGGCCCAGACCTTCGTTGTCGTTCTGGTAATAGGCTTCGTACCACCAGTAGAGCCAGGCTGAAGCCTCACCCACCGTCAAGGCCGAGTGAATCCACCGTCCAACGGCGACACCGTTGTTGATGTCGGTCGAGGGACCCTGTTCCGGCCAGTGCATCACGCCGGACATCTCGGTCTGCCAGACTTCCTTGTCTCTCACCCCGCCGTTGACATCAGCTGGCCACTTATATGCCTTCTGCGATTCGTATTCGTGCAAACCGATGATGTCGACGCCGTTCCACGCGTCTTGGTTCTCCCACAGCCGGTGACCATAGTCATAGCCCCCTTTCCCCTCATCAGTGCACTTCGAATTACAGTTGGCCTCTGCCGCGGTATCGTCGATGTCATTCGAGAAGCAGCCACACCCCAGCGGATCGGAGCTGTCATAGCCGCCGTTGGCCTTGTTGGTCGGTGATAGATTGCTCCACACGTGGAGCCAAATCGATGCTTCGGGCGCCATCATCAGGGTGTTGGGAGCCCGTTCGTCGAAAATTGGCCCGGCTACCGCGGCGAAGTCGGCCAACTCCTTGCCGGTGTAGACCATTGATTCGTATTGGTCCGTGAGCGGAGCACTACACGCCTTCTCGCTTCCGGTTGGATTCGTCGCACACGAGGCAAAATCGGTCTCATTCCCGATCCCCATTGCGTAAAGGCCGTTGCTATCCGCGTAGTCGGCGATCATTGTCGCCCAGTCATCATAGCGATCCGGCAGCAGGTGCCCACCCGCCGTCGTCTTACCGTTATCCTTCCAGTCTCCAGGAGCGCTCCAGCACGACCCGATGACTCTGGCGTGGTAGGTGTCTCTCGCGGTTGTCCAACTACTTGGAACGCTCCGATGACCGCCATTTTCGTCCATTCCTATCCGCAGGATGGACAGACCGAGCGCGTCAGGGCCTTCGAGACCGAAGAGCTTATCCCATGGCATCGACTTCGAGGTGTCCATGATGGTCGCGTTGACACCGAAACCCCGGATGATCTGTCGGACCTCTTGGAGCTGCACGGTCAGAGCGTCAGGGGGGGCGCCACCGGCACCCTGGCCACCCACTCCCGGATCACCAGCGGTACCCTGGCCAGCCGCGCCGGAATCGCCACCGGCACCCGGACCTCCACCGACTAAGCCCGGATCGCCACCAGCAGCCGGATCGCCGCCCGCTCCCGGACCTCCACCTAAGCCCGGATCGCCACCAGCAGCCGGATCGCCGCCTGCTCCCGGACCTCCACCAGCGGGCGGTGCGCCGCCAACGGGCGGTGCTCCGCCAAGGACACCAGCTCCGCCGACGCCGATACCACCCATACCAATGCCACCCATACCAATGCCACCCATGCCAGTGCCACCCATGCCAGTGCCACCCATGCCAGTGCCACCCATGCCAGTGCCACCAGCTCCCGGGGTTCCCGCACTGCCGCCCCGCGGTGCACCCGCCGAGCCACCGTTCGTTGCGCCGCCCAATGGAGCCGCTCCGCCAGCGTTGGTCACGCCCGCGACTCCGGCGAGGCCGCCACTGCTGTTCGCGGCACCGGCCTGTTCTGAGTTGGTCGCATCCTCTGAGCTGCAGGCCGCGACTAGTAACGCGATTGAAACGGTGCTGATGGAAAGTCGTACGTGGTTCATTGACCCAATCCTCTCATTGTTCCCACGGACCCATGGCGGCACAAAAAGGCGGGCTCCCGACAATACGGTCCGGCGCGGGCTGTGTCGGGTATAGCATGCCGAGGTCGCTTCGGTGATGACGACCGCGCGCCGAAAACCGGGGGCTTGGGGCCGACCGCAAAACTCCTGGGGTTCTGCGCGGTTCTTTCCACCTGGTATCGTATCCCCATTCTGGTTGGTTCGTCGCAGAAACGGTGACCTCGGGGGCAACCGAGGCGATCCGCGCCAGCGGCGCCGGGGCACCGGTCACGGTGTCAGAATTGTCATGCCCCACCAGTCAACCGCGGCTACTTTCTCTGTCCGAGCACGTGCTGGTCCATGAACAGGGCGGCAAACCCGTGATCCTTGGACATCTCGAGTTGTTCGATCAGGTCGGTCACGTGCTTCTCCTCCTCCACCTGTTCGGTAACGAACCATTGTAGCCATATCTGAGCCGCCACATCGCCCTCCTGGGTGGCCAGCGCGTACAGCGAGTTGATGGAGGCCGTGATCTTCTGCTCGTGCGCGAGAACCTGCCGAAACACCTCGAGCGGCTTGCCGAACCCAGTCGGGGGCTGCTCGATCGCTTTGAGCTCCACCTTGCCACCTCGGTCGTACACGTGCTCCCACAGGCGCATCGCGTGGCTGCGCTCCTCGTCGGCCTGCTTCTTCATCCACGATGCGAAACCCGGAAGGCTGACGGACTCGAAGTGAGCCGCCATCGCGAGGTAGAGGTAAGAGGAGTAGAGCTCCTCGTGGATCTGGTCGTTGAAGCCGTTCTGGAGAGCTTGGTTCAGCACTGTTCTTGCTCCTGTCGTCCTTCAGGTTGGACGTGACTGCGGAATGAAAACCAAATGCCTGGGAATCGTTCTGGGGGCACCCGCTTCGGGGCAAGGGTGACTCGAATGGCCGACCACGGCGTACTCATAGTCCGAGCCGAGGTCGATAATCCAGTAGGCACCAAGGAACCGAAGAAAAACCTCCGGTGGAGCGCAACCCGGCCCGTCACTCCCCCCGGGTCCACATCGGCGGAGCTCCACGCATTCTGGCTTCTAGCTCGAGCCTCAGGGCGAAGGTCTTTGCGTCCGAACCTTGCTGCATATCCCCGGCAGTTCCTGGGTGCCCTTGGGCAACGGCCAGTGCGCACCCTCGACGAAACGGCAAGCCCAGCGAAGCCCTTCCAGGTAGTTGGCAGGCCACAGGCGAGCCGTGCCATCGTGGGAGGCAGTCAGGATCCGGTTCCCATCCGGTGAGAAAGTGACATCCGTGATCCAACCGCTGTGACCTTCGAGCTTGCCGAGGGGGAGGCCACTCTCGAGCTCCCAGAGCCGTGCCGTGTTGTCCAGGGATCCGCTGAGCAGTCGTTTGCCATCCGGTGAGACTTCCGCCTGCACGACGGCATTTTGATGGCCTTCGAGCCTAGTCAGCATGGCCCCCGAATTGGTGTCCCAGATCCGGATCGTGCCGTCCCAGGAGAGGGTCACCACGTGGGTTCCGGCAGAGGCGAAGAAGACACGGGACACCGCGTTGGTGTGACCTTTGAAGATCTTGAGGAGACGGCCCGTTTTGGCATCCCACAGGCGGGCCGTTGCGTCTGCAGAGGCCGTTGCCACATGCTGGCCGTCCGGTGAGAAGGCAGCATCGAACACGTTCTCCTGGTGACCCTCCAGGCTCCACAGCACCGCACCAGATCCGACGTCCCAAACCTTCGCGGTTCGGTCCACGGAGCAGGTGACGGCTCGCTCACCGTCCCCCGAGAAAGCCAGGCGGTTGACCAGGTTCGAATGCCCGGCAAGCGTTCGGACCAACCGGCCCTCCTTGGCATCCCAGATTCGTGCCACCGGGTCGGTGGACAGGGTCGCCAAAGTCCTTCCATCAGGAGAGACCGCGAGGCGAGTCACCTGACTCGGATGCCCTCCCAGGCTGGAAAGCAGCTTGCCCGATTCAGCGTCCCAGATCTTGGCCGTGCCGTCCCAAGAGGCGGTGAAGATGCGTTGGCTGTCGGGGGATACGGCGACGTCGCTCATCCTCCCGCTATGACCGATGAGGGTCTTCTTCCATCGACCGGTGGCCGCATCGAAAATGGTCGGTGATTTGTCGTCGGATGCCGTGACTATCCAGCGACCATCCGGGGAGAAGGCGACACGAACCACCTCGCCCACCTGTAACGTGAGCCTCGATTGGGGTAGGCTCCCCGAAGTGTCCCAGAGGCGCGCCGTTTTGTCTTCGGAGGCGGTCAAGATCTGGCGGCCATCGGGTGAGAAGGCAAGGCCGGCGATCGGCTGGACATGACCCTCGAACCGTCCGAGCAGTTGTCCCGTCTCGGTAGCCCAAAGGAGCATGGTATTCTTGGACAGCGCTGCCAGCAGCTTTCCGTCCGGGGAGTGTCTCAGATCCTTTACCGACCCTTGGTTCCCCTCGATCGTGAGGCGCAGGTTCGCCGAAGGGACTTCCCAGATGCAGATCTTCTGTCCCTCGCAGTCGGAAGCCAGCCTCTGCCCGTCCGGTGAGAACGCAAAAGACTCGCCCGAACCCCCGTAGCCGTCCAGCTTCTTGACCAGCTTGCCCGACGAACCGTCCCAGAGTCGAGCCGTCGCGTCGTAAGCCGTGGTGACGATCCATTTCCCGTCCGGCGAGAACTTGGCATCCTTCAACGGCTCGGTGTGGCCCTCCAGTCGGAACACGAGCTCTTCCGACGCGACATCCCAGACTCGACCGATCTTATCGTAAGCCGCTGCGACCACTCGTCTGCCATCCGGGGAGAACTCCGCCCGCTCGATCTTGCCCGTCGCGCCCTTGAGCAGGCCGACTTGCCTTCCATCATGGCGGTTCCAAAGGCGAAGCGTTTGGTCCCAAGCAGCGGTCAAGAGGTGTTGGCCGTCCGGAGAGAAGGCTGCCACCGTCAGGCGATCCGAATGCCCCGTGAGAGTGAAGAGCTGTTTGCCGGAACCGGCGTCCCACAGGCGCGCCGTATGGTCGTTGGATGCCGTCAAGAGCTGCTGACCATCCGGTGAGAACGCCACGCTGGTCACGTCGCGGTCGTGACCGACCAGCGTCGAGAGTGGCTTCCCCGACGAGGCTTCCCAGATCCGCGCCGTATGGTCGACGGAGGCGGTGGCGATTCGCTTCCCATCGGGCGAAAAGGCGGCGCAGCTGACGGCCTCGCTGTGCCCGGAAAGCTGGTCGAAGCTCGTCGACAGCCTCCCGAGGTTCGGGCCAACAGGAGTTAACAAGGCGTCGCTCATGACGGAATCGGAGCCCGCGAAGGCCCGAAGCGCGAGTGCCATGGCTTCGTGCGCTGCTCGAGGCTCTTGGCCCACAATCAATGATTGCAGAGCCAGGTTACGAGCGGTGCCTTTCTGCAGCTCCGCCTTGAGTTGCTTGACCTCGGCCTTCAGGGTCTGGGTCGTCGTCGCGCCGTCCTGGTTCGTCGGTGAATGTCGCGCGTCGCATCCGCCCCCAAGCAGCAGCAGGCTGCCACCCAGACACCCCGTGAGCATGCGACGGTGCGAACCGTCGCCACCAACTAACCGACTCACGTGGCCTCGGTTGTCAGAAGCATCGCTCCTCGTTCTGGGCCGTCGGAATGCACCGCGATGACGGCCACATCACTCAATCCGCAGCCGGTGTGCCAACGGACGGATGCCTCGACAGCACACAGTGCCGTTGTGGCCGCCCCAACATCGCCAACAATCACGAGCGGTTGCTCGTGTAGCACGTCTTGTGTGAATAGCGCAAATGTCCGAGCCCGTGCGTACTCCCATTCATCCACGCGATGTCGCTCATCCATGACGTCGGTGATCTGCCACCCGATGCGGCGCACATTGCCGACAGCGGCACAAGCCTTGCGAAGCGCCAAGGTCATGCCCAGTCCGTGGCAGGGTTCATCGCTGCCGAAGGGCCGCGGTTCGAGTTCGGTCGCGTGCCCCAAGATGCTCGCGTACTGCGTGAGCGCCGAGTTTCTTCCGCGTTTGGTCAACAGCACGAACGCCGCCGCTTCCCCGGGGCACATCCCGTTTTCTGTCTCCAGCCCATGCAAACGGAAATCTTCCGCCAATGCGTCGAGTCGCTCGGCATCGTAATAACTGTCGACCCCGCCAACCAGGACGGCAGCGGTGCCTCCGTCCAACATCTCGATTGCCTTCTGAAACGCTACGACACCCGACGCGCGTCCGCCGATGACCTCGACGCTGCGACTCGGATCGATGAGTCCGGGCAGAGCGGCATCAATGGCTTCGAGAAAGCGGCTCTGCCCGCGGGCGAGCGAGACCTCGACGATGCCTTCCGGCACCGCGATGACCAAGGGGATGGGCCCCACAGAACCCCGCTTGGCATTCTCCGCACGGAGCCAACCGAAAGCCGCCTCTTGCATCGGGCGACGAGCCATCGCAATCAGACGTTCCGCGCCGCGCAGCTCCGAGTCGAGCATGCCGACGCAACACATCCCCACGAGTTCGCCCTTTGGATCGACGAACTCGGTTTCGACGGGCCGAAACATTTCCGCACGAATTCCCATCGTCGTCTGGAGCGCGTTGAGTCCGATGCTCGTGCGGGCCCCCACCCCACCAATGATGACGTCGCCCCTCGGAATCGGAGCCGGGGTCATAGGATCTCCTTCTCGAAGACGAGCAGGCGTTCGAGCATTTCGAGCTTCTTCGGCATCCGGATGGCCGCGCGCCACGTCAGCTCCACCTTGCGCTCGACTGCGTTGATGAGCACCGTGTCGAGATGGGTGCGGTGTTCTTGACGCTGGCCCTGCAAGACACTCGAAAAGCCCGGTGCCATGCGTGGCAGTTGGCAACACAACGGCCCATCGGGAGTCACCCCGAGGATCTCAATCGGCTCGTCACCGCGCAAGGGGACCTGGGACCACTGGTCCTCGGGAACACAAATGTGAAACCGGTTGTCGAAGTCCTCAGGCAATAGCGGCATACGCGCGTCCATCCAAACATTGTCGTAGGTGCCTGCGTAGCTGGCTCGCGGTTGCCAATGCCGATGTATGGGTCCAAACGCCGCAGGGGTCGCCCCACGACTGCCGATGGGATGATTCGGGTCCTCGAGCTGAGCCGCGGGCTGCCCGACGAGTGCTCTCGGCTCACGACTCACCCCGCGACCGGCGAAATTGCGGGGTTCGCCCACCGGCTTCTGAGGCTCGCTCAAGTCTTGACCACCCCAGGCGAGCTCATAAATGAGCGGAATGGGTTTGCGGATGGGCATCGCGGGACCAGCGGTGAGCCCACCAGACGCCGAGAGCTGCCACACACGAAAGCCGTAGACGCGCACGATCTTCTGGATCGTACCCATCTTCAACATGACGTCCATCTGCGTGACTTCACGTCCTGGTGGCGGATGAGCGTCGGCAATGAGCACCACGTCCGTCCCGGGCTTGCTCTCGAACAGCTGTGACGGTCGCCGAATACTGCTCGTTGCCGGCTCGCCCCCATTGTACGTGTCAACGAGATCGATCTCGGACTGCTTCTCGGCCAGCGTGACTGCGCCGCCCAGGCCAACCTCGAAGGTGTACTTCAGAATCGGCACGACGTATTGGCGCCCATCCTTGTCCGCCGCAATGACGGTTTCGCACTTGCCCTCAGTATCGTTCGAAACGTTCATGACCCTGCTGCCGGGACGACCAGCGGGCGCAGGCTAGCAAGAAATCCCCGCCGAGCCTATAGTCCTGTCCGAGCGATGCACCCCCTCGAGCTCTCTGCCGGCATCTCCCCCCTCGAATTTCGCGCCGAGCAGCTCGAGCAGCACGGCATTTACACGTACGATTTGGTGTTGTCGCATTGGCGTTGCCAGCGCTGCAAGGCGAGTGTCCCGGGGGCCGCCCCCATGGGGCTGCCGCTCATCAGCTACCGAAGCGTCGAGGAGTTCCACGAAGGCACGCTGCGTGCGGCCATGACCGCCTATCGACAAACCGAGCTCCCCTCGTGCAGCGCCTGCGGGCACACGGCCACGTTGGAACTCGTGGAGCATCATGCATTCTTGTCGAGCATAGGCCGCGACCTGGTCGCGCGAGTCAGACCCGATCAAGAGGGCAGGCCCAGCCTTTGGTTTTGGTCCCGCGCCCACGGCTACGTTCCGGTCGTCGCGCTCAGCCTGGAACAACGCGCAGCATTCACCCGTGATGCCCTGTTGCGCGCCATTGCCGCTCATCGGGATTTCGACGAACCCGAGGAAGCCTTCGCCGTCTTGAGCGAAGCCCTCCAAACCATCCCCGGAGACGCCGAGCTCTTGCGCTGGGTGCCCTGGCTCAGTTCCCTGGGCCTTTTCAGCCTCGCGGGCCCCGTCGCTCAGGCGCACGTCGAGGCCCATCCCGACGACCCGCGTGGACACTTCTGGCTCGGTCAGGTGTACCTAGAGCTCGTCGCCACCGGGACCTGGAGCACACAGGACCTCAGCCAAGCAGAAGACGCCTTTCGACGCACCCTCGAGCTTTCCCCCAATCACACCCACGCAGACGCCGAGCTCGGCCTCGTCAACATCGAGCGCGCCCGCGGCCACACCGTGGCGGCAATGGAGCGGCTCCATGGGCTGCTGCTGCGCCACCCCGATCAGCCCGAAGCCCTCTACACCAAGGGCCTGATGCTCCTTGATACCGATCCCCGAGCGGCCCTTGACTGCTTCGAGCGCGGCGCGGAGCTTCGCCCCAACGATCCCGACTATTTCCGGGGCATCGAGCGGGCGAGGGCGGCGCTCGGGGAACAACGGTAGCCGACGCGGCGCAGGCTGTGTATCCTCGTGCAGCGGTAAGCCCTGGGCCCGACGTCCACTGCGCCCACCCCACGGAGCCAAAAGCGATGCCTCTCATCAGTGCAAACAAGATGGTTGCCAGTGTCTCGACGGCGCACACGTGCATGTCCACGGGTCCACTCGACATCTGTCTCACTCCGGCGCCTCCAGCACCTTCACCCATCCCAATCCCGTACCCGAACGTCGCGGTCTCAACAATGATGGGCCCCGGCTACACGACGAAGACGCTGGTCATGGGCACACCAATGTGGACCAAGAAGGGCAAGATTGCGGTATCGAATGGCATGCAGCCGGGGGTGGCAATGGGCGTAATGAGCCACAAGATCATGGGGATGTGCAGCGGCATCATGACGTCATTCGACGTCAAGGCCGAGGGTGGCGGCGTCATCCGCACCATGGACATGGGCAATTCGAACGGGTGGTGACGGCGAGTGTCAAATGACAATTCGATCGGGCAACAAATAGCTCAGGCTGGTGGCATGGTCGTCAATGCCACGGAGGACATGCCTGAGTGCAAGGCATGGAAGCAGGCAGCGAAGCCCTGGTGTGCCGAATGGAATAAGCACAAAGACGCTGTGAAGGCCTGGGAGAAAGCTGGTAAACAAGGCCCGAAACCAAAGCTCAACCGTGGCTCTTTCAACGATAGGTACTTCAAGAAACTCAGCGAGAACGGAGTCACAGGAATCCAACGGGAGGTACCTCTCGGCGCCACACGCGGCCGCGGAGCGTTCACAATGTCGCAGGTGTCCGGGAGGCTCGGGGGCGGACCATTGAGCGAAATGGCAGATCAGGCTGGCGACATCTACAGCGCAACGACAGGCGGAGCCGGAATGATCGGAACGGCGGGTGCGTTTGACCGTGCGCGAAAGCGGATGCGCGACGCGTTCGACGCATTGAAGGGGCAAGGGTATCATGTGTTCTTTCCAGACGGGATGAAGCCGGACGGTACTGCCCTAGAGGTGAAGGGGCCCGGTGATCGACTTGGAAAGAACCAAGCAAAGAAGTATGCGAAGACCTCGCCTAGTGGTAAATGTGTGGTAATTTCCGCAAAGTCCTGTGATCCGACAGGCGACATCACGACACCCGGCGGCCAATGCAAGCGCACGGCTGGATAACCAGCGTCGCGGAAATCCAAGATGCCAAGCTTTTACGACTCTGAGTATTTTGCCAAGCACTGCTTCGTTAGCTACCGCGCCAGCCATAACCCGCAGGTCGTCTGTATCCGGGCGCGATGGGAAGGCGTGACGCGACGCACGGCCTGTGACGTGTCGCGACTCCTGCACCGCAACGAAGAATCCATGAGAGAGGGATTTGCCGCGGATGGTCACTTTTCTCCCCTGGACGCAGAGGCAGAGTTCTTCGACGTTCCAGACCTGTCAGACAGCAGCAAGCCACTCCCGCAACTTGACGTGAAGCTGCGCGTTCGCTCTGTCTCTGAATGGTTTCTGCGCTACTTGGTCGCGGTGCTGGCCCCTCATCACGTCGAGCTATCAATACAAGGAGAGCTCGCGCTCGATGGCGGGCCGGATTGTTTGGATACCGCCCGGTTCGTTTCGAAGAACGGAGACCCAACCGCCCACCCCGGCGCGTGGCCGGACGTTCCATTCGAATTCGATGTCGGCGAGGCTTCTCGCGGCGCGTCACTGCGCATCGACTTTGGCGGAGAAGTGCCCAAGGACTATGCAACCGGACCGCGCGGAATCGGCGTGAGGGCGCCTCGCCTGGCCGGCATGATGACACTCACGTTTCGCGATCGCTCCGGCGAGCAGGCAGCTGCGCTCGATCTGATGCCCAGGATCAAGATTGGCAAGCGCGAAGTCAGCGTCAACTGGAACAACTTCGCTGTCCAATTTGAACCGTTTACCAATATTCTATTGAACCACCTCATTTGGGTTCACCATCGCGAGATCCCAATTGAGAAGGTCCAGCTCAGGCTGTCCTAAGGTCCCTTCATGGTTTCCACCGAGCCGTTGGTGAAGCTGGCAGACGACACGCCGCTGCTCTTTCCTGTTCTCGCGTGTTATGTGCAATTGGAGCCCGCAGAGCCCAGTGACGCGGCGCGTTTCGAGAAGACAGCGGAGCTCGTCCTGGATTGGATTGGCTCAGAATTGAAGTGGACACACACCACCGTGTTTTCGTGTCCGGAACCATTCCGCGCGACAGATTTTGACTACTTCGTTGATCACGCTTCGGCAACGACCCCACCTGAGATGACCGGCGATCGCGAAACAGATGAGATGCTTATCCGTCATCAGGTGCTCGCACGCCTCGACTTCTCCATGGGGTCCAAGGGCGGTCTTGAGGACATCCATGCGTCGCCGTTCTCATTCGCATTTCATTGCGACATTCCCGATGACAAGCACGCCCTGGCCCTAGACCTGCCCACCTGCTTGATGGTGACAGTCCCCGTCGACTGGCCACTTGACGACTTCGGTCAGCGGTTTCGCTCCTTGCTTGGGCTGCTCCGTGTACGTTGGGCTAACGCCGGATACAGCTATTCCGGTTGGGACGACGATTTCTATGACGAGGTCCACGACGGCATCTACGCCCACGCCCGACGCCACCCCGGCTTCGACGTCCCTGAGTTTGTCGAACAGGGTGTTGCCTTTCACGAAAACGTTCGCTCCGTCAGTTGGCTGACGTTCGTCGGCCCCAGACTGCGCCCTCGTCTTGCGCCTTCACCCAGGCTCTACCACGCGACGGTAGAAGAAACGGCAAATGGCTTGCTCGTCCAAGCTGGTGCGACCCCCGGGGCGGGCGACACGAATCGTCGTGACTTTCCGAGTGCCTATTGCGAGGCGGACGCCGTCGTGCGACGTGTGCGGGCACCAGGACCGAGCGAGACCGTTGATTTTCTGCACCCGTGGACGGTCGAGACGACGGCAACGTGGCTCCACCGCTTCGAGCGGTAGTCAATACTTAGCGATCGCTGCGCGTCGAGGTGCAGCGTCGCTCGCTCTTCTGTCGTGGGATGGCAGCGCATCGCGCAGCTATCGCTAGCCCCAGTAGGATGAGAAGTGGTATCTCTCCCCTCATGGGATACAGCTACGTGTACCTGGGCGATGGGACGGTTCCGAAGTCCGTTCTAGATACGTGGCTAGAGTCCAGTACCGAGGTTGAGTTCGACTGGCCTGAGACTTGGGAGATGGAGGGAGCAGCAACGGTCCAAGCGGTCCTCGACTTCCTCGCCGACGATGAGTTCTCTGAGGTGAGTTGGACCGAGGGACGGGTGCGTGTGCGCGCTCTGGCTGACAAGAGCGGCGACGCGTGGCTGACCTACCGGGGCGACTTGGCCATCGCGTTCCGGCTGCTCGCGAACTACGGTGGCTGCGGCAGCTTGACGATCGTTGGTTTCGATGACGGTCCCGATGAGGGGATCCGAATCGAGGCGCGCGCGGATGGCTCCTCGGCCTGTGTCGCTCTCGGCGACAAGGACGTTGTTGCGATTCGCGAGAGCCCCGAATACCAGGAGGTGCTCGAATTTGCCTAGCGCGCATTTGGCGAGTCGGACGAAGCCGCCACCTCTGCGCCACCAGCAGCCCGATAGCGAAGCTGACCGCTCGAGACATCCCAGATGCCCGCCTCGTGTCCGGGCAGGGTGAGGGCCAACAGCAGAGTACCGTCTGGCGAGTAGCTGAACCGAAGGTACATCGTTGCGGGCAACGGGCTGTTTTTGATGGGTGCCAGGGTCAGCCCAGAAAGAGTCGTGACGGTACCCCGTGCCAGATCGACGAGGTACGGCTGTTGGGCGTCGGCAAACACGAGCTGACTGCCGGCAAAAGAGAAGGTTGCCGTCAACTTGACGATGGAAGCCTGGCTCCCCTCGGATCGGGGTACGTTTCCGACGGGGGAATTCAAGCGAAACCGCTCGAGCCTGAGAGCGTCCGAGATCCCAATCAACTCCTGGGATCCCAACGAGAGAACCCAGAGGCGGCCATCTGCGGCGCGCCCCAGGACGACACTACGGCCCAGATCCGTGTGAACCTGGCCCGATGAAACGTCTATCAGACGCACGTGGGGATCGGCCTCTGGGGGAGTGTGGTCGTGTTGGAGCGCCACCAGGACACCGCGCCCGTCCGAGGTCAACCCGAGAACCTCGGCCCTTGGGTGCTCGGTGATGTCGGGCATGTTGCGGTAATGGCTGAGATACGGCTCCTCGTTCTGTAGCGTGACCCGAGCCAGGACCCGGTCCCGCTCGAGATCGAAGACTTGAGCCGTGGGCCCCTCGACGCCACAGGCCCCGAACCTGCCGAGTGCGTCGAAAACGAGTTTCCCGTCGCCACGACATGCGACGATGGTGGTCAGCCAGCGTTTCGACTTTGCCGACGCCTCGACCAACTCCCCACCCCGTTTTGGTTGCCAGAACAGCATCCGCTCGCGCGGCTCCGGGGGAACCCAAACCAGCCAGCGCCGCTCCCGTTGCCTTCGAGGGTTGCCCGAATCCGTCGCATACAGGAACGTCCCCAGGTAGCTGTAGTCGACAGCCACGTTCGAACCATCCGACGAAAACTTGAGGTAGCCAGGGACGCCTGGCCTCTGTTCGGGAACGACCCTCGGATCGAGATTGAGGCGGGGCCGCGCTACGGAGAAGCGCACCGCCTGGCGCGCCACGTCGTACAGAACCAGACCAACCGTGTCGCAGGCTGCGAGCAGGGAACCATCCTCGGACCACGCCAGCCGATGGTGAGACTCCAGGCGGCGTCCGATGTCGATGATCTGTGGTTTGCTCGGCGCAGAGACGTTCCAGAGGTTGATCTCCCGGTGACGGTCGACCCAGGCCAGCTGGGACGTGCGCTGGGAGAAGACGCGTTCTGAGACGACCGGACCAAGCCGTGACTCGACCTTGGCTACCTCGGAGAACCGCTTGGTATCGCGGACCACGAAGCTCGAACCGAGCTCCGTCACCAGCCGTGATCCATCGGACGTGACGGCCCACCAGCGCGGTGCACCGTCCACGACGGGGGGCTGGGAGGGAGAGGATGTTTCAAGTGCGGGGGGTGATGGGGAGACTGACTTGGGTACGCGATTCGAGGCTGATGGTACGGGCGAAGGGGAGGCCGTCTCCATGCTCGGCGAAGGTTTGCTTCCGCCGCATGCCAGTGTGAAAAGGGAGCCAATTAAGGTCCACCGCGCCAGCCAAGACACGCTCAACCCTGACTCCCGATTCTGTCCTTGTCCAACACCGAACGCTCCTTGGCGGCAAGGACCGCGGCAAGACGGGGCTTGCTCAAGAGTTCGATACCCGTTCCGCAACGACGACTATGACTGTGCGCCCTTGGTCCCACTCGGCGAGCACTGCAGGCAACGCAGGCCGCGACCGGAAATCATCCTGCGTCCTCGGTCGTTCTGCTGGGAGTGCGACATCTCACCTTCATCGCTCTGGCACTGGCGGGTTTCTGCGTGTCACGACCTGCGTCGGCCACGCCGTCGCTGTGTTCGAAGGTGCGTGTGGAGCTTCGACAGCTCAAGGCCGCTCTCGAATTCTTCTCCATCGAACATGGGGAGTATCCGTCAACTTCCGAGGGACTGCAGCGCCTCGAGTCGACTGGGTTCCTCGATCCCGCTGACATCAACGATCCGTGGGGCAGGCCCTACGTATATGAACGCACGCCGTCGGGCTTTCTCCTTCTGACGCTTGGACCTGACGCCATTCGCGGGACGAAGGATGATCTGGAGGTGTCACAGATCGATAGGGGATGTCCGGCCTGGAGCAGACCCGTACCTCGGGCTCGGATTCTGGTCGCAGCCTTTGTGGCGGCTCTGTGTTTGGGCGGCGTTGCGTGGGGAATCAAACGAGTGCTTCGTCGTCCAAAGACCAAAGGCCCAGGTGACACCTGCAAACGGTCGGGCGAGTCTTCGCGGGACGGCTCCGCCTAGGTGTGCGAGGGTGACCACGCCCAGCGGGGATGGACACGGCTCATGGCAACTGACGACACGTGAGCCCGGGCCTTGTCCGTTGCCCTTGGCGCAGCTCGGCTCGTTTTTCTAGTCGCAGCTCGGGACCAGATCGATGTTCCACATGTTGCCGGTGAGCGCCAAGAGGTAGAGGTTGCCGAGGTACTTGCTGTACCAGTAGTTGTCGTTCAGCCGGCCCGCCTCCTGGGCGAAGGCGTCGGCGACTTGTTGTGAATTCGCCATCGCGCAGACCGCAATGCTCCCGACCACCGCCATGTTGTGGTTGCTTCCCGCGCGGCTGCCATCGAGGTTGTACCCGTCGACGATGCTCCCCACGCCCTGGTCATACGCCCAACTGCTGAGCCTCTCGCACCAGGCGCCGGCTGCCTCGTTGCCGGTCCAGAGGTAGTCTAGCCCGCTCTTGAACGGGGCTCGGATGGCGTCGAAGCTGAAGTAGCCCTTGCGGCTGCCCGAGCCGGCGGTCCCGCTGACGGACTGCCAGTCGGGGACCAGGCCCGTGGAGGGGTTGGCGGCGGCATCGCGGACGACGTGGGTGTCGTCCGCCAGCTTGGTCCAGGCGTCGTCCCCGGAGATCTGCGCGAAGTGGCGGAAGAACCCCGGCGAGTAGTAGGAGATGTCCGTCTCGTTGCATCCACCCCAGGGGCGCCCGCCAGAACAGCCGGGGTAGACTGCGGAGATGCCGCCACAGTCAGCAATGATCGACTTGAGGTTCGTTAGCAGGGTCCGCGCCTTCTCGTCGTATCCGTCGTCAGGCCACTGCCAGTGGGCGACGACTAGGCCCGAGGCGACGTCGATGTCGCCGTCCGTGGCGGCCCCCTGGTCGATGACGCCGTTGCAGTCCACCTTCCAACCCTGCAGCCCACAGCTCGAGCTCGCGGTCTTGGAGAGGTAGAAGGCGTACAGTCGATCGACCGCATCCTTGTCGCCCATGTAGGCGGCCGCGATGGTCGCGAACCCTTGTGCTTCGACGAGGGACGTTGTGAGCGGGTCGACCCCGGGTCGGAGGTCGCCGTTGCACTCCTGGAGGAAGTGGTCTCGCCAGCCGTCGTACCAGCTCTTGACGTAATCGTTGCTGATGGCCGTCGACTGCACCCCAGAGGGGTAGTCGACGTTCTGCGGGAAGGGATAGCGCTCGCCCTGTGGACCCGGAGCACCACAGGTCCCGGTCCCCCCGCTGCTCGCGCCACCCGTCTCTGCTCCACCCGTCTCCCTTCCGCCGCTCGCCGCTCCTCCCGTCCCCGTTCCGCCGCTCGCCGCTCCTCCCGTCTCCGTTCCGCCGCTCGCCGCTCCTCCCGTGGCACGCCCGCCCGTCGCCATCCCTCCGACCGCAGCGCCCCCGGTAGCAGCACCGCCGATCTTGGCGTCGCCGCCCCCGAAGCCTCTGTCCGTGCCTGCCCCCCCTCCGGAGCCCTGCGCGCCTGGCGAGTCGCTGGGTTCGGAGCAGCTGATCGCGAAACCGGCCACCAGCAGCCCCGCAAGGCTCCAACACCGATATTTGACAGGGATGTGCTGCATCTGGATTCCGTTCTCTTGCACCGTGGTCGTTGTGGGGAATGACGAAGGCGGCGACACGTGTGAACCGTCCCTCGAGTTTGCTCCAAATCGGGCAGAACGACAGAGGATCGGTCGGCCCCCCCTGTTCTGTAGGTTTCCAACCGTGAAGGAAGCACGCGTCCGCTCACGATGCGTGCTGCGCCTTCAAGGCTCAGAAATCAGCTCGACGACCTCGGGCCGCGTCCGCATTACTGCGAGGCCCCGACCGACGGCAGCACCTGGGAGGGCGGTGAGCTGGACCAACACATCCTGCGAGGTGGCTCGTTCTGGGATGACTGGCAGAGCACTTCGGAGCGCTACCGTGTTGCCTCGATCTCTGGCACGCCCACCACGGGCTGGGGGTTCATCAAGACATGATAAGCCCGCCTCGCGAGCTTTCCGGTTTCGCCCTTCTGGTCGCGAAGCGCGAGCAGGACCCCTTGTTCCTTGAGAAAGAGGAGCGCCGTAATTGCAGCGTGCTGGCCGGCTTGGTCGCTGCGGGCCATCCGCCAGAGTCGATACCGTAGGACGGTTCGCGTCAGCGAATGGGGGCCGTTGTCGAACTCGAGATCATCGAAACGCCTCTGCAGGTGGGTGGCGGCCCACACCTGGGGCTTGTGATCGATCTGTGTACGCGAGATGGTGATGGCGTTATCGATGACCGCGAAGATCCGCCCTTTCTCCAGATCCTCCGTCGACCAATAGCCAAGGCTGCGATAGTAGAGTTCGCCCAGGTCATCTAGCCAAAGCCTGTACTTCTCACCGCGGTAGCGGTTCGCGATCTTGGCCACGGCGCGGGCTGCCAGCTCCGGCGTGCCGCCGAGGATCAGTGCGAGCGCGGCGTCGCTGACCAGGGCGTCGTCGTCCAGTAGCTCGAACAGCTTGGCCGCCACCTCCCGAGTGATGGTGGCTCTGCCGATGGCGCGCGCGACCTGATGTCGCACTTCGATCGGTGTCTCGGCGCTCAATAGCGGGAGCAATGCGTTGCCTGCCGAAGGCGTAGCGCGGGTGACAATGGTCTGGAGCAGACAGCTTCGTCGGAACCGGTCCGCATCGTCGGGGTTGCGGTAGTCGACGGCCTTCCGCGCCAGGGTGAGCCTTTGTTGCTCCGTGGACACCCAGGCGAGGGCGGCACAAGCGT
The DNA here is from genome assembly GCA_964648165.1 of uncultured Polyangiaceae bacterium. Classification (GTDB taxonomy): domain Bacteria; phylum Myxococcota_A; class Polyangia; order Polyangiales; family Polyangiaceae; genus FEN-1139. The sequence goes on along the minus strand of CAZYKT010000050.1, from coordinate 9,995 downwards.
CCATGCGGCTGAGCTCGTTGTTCTTGGGGTCCTCGACGTACTGCAACAGCGGACCGACGGCTCTGGGATCGCCCCATTCGGCAAAGCACTGCGAAGCACCCCCACCAATGGCGCGCAGCGACATGGCCAGGATGGCCGTGCCGCCCTCCATCAAGCTGTTCATCGTCACATCGAGATCCAAAGGACGCTTCTTGAGCATCTGTTCGCAGACGCGCCAGCTCGGCCCGTCCTTGAGCCGGCCCAGGTAGCGCAGGGCACTCTGAGCGACCACCCACTCCTCGGGCATTGGCGGCTGTTGACCCTTCACCGGAAGCTTGACCTGGGGATTCGACCAAGCGCGAAGGGCTCGGATATCCTTTTGGGAGCGAAGGGTGGCGAGGGCACGCATCCCATTGGCGTGAGGTGAGGGTTGCGCGTGAAGCCAGAAGACGAGGCCATCTTCTGCCTGGCGTCGCATCGATCCGAGGCGCTCCGGGTGGAGCGCCGCCACGTCGGCAATTAGCCGTGCCGCGACGACTCGCTCGTTGTCGTCACGCTTGAGCCACATCTCCCAGTCCTCCGTGTCGCTGTAGATCTTCAGGGGATCCAGGCGCAGCTGGTTGGCGAGGATGGGGACGGCACGTTCGTCGCCAACTCGCCCCATGGCGGTGGCGGCCCTTCGCACCCAATGGATGTGGGGTTTTCTCGAAACGTACGCCAGCAGCCCCTCGGGAACCCGCGGATCGTTCAGCCGATCGAGCATCTCGAAGATCTGCGCGGTCTGGTCAACAGTGAGCCGTCCGTCGTTGGCTACCACCGAGTCGAGCGCGAGGATCAACCCCTCGCCACCGACCTCGTCACGCAGCGTTTCGAGGAGCTTGGTGCGAGTTGCCTGGTCGGCGCCCCGCAGAGTATCGACGAGCGCCTGGCGGGCAGGCTTGCTCCCTAGCCTCACCAGACCTGGCGCAGCCCACCGCGCGACCTCGGGGTCGCTGTCCGAAAGCAGCCCGATGAGCAGAGCCGCAGCGCGTGAATCAGCGGCCCGGGAGAGACCGATGGCCGAAAGGCTTCTGATGGCTGGGCTGGGATCGCTCGCCATCGCAGCGAGCCGGTCAGGGCCGACGAACGCTGCAAGCTGGTTGGCGTCGAAGGCGCTACCTCCATCGAGCCGCTGGACCTTGGAGAGCTGTCCGGTTCGATAGAGCGCCAGGATCTGGTCGAGCAGGGTATCGTCACCGAGCTCCACCAAGGCCCAGGCGATCTGCGGCTTCGACGCGAGGCCGGCGGAGGCGAAGGAGGCGAGCAGCTGGGGCCTGGACCCATCGGCCATGGGTGAACCGTAGGTGGCAAGGGCAGTTGCCGCCTGGCCCTGGACCACGGCGCTCGGATCACCCAGAGCAACCGTAGCCAGTCTGACGCCTTCGGGATCCCTCATCCAAGCGAGGGCCGCCAAGGCTTCGCACTTGAGCTCGAGATTCGGGCTCGCCGCCCATCTTCGCCACTCGGGAAGCTGTTCCACCACGGGCTTCGCGTAGAGCTCGCGGAGAAGCTGCACCGCGCTCGGCTCCGCTGCGGGCAACGGGGCGCTCCGGCTCGGAGGGGCTGCCGGTGCGGCGATTGGAACAGGCGTTGGTGTTGGTGGTGGAGGAACGGCGCGCGTACAGGCGAGGCAGCCGAAGACGAGGAGACAGGGCCCGAGGATTGACGCTCGACGAATCACTGTCCGTAGATAACACGGCCGCCCGAAAGCCGCCCGTCGCTACGGCATCTCGCGTTCCCGACACGCCCCCGTGCTGTCGCTACAGATCGCGCAGCGGTGGCGCTTGTCCTCTCCGACCCGGTGCTCCGACGTATCGCGAGCGGTCAGAGACACGCGCGGGCAATGCACCTTCCGCTCCGAAAGGATCATTGCCAACCGATTCGGCATCGCTCTCATCGAAGTGGTCCTCGGCTCTAGCGCGACGGCATCCGAGCACCTGGCGCTGTACCTCGGGACGACCGAGGTACACATCGCGGCCATGAAAGCCGCGTTCGAAGGAGGCCACGTGGTCCCACCGCCCCCTCCCTACCCCGGCTTGGAGCACCTCGGATCGGCCTATTTTTCCAAGCGTTCTTGGGGCGTGCTCTCCTTTGGGTCCTGTTCCGATGGCTCGCTGATGACCGTCGGCTTCGCATTGAACGCCGAGATGCCGAGCGGCGTATAGCCCACGTGGTCTGGCAATTCCCCCCGATCTCAGGGAATTTGTCGTCTCGGCTGAACGGCTGAACCCGAAACGGCTGTTCACCGGGGGCGGAATGCAAAGGGACCGCGAACGACGAGCGTTGTGCCAACTGGTCGCGCGATCTCGATGATAAAAGGATTGCGTCATGGATTCAAGTCAGCTGTCTCTACGGGATCTCGCATCCCGAACCGTGCCACCAATCCCTTGGACCGAAGGTGACAACATCTCCTGGAATGACCCGGCATTCAGCGAGCGCATGCTGCAGGAACACCTGTCCCAGTCGCATGATCTGGCGACACGTCGGGCCGGTATCGTGGACGCGCACGTGGAATTCATACACCAAGAGATCCTGCGAGCGCGCGTCACTCGCATCTTGGACCTTGGGTGCGGCCCCGGACTGTACGCACATCGACTTGCTCGCCTCGGGCACCACTGCGACGGCGTTGATTTTGGTCCTGCGTCAATCCGGTACGCCAGGGAGGTGTCTGAAAGCGAAGGGCTCGGGTGCGGATTCGTCTGCTCCGACCTGCGACAAGCCCAGTTCGAGACCGGTTATGGCCTGGTCATGATGATATATGGCCAATTCAACGTCTTTCGCCGAATGGAGGCTCGTGACTTGGTTCGGCGCTCCCATGACGCGCTCGCCCCCGGCGGGCGGATCCTGCTCGAAGTGCAGACTGAGGAGTTGCTGCGGTCGGCCGGCAATGCTCCGGCAACCTGGCACACATCGGAGAAAGGCCTGTTCTCGGACAGGGCTCACTTGGTCTTGCACGAACGCTTTTGGGATGAAGCGTCAAGGTGCAGTACCGAGCGTTGGCACATTGTCGACCTCGAATCCGGGGCGGTAACGCGCCAGGCGTTATCGTGTGAGGCCTACTCCATCCAGGAGCTCTCGAGTCTTCTCAGCGACGCGGGGTTTGGTTGTGTCGAGACCTTTCCAATCCTCGAGGGCAGTCCCCAGGATTCGCCGATGTTCGCCGCAGTCGCGTCGAAAACCTAGGCATGGGCCGAGCAATTACGGCTCGAACGCCCCGATCGCGGGTGGCTCGCCCCAGCAGTGGCCCGCGTAGTCTCCGGGCGCGTTCTCGGCTTGCCGCCCGGCAGCGTTGGCTGGGCTCGCCGCGGGGATTCGGTAGTCACCCCCGGCCAGATCCACAAAACCCGGATCCTGCTCAACCACTGAGTCTGTCTCCGGCGGGATGGGGTCCGGCAGGGGCGGCCCCACGAAACCGGCGTCGTCGGTCGCGAACCAGAGGTTGTTGCCGAACCGGAAGGTGTCCGGAGCGGTGTCGGGCCCCACGTTGACGAAGCGGTCCGGATTGTTGATGAGGCTCGTTTGGAAGACCACGATGTTGTTGACGAAGAGCCCGTCGCGCGACGGCACGAAGCGCGCGTCGACCGTCTCCTGCAGGATGCGGGAGACGCGGGTTTGGGGATCGATGACCGTGTTGTTGGCAAACACACAGCCGTCGCACCCCACGAACGCGATCGGGGTGTCGCCGCTGCGAACGAACACGTTGGCCACGATGCGCAGCCCTTGTGCCTCGTACGGGGCATCGAGGGGACGGAAGAACTCGAGATCCGTCGAACCGCCGCCATTGATCGACCGACCCGCCACGTCCTCGAAGCGGTTCCCGTGCACCAGGGTACCGGAGCTGCCACCTTTGGCCTGGATCCCGCCCGAGCCCGGCGTGTCGTGGATGTGGTTTCGGGCGATCACCCCGTCGTGACAGCCCACCATGTCCACGGCGTCACCCGCGTTGCAACCCGAGATGTCGCTGTCGGTGAGGAAAAAGCGATCGACTCCCGAGAGCTTGATGCAGTCGTTGTTGCCGCCTGTGCCGATGGCGCTGACCACGAGATCGCGCAGCACCACGTGCTCGGCCGGCGTGTCGTAGGTCCCCCCGTCGTCGATGTTGAGCCCGTTGACGCTCGCGTTGACGAACGTGAGGTGCTCGAGCACGAGGTAGCGCGCCTCTGCTACGTGCATCACCTCCTGGGCGCCGTCCGCGTCGAGCACCACCTCGCCGTCACCCACGACCGCGATCGGCTCGGTCACCGTACCCGCGATCCCTTCGACATAGGTGCTCCCGGCGTAGGTGCCCGCGTGCATGATTACGCGGGTTCCGGCCGTTGCTCGCGACAGCGCCTGCTCGAGCGTGGCCAAGGGTGCGGATTCGGTCCCGTCGGCCCCATCGTCGCCATCGATGGCCACGTGGAGGTTCGTCGAGTAGCTCGCCCCAACGTCGAACGGTTCCGGCGTGATGCAGTCGAGACCGGGCGTTCCGGCACTGCCGGCCGCGGCGCCGTTACCTTCCCCGCCGGTCGTGCCAGCGCCTCCACTGTCCTCGGTCCCGCCGGTCGTGGTGATGCTACCGCCACTGGCGTTGCCCTCGCCGCCGTTGCCTTCCCCGCCAGTCGTTGCCGCGCCTCCGCTGTCCTCGGTCCCGCCGGTTGCAGCAACGTCACCACCGGAGCCGTCGCCGCCGTTGTCCTCCCCGCCGGTCGTGCCTGCGCCTCCGCTGTCGTCGGTCCCGCCGGTCGTGGTGGCGCTTCCGCCACTTGCGTTGCCCTCGCCACTGCTCCCATCGCCACCGCTTTGCTCGGCGATGGTGACCCCGGCCGCGCCTCCGCTGTGTCCCGCGTTGGCTTCTGACCCATTGTCGTCACCTCTGCACCCGGAGAACAGCACTGAAAGCCCGACGACCGCGCCCCAGCAACTCTGTCTGTGCATCATGGTTTGTGCATTGTATCCCGGAACGCGTCGGTCCGAACCCAAACTCAGCAGAGGTGGGTCCGTTGCCTCAGCGGTGCTGCCGGAACGGCGGCCGGTAAGCGGTCTTTGCTGTCGCGGAACGGCGCTTTGGTTTTGCCGGTGCATCGCAGTCACGGCCCCTTCGCGTTCGGGGTGTGCGTGGTTGTGGGTTGTGGCTTTCGGCATCGAACCACGGTGGGACGGGTGGCGTTGTTCGCACGCTTTCTGGCTTGGTCACCTCCGGCACGAGGCCGAAGTCTGGCTTGTCTTTGGCACCGAGGGGCGATAGGTCTTCTGCATCGCCATGACCACGAGCCCGTCGATTCAACCGCGTCTTTTCCCCCGTTGTGTCGCCCTACTCGGAGTCACCCTCACACTCGCCGCGAATGGTTGCGCAGCGGGTGACTCCGACCCCGAGGGCGGCCAGGAACAGAACGACCCCTATCCGGGGTTCCGCGTGAACGGTCGCGACCTTTACGATCGCTGCGGAGAAAAGGTGGTCCTGCGTGGAATCAACGAAATGGTCGTTTGGTCCAATGGCAAGGACGGCGATCCGGAATTCACCGAGATCGCCAAGACCGGCGCCAACGTCGTTCGGATCGTTTGGACGGCCAAGGATGGCACGCCAGCCGAATTGGATCGGGCGATCGGCAATGCCGTCGCGCAAAAGATGATCCCTCTGATCGAGCTGCACGATGCCACCGGCGACAACAGCATGATTCCGGCAGTGGTCGATTGGTGGGTCACGCCCGAGGTGGTCGCCGTCATCAAGAAGTGGGAGCAGGTCCTGCTGGTGAACATCGCCAACGAAGCCGGGTCGGGCGTCGTGGATGCCGCCGTCTTCGAGCAGGATTACACGTTGGCCGTCACCCGCATGCGGGCGGCGGGTTACCGAGTTCCCCTGATTATCGACGCCCCTAATTGGGGACAAAACCTCAACGTCCTGCTGGCCGGGGGCCCGCCCGTCATCGCCGCGGATCCGGAGCACAACATCCTCTTGTCGGTGCACATGTGGTGGAACGATCCCAATGGCGTCCAGGTAACCAAGGGCATCGCCGATTCGGTGGCGTCGAACCTACCCATCATCATCGGCGAGTTCGCCCACCACGCCGCCTACCAGTGCTCCGCTTCCCCATTCGACTACAAGACCATGATGGCCCTCGCCCAACAAAATGGGATTGGCTGGCTCGTGTGGTCCTGGGGCGGGGTCAAGAACACCGACTGCGCCACCGACGGCCCCTTCGACATGACATCCGACGGGACCTTCGCCGGCCTCGTGCCCGGCTGGGCCACCGAGGTCGCCGTAAGCGATCCCAACAGCATCCAAAACACTGCGATCCGCCCTGCGTCGATGGTGAACGGTGCCTGCAACTAGGCAACCCGGCTGGCTTCTTGACGCCTGCGTTCTGGTGGCGCTGTCTGCCCTGGGCTCTTGCACGGTGCGCAGCCCAACCCACGAGCACTTCGCTGGCACGGAATCTTTCCCCACTGCAGGCGCGGGCGAGTCAACCCCGGCGCGAAGCGCGGAGCCGACGGTGTCGAGTCCGGCACCGGACGCGTCCACCCATGTCGCGCTACCCGACCGCCTGCCGCCCGTGGAGCGACTGCTCGCAGAGCGGTCGCTCGTCGTGATGGACGGTTCGGGGCCTTCGGGCGAGCCGGTGATTGCCGTATACGACCGGGAGTCGTCGGCCAGGATCGCGACGGTCCCTAACCTCGGTCAGTATGTCGTCCTCGACGACGAACACATCCTGCTGAGAAGAGGCGACGCGACAGACGACGAACGATGGACTCTCCTCGCGCCGCGGCTTGGCATCCCGGAGATCGTCGCTGTCCTGACCGCCAACCCGGGCAGCCATTCGCAGTATCAGGTGCTTGGGGTTCACGACGATGAGCTCATCTACCTTGAGCATGTTGTCGCGAGCCTCGACCAATTCTCGCTCAAGCTGCACACTCGGTCGCTGCGCGACCTGCGCCCTGTGCGCACGCTCGACCTGACCAAGTCAGTCCAAGCAGGGTCCTTCCCGCCTACAGCAAGGTTGTGGAAGCGGGGGTACGCTACGATCACGGTTGACGATGGCGCCTTCGCGGCGCATCCCCTGTTCGTCGTTGACCTTCACCATCTCGCCGTCCGCCGCCTCGGCGTGTCGGTCGGTAACGAAAGTGTATACGAGGTGGGACCCCGGGACGAACTTGCCGTGATGGTCAAGCCTGGTGGCCCGATACACATCCTCGAGCTGGCGGGACAACGGCGCTCGCGGAAGATCGGGTTGGCCGGCGCCGCCAAGGAAGGTGGCCCTCACGACCTCGCCGAGCCTTGCATGTCGTTCGATGCGGAAGGTAACCGGGTCGTAGTGAGCGGCGGCATTTCAGGCAAGACGGCCTGGTACGACCTCCGTTCGAACACGCTCATTCACCGGGACGACGGTGTGGAGTTCTGGGGCGACACAATCGACGGATGCGATGGGGGCTTTACGCCCAGTGAGCGCTTCGTGTTCGAGGCGGACCGGCACGGCGCGCTCCGCGTATTCGACGCAGTGACAGGCCAGCTCCAATTCGCCCATTACCTGAGCGAGAAAGACGACAGGCACCCTATGAGTAATGAGACCCATTGGAAGACCAGGGCGCAGATATGCCCCAACCACCGCTGTTTAGTGGTGCGGTGGGACACCGGAAAGACGGTCCTCGTCGATCTGGAAACCGGAACACTCGAGGCCCAATAGGGCGCTATCGGGAAAGGGGCGGAATGAACTGCCCCACCCAACCCAAGAGATGCTGATCGACATCAACCATCATCGCCCTCACCACGCCGAGCTGGGGCGTACCGTGTCGTGCCTGGTCGCATTGTTGCTGCAGATGGCTTGCAGCAAGCCGAGCGCGCCGAATCGGACCATGGTCGATGCCGGAATGGCAAACGAGCCCTCCGCGGCACCGGCGCTTGCCAGCCATCCACCGCCCAGCGCCGAGCCGGCGTTGGTCCAACCCGCCGTGGATCCTTCGCTGGAGCGGAAGTTCCGTTGGACCGACGAGGTTCCCCCACATCCGTGTATCGTCGACGGCCAGGTCCAACCACCTGGCAGTTCGCACGCTGACTGCGTCAATGCCAAGAAAGTCGAACGCTGGATGTCGGTGGGCGGGGAGCGGGAACTGGTGGGGAGTCCGCGCTCCAATCACTTGGGGTGCGGGGAACGACCTGACCTGGTGTTGGGGACTACCTATCCCAACAACGGCATCTTCCTTCTGACCCCGACGGGGCAGCGATTCCCGGATGTCTATCGAGACTTCGAGAACGACGTGGACGAGCGAACACTCCGCCGGAAACCCCCTCCTCGACTGAGGCTTCGTGGTCGCTTCGCGCCTCAGCGGGGGATCTACGTGGATGATCCGCGGGTCTTCTCGGGAGACAACCTGCCGTGTGACCGCGAGCCCCACCCCGTGTTCCTCGTGGAGGCGTGGTGCGTCGATACCCGGGGAGCCAAGACTTTTCCTCAACTTGCAGACGGGAAGAAGGTCCCCAACCAGCACATCTGTGGGAGGCCCACACCGTTCTAGTCCGCAAGATCCGGCGGTTGTGGTGTCAGCACGCGATCTCGAGATCGATTCCAGCCGATTACCCTGAATGCTGTCGGTCTCGCCGCGTGCCATTGGGACGGTATCGACGAACGCGGGAGTCCTACGGTACACTATTTCGATGCAGGGCTCGATTCAGAAGATCCCCTGGTGGCTCGCATCTGTGGTGCTGCTCTGGAACGCCGGATGTGCCACTCAACCGAGGCCGTCCTTGGTGGCGCGAACCGGGCTTGTGGCTGCAACTGCGCCGCCCCAACCAACCAAGGATCAGGAAACGGACGATACTCGGCCGGAGTACTGGACGAGCCGCCTTGGGAACCCCGCGGATTGTCCGCTAGCCGTCAAGCGCCTGGACCAGTTCTTTGGGGATGTGCTGGTCCGGGCCAACCGGGATTGGTCTTCGCCCGAGGTGCGGGCGCTGATTGACCGAATCGTGGTTCCGCTCACCGATGCCTATGTGCGGCACCACGACGTCTTGGGCGCCGACACCCGTGGCAGGTTGCTCAGGCTACTTGCGGAGCTCCGCGATCCACGCACCGAGCCTGCGCTAAGATACGCCCTTTTGGCATTCGCCGCAGACCCTTCTGTTAATGCCGAGAGTCTCGAGCTCAAATGGGCCGCTCGCGGTGTGGGATTCCTCAAGCTCCAGGGCCTGGGTGACCCCTTGCTCCAGGCGTTCATGAAGTTCCGGGTGAGTGCGCCGGGAGGGTTTCCGGTGTACAAGGATCTCGACCGTGCTCTCGTCGGCATGCCGCAGGCCACGTGGGTGTCACCCCTGTGTCGGATGTTACAGGCGCCGATCATTCCCCCTCGGAGCGGACATGACAAAAGGGCGATCGGTGCCTATCAAGACGAGCTCTTCTGGCAGACCACCGCGGCACAGGTGTTGGGGCTGCTCAAGGATGGGGAGGCGGTCGAGCCGCTGTTGAAGGTGATGCTCGATCCGCTCAAGGAGGACATCCAGGCGACCGCCATCTTGGCACTGGTCAAGATCGGCAAACCCGCGGTCGCGGTCACCTCGACGCTATTGGCCGGGAAAAACCAGAGCCTCAGGGAGTACAGCTGGCTCCGTGTCAAGCTGACCGAGGGCAAGACAGGGGATCCCTCCGATGCGCCCGAAATCCGGATGGCGGCACTGGTCCTGGGAACCATCGGTCGCTCCGACGCGATGACACCGATGCTAGAGGCGTTGGCTCAGGCGAAGAATGACGTCAACCGGGCCACCATCGCTCGCGAAATCGCCAAGCTCCCGCCCACCAAGGAGTCCAAAGCGGCGTTCAGAGCCACCTTCGAGAGGATCCCGCTGCTGACCATCCTGCCGCCGAGCGTCAACGCCTTGCAGATCCTCGCCGAGTCCGCGCCGCGCTTCTACGATCCCTCGATGGTCCCCTGGCTTCTGGAACGAGTCGCTCGAACTAGAGCGCTTTTCAGAGGAAGAGATCAGGGAGCGGCATAGCCAGCATGCTTGA
>CAZYKT010000049.1:35541-43872 GCA_964648165.1 uncultured Polyangiaceae bacterium | reverse complement strand
CCCTGGCGGCATGATGCTGAAAATCATGTGGCGGCATGGGGCTGCAAAGTGGCACAGGTACTACGCCTTTCTGAATGCTGCGTCTCAGTGGAACGACCTCTGCGCACCCAATACCTGCGTAATCGACTCCTTGGGGACCCGGCCGATAGACGACGATAACATCACACAAAATGATGGCATGAGCGAAGTGGGCGTTGTACCGCCATCCTCACTGGACCCCGATGCTCTTGGTGTCACCTGGCCCGTCTTCAGCACGTGCGTGACGTCAAGTGAGATTGATGAGATGGACATATGGGTATCGAAGTCCCTCGAATTCGACAACAAGCCAAGCTACTTCGGTTTTATGCCGGGGGACGACCCCAACAAGGAAGGTCGCGCGGTTTTTGTGCACGAATTCGGGCATCTCTTCGGTTTCTGGCACGAGTCTTATGGCGGGTCCGTCATGAAGAATGGCGTGCCACTTCGATTGGGTGGGGGATCGCTCAGCTGGTTGGTTTCTCCCCAGTCTGCAACAGTGTGGCCGACCGATTCCCTCGGTGTGTATACGAGCTACGCTTTCACTAACTACCCGAATCTCCTCGGAGCTTCGGTTGGGGTGAAGAACGGCATCCTGCAATGTCTCAATTCAAATCACTTGGTGGACGTCCCTCGTGGCAGCGCCCAGTCGGCCACCTTCGTGATTGCAAACAATGGCATGGGGAATGCTCCGAGTTTCAACATGAGGCTGCGAGCAAGCACGAACCCACCGCCGGACGGCTATCGGGCCTCGTCGAACGACGTCGTGCTGACATATCGGAATCAACCAGGCCCGTTTTATGCGACAAGCGAAGGTCAGGGTCCAGTCCCCTACACGGTTCTCCCAACCTTAGCCCTCGGCACTGCGTACTACATCTATTATGATATTGACTATCAGCAAACCGTGACGGAGCTTCGGGAGGATGACAACTCTGTGGTAAGCTGTGTCACAATCCGGCCCATTTGAAGTGAGGTGCGTCATGCTCAAGCAGCACAGGGTATTTACTGGATTATCGGGCCTTCTCGCTCTGCTCCTTGCCGCTGGCGCATGCGAAAGAAACGCCGGTCCAGAGGTGCTGCGCGCAGAACCCAGGGAGAACCAGCGCATCGTGCTGGACGACGGATCGGTCTATGTCGGAGACAACTGGGTGAATGTCGACACGACATTGCAGGAGCCGAACGGACAGAGCGAGCGAGTCGATATCTTGGTTGGTGGGGTACTTGATCAGGACCAGTACGGGGTCCAGGTCCAGATGACACGAGGCCAGATCGGCGAAGGGGAGTTTAGCCTGCTGATCGAGGAGAAGCCACGAGACGTCGGAATCGCGTTGGTGAGGATTTACGACCCAGTGACCGGCGAGTCGTTGGACGCGCAAGGCGGCACGCTCCGTCTGGAGATTGCGGGTGGCGTGATCGAAGGCCGCGTGGATGCCGAGCCGAGCAGTCTCTCGGGCAATTTCGGGGCTCCCATCAACTTCGGTTGTGCGGTTCCCGCTGAATGGTTGGGAATGGATCCGGCACTGGTCCCGGTCGACACGAGCACGGGCGAACGAGACCCGGTCTCGGATCAGAACCTTGAGTCCGAACCCTGCAGAGCGCTCGCGGCCAAGATGGGGATCGCGGTGGACTGAACCCGACTGTGCTCGCGATACGGGTCGCCACGGTGGTGGCCGTGTCTCTGGCGTCCCTGCGCCGGACCAACCAACAGGGGAATGTCCAACGACGCGACTTCGAATTTGCGTCTCAAGACAGGAATGAGGCTTGTCTCACGCTCCCAACGGACCGTCGTACAGGAACGATTGCCAGGTCATCGCATCGACGCCAGCCCGCTCGGCGGAGGATAGCCCTTCCTCGCCGCAGACGACGAGGGGACGAAAGGTGGGATTTCGGCGCACGAACTCCAGAAGACCGGCAAGCTCGCTCGGCTGGAACCTGCCGGTCTTGATCTCGACCGCCAGCTTGCCCCAGCTGCCCTCCAATACCCCGTCGACCTCGAACGGCTCCTGCCGCCAGTAGCAAACCTTCTGACCCGAGTTCCATGCATGGGCCAGGCACGCGTTCTCTACCCAGGCGCCGAAGCGAGACGGATCGCTGCCTAGGTTTGCCATGCCAGCCGGATCCAGGGCTGCGACCAGGGCGTTGCTCAGCGTGACGAGCTTGGGCGGCGCGGCGCGCCGTCGGGTGGGACGCTCGGCGTACTTCTCGATCGGAGCGACGAGGAATGCCTGGCGGAGCAGCTCGAGGTAGTGCGCGATGGTTTCCATGGCACCGGCGTCCTGCAGGTGGCCCTGGATCTTCTGCAGGGAGACGATCTGGGCAGGCGACGAGGTAGCCATTCCGAAAACCTGCCGGAGCAGGGCGGGACGGCGAACCGACGTCAGCGCCAGAATGTCCTTCCCGATCGCGGGCTCGATGATGGAGTCGCGCACATAGGCAGACCAACGAACCGGATCCTTCCGAAAAGGGAAGGCCCCTGGATAGGTCCCCATCCTCACCATGAACTCGGCGGCAAGCTTGGGCTTCAACCGGAAAGCCTCGGCCAGCGAGCGCGCAGACCAGTGGGTGAGCGTCAGGCGCTCAAAACGACCGGCGAGGCTCTCCCGCGAACCGGTCGCCAGATGGAGAGCCGAGGAACCGGTCGCCACGATGTGGATGGGGATCTTCAAACGCCGAAAGCGGTCCCATACGCCCTTGAGGCGCGACGCCCATGAACTGAGGAGGTGGGCCTCGTCGAGCAGGAGCACCGCGAGACCTTGGTTGTTCGCAACCTCTTCGGCACTCGACCACAGCCGCTCCCAGAAGCCGGGCAGGTTCGCCTCGGGCGAGTCAGCGGCAGCGTAGAGGGCCACCTTGCCGAGCTTTTGCGCAATCTCCAATAGGAGTGTCGTCTTTCCTACCTGTCGGGGCCCGGCCAACAGCTGGATCCGTCCGGGTGCAGGCTCGCCGAGCCGCTCCAGCAGCCGCTCACGGCATTGTCCGTAACTGAGCCTGTACTCATTATCGAGCATACTCGAATAATTATTCGGGTGATGTCGAATAGCAAGGGACCGGGCAGGCCAGAGTGGCTTTGTGCCCGCCGAAATCCTCTCATCGCACCGGGCCTCCCGGCCGGATTGACCACGGTAGCTGCGGTGGCCACCCTATTGATGGGTATGAAATCCGTCGGGATCAACGTCCTGAAAAACCAGCTACGACGCTATCTGGAGATGGTCCGTCACGGAGAGGTCGTACTGGTAACGGATCGCGACGAGGTGGTCGCGGAAATCCGTCTGCCCAGCGAGCTGACGGTCAACCGCGCCGCGCCCGCACACGCCAACCGAGCGTGATTCGGCGGAATGCAGCCCCCGAGCTTACGCTCCTTACCTTCGATTCACGAATGGCCGAAACCGCGCTCAGGCTGGGCTTGACCGTCCGCGGGCCGGAGTGAGCAAGCGTCGTCCATTGGACACTGCCACCTTGGACCCGAGTTAAGCACTCAAGGCGGCGTGTGAGGCACGGCAAGTTCACGGATGAGCGCGTCCAACTCTGCGCCTTCGACGCGATCCACTGCAATCCTGGATACGTATGACGCGTAGTGGACGATCATCTGCTCACGGTATGGGCTCGGAAGTACAGCCTGTACGTCCCTGGAAACCTGCCTGATGGGGACCGAGAGCACGTTCTGAAAGTCGATCATCAGCGGCGGCAGCGTCAGCACCCTGGCTTCAACCAGGAAATACCGTGTTATGTCGGCGTTGTACACGTACTGCTTCAGGACCTTTTCGAGTCTTACCCATTGGTTCCGGCTGAGCCCACCGCTACCATCGTCTCCACCGAGTATCGCACCTGCCTCCTTGGACGATTGGATGACGTCCTTCGCATCTATCAGGGCAGCGACCACGACATAGCTAGCCTTTTCCCAAACGAGATCGCACGGATTGGTCAGCACAATACCAAGCGGCCCATCCCTGAGTCCCCAGGGCAGATCGTCCAGGACCGCCCCTTGAGTGAATTCGCCACCGGCTACGAGTGCCGCCATCTCCGTGCCTTGGTCGTCACTGGTCTACGCTGAGCGATTCGCCGAGTGACTTCCCTTGATAGGCGTCCTGCCACCATTGTTGCCTGTGCATTCGAGCGTACCGTTCGCGGAGTTCCCGGCGTCTAAATTCAGCTGCTCCCACGACGACAACCAGTCGTGGCGCGTTCTGGTCATCTTTGGCAGTTGCAGCCCCTCCCACCAGATAGCTCGCGCGCACTCCAATCTGGGCGGTCGAGTTGGTTTCGAACGCTGGAACAGCTGTCACGGCACATCTCCTTTTTCTGCAATCTCCTGACCGAGTTGGCTCAGTTCCCGCCAGATCCCCACAACATCCTGGAGCGGCGCTTCGCGATCGGCTGGGGTGCTCAAGTCGAGTTCCAACCTGCACGCGGTCAGTGGCGGATTCAGATCCATGGCCTTGTTCGAGCCAGCCACCTGAATCCGCAACTGCATCCGGGCAGTGGACCACTTCGACAGCCTGTTCAGCTGCAGACCATCCAATACCCGCGACATTCGCGGTCTGTTGATTTGGAAAAGGAAGTCGGAGGCTCCTTCGATCGGGACCTTCACATCGGGGAGGAGAACACCGAGAGTGCGGTAAGCCTCGGCGGCATTCTGGGTTGGTATGTGGAGAATAGATCCGAGGGCGAGGCGAATGGGATCGGGAACACGCTGAACCCAAGAGCATACTACGCTGTCCAGAGCCCCTGCTACGTCCGCCCAGCAGCCCACACCGTCGAAGCTGAACTCATCAGGGTTGTTGACCTGAGGTTCGATGCGAGTCTTGTAAACCCAATCCGCACGGAGTGGATTGGCAGAGAACTGAAGCTGTCCATCCCTGAAGGCACCTTCCTCCGTGACGCTCCCCGTGCGCGGCATGCAGTTCACGCTCTCCGGATCCTGGCCGACCATGCTCTGCCAGGTGGACTTCGGCACATTCCAACCAGGCGCTAAGAAGGCCGTACAACGGAGCGACTCAACTCGCCAGACCATCTGACCGGCTGTCATCGTGGCGAACTTACCATGATAACTGAGCCGTCGGAGCGCCTATTCCGTCGAAACTCAAGATCGCGAGTTTGCATCTCTCGCTGCCGGGATTTGCGGTCCGTATCTCGGCCAGGACACCGGAGTTCTACCAACGACCGAACGGGCCATCAGGACGCTTCCTCCGTGGCTGAGCTCTCGGTATTGCCAACTGTGTTCTGGGGGCTTCCGTTGACGTGCGCTGACCTCCCCGGGCCGCCTGCGATGTCGTCTACTCGCCTCGGCCGCTTCGCCCCCTGGCCAGTCGTCCCTCCTCGCGGAAGCGCAGGATCTCCTTGATGTCAGCGATGCGCTCCTGGGAACGCTTCACGGCCTCGGCGTACTCGGGCGCGTTCCCGGCTAGGTCGACGAACTCCTGGAAAAGCCGCATGGCCTCGCGCAGCGCCACGTCCTCTTGCTCCTCCTTCTCTTGCTCGCGGGCCCGTTCGTCCTCCACCGGGTCGAAGGACAGCTTCGACGGCGGGGGCGGCTGGAATCGTGCCTTGGTTGGCACAGCCCGAAAGAACGTCACTGGTGGCGGTGCGGTCTGCGCGGTGGGTGGGGCGGCAGCAGCGCACCCGGTCAACAGTCCCAGGGATAGGATGGCAGGAATGCGGGGCATCGTTTCCTCCGTAGCCGCAAAGTTGGACTCCGCTGGAGCGCAGTGGCTTGGGTATCGGAGGCGCGAGCAGAAGGGAGCTCCGGACGTCGGGTTGCAGTGGGGATGAAATGTCGTCTCGCCTTGGTCGATTTCCCGCAACTACGAAGGGCCGCGCGCCGAGAACGAAGGTTGCCGCTGTGGCGACTGCGTGAGTCAGACGTGCCAACGCTGCACCAACGGCGATCCCTGCCGAACCGGCTCGGATTGTGGGCCGGAGCTGCAGTGGCCTGCGAGTCGCTGCAAAAGCGAGCTCGTGCCGTAGAATGCCGTCGTGCTCGCGGGAAGCGGCAAGGTCAGGCTGCTGTTGTTGTTGGCGACCATCGCTACAGCGGGACTAGTCGCGTGCGGCGAAGATGCCTTCTGCGAGAATCGTGACGAAGTGCTGGACGCGGAGATCTGCTATCAGCCAGACCCGAACGATTGCAGTCGCATCTCGGGATGCAGTCGGGTTCCGGCCTGCATTGGGAAGACCTGTCCTAGTATGGACCAGTCACAATGCGAAGATGACCGTTCCTGCGTTTGGATTGAGTCGCTGGGGTGTCGTCAACGCGTGGTCAGTGGCCAGTATTATTGTCTATCCTTCACAACGCCCCTTGCTTGCGAGGGCAGCCAGTACTGCGTATGGGACGTCGCATGTGACGGCAAGCCGGAACGGCTTGATTGCGGGAGGTTTGACGACGAGGGGAGTTGCGAAGAGGAGAACCTCCAATGCGTCTGGCACACTCGAAACGAATTCACCTTCTAGGACAGCTGCCGCCAGTTTGCTTGCGTCGATGGCGCTGGTAGGGACCGGTGGCTGCGGAGGAAGCGATGGCCCAGACGGCAAGACTGATGCCCTGTCGGGAATGGCCGGGGCGCTGGAGCAGGGCGGAACGGACGAACGGAGTGGGGCTTCCGGTCCAGGGGGTGTCGTCGAGCAGGCTGGTACCATCGGTCAGGGTGGACGTCATGCCCCCGATGGAGCAGACTTCGCGTGCAATGGGTGATTCGGACACAGCCCAGTGTGAGTGGATTGCAGTGGCGCTGGGAGCGGTCGCGTTGCTGGCCTGCGGAGGAGGCAGCGAATACTGCATGCAGCGCGAGGACGTGACAGATGCCGAGATCTGTTTCCAGCCCAACCCGGCGGATTGTGGCTTGATGCGAGGGTGTCGTGCGACTCCGGCCTGCATCAGCAATGGCTGTCTGCTGCTGGAACGTCCGGATTGTGACAATAAGGCGGGCTGCGTCTGGGTTGAGTCGCTGGGGTGCCGATCGACGGATGGTCACGACGGTTGCGTCGCGTTTGATGATTGGGAAGCATGCGCGACTCTCGACAATTGCACTTGGGATGTGACTTGCACTGGGCACCCCAAACGCGTCAATTGCGAGGAACTCGACGACCCTGAGTGCGCCCGAGAGCGCGTTCAGTGCGAATGGTATGAGTATGAAGAGAGCCCTGAGCTGACTCCCGGCGACATCATTGGCCTCTAGGTGGCGACGGTCGGCTGTTCCACTCTCGCCGGGGCACCGGGGATTGGACTGAAGGCCACGAACCGGTCCATCGAACCGGTTCGTAGCCCCAGCGTGCCGTCGGTATTGAAACCAATCCGACGAACTGTCAGTTACTCGAGACCGCTGAAGAAGGACCAGATGTTCCCGGTGGCGATCCCGTCGATGGTGTGGTTCCAACCGCCGACGCAGTAGACGACTGGCCTGCCATCCGTGCAACCCTCGTAGGTCTCGCAGCCATTGAAGGATGAGGCACTGGTTTGGGTGCAACCGTTCTGGTCAATCCAGAAATCGCGAGTCGCCTCGCCGGCGTCGGGGGTGACCAAATCGTCGGTGGTCCCTTGATGGATGATGATGGCGGGCTGGGCGTCGGCGTCATCGCAGGAGTCCGGCCCCATCCCTTCGACCGGCGCGAAGCCACGGAACCAGTCATTGTGCGCGCAGGCGATGGAATTGGTGAACATCCCACCCATGCTGAACCCGGCAATGAACACCCGACTGGTGTCGATGCAGAAGCGGTCCTCCAGATCCGAGATCAGCGTCTCGATGAACGAGAAGTTCGCATCGTTGGCCGACCAGGTCGATTCGAGGACATGGTCACCCCAGTGCGAAACGTCGCCGGGGGCTGGGCCTTCACCCTGTGGGTAGACAGTGATCGCCGTGCCGTTGGACCGCTGGGTGAAGTTGAACGGGCCCAAGACCGATACGTTGTTCATGTCGTAGCCGTGCAGCGCGAATATCAACATGAGCGGCGTTTCGTTGTCCGCGTTATTCGGAACGTCGAGCAGGTAGTACCGGGTCGCGTCCCCAATGGTCACGGTTTGCTGAGCCCTGGGATCCGGCCTGTCGATGGTCGTGCCGCAGCCGGGAGAGCGAGTGTCCGTCGGCGCGCCGCCCGTTTCTTCGACATTGCCCGCTGCGCCCCCGCTGCCACCAACAGGGCCTTCGCCCGACCCGCCGCTGTCCCCGCCCAAACCAACGGCAGCACCGCTAGCACCCGCCTCACCTCCAGGGCCTTCGCCGCTACCGCCCGTCTCCATGACTCCGCCAGCTGGCAGACCGCCGATTTCGTTGCCGCCGGAACCAACCTGTGCACCGCCGGAACCAACCTGTGCACCACCGGAAC
>CAZYKT010000049.1:0-35441 GCA_964648165.1 uncultured Polyangiaceae bacterium | reverse complement strand
CAACCTGTGCACCGCCGGAACCAACCTGTGCACCGCCGGAACCAACCTGTGCACCGCCGGAACCAACCTGTGCACCACCGCTGCCGGCAGACATCCCACCGCTATTGCCAAGGTTCCCACCACCAGCACCCTCTGTGACCTGCTGGCTGTCCGAGTTGTCCCCACAGCCCGAGAAGACGGCGAGAGCAAGCGTCAACAAATATACCAAACGTCGCGCGTCGCGGGTTGGCGCGGCGATGGATTGGCCCGACCGGTTCGGAGTGAATCGCCTCATGAGCCCAATGCTCCCGCGCGCCTCTCGGGAACAGTAGAGGAGCTCTTGGGACCCCCGGACGTGGACGATTCCATTACGGAGGGAATACTGCCGCCCCCATTCCTGGCAAAAAGCCATTGTCTCGATCCCACGGTCTTCAACGGAAGAAAGAAACGTTTCCCCGGCGCGGAGCAATCGGGGGCAGCGCGCTAGATGTATATACAGCTATGGTCTTGTCTGTATATACACCCTGTGTCAGGCTCCGGGGGTGCTCCGAGGCATCGCTCAACAGCTCGATCTCTGGATCGCCGACCGGAACGTCGAAGCCCGCGAAGACGGGCTGGCAACGTTCGAGCCCTGTACGATCCGGGTGTTGGGGCAGAGCGCCCTGATGGAGGCGAAATTGCCGGTCACGCTCCTGTCAACGAAGGATGTCGACGTGCGCGCCGACTATGCCTACCCGGTGCAGAAGGAGTTCGAGCGACTTCTCACCTCGGCGGGCCGGGTTCTCGATCCGCTCGGTCACGAGGCTTGGATGCCTCGTGAGACGCGTTACCTTCCCATCTACGGCGGCCGCTTCGTCAAGCTCTGCATTGCGGAACCCGAGGCGGTCCTGGTGTCGAAAGCGCTGAAGGCACCCGTCAAGAATCGGGCTTTGGTGACCGAGTACCTCGCCACGTGTGTAACCGAACGCTTCCTGACCCTGGCCGCCAAATACTCCCTGAATCTGGAGCAGTTCCTATGATGTCAGCTGAGGAGTTGCGTCGCCGTGCCGCGCAGAAGCTCACAAGCTTACGGCGGCGACGCCGCGATCCCCGCTATCTTCAGGCCCTCGGGAGATTCGTGGCAGAAGGGCTACTGACCAGCAACGAACCGGTCGAACCCTGGCGGGAACCCCTCGAAGTGGAGAGTGTCCTGTGGGCGGGACAGATCGAGCCCCGTTTTCTGGAGTTGGTTCCGGCCCTGCTCGTCAAGCAACCGTCCTTGTTTGCGGATCCCGGCAACCTACCGGCGGATCTGGCCCGGGTCGTCGCCAGGCTGCGCCGCAACCTGGAGCCGGAGGCTTTCCGTGGGATCCAGGGCCGTCGCTTGCTGGAATGGCTGCCTCGGGTCGGTCGCACAGCGAAGCTCCCGTCGCGCCTGAAGTCCTTTCGGTTCAGGCCATTGGATCTCCGGATCCTGAAGTCCCTCTCCGCCGAGCTTGGCATCAGCGAGACAGAGGTCATCCGACGGGGCCTGCGGGCACTTCGAAACGATCAGTCGGTGTCTCCTGCGCCGTTCAAACCCCACGGATGCGCAGATACGATGGCTTAGCTCGACTCGTCCAGCCAACCCCCCGCCACCAGAATGCGTCGTGCCTCGGTCACGAACTGTTGCGCTGCGGCAACGTCTTGGCGTGCGTCCGGCTCGGTGAAGACGACCTCCGCCGTGTAATCCGCGTCCTGGCGCATCTTCTGAAGGCGGCCAAACTGGCGAGCGATCGAGGGATCCAGGCTCCCTGCGCGGACCAGATCTCGATGCAGCAACCTCTCCACACCCGCATGGGAGATGGGCTCCTCCCCCAGCGTCAACAACAGGGCGCGCGCGAAGTGGAAGGCACCGTAATAGGCGCGACTCACCGCATCCGCCAGCATGCCAGCAGCCAAGAGGATCTCTGCCGACTCGAGCGACGCGGTGCCCCGTTCGACCTCCACCAGGATGTTCTTCTTTTTGTTCTCTCCGGTCATAGCCAGATCCCATCCCGGGCGATCTCCCGCATCAAACGGCGCTCGCGGCTGCGAAGCTCCGCGACCTTGGCCGTGGAGTAGGCCAAGGGGGAGAGGTTCAGATACTCCTCGCCCGCCGCCCCCACCGTGTAGGCGAGCTCCAGAAGCTCCCGGTGCTCGGTTCCGGTCAAATCGTCAATGACCACCAGGAGATCGATGTCGCTTTCCTCGTGGGTCTGTCCGCGCGCCTGCGAGCCAAACAGCACGAATTCCCGGAGGCGCTCGCCGAATCGCTCACGGACCATGGCTCGATACCGCTCGATGGCAGCCTGAATCGGCGGAGCCACAGTCAACGGAGCCACGGTCGAAGTCTATGGGGCAATGGTCAGCCGGTCAACGCTGGCGCCCCTTCTCTCCCTGCGCTAGATTCCGTGCGGTTGCTGTTCGGCGGGTCGTATCTTCCGGACGGCCAAGGCGAGGCGGGCTGTTTCCGTCCCGCACCAGAAAGGAAAAGCCATGTTGAAGGTCGTGCTCCCTGATGGGAGCTCCCTGTCCCTCGAGGACGGCGCTAGCGCTCAGGATCTGGCCGCCAAGATTGGCCCCGGCTTGGCCAAGTCGGCAGTCGCGGCGGTGGTCGACGGCAAGACCCGTGATCTCTCGGCTCCCCTGTCGGATGGCGCCAAGGTCTCCATCCTGACCAAGAAGGATGCCGACGCCCTGGACGTGCTGCGTCACTCGGCGGCCCATATGATGGCAGACGCCATTCTGCGGGTTTTCCCCAAGATCCAGCTCACCATCGGGCCCGCGGTGGAGGACGGCTTCTATTACGATCTGTTCCTGCCTGAAGGGACCAAGCTCACCGTGGAGGATTTTCCCCGCATCGAAGGGGAGATGCAGCGGATCGCCAAGGAGGCCTTACCCTTCGTGCGCTGCCAGGCCGACTCTGACGCGGACGAGAACTACGCGCGTTATCGAGCCATCGACGGTGGCAACAACCGCTTCAAGGCCGAGCTAGTGGACGAAATCCGGGGACGGGGCGAGCCGCTCAGCTTTTACCGGCATGGCGACTTCATCGATCTATGCCGTGGGCCTCACGTCCCGCACACCGGTTGGCTCGCTCACACCAAGCTGACCAAAATCAGCGGCGCCTACTGGCGGGGCGACGCACGGCGCGAGCAGCTGGTCCGGGTGTACGGAACGGCGTTCTTCTCCAAGCAGGAGCTGGAGGACTACCTGCACCAGATCGAAGAGGCCAAGCGACGCGACCACCGGGTATTGGGCGAACAGCTGCAGCTTTTCACGTTCTTCGACGAAGCCCCGGGGTTCCCCTTCTTCTTCCCCAAGGGGGCCACGCTCTTCAATCTGCTGATGGATACCATGCGGTCGTTGTTGGCCCGGCGCGGATACCTGGAGGTCAAGACGCCACTGGTCCTCTCCGAGCAGCTTTGGCACCGCTCCGGACACTACGACAACTACCTCGAGAACATGTTCTTCACCAAGCTCAAGCTGCGCGACGAGAAGAACCCCGAGGTGGTGCACGACAACGTGGAGGAGGACCGCCCCATGGCGGTCAAACCCATGAACTGCCCGGGCCATCTCCTTTTGTACCGGAGCCGTCTTCACAGTCACAACGAGTTCCCGCTCCGTATTGCGGAGATGGGTCTAGTGCATCGTCGGGAGCTCTCCGGGGTGCGGCATGGCCTGTTCCGGGTTCAGGCCTTCACCCAGGATGACGCCCATCATTTCTGCACCCCCGAGCAGATCGCCAGTGAGATCAGCATGCTGATCGGGTTCTTCCGAGAGGTCTACGCGCTGTTCGATCTCACGGATGTGCGAATCGAGCTCTCCACCCGGCCCAAGAAGAGCATCGGCAGCGATGCCATGTGGGAGCGCGCCGAGGCGGCCCTCCGGGAGGCCCTGGATGGCTCGGGGGTCACCTATCAGGTCAACCCCGGGGACGGGGCCTTCTACGGCCCCAAGATCGATTTCCACATCCGCGACGTGCTCAAGCGCTCCTGGCAGTGCGGCACCATCCAGCTGGACTTCTCCATGCCCGAACGCTTCGGGCTGGAATACGTGGGTGCCGATGGCAACCGACACACACCGGTCATGCTGCACCGGGCCTGCTACGGGAGCCTGGAGCGGTTCCTGGGCATCGTCATCGAGAATACCGCTGGGGTCTTTCCGCTGTGGCTGGCGCCGGTGCAAGTGACGGTCGTGCCGGTCAGCGATCGCTTCAACGACTACGCCCAGAAGGTACTGGACCAGCTGGCGGACGCGGGGCTTCGCGTCAGCATCGATCTTGGCCCGGATCGGGTCGGCTACAAGGTGCGCCAGGCCAGCCTGCAGCACATCCCCTACGTGCTGGTGGTGGGCGAGAAGGAGGTCGCATCCTCCCAGGTCAACGTCCGCTCCCATCAGGCGGGCGAGCTCGGACCGATGAGCCTCGAGACGTTCTTGACCAACATCGCGGCAGAGCGAAAAAGAGGAGGCAAACCCGTGTTCGTGGCCAAGCCCGCTGATTCGTCGAAGCGCGATCACACCTGACGCCGGCCGGGCTCGCTGGTGGAGACCTGGGCGCTCCGACCAGCGGGCCGAGCGTCTAGCGCTTGGGATCGACGATGTTCATCGTCTCTTCGGCGAGTTGGTCAGCGGTGGCCAGGACGCGAAGGTTCGCGATGGCCACGTACTTGGACACCCGCAGATCGATCATCTGTCCCTCGAGTCCCCCCACCATGGCCCCCTCTGCGCTGTTGGACTGCGCAACGGACTCGGGTGATAGGGTCAGTCGATCTCCGCTGCTGGCGACAATCGAGAGTCGAGCGATCTCCGCCCCGGCCCGGGCAGCCCCGTCGAAGGCGCGGGACACCCCCTGGGCGGAGGAGTTGAGCATCGAGGCGTAACCGAGGATCGGGTTCATCTCGCCCTCGTGAACGGCAGACGGCCGAAAACCGGGAGCAGTATTCGCAGAGGCCGCTGGGCCGAGTCGCGGATTGGCCCAGTTTGGTACTACGTTGTTTGGGGCTCGGTCGTGAAGCTGTTGATTCAAATCCCCTGTTACAACGAGGCGGAAACCCTCCAAGAGACCCTGGCGGATCTGCCGCGCCAGCTCCCGGGAGTGGACCAGATAGAGGTTCTGGTCGTGGACGACGGGAGCACCGACGGCACCGCCGAGGTGGCCGAGCGGGAGGGGGTCCACCACTTGGTTCGTCTTTCCGGACACCAGGGGCTGGCAAGGGCATTCATGTCAGGCCTTGACGCCTGTCTTCGCCTGGGCGCCGACTTGGTGGTGAACACGGATGCGGATCATCAGTATCGAGGCGACGACATCGCACACCTGATTGCACCCTTGCTGGAGCGCCGGGCGGACCTGGTGATCGGTGACCGGGACACGGATCGGGCCGTTGGATTCTCCTGGTCCAAGCGCTGGCTGCAGCGGCTGGGGTCGCGGGTGGTGCGCCGACTGTCTTCAACCGACGTCGCCGATTCCCCGAGCGGCCTGCGCGCCATGAGCCGGGACTGCGCCCTGCGACTGTTCGTTCACAACCGCTTTACCTACACCCTCGAGACGGTCATCCAAGCGGGTCGTTCGGGGATGTCCGTGGTCAACGTGCCGATCCGCGTCAATCCCGCCACGCGCCCCTCGCGGCTGTTCCGATCCGTCCCCGACTATCTGCGGCAGGCCGGCCCAGTCATCCTGCGCGCCTACGCCATGTATCGTCCGACTCAGATCCTCGTCCTGGTGGCCACCGTGCTGTGCGTTGTCGGTACGAGCCTGGCACTCAGGTTCCTCTTCCACTACGTGCAAAATCCCTCCTACAGTGGATACGTTCAGTCCCTGGTGGTGGGGATGGGGGCGCTGGTGCTGGCCCTTCTGTTGGGCGTGGCAACCCTGCTGGCGGAGCTCTTGGCTTCCAATCGCAGGTTGCTGGAGGAGCTGCTGCTGCGGGTGCGCCGGCTGGAGCTCTCCGCCCACACTCCCGACGGCCCCGCCCCTACCGGGGGCTATTCCTTGCAGCGGACGGGTGCCGCGCCCTGGATCCGGAAGGACCAACCCCGAAGCTAGCGGCTGGCCGGATCGCGTGCTCCCCGCCCGGCTGGCGGAGGCCCTTCTGCTCTCTCGCCAATCCCGGCCAACCGGAGTATCTGTTCGACCCATGCTCGCGTTGCTGAGACGGGCCAGGCCATTCCGATCCAAGCTCTTCGTGCTCGCAATCTCGCTTGTGGGGATTCGTTTGCTCTACTCGTTCAACGAGTACCCCATTGAACCTTCGAAGGCCAAGGTTAGCGACATCTGGTTCCGTCTTCTGGGGATCGGTTCGATCGGCCCGTTGAGCGACTCCGGATACCCGATCCGCGAATGGATCGCCTGGCACTACCTGGCCATCATGGCGTTGGCGGTGCTTTGGGGGGCGGCCTGCTGGAGCCTGGGGGACCTCCTGCTCAACAAAGCCTTCCGATTGCGCCTGCCCACGCTGGAACGGATAGCGCTCGGCTTCCCACTCGGCGTGTTTGGTTTCGAGATCGGCATCCAGCTGCTGGGCGTGATCAACGCCTATGGCGCGGTCTGTTTCTTCGTGTTCCCCTTGGTCCTGGTGCTGGCGCGTGCCCCCGCCTGGCGCGACGCGATCCGTCGGTGGCATCGGTTGCGTGCACTGCCCGGCAGTTGGTCGGTATTCTCTCTGGTCTGCATCCTGTTCGCTTGTCTGACCTTGGTGGCGATCTACTTCGTCCTTCTGACGCCCCACAACGCTCAGTTCGATGCACGCTGGAAGCACATGGCACTGGCCGAGAACTACGTGGCCCATGGCGGAATCCAGCGCTCCGGCGAGGGCTGGGTGTTCACGGCTCGCCCCCATTCCACGACCTATGCGTACGTCTGGGGCTTCATGATCCCCTTCGGTGGACTGTTCCACCGCATGGTATTGAGCCAGAATCTGGAGTTCGTCGTATTTCTGGTCACGACCCTGGTGGGGATTCCCGCTCTGGTGCGTCGACTCGCCCCCGAAGCCCCAGTGACCATGGTGTGGGCTGCTCGGTTTCTGTTCCCCGGCGTGCTCATCTACGATAGCTCCCTGTCTGGAGGAGCGGATCATTTCGGGGCGTTGATGGCCCCCGCCGTGGCCTTGGCGCTCCTGAGAGCCTGGCGCAGGCTGGATCTGCGATTCGTGCTGCTGACCGTGGTGTTCATGTCGGCGGCGTGCCTAGTCAAGGAGACGACGGGGTTCCTGCTGGCTCCCTTTCCGTTCCTGGTTCTGTTGGTGCGCGCCGCCTATTTCGCCCTATCCAGGCATCGTAAGGATCCCGAGATCGCTCACCGGCTACGCCTGGGCCCACCCGCCGCACTGGCGGTGGGCCTGTTGGCGACCGCACCGTTCTGGCTGAAAAACTGGATCTGGTTTAATAACCCGATCTACCCGACGTTCTCGAACGTGTTCCCGTCCGACCCATGGTCCCCGGAAGCTGCGTACCGATTCTCCAATGGCTATGCGGACGCGCACCTGTGGAACGCGTCACGGGATTGGGCGGGCGTGGGGACGACTCTGCGGGCGATGTTCGACTTCTCCTTCGTGCCCAACGACTGGAAGAAGTTCCACGGGGCTCGACCCATGTTTGGGTCGCTGTTCACCATCCTGTGGCCCTGCCTTCTGGTGTTGCGTCGAGTCGGGCGCACCTGGGGTCTGGTCCTCTGGGTGCACGTGGGCCTGTTCACCTGGTACTGGGTGCATCATCAGGACCGCTACCTGCAAGCCATCCTACCGCTGATGGTGGCCGTAACCGCGGTGGTCTTGCTCCGCCTGTGGCAGAAGATGGGCACATTGGTCCGTTCCGGGCTGGTGCTGCTGATCGCCATGCAGCTCTTGGTCGGGGCGGATGCCTACTTCTTGGCAACTCACGCCATGGTTGGCTCCCCGCTCAAGAAGATGGTGGAGATGTTGGGGGAGGGCCACAAGAAGAACTACGCTGACCGATTCGCCGTGGAGCCCAAGATGGTCGCGGTGGGCCAGGCCTTGCCCAAAGGGGCACGCCTTTTGTTCCACGAGCAGATGTCCCATCTGGGCTCGGGCCACGAGAGTGTCCAGGACTCCCCCTACTGGCAGTACGGCATCGACTACATGCGAGCCCGCACACCCCAGGACGTTCACGCCATCATGAAACGCCTGGGCATCACCCACATCTTCCTGAACCCGGGGAAATCCTTCGGGGTGGACAGCCTGGCCGGTGACTTCATGTTCTTCGACTACGCTTATCGACGAGCCACCAAGTCGCGCACGGTTTCGGGGGCCAAGTTGGTGACCATCCCGGATCGACTGCCAGACCGGCCGTTTTCCGATCGGGTGGTGTTGGTCAACTGTGATCGATCCATCCGGGCGGCCCGATATCGGATCGCCGATCTGACTCGTCCCACCTTCGGACCTGAAGGGGGCGCTCCGCGACGAGCACAGGAGCGAACCGACGACGAGGCAGTCATCAACGAGTGGCTACAGAGCACCGATTTCGTCGGGGTCTCACCCAAGTGCACGCCGACGGCTTCCATTCGACGCGCATTCCGCAAGGTGGCCGAGCGGGCCAAGAAGGGACCTTCCAACTACGACATCTGGCTGCGGAACGATTAGGCTCGCACCGGTTGACGTCGTTCGATGATCCAGCACACCGCCGCCACGGCAATCACCACCACCAGCTGAACGACGTAGGTCAAAAAGACCGCTACCGCCCCCTGGTTGGTGACCCTCTCCCCGGGAAGGTAGAGCAGCAGACCGGCGTAGTATGCGGTCTGGAAGGCGCCAAAGAACCCGGGCGGAGCGGGCAGCATGAATCCGAGGGCCAGTAGCGCCGTCACGGCACAGACCCTCACCCAGCCAATCTCGGGCAGCCCGCTTCCGGTCAGCATGACCATCATCCCCACCACGTACAGCGCCCAGAAGACCAGGGTCGTGACCAAGAAACGCAACAGATTGGACCCGTCCCGGAAGGAGGCCAATCCAGCGAATACCCGGTCGACCTCCTTGACCACGCGGGACGCCGCGCGCGGCGAAACCCACCCCAGCCCCCCCTCGATCAGTCGACGCGTCAGCTCCTGGCTCCTCGATAGCGCGATGAGTACGAACAACACCAGCCCGAAACCAATCAGCGCCGAACGGGCCACGGTGGGAACGATGCTGGGAGCCTGGGTGGCCTGCCCCGGATCAAGTGACAGCGCAAAGAGCAGCAGGAGGCCGACGAACAGCCCGTCCACCACTCGCTCGATGCCAACCGTGGTAGCACCAGTCACGAACGGCACGTCATAGCGCCGGAGCAGGAAGGGCCGCACGAACTCGCCAGCGCGAAGCGGCAACAACAGTACCGCTCCGGTTCCAATCAGGGATATGCGCAGGCTAGCCGCGAACGGAACCCTGGAGACCGGACGGAGCAGCCAGATCCACCGGGACGCGCGAATGACCAGGCACAGTCCCCAGATGATCGTGTAGTAGATGACGGTGCTGGCCTCGACTCGACCCAGCGCCTGGCGGGGCGGAACCAACGGCAGAGCTCCAGCGCGCAGGATCCATAGAAACAGTCCAAGAGAAACCAGCGACCCTACCACGCGCTGGACGATGCGGCGCCCCCGGGAAGCCGCGTGGGGCTCGCCGGGGCGCGGTTGGTCCGGTTGGGACGGGCCGTTGACGGCGTGGTCGTCACCCACTGGCCTGTCTCCCCTTTCCCCGATCCAACCAACGTGCCAACAACCAGGTCATGACGTCGGCAACCACGGTGACACCCCTGGCCAGCAGCGTCGCGATCAGGGCCACTGAGGCACCCAGATGCGGCGCGAGGAGCAACGACATCATGGCCTCGCGCACCCCAAGTCCTCCGGGGGTAACCAGCGCCAAGAATCCCACGATGGGAGCCAGCACGTACGCGCCCGACGTCATGAGTGCAGCTGAAGCCGTTCCCCCCACACCGAGGGTCAACAGGCCACCGTGCAAGAGCCAGCCGGCCCAGGCCACCGTCTGAAGCAACAACAGTCGCGCCGGGACCAGGGGGCCCTCCCCTTGGCTGCGAATGATCCGGAGCAAGACCTTGGGCCATCGGCGCCGGTCAATGAAGGTCAGGGCCAGCAAAAAGACCAAGGCCAAACCCAGGCTCACCAAGGGGAGCGGACCGAAGCGCTGCAGGACGCTACCGCGCAGCCCGCCGGTCGAAACCAAGAAGACCAACCCCCAGAACCACCCCACGGCCACCCAGGACAGGATCTCGATGCCGACGGAGGATGCCACCAGCGCCACGGGCACTCCCAGGCGCGGCGCGCCGGCCATGCGCACCAAGGGCATGGCAACCTTGCCCGGGGCGTACCGCACGACTTGGCTCGTGGCGTGCAGGCGGAAGGCGGGCAACGCCGGGATGTGCAAATCCGCCATCCGTTCCAGCAGAGCGCGCCAACCAAGGGCCTGCACCCAGTTGGAACCGACCATGGCCAGCGTCGAAAGAACGAGGGGCAAGACGTTCCACTCGATGACGCCGGGGCGATAGTCGCGAGCCAGTTTGGCGATCGTGGCTGCGATGAACCAAATCACCAAAAGGGTCAAGACGAGCTTGGCCGCCTTCAGGGCTCGACTCGCCGGTGGCGGCGACACGGGACCGGCCCCGTTGGCGACGGGGTCTCCGAGTGCCATCGGGTCTACCGGGACGGGAGCCACGGGCCCCTTGTAGCACGCCTCACTGGGTTGGAACCGGCCCCGAGCTTTCCCGCTGAATCAGCTCGACGCCGAACGCCACGCGTTCGGGCACCTTCTCGTCGGAGTCCTCCACCATGCGCAGGAGCATGCGGCAGGCGGTCGAGCCCATGGCGCGGAGCGGCTGGGCCACGGTGGTCAGGCCCGGCCAGCACCGCGAGCCTTCGGGGATTCCGTCAAACCCGACCACCGAGACCTCACCAGGAATCGAGACTCCTCGATGCAGCACGACGCGCATGAACTGAATCGCCATCTCGTCGTTACCCAGCACCACGGCGGTCGAACGTTCCCGTTGGGGTTGCTCCAGCCAGTTCTCGGCAAAGGCAATGGCGGTATCCGGGTGGTAGCTGGGCGCGAACTCGACGCTGTGGGGCGAGAGTGAAAGGCCCGCCGAGTTCATGGCATCACGGAGCCCCTCCCGACGATCACAGGCGTCGACCGAATCGCTGGGACCCCCGATGTACGCGATGTGTCGGTGACCCAGGGAAAGCAGGTGCTCGCCGGCAGTCCGACCCGCTGCGCGATTGTCAGCGGTGATGCAGACGCCCACACCAAAATCCATGTCCGGCGACACGATCACGGTGGGGATGTTGGCTGCACCCAGCAGGTCGAACATCTCCCGATACTCACAGGGAGCGCGAGCCACCACGACCCCGTCCACGCGTCGCTCGCCGATCCAAGAGCGGACCGCGCTGCAGTCGAAGCTGCCGCTGCGCCCCACGCTGGCCACGACGGTGCTCATGGAGCGACCGACCAGCTCGTCCTCCAATCCCCCCAGAAGCCCGGTAACCCAGGCCCCTTGGGTGTTCCAGGAAACGAATCCAACCAGATTGGTGCGCCCCAGTTTCAGCCCTCTGGCGCTGGTGGAGGGCACGAACCCCAGCTCAGCCACCACCTGCCTGACGCGAGCTCGCACGTCAGCACTGGCATAGCCACCGTTCAGGACGCGGGACACGGTGCTGACTGCGACGCCAGCGCTCCGCGCCACTTCGACGATCGTCACGCGAGACTTTGGGTGTTGGGAACGACTGGTCATGAGAATACTGGAAATGTACCAGATCAGTGGGGGAATTTCCAGTCCGGATCCCGGTCCATTACCGGGTCAGGGCCAGGATCACGTCACGGTGGTCTGGAAACTGACGCAGCATTGCCGAACGCTCGGCCAGTTCGTAGTCGTCGGTGTCGAAGCCTGGCGCCACGGTGCAGCCAACCAGCGCGTATTCTGCGCCTTCCACCAGTTGGGCCCCAAACCATCGGCCCGCGGAGACAAGACCCTGAAGCCGTTGTCCATTGGCCAAATCGGGTCCGAGCAGGATATCGTGGCGGCCAATTTCCACATCCAGTGTGACGACCTGGAGGGGCCCGCCGCAGTGGAAATGCCACATCTCCTCGCTTTTCAGCCGGTGAAGAGCTGAAAACTCTCCAGGGCGAAGGAGGTACAGTATCGCGGTACTCGCCGCGCGCTGGGGTCCCTCCGCGGAGCCCATTCTGGGAACCAACCATTG
This sequence comes from uncultured Polyangiaceae bacterium, assembly GCA_964648165.1. Lineage (GTDB taxonomy): Bacteria > Myxococcota_A > Polyangia > Polyangiales > Polyangiaceae > FEN-1139. The sequence continues at coordinate 23,263 of CAZYKT010000049.1, read as the reverse complement.
GGATCGATGAGTTTCCCGAAAGAATCCGCCCTCCGGGTGAGGAGCCAACCCCAGCAGCTCGATCAGTCGATCACCTTGCATGGGGCTATGAGGTCACAGTGTAGTTTTTTTGTCTACACGTCGCAGTAAAGTTGGCGACCCGCCCCGACTCGGTGCCTCCGATTCGGGGCGGGCCCTTGCCTCTCGGTGTCCCGGTTCCCTGATCCGCGGTAAACGGCCAGCTTCGGCACTTGATAAGGAGTCATTTGGTCCCGCGTGTCATTTTGTTCGACGTCGATGGCACCCTGCTGTCCGCGGATGGGGCGGGGCGCCGTGCCCTGGTCCTGGCTTTCGAGCAGGTATTGGGCGGCGGGTGGGCGGTCGCCGATCTCGACCTGCGGGGCATGACTGATCCGGGAATCGTGCGCCGTGCCCTTGGCACCCTGCGGCTGTCCATGTCAGCGGAGCTGACGGAGCGCGTCCTTCACGCCTACGTGCCGCTGCTGCGCCAGGAGCTGAGCCGAACACGCAGCGCACGCGCCCTTCCCGGCGTAAGGCAGCTGCTGGACCATCTGAGCCGCGCCGGTTCGCCGCTTGCCCTGGGTCTCGGCACTGGGAATGTGGAACGGGGAGCCTACGCCAAGCTGGAGAGCGTGGGGCTGGATGGCTATTTCGCGTTCGGCGGATTCGGCTCGGATCACGAGGACCGAACCGAGCTGGTCCGGATGGGACTGGAGCGAGGGGCCCAACGGTTGGGGCGCACGGTTTCGGAATGTCGCGGCATCGTGGTGGGGGACACGACTCGGGACATCGACGCTGCCCGTGGAGCAGGACTGGCGGTCCTGGCGGTGGCAACCGGCGGGGTTGCCCTGTCAACGCTGCTGGAGCATGGGGCCGATCTGGTGGTCCCCGATCTGGAGGATCCCCGAGCCGAAGCGATGCTCCTCGAGGGCTGGCCGATTCCTGCCGCTCCTTGCTAGGATCATCGGGGGTCCGGTCATGAGCGCCGCAGTATCCGAGTCAAGCCGTCATGTGTTCGAGCTTCTAAGATCCGTCAACCCGGACTTCGGCCCCCAAACGACGCTTCGCCAGCTGCGGGCCAAAGCCCCCGATGTGACGGGCTTCGATTGGATGTTGATCATCCTGGCGCTGGAGATCGATCTCTGCGTCGAGATCCCGCCCCAGCTCGCTGACGACCCGCGACTGACGGTGGAGCGCTTCGCCGCAAGGATTGCGGCGCTACCTCGGGTTCGGGATGCATCCTTCACGCTGGATCGACTAACGCTGCTCAGCGAGGCTCTCTTTGCGGCGGACACCGAACAACCAGCGCCCCCGATGCCTTCCCTGGGCCGGTCGCGTCGGCACGTCCGACCCAAGATCAAGCAACCGAAGGCCCGGACCCGGGCCGGACAAGACGGTCGGCACAGCCAGCGCAGGCGCCCCAAGCCCTAGCTGGGTTGGCGCAGGAGCTCGGCCAGAACCTGCACCTGCGCCTGGCCATCCCAGGCCACCTGGAGTGCGGCCCCTGCCGCAACCAGCGTGGCTGCGGCGATGGTCGAGGGCTGGATCAACACGAACTGCATCCGCAACAGATTGCCGATGGTGTCGTGGATCTGCGGAATCGCCAGAGCGGTCAGGATCTGACGCCGCAACCGCGGCTCCAGGCCCTGGATGTCGCGAGCAGCTCGTTTGGTTTCGCTGGCAAACGCCTCGTCGCGAAGCGAACTGAAAAAGGCGAAGGGTTCGGGATGGTCAGTCGGGTAGTTGCGCAGAAGGTGCTCGGAATCCTGCCGAGTCGGGTTGCGCAGAAGCTCCTGGAGGCGCTCACTTCCATGCAAATCGGGCCGAGCCAAGAGCATGGCGTCCGGGGCCACCAGGAACAGACGCACGCCAAAGAAAGCATTCAGCGCCACCGGGATGCAGCGGGTGGCGAAGGCCTCCACCAGCTCGAGCGATTCGTCTTCCGTCAAGGACTCCAGCTTGATCTCCTTGGACGCCGACGACAAAGGCTCGAACGTTTGGATAAGGATTCGTCCGGAGCGCTGCTCGTCGGGAAGGGTTTGGCCCCACGCACTGCGGTCCCAGCGGATGGACACGATGCCGTTTCGCGGAGCATCGATGTCCTTGTGATACTCGATGGTGGATTCTCCGGCGCCAGGCCCCTCCTCGCCGTCCAGCTCCCGAGCTTCCTCGTCGCGCCTCTGCAGCTTGCGCCGCAGCAGCTTGTCGCGATGCACCACGCACCGGTCATCGGAGACCAAGAGCTGGTCTCCTGGTTCGATGGGAATCGTTTCGGTCGCGGGGACCAGGGCATCGACGACACGGCGCCAGAGATCGGGATAGGAGGCCCGAATTAGCTCGATGAACGCCGAAGCTGGAACTGCCTCCCGAGCCCAGGCACGGCTGAGGATTTGGGGGTGTTTGGCCAGCTCCAGAGTCACCCTCCCTTGTTACACCCGCGGGGCCGAGATCGGCAACGGCCGCTCCCCTGCACGGCCATCTGTTCCGGCCGTTCGCACGAGACAGCCGGTGGCGATTCCGATGGCACCTGAGCAGGTCGGGAATGCTAGAAATCCGCGAGCCAGCCATCCTGCCCCGCCGGAACCGCCCAGCGAAGTGGCTGCGACGGACCATCCAACGAGAGGCGAACCGAGTTGAATCCCCACACACCACCATCCGGTGGCACCAGAACCAGAAGACCGCCGGACCGTGATACGGATTTGGACTGCCTGACGTGCGGAGCCTGCTGCTACCAGCATCCGGGAACGATCCTGGTCACGGAGAACGACCTGGAGCATTGGCGGGAGCTGGGCAGGGAAGACATCCTTGCCCGCCTGACCGACGGACACTTCGGGTTCCGAGCCTTCGCCATGAAGGAAGACAGCTCCTGCGTCCACCATGGAGTGCCCGGCTCCCCCCATGCCTGCGCCATCTACGAGCTGCGCGCTAGTGTGTGCCGGGACTTCGAGGTGGGATGTGCGCAATGTCGCGAATTTCGCCGCGATCGCGGCGTCGAATAGCGACGATTGGGCTTACACCGCGACAGCATGCTGGCCATGCCGGTTGTCCGACGGAACGTCGTGACGCGGTCACCCGCTCGCGCATCCTTTGCGCCAAAGCCAAGGGCGTTCGCGGTGTCTCTGTTACGCAAAAGGCTGCTCGTGCACCCCTTGCGTCACACCGTGACATGGATGTCAGCCTCTTTGAAATATTCTTGGCCTGGAAGAAGCAAGTCGGGCGTCGACACCCATGTCAAGGACTTGGCACACAGCGTGCTTACTCTAGAGTCATTATGGTCTGGGTAGTGAAAGCAGCGATCTGGACGTTGGTGGTTCTGGCCCCCGGTGGCGTTCTGCTGCTCCCGTTCCTTCTCGCTCGAGCCATGCGCAGAGAACGTCCCGGCTCTCAAGACGGGGTAAGCGGCCACGGAGCCGCAGCCCAAGCGTGAAGCTGTACGTTGACGACCAAAGACCCGCCCCCGCTGGTTGGATCCGCGCCACCAACCTGGAAGAAGCGGTGTCCCATCTCCGAACGGGCAATGTCGAGGAGTTGAGCGTCGACTACGACCTGGGTGATTCTTCGTTCGGGACTGGGCTGGATGTTCTTGATTGGTTGGCCGGTGCAGTCCACCGGGGTGAGGTCAAAAAGCCCAAGCTCCACGCTCACAGCGGAAGCCCGCTTGGGCGGCGTCGCCTCGAGCTGAGAATCGACGACATCGAGGCGGGCCTGCCCTAGTCCGGCTTGCGGGGGGAAGACGGGACCTCTAGACCTGCAGGGTCTTGACTCCGCACTACCTATTGTTGGCTGGAACCGACACCGGCGTCGGAAAGACCTGGGTGGCTCGTTCCTTGGGGATGGCACTGGTTCGGGCAGGTCGGACAGTTGTTGCGCTCAAGCCCGTGGAGACCGGACATGCTGGGCCGCCCGCCCCAGACGAGGACGGTGTCCTGCTGGCCAACGCCACCGGACAGCACGCTCCCGACCGAGCCCTGGTTCGACTGCGCCAGCCGGTGGCGCCACCCGTTGCAGCCGACAACGAAGGGCGTTCACTTACCTTCGACGAGATCCTCGATGCGACGCGCGGGGCCGCAGTCAACGCGGAGCTCATCTTGGTGGAGGGAGCGGGGGGATTGCTGACGCCCTTGACCTGGCGAACCACGGCCGTCGACCTGGCCAAGGCCTTGCAGGCCGAGGTGCTGCTGGTGTCCGCGGATCGACTCGGCTGCATCCACCATGTCCGCGCGGCCCTTGCCGTGCTCGAGAAAGAACAGCTGCCCATCCTGGGGATCCTCCTGACCGCTCCGGCAGAAGCGGACCATTCGACGGGGTCCAATCTGGCGGCCCTGCAACGTGTAACCCAGACGCCTCGCATCCACGCGGTGCCCCGAACCACGGATGCCGACGCCATGGTCAAGGCAATCCAACCGGTCTTATCATGGTTGGCTCCGGTCCAGGGCAAACCGTAGCACCCCAAACCATCCCATCGTTTTGGTGCGTCCCTGCCTCACGTTCGGGATGGGCCACGCAGGTCCGAGAGGAACTGTAGGTAAACATCTTTCAGGCAGACCGGCTACGTGACCAACTCTTGCGGACATCACGCAACATCCGGGGTGGGATGCTCGGAACCAAACCTATCCGCTTGGCAGACCGCGAAAGACGCGCTAACCGGATAGTCTACTTGCTGCATGTCTAAGCTCGACACCCTACGTCTCGACAAGCCCCTGCAGCCCATGCCCTCCTTCGTGCGAGCTGCTCTGGAGCAGCGTCAGCTGATGGACGCCTTCCTGGGCCGCCCTCCCTACCAGCAGAACGACTACCTCGGTTGGATCAATCGCGCCGAACGGGAATCCACCAAGGAAAAGCGTCTGGACCAGATGTTGTACGAGCTCGCCCAGGGGAATCTGTTCATGGGCATGATCTGGCGCGGAAACCAGGAGCCCTAAGGCTTTACTCGCGCGAAGGTCGGGGCGCACGGGGTTCGTTTGAGGTGTTGGTGCGGCGCAGCCACGGCAATGGACAGGGCTGGAACGAGACGCTAGAACACCCGGCGTGAAACGTTCCTGCGCGCAGTGGAAATGGGCGGCCGGTCTCGGCCTGTGTTGGGCGGTGGTGGCTTGTGGAGGCTCGCAGCCCGCTGCAAGTTCGCCCAGTTCGAACCAGGCGGCCGCGCCGGCCGCTGCCAACTCCGCCAATCCCTGCACCGATTTCGTGCGGACGGTGTGTGAAGAAGCGGGGCCCGACGACGCCCTGTGCGGGGCCGTTCAGCAGACCAGCTTTCTGATGTCGGCTGACGCCTGTGCCGCCGCCAGTCGTGACGTTGGCGTGGTGAAGGAACGCCTGGGCGCCCATCGTTCGGCCTGTGAAACGCTTCGCGCCAGGCTCTGCGCGCGCTTCGGCGAGGGAGAGTTGTGCGACATGGTAGAACAGCGGGTGCTGACTCTGCCGGTGGGTCACTGTGCCCAGGCTCTAGACCAGATTGAGGGCGTCGTTGCTGAGCTCGAACAGTGGCAGGCGGCACGTCAGCCGCTCTCCGCCGAGCAAGTTGGCGCCTTGGTGGCCGGGGATGCTCCCAGTATTGGCCCCAACACCGCCCGGGTCACTCTGGTCGAGTTCTCCGATTTCCAGTGTCCGTTCTGCGCTCGAGTCGTGCCGACTCTGCACGCCGTTCTGGAGCGCTATCCGGCGGACGTCCGCATCGTGTTCCGGCAGTTCCCACTCAGTTTCCACCAGTACGCCAGTGCAGCGGCGCGAGCGGCGTTGGTCGCCCATGACATGGGCAAGTTCCAACAATTCCATGATCGCCTCTTCGCCCACCAGTCCGAGCTCGGACAAGACGACCTGGTTGCCCATGCCGCCGCCGTGGGACTGAAGGCCGAGGCTTTTCGCAAGGCTCTCTCGGATGACCAGTACGAACAGCGTGTCAAGCGAGACATCGAGCTGGGCATGTCCGTCCACGTGCAAGGCACACCAACCCTGTTCATCAACGGGAAGCCGGCGGCCGATCCGACAGATACCGAACAGGTACTGGAAACGATCGGCGCCGCTTTAAAGTAGCGTTGTCGGCGGCGTACGGATGAGCTCGAGAACCCTTTGGCGCAGCTCCTGTCGGGGTTCGTCCACCTCCGAGGGGGAGAGCTCCGACATGATCCGTTGCGCCTCGCGGAAGGAGCAGGGATTGCCCCGGATGGCTACGTCGTAGTTGTGAGCGCGATCCCTCAAGTCGGTGTCTTCATCGACTCTCATCAAGGCAGGGCCCTGGGCCAAGAAGAGCGTGGTCAGTCGCTCACCCGGTGTCGCTTCCACGCAACCCGGATGGATCACCCGGTATGACCCGGAGCGCGGAGACAGGACCAGCGTGTGGACCGTGCTCAGAACGTCGAAAGCGGTATCGGCCTCCAGGTTGCGCGCCACCGTGCCCAGAAGGACCGATCGACTGATCCGGCCCGTCCCGGTCAACTCCACGTCAACCAACAGGGAGTCTTCGATGTCGATTCCGTCCGCGATGTGGCAGTCACCGATCAGACGATTTCCCCGGGCGTCGGTGACCCCCTCCACCCCCGCGACGGCGCGCGCGATCGCGTCTTGTCGGAGCGCTACCATCGCCTCGAATATGGCTTGGTGCTGCCCAGCATCGCTCCAGAACACCTCACCCAGATCGAGTCCCAAAAACCGGATGGGTCGCTGATCCCTGGCTTCGAGGCGGGCCACGACGCCCCGCAACCGCTCCACGATCCCCGGCTGCTGGGCAAGGTACTGGCGCACCGAGGGGCAATCCTCGCACACCTCGACCGTCATTCTTCGTCGGTGTTCGGGATCGGGCAGCGTGGCGAGCATCAGGGCCGTGAAGAGCTGGGGGTCGAGATCGGGACGGTCGGCCCGTTTCGCGTTTGGCTCCAGCACCTCGGCCTCGAACTCCTCGAAGAGCCCATCCAGCAGTCGCCGCGACATCGCGATGGAACCGAGGTTGACTCCACCCCAGAGCTCCCCTCGCTCTCGCCTCAGCCACCCGCGCTCCACGAGTCGTTGCATGGCCGAGAGCGGTCGCCGTGGAATGAAACCCGTGACGTAACCCGCCGGGTCGATCCCCAACCAGTCCTTGCTGGTCGCCTCCCGCTCCGACATGGGGCGGTAAGAGACGAAGCGGACCACGTCCGCGTCCTTGAGCCGCGGGTCATGGCCGGCCAGATCGACGCTGGGGACCAGCAGCTCGTCGCCCCATTTGGTCAACAGCCCATCAAAACCGGATCGGCGCAGGTGCGCTTCCACGGGCAAGAAATGGCAGAGCGCCAACTGCGCGATGGGGACCAGACCGGGACGGTCGGTCATTGGATCGCGGGAAAGGGTGAGCATGGCACCCTTCTGCCCGTTCTCCGTGGCCGAGAGGGGCGCCGCCCGCGAACCTTCGCCGAAGACGAAGGCAAATAGGCTGCCCTGCCCGGGCACCAGCCGCGAACGCACCCGGTGCCACAGCAGCAATAGACCAAAGGCCTGGTTGACGGGCAGATCCTCGTGGAGACACAGCGTCTCTCGTGCACCCATACCAGCCTGGGCGTGGCTCAACCGTTGCTGCCAAAATCGGCGCGCTGGCTCGCTGCCACAGACGACTCCCTGCAGGGCCGCAGCTTGCCCGTTTCGGATCAGTTGCCGTGACAGCTCCAGGTTGGCGAGGATCCCCGATGTGGAGTCGAACGGTGCGCCTCGCTCCAGCAGCCGTCTCAGGATCCCGTTGGGTTCGGCGACTGCTTGGTCAACGATGCGACGTGCCTGCGCTCGAGTCGCTGATACGGCATAGACCCGGAGTTGGGGAGCGTTTCCCGACGGTCGAATGTGCACGATGTCGCCGTCAGAAAAGCGCATCCTGGCTCCGTCCGTGTAGTCCACGCTCAACAAAGAGCCCATCCCCAGAGCCTGGAATGCCTCCTCGAGCAGCCCCCGGATCCGAGTGGACTGCTGCTCCGCCTCCGCGCTGAGCGTTACCTCGTCCCCAGCCGCGTCGAATCCAAGCACCCGCTGGTCGTGGAACTCCACCCGTCCCAGGGGGGCTCCCAAAGGCGTCAGATTGGAGAGCAACACCCTCATGTCGGACACGGGCACCTGGTCAAGCAGTCCGGCCGTCGTGAAGCGTCGAGGAAGGCGCTGGTCCAGTTCGACCAGGGAGAGTCCACGACTTTGGGATTCCCAGAGCGCGACCAGGATGGGCAGAAAGGCGTCGCGCGTGGGCAACGCCCAGAGCCGTCCTCGGCCGAAGCTCAGATCGGAACCGGTCAAGAACCCGCCGTTCGATTCCCACCCGACCACCCGTTGGCCCGCGGCACACAGCATGGCGTCGATCACGTGAGGCGAGCCGATCCGCGTGCGCAAAACCTGGGTCGAGAGGGGCGCCAGATGCTGTTCGACCGCGTCGGTCGCGCTGACCGGCACCACCGCCACATCAGCCTGGAGCGACTCCGCGACCAGGATCCCCAGTCGATCCCCGCTGATGAACTGCAAACCCTCATCCGGGCCCACACCCAGAACCAAGGGGCGGTCACTGTCACCGTCCGTGGAGACCACCGCGTCGACGGGACCGTATCGGCGGGAGACGTCCCGCGTCATCTCGGACAGAAGCTCCAGTGTGTTCGCGGCGATGGCCTCGGTGTCGATGGCAACGAACTGCTCGGCCCGACCCACCGGGATCACCTCCGCACCCAGACGGCGGAGCACGGTAACCAGAAGCTCTCGTCCCACCGCGGAATGCTCGTAGACAACGATTCTCTTCCCGGCAAGCGCCCGTTCCGGCAAGCAATCCAGGTAGCGCAACAAATAGCAGTCCGCCGCCATGGGGTTGACGGGAACAGGACGCCCGGCAACCCCGGGGTGAAACGCCCCCTGGTCGTCGAAAAGCGACTCCCCGAAAGGCCGAGCATACTCAATGGCTCGGATCCTCTCCACGGATCTCAGGATGAACGCCTCGTCGGACTTGAGGATCTCGCCCGTGCTCTTGTTGAACTTGATGCCGTTGCGATCGAATGGGATATGGCTCCCCGTCACCATAATACTGGGCCAGCCGTTGAGCCTTGCGAAGTAGGTCAAGGCGGGCGTGGGGATTCTTCCTAGACACTCTGGAACCAGACCCGCATCTCGAACCGCCCGAGTCACCGCGGCGAGGATGCTGCGCTCAGGGCTGTCGGTGCTGGGCCGCCTGTCCCCAGCGAGGGCGACGCTGGCCCCACGCGTCACGTCACCGATGCTGAACAGGTATTCGAGAAAGCCTCGCGTGTTGACGTAGGCTTCCAGATCGGTGATGTCCGTCACCAGACCGCGCAGACCACTGGTGCCAAAGCCGAGCCGCGCGGGTTGCCGACCGCGAAACTGGCTCACCTGATCCGTTCCAGGTAGCGCGACCCGAACCATGGACAGCGCCTGATCGCAGCCCAACCGAACCTCGGTGCCGTGAGGCAGCAGACAGGCCTGACCCCGTCCCAGACGCAGTTCCCGGTCATCGGAATTCACGGCCAGGCGAGCCCCCGGGGACCCACCGATCAATAGGAGCAACTCCGGTCCCGAAGCTCGGTGGGCCAGCTCGGATTGAGGCTCGAGCTCCCAGATGCCAAGCTCGAACTCCTCGGTTGGCGTATCATAGATTCGCTGGCAGCCCTCCTGCCTGGGAACCACGATGGGCGGATGGGCGCTCCGCCAGTCGACGATGCGCAAGAGCTCCTGGGTGTCAACTGACTTGGAGGTGAGCCCGCAACGCAGCACGTTGTCGGACGCCGACATGACCTCCAGCCCGTTCCCCCTGAGGTAGGAGTGGGGCATTCCAGAAGGAATGAACAGCCCCTGCCCTGCCGAAAGATGCACCAGGTTGAGCAGAAACACGAAGACCAACCCACGGTCGGGGTCGGGTTTGCCCAGGGCCCGGTGGGCGAACAGAGCCCAGGTGCGAGGATCTTCCTCGGCTGTTGCTCCCTGGTCCGCCCAGGTCTGCCAACGCAGCAGGCTCGCTCTGAGGGCCTCGTGCACCACCGCGTCGGGGAGCGCGAAATACGCCTGCAACCAGGCGCGCAGCCCCTGGACCGAACCGTTCAGAGCAGGCAACAGGGCGCAAAGCTCGGGAAACGCCGCGAGCCCCTCGCTCAAACCGGCGGGGGCTCGGAACCCGGCGAGAGCCCAGAAATCCCCCAACGCCACCAGCAACTCGGGCTTGTGATTGTCGTCCCGGTATCGACGGTCGGGTGCATCCACCGGCACACCCGCCGCCTGCTCCAGGCGGTAACCCCGAATGGCCTGCTCTCGTGTCGGGTGCACCTGGATGGACAGGGGGCTAGCCGCACTCAGGATCTTCAGAAGGAACGGAAGCTTGCCATGGCGCTCGGCTGTCTGTGTCCCCAAGAGCTGAGTCGGATACCTTTGGATCAGCGCATCCAGGGGCTCAACCGTCTCACCTCCGACGACCTTCGAGGGGAGCAGGGGGTGCGCGCCAACCCAGAGCTCTGCGAACGACCCCTGGGCGTCCTTCATCCCCAAAAGTTCGGGCAGATACGCCTCATCGCCCCAGGCGTATCTCATCAGGCCATTCTCGAGCAGCAGCGGAGCGGGGCGAGCAGGAGGTGAAGTCATGTTAGCGCTGAAGGCCCTGACGGGGTCCACGGGAACCTGGTTCGACGATTCGGTGCCCGGCGGATCGCCCCCCCCTACCACCGATGGCTGGATTGACCAGCACCGAGTCGTCTGGTCGGAATGGGCTCCGCTCTCGGGGGTTTGGTATATCGCTCGAGTTGGTCGGATTCATAGCTTCCCACCTGAAAAGACACCAAGGACTCACTTGTCGTCTAGTCCGATCGAGTTTGCCAACGGCAGCCGCAAGCCGTCCTTCGGCGCGGGCTCCGACAAGAGGTACGTTCAGTCAAAATGAGATACCCTGTGACCGAGGGGCGGGGGCGAACCATCGAGGAACCGGCAAACACAGGCAATGCCCTAGGATAGACCCGCTCGGGAATGTGTACACCCCTCGGCCCTTCGGCCTTTCGGCGTTTTTCTGCCCCGTGCTGGGGAGATTGGACATTCGGGCTGTTGTCGCGGAGTCCTTGGTGGGTTCGAACGTTGTTCTGCGCGTCGCAAGGACGGACCTGCCCGATGCCCCCATGCCCCGCTTGGCACGCCCCAGCCAGCGCCGCGGCACGATCCAGTCCCCATGCACCCTCGGATCAGCGGTGAGGGTACCCTGACACTGGTTGCCGAGCTGCCCTCCGCGCGAGTCTGTATCGCAGCCAACGGGGCCGGGATGAGCCGCGACCAGGTCATCCGGGAAGAACCAGGCACTTTGCTGCATGCCAGGGCAAAGGACGAGACGTCGCTTACGGCATCGGGCACGCCGCGTTGGCGCGTGGAGCCATCCGACATTGCAGCTGCAGTGCGCCCGCGCATCGACAGCCTGTTGCGGGGCGCAACCGTGGGGTCGGTGCAACGGGGCATGGACCGGACCATCGCGGCAATACAACAGGCCCTAGCGGCGCGCCACGGTTTGCGGCTGGGTATCGAGCGCGCCATGGGGATGCAGGGAGAGGTCGATGGCCCATGGGGATTTCGATGCTAAATTCCCGGAACGGTGCAACACTGACCGACGTGGCTTGGCAACGAGGAGGTATGACGTGGTTCGATTTGGAAATTGGCTCTGGGTACTAGCTGGGTTATTCTTGTTGCCATACGCTTGCGACATCAGCGACTCCAATGACGATGACAGTCCGGGCGGCAATGGCGGCGCTGACGGCAATGCCGGCAGCGCGGGCAGCTCCGGTGAACAGAGCGGTGAGCGACCCACCGGGCGAGGCACGGCAACATGCAACGCCTGGCAGAATGCGGTCTGCGACTTCGTGGTGACTCAATGCGATGTCATGACCGAGAGCCAATGCATCGACAACTACTTTGGGGTCACCTGCCGAGACGACCAGCAGGCGCGGGACTGCGTCGCAGACATCAAGGACGCTGACTGCATGACTGGAGCAGCTGGTTGTGACATCGTGGACATCGCCGATCCCGAGCCGGCCATTCTGGCCTGCAACGATCTACTGAACGCCATCTGTGCGAGGGCCGAGGAATGCGGAGGCAGTACGATCGAGGCCTGCCTGGCAGAGGCCGCGACCGGCCTGGAATGCTCGGCGGCACTGGGCTTCACGCTGGAGTATGAGACTTGCATGCAGGACATCGAGCAAATGGCCTGCTCGGCAGATGGACTTCCAGATTCCTGTCAGGGAGCGATCCAGCTCAATTTGTAGTCCCGTTCCGCCGGCTGGTACCCAGTCGAGGGGGGGCAGAATCCTGCGTGGTGCTTCTCGACAGCGCGGTCGTCCCGTTCCGCCAGCTGGTACCCAGTCGAGGGGAGGCACCCCATGCAACGCGCCGTGGGGCGTGGCCTGCAATGGTGGAGCCCAAGCCAGTGGCTCCATCGAGCCCTGCACTCGCTCCAAGGCCCCTTGGGACTTAGCCTCGAACTGTAGTATAGCGTCCCCATGGACGCACGACTGGTGACCAAGGACGTACAGTGGGTGGGTGCCATCGATTGGGATCGGAGGCTCTTCGATGCCCTGATCCCCTTGCCCGATGGCACGAGCTACAATGCCTATCTGGTGCAGGGGTCGGAGAAGACGGCTCTCATCGACACGGTCGATCCAGAACGTGTGGACACCCTTTTGGCGCGATTGAGGAGCGCCGGTGTCAGGCGAATCGACTATGTGGTATCCCAACACGCCGAACAGGACCATTCGGGCTCCATCCCCCGCATCCTGGCCGAACACCCCGCGGCCCAGGTCTTGGTCACGGACAAGGGCAAGGGCATGCTCACGGATCTGCTGGAGATCGCTCCGGATCGCATGCGGGGAGTCAAGGACGGTGATCGGGTGGACCTGGGTGGGCTAACCTTAGAGTTCATCCATTTCCCGTGGGTGCATTGGCCTGAGACGATGCTGACCTGGCTTCCCGAGCGTCGCGTGCTCTTCCCCTGTGACCTATTCGGTTCGCATCTGGCCACTGGGAATCTGTTCGCCAACGACGAAGGCGCCGTCCTGGCCGCGGCCAAGCGCTACTACGCCGAGATCATGATGCCATTTCGGGGCATGATCGAGAAGGGCTTCGAAAAGGTGACCCGTCTGGGAGCGGAGTTCATTGCCCCCAGCCATGGTCCGATCTACGCCAAACCCTCGCTCATCCTGGACGCCTATGGGGATTGGGTCAAGAGCCCGCCCCAGAATCTGATGGTGGTTCCGTTCGTCTCCATGCATGACAGCACCCGTCGCATGGTCGAGCATTTGGTGGATGCCTGTGCATCCAGAGGTGTCCGGGCGGAACAGTTCGACCTGTCAGATCCCGACATCGGCAAGCTCGCCATGTTGCTGGTCGACGCGGCAACCATCGTGATGGGAACCCCCACCGTGCTTCACGGTCCGCATCCCAAAGTGGCCTACGCGGCGTACTTGGCCAATCTCCTGCGCCCCAAGGCCCGCTTCCTGTCCGTCATCGGCTCCCTGGGGTGGGGTGGCAAGGTGGTCGACCAACTGGCGGCCATGGTACCCAACCTGAAGCTCGAGGTATTGGAGCCCGTGCTGTGCAAGGGCCTGCCGAAAGCGGCCGACCTTGCGGCATTGGATCGCTTGGCCACCGATATCGCCGAGAAGCACAAGAGCCTAGTCACGACCAGCTGACCCCATCAGCCCTGGCCCGCGAATCGCGAGGGCTCAGCCCTGGTCCATGAAGCGCTGCAGTTCACCCCCGTCGCCAACGAGCATGAGCGTGTCGCCGGTCTGAATGACCCGATCCGGGCTGGGGGGCATGAGGCTGGGGGCGCGCTTCTGTCCAGCATCGGCGGCAGGACGAACCCCCAGCACGTTGACACCATACTTCTCCCTCAGCTGACTGTCCCGCAGAGAACGACCCACCAGCTGGCCCTCGGCCACCCAGGGCACGACCCGGTACCTGGCAGCAAAGGCCAGAAGATCGGGCGCGGTCGGCGACAATAGCTCCATCCCCACCCGGTACCCCATTTCCCTTTCGACCTCGACCACTCGGGTCGCTCCAACTGCCCGCAATACGTCGGCGCGGCGGTCCGTCTCGGCACGAGCCACGATCGACGAGACCCCCAGGCTCCTGAGGCCATTGACCACCAAGACACTGGCCTCGAAGGCGTCACCGAAGGTTACCACCGCGCCGTCCACATCCTTGACTCCGATGCTAGAAAGCACGGCCAGGTCAGTGGCGTCGGCGACGAAGGCCGCGTGGGTCTTGCCCTTGATGGCATCGACGGCCACGCTGTCCCGATCGACAGCCACGATGTCGACCCCCAGATCCCAGAGCGTGCTCACGATGGCCATCCCGAAGCGGCCAAGCCCAACGACCAGAATGCGTTTCCTCGGTTTCACTGCCGTCCTCCATACTAGCCAATGCCGAGTCTCTCCTCGGGCAGAGTCGTGTGGGTAGGGGATAGTTCACGGGCAAAGGCCAGAGCCACTGTCAACGGCCCCAGTCTGCCCACGAACATGGCCAGGATCACCAGGATCTTGCCAAACACGGAGAGCTCCGGGGTGATCCCGGTCGAGAGCCCCGTCGTCGCCAGAGCGCTCATGACCTCGAACAGAAGCTTCAGGGGCTCGTGCCGTTCGGTCAGCAAGAGCAGGAACGTGAAGCCGCCCACGGTCACGATCCCCAAAAAGCCAACCCCCAGGGCGCGGCGCTGCAGAGCCATTGGGATGGCGCGCCCCATCAAGCACACCTGCTCTCGGCGCTGGAGCTCGGCCCGAAAACTCGCCAACAGCACGGCGAAGGTGGTGGTCTTGATACCACCCCCGGTCGAGCCCGGTGAGGCCCCGATGAACATCAGGGCGCAGCTCACGAACAGCGTGGCCGGCGCCATGCGACCAAAGTCAAGCGTGTTGAATCCGGCGGAGCGAGTGGTGACGGATTGGAACAGCGCAGTCAGAACCCGTCCGCCCAGGTCGAGGCCTTGCATGGAACGGTTCCATTCCAGCACCAGATATGGAATGGCTCCCCCCAGGACCAGCAACAGCGTCGTCCAGACCACGACGCGGGTGTGGAGCGAGAGTCGCTCCGGACGCCGCCCTCGAAGGCGATGCATGCCGCGTCGGATGACCTCGAAGCCGACCGGGAAGCCAATCCCACCCACCAACATCAGTGCCATGATCGTGAGTGAGACGCTGAAGGATCGGGCGAAGGGGACCAGACTCTGATGATAAAGGGAGAGTCCGGCGTTGCTGTAGGCGCTCACGGCGTGAAACACCGCGTTCCACACCGCATCCGTGGTGCCACAGGGTTCAGGCCCATGCAGGGCAAAGGCGTAGTATAGGATTAGCGCTCCGACTCCTTGCACCACCAAGGCCAGCGTCACGATCCCCACCAGGGTTCGGCGCAGAGCAGCCAGGGACTGGGTATCGATCATCTCCGTCATGACGACAGCTCGCCTCAGCTGCAGGCGCTGGCCCGCCAATACGGCGAAAAAGCTGTACAGGACCATGATCCCCAGGCCGCCGCACTCCATCAGCCCCAGGATCACCGCCTGACCGAAATGGGTATAGGTCTGCCCGACCACGTTGACGCTCAATCCGGTGACACAAAGGGCGCTGGTGGCGGTAAACAGCGCATCCACGAAGGATATCTGATGGATGTGCTGCAGTGCTTGGGGCAAGGTCAGTAGCAGCGCTCCCACCAGAGCAGCCAACCCGAAGGACGCCGCCATCAATCGAGCCTGATGGTCTCCCACCAGCCGAAGGGCGCGTTCCAACGGATCGCCGCGGAGGACCAGACCCACGCCTTGGACCACGAGCCCTACCACGATGAAGGTTCGATAGGCGGCAACACGACCCGGTACGTCAGCTGCAAGCAGGAGCTCCAACCTGGCCAGAAGCACCAAGCAACCCGCACCCAGCACCGCCAGCGAGACCACCACGGGCATCGCGCGCAACCGAGCCGACAGACCGCGCCACAGGAAAACCCCCAGCGCTGGAAGAAACAGGGCTTGGACCGCTGTAAAAAGGCTGGCAATGAGCGTTCGAGACGCCAGAACGTAATCGACCACCGCCAGGCCCAACAGTACCAGCAGCATCCGGGGGCGTGCGGAGGTTCGGTTGTCCAAGACCTTCCCCCACCTACTTGGGCATGGCGCCAAAGAGCCCGCGCAACCAGGCGTGGAGTCGGTGAGGGAAGCCACGCAGTCTGGCGAACATCAGGATGCACTCCCCGTGCACGACGGCTATCCCGTTGTCTTCGCAGTAGCGGATGGCGTCCAGTGATTCAGCCCCCTGTTGCATCCAGATCCTGCGGACGCCGCAGGCCTGGGCTTCCCGAACCAGGCTCAGGGTGACTTCGGGACGCGTCACCAGGATGACACCCTCGACGTGCTCGGGTAGCTCCGCCAGACTGCGCACACAGGGCTGACCGGCAATCTCCGATACCTCGTGGTGCACCAGCGTCAGGCGGTATCCTCGGGATTCGAGCTCCTTGCGAATGGCGTGCCCGAAGCCCCGCGCCTTGCGTGAGACCCCCACCAAAGCCAATGACGACTTGGAAACGAAATCCTCGATGACTGCTCTGGACACCATTCTGCTGCCTCTATTCGGCCAGGCCGGTGACTGCCATGGACCTTCGCAGGGCGACGGGGCTCTGCTTTGGCGTTATCCGACCTTGGCCGCCATTGTGTCAACCGGTGCGCTTCGGCCCCGTTGTTTGGCGGCTGCCGAGCGGACCCAGCGAACTCAACCCTCGGAGGCCTTGCTGTGCTATGGGTGCATCGATCCTGGCTGGCTCGGCCAACAATTCGAAAGGAAGCCCCTCTTCATGCGATGGCAAGATGGCAGACGGAGTGAGAACGTCGAGGACCGTCGGGGTCTGAGCGCTGGAGCCGGTCAGAAACTGA
Organism: uncultured Polyangiaceae bacterium; assembly: GCA_964648165.1. Classification (GTDB taxonomy): domain Bacteria; phylum Myxococcota_A; class Polyangia; order Polyangiales; family Polyangiaceae; genus FEN-1139. The sequence goes on along the minus strand of CAZYKT010000049.1, from coordinate 6,387 downwards.
AGATCGGCGGCGGTCTCTCCCTGGTCGTGCTGGTGGTCGGTCTGTTGATGGGCAAGGATCTGACTCCCCTGCTTGGGATGCTGTCGTCGGGGGCCGGCCCCAGCCCAGCCGCGGCACCCGGTACGGGCCAGGCCAAGGGACGCAGCGCTGCCGAGGATCGCCTGGCCGACTTCGTGTCGGTGGTGCTGGCGGACACCGAGGACACCTGGACCACTCTTTTCCAGCAGATGGGCAAGACGTACACCAAGCCCAAGCTGGTGCTCTTCACCGATGCCGTGGATTCGGCGTGCGGATACAATTCGGCCGCAGTAGGCCCCTTCTATTGTCCTGGCGATCAGAAGGTGTACATCGATCTGTCCTTCTACGATGATCTGCAGAAGCGCTTCGGGGCCCCTGGCGATTTCGCTCAGGCCTACGTCATCGCCCACGAGGTGGGTCACCACGTGCAGACGCTGCTCGGTATCAGTCAGAACCTGCGCGCCAAGGAGCGCGGCTTGGGGGAAGCGGAGCGAAACCGGCTATCGGTCATGCAGGAGCTGCAAGCCGATTGCTTCGCCGGGCTCTGGGGTCACTTCGCCAAGACCCAACGTCAGCTCCTGGAAAGCGGCGATCTGGAAGAGGCGATGCAGGCAGCAACCGCCATCGGCGACGATCATCTGCAGAAGCAGGCGGGGCGCGCGATCAGCCCGGAGACTTGGACCCACGGCTCGTCCAAACAGCGGGTCCGTTGGTTCAGTGTGGGGATGAAGGAGGGGACCTTCGCCGCCTGCGACACGTACAACGCACCGGAGCTGGGTTAGCCGCCATTTTTGGGGTCATTCCCAGAAATCGGTCAGCGAGAAGTCGAACAGCACGACCCGAGTGGCATCAGCCTCTACCTTCACGATGGTCGGTCCCTTGACGTCGGTCAAGGGCTCCCCGGCTTGGTCGAGGAGCTGGGCCGTGACCGAATAGCTGCCGGAATGCAGTGACTCCACCGTGGTTTCGAAGTCACCACAAGCTACGACCAATCCCTCGCCGCTCTCGTCCCCGGCGGCATCGAACAGATGGATCTCCACACGGTCCACACCGTATCCGGAGCAATAGGCGGATTCTGCTTCCCCGCCGATCGACCATTCTACCTGGAGCTGTCCGGTGCCACTCTCCGGGGACAGGTCGTTGGAAATGTCACCACGGTCGATGGCAAAACGCACGGTGGACGTCTTCCCATCCCAAATCCGGACGTCCTTCGGCCCCAGCTGGGAGCTCAGTTCGTTAGCATTGGCGTCAAACACCTGAAGGGACACTTGGTACGTTCCCTCCGCCAATGAGTCCAGAGTGGTTGAGAACTCCGAGCAATCGGCCTCGCTGCTCATGTACGTGCGCTCGTACCGGTCCAGGACGGTGACCTTCACGGTGTCGACATCGTAATCGGAGCAGACGGTGTCGGTGGTCTGCTCTTCGATGCTCCAATCAACTTTCAAGTCGCCCTGACCGGACAGGGAACAGCCGAGCTGCGAGAGCAACAGGCCGACACTCAAGAGGTACCGCGGTGGTCGATGGGAGGGCAGCATTGGGACCAAGGGGGAAGGCTAGCCCTCGAGGCGCGGCCAGCGTCAGGTCTGTTCCCTACCACACAAGCGGCACCAGGCGCTTGTGCCGCCTCGCGTAGTCTGCATAGCCCTCCAGTCGATACAGGACCGGTTCTTCTGTCAGGATGCGGCGAACGACCATGGGGAGGAAGAGCACCAGCCAGAAGACCGAACCGACCCAGCTTCCCAGAACCAAGGCCAGACCCAGATGCCCGACCAGCGTTCCAAGATAGGCGGGGTGCCTCACCCAGCGGTACGGACCAGTCGTGACCAGGCGATGGTCGGCCAGCAGCCGAACCCGCCGCGAATAGCACCGTCCCAGGGCAATGATGGAAACGCTGCGAAGGGTTGCACCCACCAGCAACAGGCTGAGACCCAATCCGGACAGCGGGAGCCCGCCTGAGCCGGGGAAGAGTAGCGCGATAGTCGTGGTCGCGCCTTGAGCCAGCGCGTAGCCTTCGAAGCTGCCGCGGTCCGCCAGAGCCTCCGGCAGAGAGGCCTCACGAATCGACACCAGCCGGATTTCCACGACGATCCAGAGCAGGTACGTGACCACGCCGACCCCAACCAAGACGCGCTGCCAGCCCAAGGTTGTCCCGATCCGGTAAGCGCCCAGAGTGGCCACCAAGAGCAGTAGCAGGAGTGACAGCCGGAGTGGCAGGCGCCTCTTTCCCGACGACATGGGCCCTGCATAGCGCTCGGAACGCTTGCCGCAAGACACTTGGGTTGGTCCGACGCAGAGGACGATGTCTGCCGGACACCCCTGCGCCGATTCGCACACGGTGACGCGACGCGGCACCCAGCGCTTGCTCTGGGAGATGTCACGCACCGCGCCACGCGCGGCACTGCTGGTGCGGCAGCTAGCGCTTGACTTGGGAGATGTCACGCACCGCGCCGCGCGCGGCACTGGTGGTGAACATAGCGTAGGCTTGCAGAGCGGTCGAGACGGGCCGCTCTCGGACAGGGGTCCACGCCTGGTCCCGAGCCTGCATCGCCTGCCGTCGGCGCCCGAGCTCCGCCTCGTCGACCAACACGTCGATGGTCCGGCGCGGGATGTCGATGCGGATCTTGTCACCATCCTCCACCAAGCCGATGTTTCCGCCCTCGGCGGCCTCCGGCGAGACATGCCCGATGCTCAACCCCGAGGTACCCCCACTGAACCGACCATCGGTCACCAGGGCGCAAGCCTTGCCCAGCCCCTTGCCCTTCAAGAACGAGGTCGGATACAGCATCTCCTGCATCCCGGGACCACCCCGTGGACCCTCGTAGACGATCACCACCACGTCCCCGGCCTTGACGTGATCGGCCAGGATCGCGTCGCAGGCAGCTTCCTGGGAGTGGAAGACCCGGGCCGTCCCCTCGAAGGTCAGGATGCTCGCGTCGACGCCGGCCGTCTTGACGATGCATCCGTCCTTGGCGATGTTGCCGTGAAGGACGGCCAGGCCACCATCCTTGCTGTAGGCATGGCTCGTGTCACGGATGCAGCCTGACACGGTGTCAGAATCCGGCGTGGAATGGTACTGCTGCTGGGTGAAGGGTTTTGGCGTGGTCTCACCACCGGGGGCTGCCAGATACATCTTCTTGGCGGCGGCCGTGGCGGTGTCGCGTCGAATATCGTTCTCGGCAATGGCAGCCATCAGCGTCGGGGAATGCACGGTGGGAACGTCGCGGTGCACAAGGCCCGCCCGCTCCAACTCCCCCAGGATCGTGTAGACTCCTCCCGCTCGATGGACGTCTTCCAGGTGATGGTGCGATGATGGCGCCACCTTGCAGATGTTGGGGATCCGACGCGACAATCGGTCGATGTCCCGCATCGTGAAGTTGACGCCGGCCTCCTGCGCCAGGGCCAGAAGATGCAAGACCGTGTTGGTCGAGCCCCCCATGGCGATATCGACGGACATGGCGTTTTCGAAGGCCTCGAAGCTGGCGACACTGCGAGGCAGAACACTCGAGTCACCCATTTCGTAATACCTCTTGGTGATCTCCACGATCCGCTTCCCCGCCTCGGCGATGAGGTCCCAGCGCAGGGTATGGGTCGCCAGCAGGGTGCCGTTGCCGGGCAGAGCCAAGCCCAAGGCCTCAGAAAGGCAATTCATGCTGTTGGCGGTGAACATGCCCGAGCAAGAGCCACAGGTCGGACACGCAGAACGCTCGATTCGCTCGAGCTCCGCGTCGCTCACTGACGGGTCGCTGGCTGCCACCATGCTGTCGATGAGGTCGAGCTTGCGGACACCGGGTTGACTCGCTTGCGCCAGGCGACCGGCTTCCATCGGCCCCCCCGAAACGATGATGGTGGGGATATTGACGCGCAGGGCCGCCATCAGCATGCCGGGAGTGATCTTGTCACAGTTGGAGATGCAGAGCAGCGCGTCCGCACAGTGGGCGTTCACCATGTACTCGACACTGTCGGCGATGAGCTCACGGCTGGGCAAGGAGTAGAGCATCCCGGTGTGGCCCATGGCGATCCCGTCGTCGATGGCGATGGTGTCGAACTCCACGCCCCAACCACCAGCCGCGTCGATCACGGCCTTGACGCGCTGCCCCACCTCATGCAGGTGGACGTGCCCAGGAACGAACTGAGTGAAGCTGTTGGCGATGGCGATGATGGGCTTCTTCAAGTCCGCATCGGTCATGCCCGTCGCGCGCCAGAGCGCCCGCGCTCCAGCCATTTTGCGTCCTTCGGTGGTGGTACGACTCCGATATCCAGTCATGGCCGGCCAGCCTAGCCCAAGATCGCGGGTTTGTCGTTCGGCTTTTGGGGCGCTTTGCGGAGCCCGGCCGACAGTGTGCTGATGAGGTGCACGGTCGCCTCGCCAGGCTGCGCACCGGGGCCGTTTCGCGGATTCTGCACCGGATGCTGTCGTTGGGTGGTCGTGCGGTCCGGATAGCCGAATCCCACAGCGTCGTCGGCTTCGCGCTGCATGGGTTGCAGCGCGCCGACGATCCAGGAGTGGGTGCTCGGACGAGTCGTGGACGAGCTGGGTGAGCGCGTGCACCGGTTCCTTCGAGTCGTCCTGTCCTCACCACCCTTCGACGATGTGAGCTGTTCCACGATATCCCTCGCCGCGAAGCGTTGCGTTGGCTTGGTCCTCGCCGAGCATGCAAGGCACCGTGACCTGCAGCAGTGGGGCGTCTCACCTGCCGGGTACACATTTGCATTGCCATCGAACGTGCGATGGACGGCAGCCAGTGAACATGGAGACGCCACGTGGTCAGTAACGGTTCCAGCTTCGAAGGCGTGGGCGAAAGCGCTGCCTGTGGAGGTGAGAATCGTTTCCGTGATGACAGGGATGTGATTTCCGGCATCGTCTGGGGGAAACTTGCACCGGTCGGTTACTGGACGTGGCAACGTCCCGCAACACGATGTGCCCCAGTCATCCCTGGGGCTTCGGATGAATTCGCCAACCACCCATGGTCGCGGTGGTGTCATCTCTGTGACGACACACTGCGGTCAACCATCATCTTGGCTCGGCATCACCAACACCCAACGCGAGGGATCCAATGCACACCGTCTTTGGCAGGTCATCGTGGCGCTCTTCCGCATTCCTTCTTTGCACGGTTGCGCTCGGGCTAAGTGGCTGCAGCGACGATGACAAGTCGGGCGATGACTCGTCGACATCGGGTATGGCTGGGATCCAAAATGGTGGAGCGTCCACCAGCGGTGGCTCGCAGTCGACCGGTGGTTTTGGCGGTCGTATGGCGGCGGGTGGCTCGGGTCTCGGCGGCAGCACGGGCGGCGCCACCAGCGGTGGCACAGGACCGGGAGGTGCTCCCGGGTTGGGCGGCGTAATGGGGCTGGGCGGCATCCAGCTGCTCGGAGGGGCGATGGGGCTGGGCGGCATCCAACTGCTCGGAGGGGCGATGGGGCTGGGTGGCATCCAAGGACTCGGCGGCTCCGACCCGCAAGGTGGGCAGAGCCTTGTCAATGGCGGCAGCCCGCAGGGAGGCGGCGCACAGGGGGGCTCGGGGCAGGCTGGGGCGCCCAACGGGGGAGTGGAGCAGGGCGGCGACGGACCCGGCAACGGCGGCTCTGTCTTCTGGCAAGGCGGAAGCGCCGAGGACGGCGGGACCGGGGAGTCTGGAGCCGACAACGGCGGAACCGGTGCCGGAGGAATGGGTGCCGGTGGCGAGGGGAACGCGGGGGCTGGCGCGGGCGGTTCCGCAGGTCAGGGCAACGACTATTGCCCCGACGACGAGCCCTGTCGGATCTCACCTCTCGGTGACTCGATCACCGAGGGCATGGGATGGGACTACCCCAACGGCGGAGGCTATCGGCACAAGCTGTTTGCCCTGGGCGTTCGCGACGGCAAGAACTTCACCTTCGTGGGAACGCGCGAGAACGGTCCCGACCAGGTCGAGGGGCAGTCATTCCCGAGGCACCACGAGGGAACCAGCGGCATTACCATCCAAGGACTCAAGGACGTGGTGGAGCGGGATGGGGCACTGAGACGCGATGACGTCCAGCCCCACATCATCTTGCTCCATATCGGGACCAACAACATGTACGGCGGTCCCCACCCGGCGTCGCCCGATCAGCTCCTGTCGGAGCTGATCGATGTGATCGTCGCGGACTGCCCGGAGGCACTGCTGGTCGTGGCTCAGATCATTCCCTATTCGGGGGTGGAATCCTATAACGCGGCCATTCCGGGGATCGTGGAGGAAAAGGCCCAAGCGGGAGCCCACATCATGGTGGTGGATCAGTACACGGACTTCGATGCCGGCAGCGAGATCGGTGACACCGTGCACCCCAACGAGGCCGGGTACACGCGGATGGCCCAGGTCTGGTACGACGCCATCTCCCAGTATCTGAAGTGAT
>CAZYKT010000048.1:18248-45134 GCA_964648165.1 uncultured Polyangiaceae bacterium | reverse complement strand
CTGAGAACTGCCAGTTCGTCTGGCGCCGACGACCTACGGCGCGGGATCGCAACGCAGCAGGAACCCGGGGCGGCAGGGATCGTAGACGTTGACCAGGCTCTGGTCTTCCCAACAATTGCAGCAGCACTCCAAGGTATACGTTCGTGCAGATCCTTCGGGGCAGGTCTCCTGCTCGCAGGCAATGGTCTGGGTCGAGCAGAAGAAACCCTCGATACAGCCGTTGGGGCCACCGCAGGGATCGGTAACCACCGGGTAGGTTGGGCAGGCGTCAGGGTCACACTCGTTTCCAAGCCCGTCGCCGTCGGAATCGACCTGGGTAGGATTGGGTACGGTTGGGCAGTTGTCGTCGGGCGTGACCTGTCCGTCACGATCCGCGTCGTCGCCCGGCACCGGGACTGGATCGTGGGTGCAAATCGGCAATAGGGGGCTGTTGGGATCGGGAACCGTGACCGGCGCGCCAGCTGCCCAACGGTAACACTGGGGATCGTCGTAGCCCTGGTCACGGAAGTAGGGTGCGTCGATCGGGGCGTCGAACACGCCCGAGAAGTTGTCGGGGGCGCGGACGACCACGGTCCCGTCCGGATCGATATGATGGACCTCTGCCACGTGCCCGGGTAGCTCGAAGTATCCGGTCACCCACCGTGGGAGAGAGGACTCGCGCACGAAGTAGAAGCACATGTCTCCGACCTGCGGTGTGCCGCTCACTGGGACGATGAGCCCCGCGTCTCGGAATTTGGTGAACACCTGGGTGATGTCGGGCCTCCATCCGGCGCCCCCGTTCAGCAAACGGAAGACCCAGCCCACGCAATTGAAGCGCCAACTGGGCTGACCACCGTCGATCTCCACCACCGGTGTGCCCCCGCCGGTCGCGATCCTTTCGGGATAGTCAGCATCCGATACGGGCGTGGTGTTCGCTTTGACATGTCCGGTGATGATCAGGGGAACCGGGCTTCCGTCGGGTCCAGGATAGGTGACCTGGGAACCGTCGGCGCGTTGGACCAGGTAGGAGCGGTAACAGTCTTCGGTGGGAGCGCTCGGGGTTGCTGGTCCGAAGCGATCACGAAGGCCCACGACGTCGCTCAAGCTCAATGACGACGCCTGGTCCAGCGCAGGAGCTTCGTCTTCTAGCATCAGCAGGGCGTAGGCCGCCGCGAACGCAGCGATGTCCACCTCTCCAACCAGGGCTCGGTCGATGAACGCACCAAGCTCGGCCGTGGCTGATTCGTAGCCGGACAGGCCAAGGGCATAGACCAGCAAAGTGAGCTCGAGATCCCGCTCGCCCGGAACCTCCTCCAGGAGCTGGTAGATCAGCGGCGCGGCGGTCTCGGGATCGGCGACGATGGCCGCAATCTCCGGCCAAAACTGTTCCGCCCCCAGCAGCCACGCCGTCAGGCTCTCACCTACCGGATCGAAGGCCTTCACCATATCGGAACTCGCTGCGGCCTCCAACGCAGCCTCGATGGTGGGAGCGGCTCCCGCAGTGCCTGCGGCTCCCCCGGCGATGGGGATGGTTCCACCCGAGCCCACCTCGCCGCCTCCTCCAGGCTGTCCTGCTTCGCCAGCCGCGCTCTCACCTCCAATTCCGCCCATGCTCGGACTCCCTGCTCCCGCGGCTGGAAGCCCCGCCATGCCGGCGTCCTCGCCAGCCTCGCCTCCCGCGCGCTGTCCTGCGGTGTTGGTCGTCCCACCTCGTCCGCTTCCACCGGTGGCAGGTGGACCTACATCATCCCCCGCGCTGCCTGCCGAATCCTCACCAGCAGTCCCTGCTTCGGCAGCGGCGCCGCCGCCAGAATACCCACCGTCATCGGCCCCGGCTTGGCCGCTGCCTCCGCCCTGATCCGTGCTGCCTCCCGTCCGCTCGGTCTCACCGTCCCCTCCTTCGTCGATGAACACGCAACCTGAAGCGGTCAACAGCGAGAAGCCACAGAGAAGGAAGCCGATTGCTACCGGACGAACGAAGTGTCGCATGATGTTTTCCCCTGATGGTTCGACTCCCCAAGTTACCTTGAAATGCGTGAACCAAGGAGCGGATCTGCCCGTCTTCGATGCCGCCACCTGCAAATTGAGCACTTGTGCTCATTTGCTTCTTGGGCCGACACTCAGCTCCGGGTAGTCTCGAGTGGCTCGGACGTGTGCAACCAACGCCCCCTGTTGATCGCATTGGTTCTGGTGCTCACCACGCTCTTTGTGTGGCCGGGTGCTGCCATGGGCCAATTGGCTCAGCCGGGCTCGATCAACCTGGGGCCCCGGGTCCATCTGCTCGAAGACCGGGAAGGGCGATGGACCATCGAACAGATAGCGGGGCCCGGTTTCGCCGGCGGGTTTCGACCCAGCGGCGCGACCTGTCCCAACCTCGGATACACCTCATCCGTCCATTGGTTGCGTGTGCCGCTCCACACGCCCGTTGACGCGGGCCAGCCGTGGCTCCTGGAGGTCGGTTTTTCGCAGCTCGATCACGTGCGCCTCTACCTGCCCCATGGGGGGGGGTGGGTGGTGAAGGAAACCGGCGATCTGCTGCCCTTCTCCAGTCGCGACGTTCGGCATCCCAACTTCGTGTTCCGCCTTCCTCTGCGCGCCGAGCCCTACACGGCGTACCTCCGGATCCAATCCGAGGGCGCAGTGCTGCTTCCTCTGACTCTGTGGCGTCAGGATGCACTGCTCGAGCACAGTCTGAATGAGCAGCTTGCCCTTGGCTTCTACTTCGCCTTTCTGTGCGCCATGGCCGCGTACAACCTCTTCGTCTTTGCGTCGGTGCGGGATGCGGCCTACCTGTACTACGTCGGTTACCTGATGGGATTCGTGCTTTTCCAGGTATCCCTGACCGGTCATGCCGCAATGGTGCTGTGGCCAAGGGCGACGTGGTGGTCCAGCGTTGCCGCAGCCACCTGCCTGGCGTTCGCCCTCGGTTCCGCGCAGTTGTTCGTTCGGAGGATGACCAATCTGCGTCAGGTGGCCTTGCCTCTCCACCATGTCATGGGATGGGTGGCCGCGTCGTTTGGTATGATCGGGGTGACGTTGCTCGCTTGGTACAGCGTCGGGATACGCATCGTGACCCTGGCTGCTGCCTTGGTCGTCCTGCTACTTCCCGTGCCGATGTTGCTTGCGGTGCGCCGCGGATATCGACCGGCTCGGTTCGTCGCGTTGGCCTACGCGGCCATCCTGCCCGGCGGCATCTTGCTGGTTCTTCGCTACCTGCGGCTGGTCGAGAGTTCCTTCTGGGTCGACCATTCCGTGCAGATCGGCACAGCGGTTGAGGCGGTGCTGCTGTCGTTTGCCTTGGCGGATCGCATCAATCTCCTGGGGAGGGAAAAGGCTGAGGCGCAGCAGGCTCGGCTCGAAGCCGAACGCGAAGCCATGGTTCAGCAGCAGAGCTTCTCTGAACGGCTCCTCTCGGCCCAAGACGCGGAGCGACGGCGCATCGCTAGCGAAATCCACGACGGGGTTGGACAAAACCTCCTGGTTATTACCAACCAGCTCGGGCAGCTCGCATCCCCGGTGGCGGGGCAGGCGGCATCGTCTTCGGAGTCCATCCAGTCGCTACGCCAGCTGGCTCTGGAAACGGTGAGAGAGCTTCGAGCCGTGGCCCATGATCTCTACCCGCACAAGCTGGATCGATTGGGCCTGCGAGCTGCCGCGCGCGACGTCGTGGAACACACATTACGGGTCAACGGGATTCGTTACGACTGCACCATTGACGAAATCGATGGCCTCTTGCCCAAGGCTCAAGAGATCCATCTTTACCGTATCGTTCAGGAGGGGCTCTCCAATGTCACCAAACATGCACAGGCGGACCAGGTGTGGGTCGTTATCACCCGTAAGGATACGACCATCGAGCTGACCATCGAGGACGATGGGCGCGGGCTGACCGGTGCGCCCGGCATGGGGCTTGCCAGTATGGAACATCGAGCCAAGCTGCTGGGAGGGACCCTCAGTCTGGCAGCCCGGGAGCCGACGGGTCTCGTCCTGACGGTTCGAGTCCCCATCCAGAAGGGGAGCCAACATGCCTAGTCGAGTGGTGATTGCCGACGACCATCCCATCTTCTGTCGTGGTCTGCGCGGGATTCTCGAGCGTGAGGGACGGTTCGTCGTGGTGGCCGAGGCACGCAATGGCGCGGAAGCAATCCGAGCCATCAAGCAGTTTCACCCCGCCGTGGCCATTCTCGATTTGTCGATGCCCGGCATCGATGGGTTCGAGGTGCTCAAGCAAGCACGCACCTGGCCGGAGTCACCGGCCATGGTCGTGTTGACCATGTACGACGACTGTGTTGCAAGAGCGTTCGAGCTTGGCGCCTTGGGGTATCTCGTCAAGGAAAACGCGGTGGACGAGCTGGTCCAGTGCATCGATGCCGTGCTTCGGGGAGAGCGCTTCGTCAGCTCAGGGATCGGTTGCCGGGTCGACCAATCCGGAACGGTTCGTGCGGTGAGCAGTCTGGACGCTCTTTCGGCTACCGAGCAGCGGGTACTCAAGCTCATCGCCGAACTAAAGACCAGTCGCGAGATCGGACACATCATGAGCATCAGCTACCGCACCGTGCAGAACCATCGGGCTCACATGTGTGTGAAGCTTGGTCTGCGTGGCAACAAGGCGCTCTTGCGTTTTGCCCTCGAGCATCGCGAGGATGTCCAGGGTTGAGCTATTGGGGGTCGTGAGCCAGAGCCGCGCCGCATTGAGAGTCCGGCAATGGTCGGCAGGAGCCGAGCCGCTCCGGTTTCGGTGGCGAAGAAACCGATTCGATTGGTGAGCGAGTTGGACTATGATTGGTGACGACCAAGGAGATGCCATGAAGGACTTGCTCACCAGGGTGCTCTTCGTCTTCGTCCTCTTGTTCGCGGGTCGGGCTGGAGCTCAGCAGAGCTTGGTCAAGTACCTGCCGCTCCCCGAGGGGGACCACGAGTGGGACACCATCGCCTTGAGTCTGGAGGGCGACCGGCTGTACATGGGGGATTACGCCAACAGCATCGCTGTCCTGGACACGACCGACGATGCGTTGGTGGATACCTTCGAGCTGCCCTCCAGCGACGACGAGTGGATCGGTGGCATCACGGCAAGTCCCGAGGGGCGGCTGTTCGTGTCCACGGACATCGCTTTCTACGAGCTAGATCCCGAAGACGGCACGGTCCTGCAGGAGGCTCCCGTGCCCTATTATTCCTGGTCGCCGGGGCCGTTCGTCTTCAATGCCGAGGGTGACCGGGCCTATCTGGCCAGCGACTACGAGGTCTTTGCTTTGCAGGTGGATCCGCTGCAGATCGTCGACACCATCGAGGGGGACGAGATCGACGGGATCCTGGCGGTCAATCCGGAGTGGGGGGTGGACGGGCTCGACGCCTATCGCATCGCGCTCTCCCCGGATGGGGATCGGCTGATCCTGGGCTGCGACCAGAACATCAAGGTCATCAGTGGGCTTTCGAGCACGACGGACTTCACTGGCCTGACGCTGGACGTCTCGGAGACCGTCCGCGGCACTCCCCGCATCGCGCTTTCGGCGGACGGGCGAATGCTCTTCGACCGCGATGGGAACGTCTGGGATCCGGAGGATCTGAGTTTGCTCGAGACCATCGAACTTCCCAGAGAGGATTTCGAGGCCACCGACCTGGTTCTGGCGCCGGACGGCAACGGTCTGTTTTTCCAGGGCTTCTCCAGTAGCCCGACGGAGACAACCTATTATGGGGAGCACCTCATCGTTGTCGATACGGCAGCGATGGCTCCGGTGGATCTCGACGGGGTGGAGGCGAACGGCGTGACCGGAATCGATCTCCCGGAGGCGACGGGCTGGAATGGAACCAGCTCATACAACAACCTCGATATGGTGGTGCATCCGAGTGGGGAGAAGCTGTACCTGGCTGCTGGCAGCTCCGGGGGGCTGGTCGTCAACCTGAACAGCCAGCCCATCCAGGAACTGACCGGGTTCTTTCCGCGGCAGGGGGGTAACGAGGGTGACGTGACACTTTCCCTCGCGCAGGCCTATCCGGAGGATACGGTGGTGTCGTTGGTACGCTCCGGCGAGGACTCCATCGATGCCTACGAGACGGCGGTGTACCCGACGCGGTACGACGCGACGTTCGATCTGCGCGGTGTCGAGCAGGGCGAGTACAAGGTGGTGGTGACGCAGGCGGATGGTCCCGCCGCCGAGCTGCCCGGCGTGTTCACGGTCGAAGAGACCCGCGAGGACGCTACGCTGGATCTGGTGGGGGGCACCCTGCTCACCCACGACACCGAGGCCACCACCCGTGTCATCGTTCAGAACACCGGCAACGTGGATCTGCGCGATCTCATCGTGACCCTTCGGATTGCGGACGGGACACGATATCGGCTCAGGCTGCCCGCCATGGTCCCGGACGGCGAGACGCAGCGTGATGAGGAGTTCACCAAGGCCGAGGGGCTGGAGCCCATTTGGATTTCTCGTCTGAAGGCGGGGCATACCTATGAATTCGAGCTGGTGGTGGCCGTGCCTGAGGGTGTGCCCCCCGGTGACTGGGACATCTCGGTGCGCGCCACGGTGGGGTACCTGACTGTCGACGAAGCAGAACCGGAAAATGGCAGCAGCGAGACGCAAGCGGTCGGGTCGAAGAGTGGGCTGCGCCCCTCGTGCAGAGTCGCTTCGACCACCGGCGTGGTACAGAGCCCGCTGATTGGCGAGCTGTGCAGCATCGGTGACGCCCTGGTCACGGCCACATCCAACGAGCTGAAAAGACGAGACACCGGGACGGCCAAGGGTGACGTGACCGATGCCATGCGACGGGTGGTGCGCGACTCGGCCGTCGAATACGGTGTGGCCAAGGTCAAGGATCTGGCGGTGAAGGGTTTGACCATCCTGGTGGTGGCGGCGGCGGTGCCCGCGGCCTTGCCGGTGGCCGCCGTGGTGGTCGGTGTGGTCAACGATCTCAAGTCCTGCGCCGATCTCTTCGAGAAGCTCTTCCCGTTCGGAGGGCTCTTCTCCATGGATCCCAACGACAAGATCTCCACCACCGGCCTGGATGGTTACATCGAAGGTAACGAAGCCGTTCGCTACGTCATCTACTTCGAGAACCTGCCGGAGGCCACGGCGGCGGCCACGCTGGTGACCATCACCGACGAGCTGGACGAGGCCTTCGATTTGTCGAGTTTCGAGCTGGTGGGGACGAGCCATCCGGACGAACTGGAGGTGACCATCGATCCCGACACCCGGGTGATGACCGCCTCGTTCACCGAGATGAACCTGCCCCCCAACCAGGAGCCGCCCGAAGGGCAGGGTTTCATCGAATTCACGGTGAGGTTGGATGGAGCCCCTGAGCATGGGACGGTCATCCGCAATCAGGCGGAGATCGTCTTCGACGTCAACGAGCCCATCCTGACGCCCGAGGTCAAGTTGGAGGTGGACACCCGGGCCCCACGCAGCGAGATGGAGGCACTGCCCGAAACGACCTCGGACCTGGAGATCCCCCTTTCCTGGAGCGGTGACGACCGGGATGGTGTGGGCGTGTGGGACTACACGGTCATGGTGTCCGAGGACGAGGGCTCCTTCGTTCCCTGGCTCTCGAACACCACCGACACGGAGGCGACGTATCCGGGCTCCGCCGGCCACGCCTACCGGTTCTTGGTGATGGCGCGGGACCGCTTCGGCAACCAAGAAGACAAAGACGACATGGACACGTCCATTCGGGTCGCCGAAGGGGGCGACGGGGACGGGGGCTGCGGTTGTCGGAGTGCGGGTGCCGGACGGAACTCCGGCCTGGGCGGAGTCATATTCATGGCGGCCTTGGTCCGTCTGGCCCGTCGTCGCACTCGCCGCGTTTGAGCACTTGGGACGTCCGAACCGGGAACGTTACGACACAGCCCCCAACAGCCGAACTCTGTCCTCGATGTCTCGGGTCCGGAACGGTTTTTTGACCACGCGGTCACGGTGAAGGTCGATGAACTGCCGTGCCGCTTCCGAGGTCGCTCCCCCCGTCAAGAAGACCATCCGCTCGGCCTGGTCGGGGAACCGCTGCAAAAGCTCCGTGAAAAGCTCGATGCCGGTCATTTCCGGCATCAACAGGTCGCAGAAGATGAGATCGTAACGTTCCCCAGCGGTGATCCATTGGAGCGCTTCGGTGCCGTTGGAACAGCAGGAGACGACGTGCCGAGCTTGGAGGATCCGACTCACCACGCGGCGAATCGGCGGCTCGTCGTCCACGACGAGAATCCGCAGATGGTGCGCCGAAACGCGGGGCGCAAGGGAGATGCGGCCGGCGACGTGGCTGGCCGGGGCCGGCTCCTCCGCGGCAGGGAAGACGAGCGTGACCTTGGTTCCACGGCCCGGCTCGCTATCGAGCTGCAGCTTGCCCTTGGACGATTCCATGATCGAGTTGCAGAGGAACAGCCCCAGACCCGTCCCCAATCCGGGTTCCTTGGTGGTGAAGAATGGCTCCATGGCGTGAAGCCGGGTTGGCTCGTCCATGCCCGCGCCATTGTCATTCACCTCGATGATCACCGAGCCGCCCTGGGAAAAGGCGCGTATACGGATTTGGTTGACCTCGGTGTGGTTGGTAAGAAATGAGTGGCTGGCGTTGGTGAGGAGGTTGACGATGACCTGGATGAGCTTGGTGCGATGGGCCCGCACATACAACCCGTCGTCGAGCTGGCACTGAACCGTTGCTCGGTGGCGTGTCTGGGGCGTTGCCAGCGTCAACGCGGCCTGGATTGCATCACCAACGAAGACCGGTTCTCCAGCCTCCTTTTGTGTGGCGGCCGTGTCGAGCATGCCGCACACCAGATCCCGGATCCGCCAACAGCCTTCCAGGGCCGCGGTCAGATCCGCCTTCTGCTCGGGGCTGTCGAGGGATGCCTCCAAGGAGGTGAGGTTGGAGATGATGTAGGTGAGGGGATTGTTGATCTCGTGCGCCAAACCAGCGGCGAGGGTGCCGAGCGAGGAGAGATGCTCGGCCGAGGTAGCTCGGCGCAGCAGCCGACGCTGTTCGGTCACGTCTCGCACGACGAGGAGCACCGTGGAATCGGCGCAGGGGAAGGCTCGTACGTCGTAGACGGCATCGGTCTGCTCCAGGGCAAGGGCCTGTTCGGTTTGCGTACCACGAGCGGTGGCGATGGTGTCGCGGAGGGTATCCTGTTGGAGTTGCGGTAGGTGCCGACCGAGAACCAGTCCCAGGGCCTCTTCCAACGACCGGTTCTCCACCTCTGCGCGAAGTTGGCAGCTGCCGTCGACGGAAACGCGAAGCAGGGCATCGGGAATTGCCAGCAAGAGCTCTCGTTCCCGGGTGCGCAGCGCCTGGTTTTGCCTGAGCTCCTCGCGCAGCCGGTGGAAGAGATCGCGCTGGTTTCCAACGGCCGCCCCGAAGACCAGACACAGGAGCAGGCCAACCAGGGCGGAGCCGTCGAGTTCTCTGGGGTTGTCGAGCCACAGCTGCACGGCCAGGCTGTTCAGAGCGACCTGACCGAAGGCCGACAGGAGAGCCCCGCGCAGGCCAAACAGGGTTGCGCTCAGCAGCACCGCGGCCAGTGAAAAGACGCCAGCAACGGAGCCGGTCTTTTCATGCAGCAACACCAGGGCAAGTGCCGCCAGCACATGCCCAACGAGCACCAGCAGGAGATGCCGTCGATTGGGTTTCTTCACGGATCGAGCCGTTGACTTCGAGCCTAACCTCGAAACGTACCACGCCAGCCGACATTACGAGCAGCCACGGCCAGAAGTACATGTGGGATCATGTGCGCCGCGCTTCCGAGAGCCCTGGCGCGACGGTCGCATCCTGCCCGGAACCAGCCAGCACGGATTGAGGGTTCCGAGCTAGAAACTGCCCCTGAGTCGTAGCCCCACCGGCCCCAGCTCCAGCGAGGCCGTCCACTGCTCCGCCGCGGTGGCGCCGGGCTCGTTGGGGACGGACTTGGCCCCCACCACGATGAGCGGGATCCCGACTGCAACCAAGAGCCCCCCGCCGATGGTCCCCACCAAGCCGTAAGTGGCCGTGCCGTCTCCCAGGCAGGGCTCCGACTCACCCGTATCCGGGTTATCGCATTCCATACTGCCTGCAATTAGCGCCGGAAATCCGGTCAGTAACATCAAGCCGCCCAGCCCGGTCAGAGCGCAGCCCGCGATGAGCATCCCCTCGCTCCGGTGATGGGTGCCACCGGTGGCAAGCGCAGAGCTTTCTTCCTTTCTGCATTCACCACCCGGGCCGCAGCTCTCGCCGTCGGCACAGGGGGGATTGCATTCGGAGACGCAGGCCCCCTCGACGCAGACGTAGCCAGAGCGGCAGCGGGGTCGGCACTCCGACTCGTCAGCATTGGCGGCCGTCGTGGAGGAGAGCACGAGCCCGAGGGCCGTGAGCAGAAGCGATGGTCGGTTCATGTGCGTCGACACCCCTTGCACCCGAAGGGCTCCTACAACATACCAGCAATTCCGCTGCCCGGTCCCCTGGAAACCGATGCCAGGGCAGAATCACGCGGCGCGAGAGGTGAGTCTGGTCTAGATCGGCGCCCGTGCCGACCGAAGCCGAATCCCCCCTGGGCCACGCGCCGATTGGAGGGCTGCTCTGGCAGTTCTCCTTGCCGGCCATCATCGGGATGACGGCCGCGTCGCTGTACAACGTGATCGATCGGATCTTCATCGGGCGGGGCGTGGGGGCGTTCGCCATCTCGGGCTTGGCCCTGACCCTGCCCTTGATGAACCTGGCCATCGCCTTCGGTGCCCTGGTCGGAGCTGGGGCCTCGACGCTTGTCTCCATCCGCTTGGGTGAGAAGCGCGTCGACGAAGCCAACCGCATTCTGGGTACCATGGTGATGCTCAACCTGGTTCTGAGCGCCGCCTACTCGGCTGTCATGTTGGTGTTTCTCGATCCTCTCTTGACCCTCTTTGGTGCCAGTCCCGCGACCCTGCCCTACGCACGACAGTTCATGCAGATCATCCTGTGGGGCAACGTCTTTCACCACTCCTACATGGGGCTCAACAACGTGATGCGGGCCTCAGGCTACCCCAGCTCCGCCATGTTCGTGACCCTGGCCACCGTGGGGGCCAATCTCGTATTTGCCCCGCTGTTCATCTTCGGCCTGCACCTGGGCATTCGGGGGGCGGCGCTCGGGACGTTGATGGCCCAGCTATTGGGGTTGGCCTTGGTGCTTCGCCATTTCGCGAGTTCCCGGCCTACGGTGCGCTTTTTGCGCGGCTCCTTTGGTCTGGATCGGAGGATCATCACCGACATCTTCGCCAACGGGATGTCCCTCTTTTTCGTCCAGATCTGCGCGAGCCTGGTGACGATCCTGCTCAACCGGCAACTGGTGCGGCATGGGGGTGATTTCGCGGTGGGCGCTTTCGGGATCATCAACAGCGTCAATCTGGTGATTGTCCTGTTGATCCTGGGGCTTGCCCAGGGCATGCAGCCCATCGTCGGCTACAACTTCGGGGCTGGCCTTTATGCGCGGATGCGCCAGGCGTTTCACCGCACCGTGATGGCGGCCAGTCTGGTGGCGGTATTCGGCTTCATTCTGGCCCAGTTCTTCGCTCCCTTGGTGGTTCGGCCCTTCACCAGCGATCCCGAGTTGTTGGGACTGGCCGAAACGGGGATGCGGACGGTGATGATCGTGTTCCCGTTGGTCGGGTTCCAGATGGTCACCTTCAACTTCTTCCAGTCCATCGGCCGGGCCAAGATCTCCGTCTTTCTGACCCTAGCCCGCCAGGTGGGCTTTTTGATCCCCGCCCTTGTGCTCCTGCCGCACCACTTCGGCCTTGTTGGAGTCTGGGCGGCACTACCCACCTCGGATCTCTGCGCCAGCGTGTTGACCCTGCTGGTCTATTGGCACCAGAAAAGGCGTCACCCCGCCTATTTCCCGGCCTCGATCAGATCCACGTCGAGCACCTGACAGCCCTCGCCGGTCAAGGCCTTGCCGGTGACGCGGACATGAGCGAAGTTCCCGAGCTCGGTGCCGTCGCTGGTGAGAAACTTCAGATCCTTGGCGCTGAACTTGTCAGGCAAGGGGGCCATGCGGTTCTTGCCGGTGCCGGGCTGGATCCCCACCGTGACCGCCGGTTTCTCGGCGTCCTTCTGCTTTCTGAGCTCGAGGCTGCAGGTCCCATGGGAGCAGAAGGTCAACATCCCGCCCGAGGTGAGATAGCCCTCGATGGTGACCCGCTGTTCGGAGTTCTCCGCCTTGCACAGCTCCTCGTGCGTCACCACCTTGCCCGGCTTGGGGCTGCAGCCCAGAAGGGCCAGAATAGAGACCACGCCGAAGGTAAGCCCCCTGTGCCAGCCCCTGCACAGGCATCGCGACTGCTTCTGGTTCGTCATCTCGAGACCCTCCCAATTTTCGGCTTTCGTCGAGCCTTCAAGGCTAATACGGGTCGACACCGCTTGTAAACGCGAGGGCAAAAAGGCCCAGCGTTCATCGGTGGTCGTTGGGCCGAGGCAACCTGGCCGGACTGAGGAGTGGGACGAGTTGGTCGGTTCGGCGTGACAACGGCGGGTTGGCGCACGGCAGGCGAACCTCGGGATGGCGAAGGTCCGGTGGGTCCCCGCCTTCTGCGTGGAGCGTCGGGACGGGGCGCGTTGCCGTGGCGATGCGCGTCGAGGCGATAGGGAACCCTTGCTGCGGCTGGGGTGCCGTGTCGCCACTCCAAGAGCCGCTCGCGCCGCTGGCTCAATCCGCCTACTGCCGAGTCCGGCGTAAGCGGCCTTTCAGCAACCCCCTGTGTCTGGCGAAGAGTCCATATGAGGCGTCGAGGAATCTCGAGACCGACGTCCTGCGTGACCAATCCACCAATTGCCGGACCCCGAGTGCCGCGCCCACCTGTCGGAGCACTTCGACTCCGGTAACGACCGTACCGTCAACCAGACGCGCGTGTATCGCTGTATTGACTGCGACCGGATCGAGCCCCACCGCCCGGGCGTCGAATTCCGGACTCGCGATGTCGGAGAAGCAAACGGCTCCTTGCCGATCGAGCCTCCCAACAATCGACCTCGCTCGGCGGCAAACCGGACAGGCTCCGTCAAACCATACGTGAATACTCGGGGCCTCTGAAGGGGGGCTCGGTTCAACAGTGCGGGGCGGACCCGCCGGGTCCGGGTCCACGGACTCGGGCTCCGCATCAAGAACCTCGTTACACAGGTCAGGTGACATGGACGTCTGCCTCGAACCAGCGTTCACGCTTTTCTTGGAGACCCAGACGCCAATTGTCAAGGGTGTGACGTTGCCCCCATCGTTCTGGCTTGCTGGTCGAAAAAGCGCCGTTGGTCGGCTCTGATGGGGTACCAGAGTCGAGACTTCCCTGGTCGTAGCCGGCGACTACGCGATCTCCTTCAGTTTGCCGGTTTTCACGTCGTACACGAACCCGCGAACCACCACGTCTTGACGCAACAGGCGCGAGCTCTTGTACGTCGCCAGATCATTTCGAACCGACTCCTCTAGATCGGAGAACGGCAGGAACGCCATGTGATCGGCGTTCACGCCTCGTTCTTGTTCCAGGCGCTTGCGAATGCTCTCGTCGGTGAAGGTGAGCATCCCGCAATCGGTATGGTGGATTACTGCCACTTCCGCTGTTCCCAGCAGAGTCTGGCTGATGATCAAGCTACGAATGGCCTCGGTGACCCGACCGCCTGCATTACGGATCACATGGGCGTCACCCTCTTCGAGTCCCAAGGCCTTCGCCGGATCGAGGCGCGCATCCATACAGGTGACTACCGCCACCTTTCGAGACGGAGGGAGGGGCAGAGCCCCCTTGGTGAATGCGTTGGCGTACCTGGTATTGGCCTGTACCATTTCGTCGATAGCGGACATGACGTTCTGCTCCCTTCCACCGCACGAGACGCCGACTTGGCAATTGCGACTCCTCGGAGTTCATCCTGTGGGCGGCGGCCCCAAGGAGTCACCCGCCAATCGATTCATTTCGACATAGTGCGGGATGGGCGCACGTCAATGCCACCGTCCCGGGGCCGTTTCCGGACGGTGTCTCTTGCAGGAGCTCGAGCACCAGCCCACGCTGGTTCTTGGCGTGGTAACTCGAACGCACCATGGGTCCCGCCACCACGTGACGGAATCCGAGCTGCCGAGCCAGCTCCTCGAGCTCGGCGAACTCTTCGGGCAAGACGTAGCGTGCGACGGGATGGTGGTGTGGTGAGGGGCAGAGGTACTGTCCGAGGGTGAGCATATCGACGTCCATGTCACGCACCTGGTGGAGTACCTGCCGTACCTCGTCCATCGACTCGCCCAGTCCTAACATCAGGCCCGTCTTGGTGATCGCGTGACCGCCCTTGGCGTGCTGCAGCACCAAACAGGAACGACTGAAATCTGCCTGCACGCGCACCTGCCGGCTCAACCGCGGGACCGTCTCGAGGTTGTGAGCGAAGACGTGCGGTCCGGCGCGCAAAACCAAATCAATGGCAGTACGGCTTCCCTTGAAGTCACCGGTGAGCACCTCCAGAACCAGGTCCGGGCAGCGTTCCCGTACCAGCCGGATGGTCCTTGCCCAATGTTGGGCACCTCCGTCCGCTAGGTCATCGCGATTGACGCAGGTGATCACCGCGTAGTTCAGGTCCAGCTCTGCCAACATGGCAGCCACGCGCTCTGGCTCCCTCGGATCCACAGCTTGTGGACGACCGGTCGGTACATTGCAGAACCGGCAGGACCGGGTACAGACATTCCCCAGAATCATCAGGGTGAGCGCGCGGTGACTCCAGCATTCCCCGAGGTTCGGGCAGGATGCGCTCTGGCAAACCGTGTTCAGACCAAGCTCCTTGACCTTGCGGCGCAATTCGGTCGTGACCTCGCCGGTCGGGGCTCGCGCGCGGATCCAGGGGGGATGTCGGACTCGCTCAAGCCTCGGCGGAACCGATTCTCCCACCACCGGCAGACAGCGAGGGCGGGTACCGATTGTGGATTCTTTGTTATGCTCGACCATGTCGATGGTAATGCCCGACGGAATGCCGGAGCAGCCTCAATGTCCCGAAACGCCGGCCAATAGCCGATCGATGAGGACGAAGGCGAGCGCGGCCCGTTCATTGCGGTCGAACACTCGTTCGAGACGGTCGAGCTCAGGCCCCAGCCGATGAGAACTCGTGGGTTCGGAGAATACCAACCGTCGCGCCTCCTTCAGCTGGGTCTGGTTGAGACAGTACGCGGACTCACTGTCAACCAGCGGAAGTGGGCTGCCCTTGAGATCCGCGCCGGCCATGTTCGTCACAGGGAGAAGCTGGCGCCGCAGCCGCAGGCTCGTGTCGCGTTCGTGTTGGTGAGGCGGAATCCGGGAGCCACCAGATCCTCCGAAAAGTCGATGCTCAAGCCAGCCAGCCTTTGCAGCTGCTCCCGATCGGCTACTATGCGCACGTCATCGAAATCGAAAAGGACTTCATCGTTGGGGGCCGGCTCGTCATCGAGGGTCGCAGCATACGTCCACCCTGCGCAGCCTCCGTTGGCTACGCCAACACGCATGAACTTGCGGCCTCCAACGCCTCGCCGGCGCAATTCGGCACGTGCCTTTTCCGTCACCCGAATCACTGGGAGCGCGTCGACCTTCCTCGCGCGGATCTGAACCAATGCGTTCGTGGGCACAGCAGGCCTCCTTTGGGCTCTCCTTCCTGCATGGGGCCGAACGCTGCGCTGTCAACCACCGCAGTCGACTTCCGGGGTCCGCTGAGTTGAGGGACGTTCACCACAATGTGCCCGTTGCCGGACGACCACAGGAGTGACGCCGACTTGGGATTCTGGGTCAACGGCGCGAGCCCGCCCCACTTGGGGGGTCGCGTCCGTGGCCGCCTCATGGCTCGGCATTCGCACGACCTTTGCAAGTCACCGTCGACGCGAAATCTGGGTCGAATACGGCCCTGCCCGAGGTGTTGGACCTTAGCCCCCCACGGCGTACGCGGGCTACGCCCAACCCGGACGGAGCTGCTCGATGTCCGAGTGTGTTCGCGTTCCCCCAGGCGACGGCTCGGGCGATCCGAAAAAGGAGTACGTCGACTGGCCCGACGAGGATTCGGCCGATGACTTCTTCATTTCCGCCCGAAAACCCGGTGGAGTCGAGGCGCTGGACGAAACCGCGCTCTTCTTCAATCTCATCAAACGAGCTGGTACGCTGACTCAGCCCTTCTAGATGTGGTTGGTGCGAAGTCGGAATAGGCCCGTAAACGACCGGGCAACGGAGCCAAGACTAACCACCGGGCGGCGAGGAACCGGGCACCCCGCGTCGAGCGTGCGTTCCAAGAAACGGCACGAGTTGCGGCTGTTCCAGGACGGCTCGTTCCACCTCGGCCCGGGCTGTTTCGCAGCGTTCACGGGAACGGTACCAGCGTTCGACCTCCCGTGGGTCGTAGGCAACGGCGTGGTCCGGGATCCGTCGCCCCAGCAAGAGCAGCTCGTCAGCCGACACCCCCACCAGGGCATAGTTGTACTCGCAACACAAAGAGGAACCGGGGGGGGCGGCGGAATCCATCACCAGTCGAGGTGGGCGAGCTTCGTTGCCGGGGAAAAGGCGGGTCGCATAGCGGTACAGTTGGGTGCCTTCGCGACGGACCAGCGTCGTCTCCAACACCGCCGTGTCACCCGACCACGGCCGGGGACGCCGGAAGCGAACAGGGATGCAACTCGGCTCCTTTTCGATGAACACGACCCAGTGAAGGTCTTCTTCACGCTCCATGAGCCCTCGGAGCATGGTGAAGGTGCCGTCCTGGATGCGCCCCAGATGATTGGGCGCGCTCTTGACCGCACCAACCCCGTGCGGGGTTTGAAGGACCAATCGGGTTCCCTGGGCGAGGATGGTTGTCGCCGGACAGTGCATCGAGTAGGGCCTCCTCGGCTCCCATGGTGAATAGCCGACGCCCGCGTTTCGATCGCAATGCGCCATGAGCTCGACGCCTTTGATTGCCTGAGACGCCGCCGAGGTGGCATCGTCGATCCACAGAGGCTCACAGGGATTCCACTGGATGGTCCGGGCCCCGTCCGATGAGGGAAAGGGCACCCCGGGGATCATCCCCATGATGTAGGCTCGCCCACCCCGGTCGTACTCGGGGGCTCTGAGCTCGCGCACGGTTGACCCGAGTGCGGAACCCTTGACATAGCCAATCAGATCCGCCGGCTGGAACGGGAGACTACCTACCAGGCTGCCCTCGGACCCCAGGCGCACCACACTGACCAACGCCCCCGGATGCAGTCGGCCAATGACTGGCCCAGTGTGGCCACCGTACCTTAGCTCTGCCACCTGCTGAACGTAGAGCATCAAGCCCTGTCCGGGCTGCGGCTTGTCCAGGAGTTGCTCCGGTAGGTAGCCCTCGACGTGGGTCGCACCCCGGTCCACCGAGCGCACGTGTCCCCCATCCAATAGCTCGACCAGCAAGGGGCCCTCGACGTGATGAGTCGGTCGTCCCCCTGGGGTCTCGAGCAGCGTGGTGTTCTTGAGCCAGTAGCGCTCCGGGGCGTGCAGGGTGGAGGGGCCCGGTCGCTGCTTGGGCGTACCGTTACTGCAGGCTACCAGGCAAATCCCCAAGAAAGCTACTCGGGCTGTCCTTGGCAAGCGCCCCCGTCTTCTGTCTGAGTCGAGCCCCGCCTTCATCCTGTTGGGCAAGGCTAGCATGGTCGGGCCCGGCGACGACTTGCGACCGAGCGGCCGTATTGGGCCCGCAACGAGCCTGGACCGAGTCGGTTTCGGTTGCCGTACAACTGATCGGAAAGATGAACCGGAAACCCCCGGCCCTCTCCGAAGACCAGCTCTCGGCGCTCGCCCGGCGCGCGACCGCGGGAGATCGGGAGGCGTCTGAGCGGTTCCTGTTGGCGATCGGGCCCATGGTCCTGCGGGTGGTGCGTCAGGTGCTCGGTGTGGACCATCCCGACGTCAGCGACGTGGTGCAGGAGGCGATGCTGGGGACCCTGTCGGCCCTTTCGCGATTTCGCGGTCGGTGCACCATGGGGCATTTCGTACGACGGGTAGCATTACTCACCGCGCTCGATGCGCGACGGAGATTCCGTCTGCGCCAGCGTCTGGCGCCGACCGCGCCGCTGGATGAAGCCGAGGGTACGATCGCGCGGGAGGCCTCCGCGGATCAACGCATCGACGAGGAACGCCGCTTGAAGGTGTTCGCGGAGCTGCTGGACGAACTGCCGCCCGCCCAGGCCGAGGTCATCGCCCTGCATTGCGTGCTCGGTTACACGGTGGCGGAGACCGCGCAGGCCAGCGAGTGTTCCGAGCACACGGTCCGCGGTCGCCTGGCAGCAGCCCGGAATGCGCTGCGTTCGCGCTTGGAGCAAGATCCCGAATTCCAACCAGCACGTCGAGGTGTGTCATGAACCAAGCGCCCCACGGGCTCGACGATCTTTCGGCCTTGGAACGGCGTGATGCCTTGAAGCCAGCCGAGCGGCGTCGTTTCGAGATGTTGCTTTCGGCGTCACCGGTCAGTCGCTGGCTGCATCGGTTGGGCCAACAATACGACCGGATGGACACCGAGCGCGATTCGGACGCGGCGCTGCTCGAACAGGTGGCAGAGAGGGCACTCTCTTCGCAGTTGAGCCCGCGCGTTCGTCCCCGCCGGGGCATGTTGGTCGCTTCGGTGGTGCTGCTCGGTGGCTTGGTGGCAACGGGTGCTGCGGCGGCGCTGTTTCCCGGGTGGGTGCGCCCGCTGGCTGCCCCGGCGGGTGTGCTGACGAGCGCTGTCGCGACGTCGCACCGGCACGACGGCCAGAACCAGGGGAGGGTTTCCGTGAAGCGGGTCAGAGAAACCTCAGACGTCATCGTTCCTGCGGGGGTTGCGACAGAAAGGACCGAGCGCGAGCCCGCGACTAGCGCGTCCGAGCTGTTCTCTCGAGCCAATGCCATGCGCGCTGCTGGCCAGACCAAGGAGGCGTTGGCGGTCTATCGACAGCTGGACACGAGCTTCCCGAGTTCGGCCGAGGGGATGCTTTCCAACGTGATGGTCGGGCGGCTATTGCTCAACAGCGGGCAAGCGGGGGCAGCAGCCGAGGCGTTTGGTCGCTATCTGGCCAAGAGCCCCGGGGGAAGGCTCGCCGAGGAGGCGTTGCAGGGTCGCGCCTTCGCCCTGCGGGCTTTGGGACGCAAGGCGGAGGAACGGGCAGTGTGGGCCACGTTGCTCGAGCGCTTCCCCAATTCGGCCTACGCGGAGTCCGCCCGGGCACGCCTTCTGGAGATCCGCTAGGTACCAACGGTGATGCCGGCCATGCTGACCAGCACCCTGCGTTTCGCCCTAGCCGGCGCGGTTCTCACCTTGGGTAGGCCGGTCGCGGCGGAACTCGCGCCCGGCGCCGAGGAAACCGTGCCCAGCATGCACGTGCACATGGTCGGGGCCCTGGCCCAGGACGCCGAGCTCCGCAGCGTCATCGGGGAATGGTTGAGCTCGAGTCGCATCGCCCACACGGTGACCACGCAGCCTTCGCTGAGCCTTGGCGACATCCGTGCTCCCGGTGGCCACGGACCACCGGTGCGACTGTGGCTGGTCCGGCGCGACGCCGCTCACGTCAGGCTCTACCTGGCTGAGCCCGCCGAGCAACGCTACCTGGTCAGAGAGCTAGAGCTCTCGACCCAGGGAGACGAGCTGCAACGAGAGGAGCTGTCCCAGGTCGTGCTCTCCCTGGCGCTCGATTTTGTGGCTCGGCGAGCCAGTTCCAGCCTGGCCGAGATCGCGGATACGCTTGCAGACCGGTCAACCGAGCCCCGCGTTGTGACCGCGAGGGCGAAGGACACTCGAACGCCAGCAGCGCCGCCCATGACCCGCCCCAACCGGCTCGAGCAAGGGCCATGGTTCGGGTTTGGCGCGGGCGCAACCTATGGACTTCGCTCCGGTGGCAAAGAAGGGATTGCCCACGGGCCCGGTGTGGTGGTGGCTGGCGACTGGTCCCGCCCCAACGTCGGGCTCTGGATGTCACTGCGCGGTCAGTATTTCCTTCCCCATGAGGCCAGCACCCATCGCATCGCGGTCGATTTGCGCGAGCTGCAGGGCTTGGGGGAGCTCGGGCCCTATTTTCTCATCCAGCGCCATACTCGCGCTGGCGTGGCCCTCGGGTTCGGGGGCAGCTTCGTCCATGTTGCTCCGAGGCATGCGCCCGGGACCGAGCTATTGCCCCGTGACCCGCGCTGGGACCAACGTCCTTTCGTCAGCGGGGCGTTGAGATTGGAGCACCAGCGGCGCTGGTGGTGGATGGGTCTTTCCTTCCGGGTGGAGATCCCACTCTTGGACACGCACTACGATGTCGCCAGCCCGACCGGGACGCGGCGGGAGCTTTCGCCGCTGCCCGTCCAGCCCGGACTGTTCTTTGAGCTCGGCTGGGCGAGCCGCGCATCGACCGATGGACGAAAGGGAGCATCATGAACACGAAACTTGCACGGTCAGGTTGGTGGTTGGTGGTCACCGGGACGTTGGCCTGCGGCTCCAACCCCGAGGTGGTGGCCGACGACCCCGGGGGACGGGCGGGTGCGCAGGTTGGCGAGGGCGATGGAGGCACGCGTGCCTCCGGTGGGGGAACCAGTCCCGCAGAGGGCGGCGCGGAGGACCAGGGTGGAGGAAACGTGCGCGGTGGGAGCGCCGGAATGGGTTCGGGCGGTCGGAGCAACGGTGGGAGCGCCGGAGTCGGGCAGGGCGGCCACAGCAACGGTGGGAGCGCCGGAGTCGGGCAGGGCGGCCACAGCAACGGTGGGAGCGCCGGAGTCGGGCAGGGCGGCCGCAGCGGCGGTGGTAGTGCGGGAACGGGCTCGGGTGGTCGGAGCGACGGCGGTAGCGCTGGCCTCGGGCAGGGTGGTCCGAGTGGCGGCGGCAGCTCGGGGGCAGAGGAGGGCGGGCACGCCACGGGTGGTTCCAACCTGCTTGGGGGAGCGCCATCTGAGGGTGGCATTCCAGGGCTCGGCGGAGTCGCTGGAGCGGGCGTCAGCGGCGGCGATGCGGGCGCCGAGGCGGGTGGTGCGGCAGGCGCAGGGGATGGAGGTTCCCAGACCGGTGGTGCCGCCGGTGCGGGCGCAGGTGGTGCCGCAGGCTCGGCGGCGGGCGGTGCCGAGACCGGCGGCGCCCCAGAATGCCCTGCCTGCACGCTGCCGTCGTACCTGGTGTGTGGCGCCGACGGTAACACCTACGACATCGCGTGCGGGATTGGTTGTGCGACGGCGAACATCGATTGTCTGGGCGCCTGTCCCTGCCAGCAGGAATCGAGCTGTGGTACGGGCTGCACCGCTTACTCTCCTCCGGTTGGCGTGTGGTGCGACATGGAATCGGTGGAATGGGTCTGCGAGGGTGGCTACGAGTCCCAGCCTTTCCGGTCACCGGCGTGCCAGGACGCGGGCACCGGGGCGATTCGCTTCTGCTGTTCGTACAACTTCCTTCAGGCGTGTATCCCCTAGATCATGCCCCGTTTTCGTCCGGGGTTGACGCGGCGGGGCCGTGGCGCCAGAGATCGCGCGCGCAGCGCCGCGACGAAAGGCCCAGGTACCGCATGGCAGCGAAGAAGGCTCCACAACCGACCCTCACCGAGGGTGAGCTCATGCCCGACGTCGAGCTGCCCGACCAGGATGGCAAGCCGCTGAAGCTCTCCAGCCTTCGCGGCAAGAAGCTGGTGGTCTACTTCTACCCCAAGGACGACACCCCTGGCTGCACCCGCGAAGCCTGCAGTTTCCAGGAGAACCTTGTCCGCCTGCGTCGACGCGGCGTCAACCTGGTGGGGATCAGCGCCGATCCGGTGGAACGGCACCGGAGATTCGCCGACAAGTACCACCTGACCTTCCCTCTGTTGGTCGACCAGGACCGGGCGTACATGACCCGGTGCGGGGTCCTGGGAGAGAAGACGCTGTATGGGAAAAAGTCGATTGGGGTGATTCGAACCACCTTCGTCATCGACGAAAAGGGCCGGATCCGTCGCATCTTCCGCAACGTGAAGGTCGACGGTCACACCGACCAGGTTCTGGCGGCGCTCCAAGAGCTCGGTTAGTGCCCCCACTCGTTGGGTGGGGCTAATGTCGAGCGACGGGGAGCGTCGTAGAATGCGGGTTCCTTATGCGAAGGGCAGGTCCCTCCTTGCTGCTCTCGGTGTCGCTAGCCGTCGTCGGCTGCGGCGGGCAAACCGATCTGGAACAGCAGAATGGTTTGGCCGGTGGCCCGTGGTCTGCGGGAGGGACGGACTCGAGCCGCCCCGGAGTTGGGGCCGCTACCGCAGTGGCTTGATGTCGTCGAGCAATCGGGTTGCGGCGACGGCAGCAATCCCTTCGCCCAAGGGAAAGTTGTGCGCGCCGGCATGGATGACGGTCAGGCTGTCGAGCTTTAGATCCTTCTGGGCGATGCGCATCGACTTGGTGACGGTTGGCGTCGAGGTCCGCTTGATCTCGAAGCCCAGACGGTGGCTCCCACGAACCACGAGCAGATCGAGCTCGGCACCCTGGTGGGTGGCCCAGAAATGGCACTCCTCGCGTTCCGCGCCAAGCCGCCTGGTCAGATGCGAGAGTACGAAACCCTCCCACGAGGCTCCGAGCTTGGGGTGAAGCTCCAGATCGGTACGCCCTCGGATCCCGAGAAGCGCGTGCAGAATGCCGCTGTCGCCGAGATAGATCTTGGGCGACCGCACCTGCCGTTTGCCCAGATTCTCGAACCACGGGGCGAGTGTCCTGATCATGAAGGTGCCCTGCAGCAGATCGAGGTAGCGTCGGATCGTCGTGTCGGACAAGCCCAGCGATGCCCCAAGTTCGGAGGCGTTCCAGAGCTGGCCGTGGTAGTGCGCGACCATGGTCCAAAACCGGCGCAAGAGCGACGCCGGAAGGTTGAGGCCGAGCTGTGGCAGATCCCGTTCCAGGAAGGTCCCCACGAAGCTCTTGCGCCAGGCCAGGCTGTCAGCTTCGGACCTTGCCAGAAAGGAGCGCGGAAACCCGCCACGGATCCAGAGGCGGTCCATGGCTTGGCTGTCGACCTCATCGAGACCGAATCCCGGTAGCTCGAGGTAGGCGATGCGCCCAGCCAGGGTTTCAGAAGACTGACGCAAGAGCTCGGGTGAGGCGCTGCCCAGGACCAGAAAGCGACGCGGCTTCTCCGCGCGGTCCGTAAGCACGCGCAGCACGGCAAAGAGATCCGGACGCCGTTGGATCTCGTCGATCACGACCAGCCCTCGCAGCCGTTCCAGGGCCAGCTTGGGCTCGGAGAGGCGACCTATATCGTCGGGATCCTCGAGGTCGAAGCGGTGCACGGCGGCCTTGCTCCCGTCGGCAAAGATCTGGGCCAAGGTGGTCTTGCCGATCTGCCGTGGGCCCAGGATCGCGACCACGGGATGCGAGCGGAACAGCCTGCGAATGGCCTTCAACGGCCCGGGTCGTCCCAGCACGGCTCGACTCATGCCGAATTCCATACCATGAAAAGTCGGCATCATGTGCAGGATTTTCATGGAACGTGAGGGGCCGGGTGCGGGGTGAGGCAGCTGCCCTAGGGTTCACCGGACCCGAAGGGAAGGTTGTCGAGGTTGGGAGGCTCGGAGGTTGACCCCACCCGTTCGGCCGGGCTACAGCATTCGATGACCCAAAGACTTCCGAATGGGTACTAGGACCACATGGGCAAGCGCTGTCGGCTCGGGCTCTTCGTGCTTGGACTCTGGAGCATCTCCGGTTGCGGAGGCAAAGTCGATGACGCGGGCTCGCAACGCATGGCGCGTGCGGGTCAGGCTGGCGAGGCTGGTAGCGGGACGGCCGGCGCCGGTGAGGGAGGCGCCGATGGAGCCCAGGGTGGAGCCGTCGATCTCGGTGGTGAGACTGCCCTTGGCGGTTCAGTTGCCGGCGGTGGACCGATTGGTCGGGGCGGCGCAGCCGACATCGGTGGCGCGACGAACGAAGGAGGAACGGCAGGTGAGGGAGGGGAGGATGGCGTCGGAGGCCTGGTCGGACTCGGTGGTGCGACGAACGAAGGAGGCACGGCAGGCGAGGCAGGAAAGGACGGTGTCGGAGGGCTGGTCGGACTCGGTGGCGCGACGAACGAAGGAGGCGCGGCAGGCGAGGCAGGAAAGGACGGGGTTGGAGGTCTGGTGGAACTCGGTGGCGCGACGAACCAGGGAGGGGTCAGCGGTGGCGGCGCCACCGGCGCCGGGGGGATCTTGGCCTTTGGTGGGAGCGGAGGGGATTGCACGCTCTTTCTCGGCTCGCCCCCGCTCCCTGCCTTCCCTTCGGACCCCCAAGCGCTGGCGATCGGTGACTTGGACGGGGACGAAATCCCCGATCTGGTGGCCACCACGACGCAACAAGGCCAGGTGAGCATCGCCTTCGGGATAGCAAGAGGCGTCTTTGGGGAGCGGGAGGACTATCTAGCCGGGAACGGCCCGGATGCCGTCGTGCTCCGGGACCTGAACGGGGATGATTGGCTCGACGTGGTCGTCGCCAACACCCAGGACAGCACCTTGGGCGTGTACCTCAATCTCGGCGATGGGCAGCTCGCGTCACCGAGATTGTACGAGGGGGTACAGCTCGACTGGTTGGGGACCATCGCTGCAGGTGACACCAACGGTGACGGCTTTGTGGATTTGGCGACCCTCCATGGTGACGTGGTGACTCTGCTCGTCAACAACCGGGATGGAACCTTCGCGACCCCGTGGGACTGCTCGGTGACTGGCACGCGTGACCGAGGTTCCCTGGCAACCGGTGACTTCGATCGAGATGGGCGCGACGATCTGGTCGTGCCCGGTTCGGTCACCAGTATCCTGTTTGGACAACCCGACGGGACGTTGGGTGCCCCCGTTGCGTACGCTGAACCGAGCCAATTCGTCGCGGTTGGTGACCTGAACACCGACGGGTTCGACGACGTGGCCACCGGCAGCACGGGCACCTTGCTCAACCAGGGTGACGGGACGTTCGTCATCCTGGACGGGGATGCGGAGCAAGACGCCAATTTCATCTTGGCCCTCGGGGAATTGACGGGCGACGGGATCCCGGACATTGCCGAGCTGTATGACGACTGGGAGACGGTCCAGGTTCGACCGGGCCTTGGTGACGGGCGTTTCGCCGAAAAGACCACGGACTATTGGTCGCCGGACTACCCATATTCGCTGGCCGTTGGTGATTTGAACGGGGATGGTCGAGACGACATCGTCTCAGACAATTACACAATCTACCCCACCATCCTGTGGCAGCGCCAGGATGGCCATTTCGGTTACACCTTCCCGAACGCCAACCAGATGCTACGTGCCGAGCTGAACGGTGACGGAAACCTCGACGTGGTGTCGCTGTTCACGGATGGCAATGTGGGCTCGACCATAGCCGTCCTGCTCGGTCAGGGCGACAACGCCTACACCACGACTATCGTCCGCTCCGGGGATCAGTGGCTCAGAGAATTGGGCCTCGGTGACGTCGATGGGGATGGGCAGACGGACATCATCGCCCACGATTGGTGGACCATCAAAGGCACGGTCGTCCTGTTCGGCAACCAAGATGGGACGTTCCCGAGGGCTGCCGAATATGGGTTCGACGTCGGTCCCCAAGGTCTGCAATATTCGGACTTCGATGGCGACGGACTGCTCGACGTGACCTATCTCTACGATGATGTTGGTACGGACACGGTCCAGCTGCGCCTGGGGCGTGGGGATGGCACCTTCCCCGAACCGGTGACGATCTTCTCTGGACAATTGCTACGCGTCCAGGTCATAGCTGACGTAAATCATGACGACGCGATGGATGTGGTGGTGAGCGATTGGGATGGCCGTCAGGTGACCATCCTTTTTGGCCTCGGCGATGGGACCTTCGAGGAGCGGGTCGATATCGCTACCGCGTGGAATCCTGAGGCGATTCTGGTTGCCGATCTCGACGGCGACGAGGAGCCGGATCTGGTCGCAACCAGCGCGACGGACGCCATCAGCGCGGTCGCGTGGTCACAGGGTGATGGTAGCTTCTCGAATTGGATGGAGCTCCCCGCCCAGGCCTTTGGCGACGGGATCAGGGCAGGTGACGTGAATGGCGACGGTTCGCCTGACCTGATCTTCCAACGCTACGGCGTGTTCTCGGTCATCCTGAACGGCAAGGACCGAACGTTCGAGAGCGTCCAGAGTTACCAGGGATCGTTCATCATGGAATCGGAGTTCGTGGACGTGAACCAGGATGGTCGGCTCGATTTCCTGATGGCGGTCAACGACAATGTGACAACGTGGATGGACGTGCGGTACAATACCTGCGAGTAGAAAGAACGGGCTCGGGCGTTTTCCCTTGTCCTGCCTCGGAGCCTGGCGAGAGAATGAGGTTCGTGGCGTCAAGGTTCGGCCTGTTGGCATCTGGGGTCAAAAAGGGGCTTCTGTCCTTGGGTCTTGTCGTCGCAGCGACGATCCTTGGCGGTTGCGGGCGCACACCGCTCGACGAGATCCTTCTGGAGTCGGGCGGTGGGGGTAATGACGAAGCAGGCTCGACGAGCCTGGGTGGTGCATCCCAAGGAGGAGCCGCGGGAGAAGACGCCGGAGCGGCAGGCTCCGTGACTGCGGGTGAAGGCCAAGGCGGAAGCACGGCTGGCACCAGTGGCATATCCGGAGGCGGTACCGAGAGCGGTGGAGCCGCTGGCAGCGCAGCAGGAGGTCTGGCCGGTGAAGCCGGTGCCGCAGGCATGGCGGGAACAGCAGGCTCCGGCAACCTCTGTGACCCCAATCCCTGCGAACATGGAGGAAGGTGTCTTGAGCACTTGGGCCACGCCATTTGCGACTGCGATGCGGGGCTGTTTGGTGACCGGTGCGAGCTGAGGATCATTGCCATCTCGCCGGGACAATTCCACACTTGCGCGCTCCTCACCGACGGCACGCCGGCCTGCTGGGGCAGCAACGACCAAGGCCAAGCCATGCCGCCCGAGGGGGCGTTCACCGCCGTGTCGGCAGGAGGCAACCACACTTGCGGGATTCGCAGCGACGGGACGCTGGCCTGCTGGGGCAGCAACGACGACGACGAATCCACGCCGCCCGAGGGGGCGTTCACCGCCGTGTCGGCAGGAGGCAACCACACTTGCGGG
>CAZYKT010000048.1:4058-18148 GCA_964648165.1 uncultured Polyangiaceae bacterium | reverse complement strand
ATTCGCAGCGACGGGACGTTGGCCTGCTGGGGCGAAAACGACGACGGCGAATCCACGCCGCCCCAGGGGGCGTTCACGGCCGTGTCGGCAGGAGGCAACCACAATTGCGGGATTCGCAGCGACGGGACGCTGGTCTGCTGGGGCAACGATTACTCCGGCCAGTCCACGCCGCCCGAGGGGAGGTTCGTGGCCGTTGCGTCTGGCGATACCCACAGTTGCGCGCTCAGCACCGACGCCACGCTGGTTTGCTGGGGTTGGGACAACTACGGTGAATCCGTGCCGCCCGAGGGGACGTTCACCACCGTTTCGGCAGGCCCCTCCCACAGTTGTGCGCTCCGCACCGACGGCACGCCAGCCTGTTGGGGATACGACTTGTACGGCCAGGCCTCACCGCCTGAGGTGACGTTTACCGCCGTCTCAACAGGCGGCAATCGACACTGCGGCATTCATACTGACGGCACGCTGGCCTGTTGGGGCTACAACCAGTACGGCGAGGCGCCGCCGCCCGAGGGGGCGTTCATCGCCGTAGCGACGGGCTCCTACCACAGCTGTGGCATTCATACCGATGGCACGCTGGCCTGCTGGGGCTACGACGGCGACGGCCAGTCCACCCCCCCGGAGGGAACGTTCACTGCCGTCTCGGTAGGCGTTCACCACAGCTGCGCGCTCCGTAGTGACAGCACGCTGGCCTGCTGGGGAAGCAACGACGACGGTGAATCCACCCCGCCCGAGGGGACGTTCGTGGCCATTGCGGCAAGCAACCGTTTCAGCTGCGGCATTCGCAGCGACGGCACGCTGGCCTGTTGGGGCGAGAATCGATACGGCGAGGCGACCCCGCCCGAGGGGGCGTTCACCGCCATTGCGGCAAGCCAGTATTTTAGCTGCGGCATTCGCGACGACGGCACGCTGGCCTGCTGGGGAGGCAACGAATACGGCCAGTCCAGGCCGCCCGAGGGGACGTTCACCGCCGTCTCGGCAGGCGATCACCACATCTGCGGCATTCGCAGCGACGGTACCCTGGCCTGCTGGGGCAGCAACGAGTACGGCAAATCCGCTCCGCCCGAGGGACCGTTCGCGGCCGTCTGGGCAGGTGGCTCCCACAGCTGCGGTATTCGTAGCGACGGCACGCTGGCCTGCTGGGGAGGCAACGAATACGGTGAGGCCTCGCCGCCCGAGGGGACGTTCACCGCCGTTGTGCTAGGCGGCGACTACACCTGCGCCGTCGGCACGGATGACCTGCGCATGCATTGCTGGGGTAGCCTGGTGAGGTGAGACGGATCCTGTTGTACAGGAGCCTCAGGTGGGTTCTACGCAGCCTGCGCGCCCAGGCAGGATCCTTCCGCTTGTCTGCCTCAGATCCCGGCGGGAGAGTGAATTTCGTGGCGTCAAGGTTCGGCCTGTTGGCATCTGGGGCAACAAAGAGGCTTCTGTGTCTGGGTCATGTCGTCGCAGCGACGAGCCTTGGCGGCTGCGGGCTCATGGCGTCCGAGGATAGCAATTCAGAGTCGGGCGGCGGAGCTAGCGGAGAGAACGGTGGAGCGGCAGGCTCCGACCACGCCTGCGATGACGATCCCTGCCAGAACGACCAGAGTTGTCTTGAGCACTCGGGTCACCCCATCTGCGGCTGTGATGCGGGGCTGTTCGGCGACCGGTGCGAGGTACGGACCATTGCCGTCGCGGTGGGCTACTTCCACGGTTGCGCGCTGCGCGAGGATGGCACGTTGGCCTGCTGGGGCAGCAACGAGAGCGGCGAATCCGAGCCGCCCGAGGGGACGTTCACTGCCGTCTCGGCGGGAGAAAGGCACAGCTGCGGCATTCGTACCGACGGTACGCTGGCCTGCTGGGGAGACAACACCAACGGCGAGGCCACCCCGCCCGAGGGAAGTTTCATTGCCGTCTCGGCGGGCGATGACCACAGCTGCGCGCTTCGTACGGATGGCACGCTGGCCTGCTGGGGCAGCAACTACTACGGCCAGGCGACGCCCCCACAAGGAGCGTTCATCTCCGTCTCGGCTGGCTATGACCACAGCTGCGGCATTCGTGATCACGGTACGCTGGTCTGCTGGGGCTACAACATCGTCGGCCAGCCCCCGCCGCCGGAAGGGACGTTCAGCGCCGTCGTGGTGGGCCACTCCCACAACTGCGGCATTCGTACGGACGGCACGCTGGCTTGCTGGGGCGCGAACGACTACGGCGAGTCCGAACCGCCCGAGGGAACGTTCACCGCCGTCTCCTCGCGCTACCGCCACAGCTGCGGCATTCGTACGGACGGCACGCTGGCTTGCTGGGGCGCGAACGACTACGGGGAGTCCACGCCAGCAGAAGGGACGTTCACGGCCGTCGCGGCGGGAGAATCCTACACCTGCGCCATCGGCACCGATAACCTTCGCGTGCGTTGCTGGGGCAACCGGGTGAGGTGAGGCAGTCACGAGAGACCCTGTCTTGCAGGCACCTTGGACAGGTTACACACAGCGGGCGAGCCGAACCAGGATCTTTTCCCTTGTCTGCATGACCCCGCGGTAGGACAATAGGACTCATGGGGTCGAAGTTCGGCTTGTTGGCATGGGCGATGAGAGACGGGCTCTTGCTGTTGGGCTTTGTCATCGCAGTGACGGGACTTGGCGGCTGCGGGGGCACGGCGGATGACGAACCGGGCGACGTTGTGCTCACGTCGGGCGCAGGTGGCGGCAACGAGGGCGCTGAAGGGGGTTCGTCCAGCCTCGCTGGTGCCGGCGCAGAGAACGGCGGAAAGTCGACCCAAGAGGGCGGAGGCAACGGTCAGGGCGGCACGCCGGGGGTTGGTGGTCGTCCATCGTCCGGTGGGGCAGTCCAGAGCGGTGCCGCGGGACAAGACGCCGGAGCGGCAGGCTCCGTGACTGCGGGTGAAGGACAAGGTGGAAGCACGGCGGGCACGAGTGGTGTGCCTGGCGGGGGTGGGACTGCTGGCACCGCCGGAGCCTCCGGAAGCTCAGGCGAGAGCAGCGCGGTTGGCGGACTAGCTGGCGACGCAGGTGAGGCGGGTATGGCTGGCACCGCAGGTTCCGGCAATCTCTGCGACCCCAATCCCTGCCAAAACGGTGCAAGTTGCCTTGTGCACCTAGGCCACGCCATCTGCGACTGCGACGCTGGGCTTTTCGGTGACCGGTGCGAGCTGCGAACCGTCGCCGTCGCGACGGGCATTAGCCACATCTGTGCGCTCCGCAGCGACGGTACGCTGGCCTGCTGGGGAGATAACGAGTATGACCAGTCCACCCCACCCGAGGGGACGTTCGCCGCCATCTCGGCAGGCGGCGACCACAGCTGCGCGCTCCGCGAGGACGGTACGCTGGCCTGTTGGGGCGACAACGGGTCGAGTGGATCCATGCCGCCGGAGGGGACGTTCACCGCCGTCTCGGCAGGTTCATACCATAACTGCGCGCTTCGCAGCGACGGCACGCTGGCCTGCTGGGGAGATAACCAGTATGACCAGTCCACCCCACCCGAGGGGACGTTCACTTCCGTTGCGGCAGGCTCAATCCACAGTTGCGGCATTCGCGCCGACGGCACGCTGGCCTGTTGGGGCGACAACAGGGACGGTCAGGCCGAGCCGCCCGAGGGAACGTTCACTGCTGTTGCGTTAGGCGACTTTCACAATTGCGGCATTCGTATTGACGGCACGCCGGTCTGCTGGGGCGACAACGAAGTCGGCGAGTCCACTCCGCCCGAGGGGACGTTCACTGGCGTTGCGGTAGGCTCAAGCCACAGTTGCGGCATTCGCGCCGATGACACGCTGGCCTGTTGGGGCTACAACGGGGAGGGCCAATCCACCCCGCCAGAGGGAACGTTCTCCACTGTTGCGGCATGTGGCGACCACAGCTGCGCGCTCCGCAGCGACGGCACGCTAACCTGCTGGGGCGACAACTGGGCCGGCCTGTCCATACCGCCCGAGGGAACGTTCACGGTCGTCTCGGTGGGCCCAAACGACAGCTGTGCGCTTCACAGCGACGGCAGACTGGCCTGCTGGGGCATCAACAACTACCGCCGGTCCAGGCCGCTCGAGGGAGCGTTCACCGCTGTTTCGATTGGCTACATCCACAGCTGCGGCATTCACACCGACGGAACGTTGGCCTGCTGGGGCGACAACGGTTACGGCCAGTCTGGGCCGCCCGAGGGGACGTTCACAGGCGTCTCGGCAGGCAACTACCATAGCTGCGCGCTCCGCGAGGACGGAACGTTGGCCTGTTGGGGCGACAACGAGTACGGTCAGTCCACGTCGCCAGAGGGGACATTTACCTCCGTCTCAGCAGGCTCCATCCACAGCTGCGGGCTTCGCACCGACGGAACGTTGGCCTGCTGGGGCTACAACGTGAACGGTGAATCGACGCCACCTGCGGGAGCGTTCACCTCCTTCTCGACAGGCTCCCACCACAGCTGCGCGCTCCGCAGCGACGGCACGCTGGCCTGTTGGGGCAGCGACGACTACGGGCAGTCCACCTCGCCCGAGGGAACGTTCACTTCCGTCTCAGCAGGCTCCATCCACAGCTGCGCGCTCCGCACCGACGGCACGCCAACCTGCTGGGGCGACAACGAGTACGGCAAGGCTACGCCACCCGAGGGAATGTTCGCTTCCGTCTCGGCAGGTAGCTACTACAGTTGCGCCGTCGGTGCCGACGACCTCCGCGTGCGTTGCTGGGGCAGCCAGGCGAGGTAGGGCGGTCACCAGAGATCCTGCCGCACAGGGGTCCCAAACCGGCTGCGTGCAGCTGGTGAGCCGAGCCAGGATCCTTTCCCTTGTCAGGGTTGCGTCCCGGTAGGACAACAAGACTCATGGGGGCGAGTCTTGGGTCGTTGGCATCGGCGATGAGAGACGGGCTCTTGTTGTTGGGCTTTGTCGTCGCAGTAACGGGCCTTGGCGGCTGCGGGGGCACGATGGATGACGAGCCGAGCGAGGTTGTGCTCACGTCGGGCGCAGGTGCCGGCGGCGAAGGGGGCGAACGAGGCTCGACGAGCCTCGCTGGTGCTGGCACAGAGAACGGCGGAGAGCCGACTGAAGAGGGCGGAACCAACGGTCAGGGCGGCGCTGCGGGAGAAGACGCCGGAGCGGCAGGCTCCGTGACTGCGGGTGAAGGACAAGGCGGAAGCACGGCTGGCACCAGTGGCATGTCTGGCGAGGCGGGCCTCGGCAACCTCTGTGACCCCAATCCCTGCCAAAATGGCACAAGGTGCCTGGTGCACCTGGGCCACGCCATTTGCGACTGCGATGCGGGGCTGTTCGGCGACCGGTGTGAGCTACGAACCATTGCCGTCTCGGCGGGCGAAAGCTACGGCTGCGCGCTGCGCGAGGATGGAACGCTGGCCTGCTGGGGCTGGAACGACGAAGGCCAGTCCGAGCCGCCCCAGGGGATCTTCACCGCCGTCTCAGTGGGCTATGACCACGGCTGTGCGCTCCACAGCGACGGCACGCTGGTCTGCTGGGGCTCGAATGACGCAGACCAGGCCGAGCCGCCCGAGGGAGCGTTCACGTCCGTCTCGGCGGGTTTTTTCAACGGCTGCGCGATTCACGGTGATGGTAGACTGGCCTGCTGGGGCGAAGAATACGGAGTGCCGCCCGAGGGAACGTTCACGGCCGTTTCGGCGGGCCGTGACCACGGCTGCGGCATTCGTGCTGATGGCACGCTGGCCTGTTGGGGTGACAACGAGTACGGCCAGTCCAACCCGCCGGAGGGAACCTTCACCGCCATCTCGGCAGGCAGCGAATATAGCTGCGCGCTCCGCGACGACGGCACGCTGGCCTGCTGGGGCAACAACGAGTACGGCCAGTCCAACCCGCCCGAGGGAACGTTCAATGCCGTTGAGGCAGGCCCATACCACAGCTGTGCGCTCGGCAGCGACGGCACGCTGACCTGCTGGGGCTCGAACGACTACGGGCAGTCCGAGCCGCCCCAGGGCACGTTCACCGCCATCTCGGTAGGCTCCTCCCACGCCTGTGCGCTCGGCACCGATGGGACGCTGGCCTGCTGGGGGGTCAACTGGTGCGGCGAATCCTCGCCGCCCCAGGGAACGTTCATTGCCATCGCGGCAGACGGCTGCGCCATTCGTGCCGACGGCACGCTGACCTGCTGGGGTGAAAACGAGAACGACCAGTTCACGCCGCCCCAGGGGACGTTCACTGCCGTTTCGGCAGGCGAAAGACACAGCTGCGGGGTCCGAAGCGACGGCACGCTGGCCTGCCGGGGTGACAACGAATACGGCCAGGCCGATCCGCCCCAGGGGACGTTCACTTCCGTTGCGGTGGGCTACGCCCACAGCTGCGGGGTCCGAAGCGATGGCACGGTGGCCTGCTGGGGTGACGACGAGTACGGCCAGGCCGCGCCGCCCGAGGGGACGTTCACTGCCGTCTCGGCGGGCTATTACCACGGCTGCGGCATTCGGTCCGACGGCACGCTGGTCTGCTGGGGTTTGGACAACTACGGTGAATCCATGCCACCCGAGGGGACGTTCACCTCCGTCTCTGCAGGATACCTTCATGGCTGCGCGCTTCGCACCGATGGCACGGTGGCCTGCTGGGGTGACAACGAGAACGGCCAGGCCGCGCCGCCCGAGGGAACGTTCACCGCCGTCTCGGCGGGCTATTACCACAGCTGCGCGCTCCGCGACGACGGCACGCTGGCCTGCTGGGGCATGAACGACTACGGCGAGTCAACGCCACCCGAGGGAACGTTCCTGTTCATTTCGGCAGGCTACTACCGCAGCTGTGCCATCACCGCCGACGGCCTTCGGTTGCGATGCTGGGGCATCGAGGTGAGGTAGGGAAGTCACCAGAGATCCTGTCGTAGAGGTGCCTCGCGCAGGCTGTGCGCAGCTGGTGAGCCGAACCAGTACATTTTCCCTTGTCCGTGTCAGGCCCTAGGCAGAGAATCGAATTCATGGGATTTCGGTTCGGGTCGTTGGGATCTGTGGTTGGAAACAGTCTCCTGTTGTTGGGTCTTGTCGTCGCAGTGACGAGCCTTGGCGGCTGCGCGCGCACCCCCCTCGATGAGATCCTGCTGGAGTCGGGCGTTGGAGGTAACGACCAGGCTGGTGAAGGTGGTTCGACGAGCCTCGGGGGTGTTGTTGCAGATGAGGTTGGGGGGGCATTCGGAGAGGGTGGAACCAACGGTCGTGGCGGGAATCCGGGGATGGGTGGTCGCCTTTCGTTCGGTGGTGCGCCGGGTCAGGGTGGAGTCGTGTCGTGGGGCGGCGCACCGGGGATGGGTGGAGGCATTTCCGAGGGTGGCGCCAGTCCCGGCGGTTCGCCGAGCGGTGGAGCCGGCCCCGGCGGCGCATCTCAGGGCGGCGTCGCGGGAGAAGACGCCGGAGCGGCAGGGGCCGTGACTGCGGGTGAAGGACAAGGTGGAAGCACGGCAGGCACGAGCGGCATGTCGGGCGAGGGTGGGATTGCGGGCAGCGCCGGAACCTCGGGCAACGCGGGTGCGAGCGGCGAGGCAGGCACGGCGGGTACGGCGGGTTCCGGCAACCTCTGCGACCCCGATCCCTGCCAGAATGGTGCAAGGTGCCTTGTGTACTCGGGCCGCGCCATCTGCGACTGCGATGCAGGGCTGTACGGCGATCGGTGCGAGATAGGGACCATTGCCGTCTCGGCGGGTAACCAGCACAGCTGCGCGCTCCGCGAGGACGGCACGCTGGCCTGCTGGGGCAACAACGGGTCGGGTGAATCCATGCCGCCCGAGGGGACGTTCACCGCCGTGTCCGCGGGCTACCACCACAGCTGCGCGCTCCGCGAGGACGGCACGCTGGCCTGCTGGGGCTTGAACGATTACGGCCAGTCCACGCCACCGGAGGGAACGTTCACCGCCGTCTCGGCGGGCTACTCCCACAACTGCGCGCTCCGCGAGGACGGCGCGCTGGCCTGCTGGGGGTGGAACGATTACGGCCAGGCCACCCCACCGGAGGGAACGTACACCGCCGTCTCGGCAAATGGCAGCCACAGCTGTGCACTCGGCGAGGACGGTGCGCTGACCTGCTGGGGCTGGGACAATTACGGCCAGGCCTCGCCGCCCGAGGGAACCTTCACCGCCGTCTCGGCAGGCTCATACCACAGCTGCGGCATTCGTGACGACAGGACGCTGGCCTGCTGGGGAAATAACGAGACGCTCCAGACCACGGCGCCCGAGGGGACGTTTGCTTCCCTGACGACGGGAGCCTACCACAGCTGCGGAATTCGTGAGGACGGCACGCTGGCCTGCTGGGGCGACAACTTCTACGGCGAGTCCGCGCCGCCGGATGGAACCTTCACCGCCGTCTCGGCAGGCTTCTACGACGGCTGCGCGCTCCGCGAGGACGGCACGCTAACCTGCTGGGGAAACGACGAATACGGCCAGGCCACGGTGCCCGCGGGGACGTTTACATCCGTAGCGACAGTCTCCTTCCACGGCTGCGCCGTCCGCACCGACGGTACGCTGCTCTGCTGGGGAGATAACGACGAAGCCACGCCGTCCGAGGGAACGTTCACCGCCGTAGCCGTAGGATCATACCACAGCTGCGCGCTTCGCGATGACGGTACGCTGCTCTGCTGGGGGCGGGACGAATACAGCGATTTCACGCCGCCGGAAGGGACGTTCAGTGCCGTCGCGGCGGGCTGGTACCACAGCTGTGGCATTCGTACCGACGGCACGCTGGTCTGCTGGGGCTACAACGAGAACGGTGAGTCCACGCCGCCGGAGGGAACGTTCAGCGCCGTTGGGGCAGCCCATTACCACAGCTGCGGCATTCGCACTGACGGCACACTGGCCTGCTGGGGCATCAACGACTACGGCGAGTCCACGCCGTCGGAAGGGACGTTCAGCGCCGTCGCGGCGGGCTGGTACCACAGCTGTGGCATTCGTACCGACGGAGCCTTGGCCTGTTGGGGTAGCAACGACTACGAGCAGTCCTCGGCGCCCCAGGGAACGTTCACCGCCGTCGCGGCAGGAGATTTCCATAGCTGCGCCATTCGTAGCGACGGCACCTTGGCCTGCTGGGGCTACGACGGATACGGCGAGTCCACGCCGCCGGAGGGAACGTTCATCGCCGTCTGGGCAAGCTCGTCTCACACCTGCGCCATCGGCGCCGACGACCTTCGCGTGGTTTGCTGGGGCGACCAGGTGAGGTAGGGCGGTCGCGAGAGATCCTGTCGTGGAGGCACCTCGCACAGGCTGCGCGCAGTTGGTGAGCCGAACCAGGACGTTTTCCCTTGTCCGGGTCAGACCGTGGTCAGAGAATGGGACTCATGGGGTCAAGGTTCGGCTTGTTGGCATCTGTGGTTGGAAACAGGCTTCTGTCTTTGGGTCTTGTCGTCGCAGCGACGAGCCTGGGCGGCTGCGCGGGCACGATGGCTGACGAGCCGAGCGAAGTTGTGCTCACGTCGGGCGCCGGTGGCAGCGACCAGGCTGGTGAAGCAGGCGCGACGAGCCTCGGTGGTGCTGGTGCAGAGAACGGTGGAGAGTCGATCGAGGATGGCGGAACCGACGGTCAGGGCGGCACCGCGGGGGCTGGTGGTCGCCTCTCGACGGGCGGTACATCCCAGGGCGGTGTCGCGGGAGAAGACGCCGGGGCGGCAGGGTCCGTGACTGCGGGTGAAGGACAAGGCGGAAGCACGGCTGGTACCAGCGGCATGTCTGGCGAGGCGGGCTCCGGCAATTCCTGTGACCCCAATCCCTGTCTCAACGGCGGAAGTTGCCTCGAATACTTGGACCATGCGATCTGCGACTGCGATGCAGGGCTTTTCGGCGACCGGTGCGAGCTGCGAACCATTGCCGTCGCAGCCGGCGGCGGGCACAGCTGCGCGCTTCGCAGTGAAGGTACGCTGACCTGTTGGGGATCCAACCATGTTGGCCAGTCCGAACCGCCGGAGGGGACGTTCACGTCCGTTTCGGCAGGCAGCGATCACAGCTGTGCCATTCGCACCGACGGGACGCTGGCCTGCTGGGGCAGCAACGACTTCAACCGGTCCGAGCCGCCCGAGGGAACCTTCACCTCGGTCGCGGCGGGCGGCGTCCACAGCTGTGGCATTCGTACCGGCGGTACGTTGGCCTGCTGGGGCGGCAACTTGGCTGGCCAGTCCGATCCACCCGAGGGAACGTTCACCGCCGTCTCGGCGGGCTATGTCCACAGCTGCGCGCTCCGCGAGGACGGGGCGCTGGCTTGCTGGGGTAGGAACGACTATGGCGAGTCCGAGCCGCCGGAGGGGACGTTCACGTCCGTTTCGGCAGGCAGCGATCACAGCTGTGCCATTCGCACCGACGGCACGCTGGCTTGCTGGGGTAGGAACGACAATGGCGAGTCCGAGCCGCCCGAGGGGACGTTCACGGCCATTGCGGTGGGCGACGATTACGGCTGTGCCATTCGCACCGACGGCACGCTGGCGTGCTGGGGTAACAACGAGTACGGCCAGTCCGAGTCGCCGGACGGGACGTTCACGTCCGTTGCGGCAGGCTGCGCGCTCCGCACCGACGGCACATTGGCCTGCTGGGGCGACAACTACTCCGGCGAGTTCACTCCTCCCCAAGGGACGTTCACCGTTGTTGCAGCAGGCCAAGTCCACGGCTGCGCGCTCCGCACCGACGGCATGCTGGCCTGCTGGGGCTTGGAGGACGTCGGCCAATCCACGCCGCCGGAGGGGATGTTCACGTCCGTTGCGGCGCGCTACCACCACAACTGTGGCATTCGTGCCAACG
The DNA here is from genome assembly GCA_964648165.1 of uncultured Polyangiaceae bacterium. Lineage (GTDB taxonomy): Bacteria > Myxococcota_A > Polyangia > Polyangiales > Polyangiaceae > FEN-1139. Next base: position 7,454 of record CAZYKT010000048.1, on the reverse strand, counting down.
GCACGCTGGCCTGTTGGGGTCTGAACGACGACGGCCAGTCCGAGCCGCCGGAGGGGACGTTCATCTCCGTCTCGGCGGGCTACTACCACAGCTGCGCCATCGGCACCGATGACCTTCGCGTGCGTTGCTGGGGCAGAAACGAGTCCGGCGAGTCCAGTCCTCCGCGCGGAACGTTCACTTCCGTTGCGGTGGGCTATGCCCACAGTTGCGCGCTCCACTTCGACGGTTCTCACGGTACGCTGACCTGCTGGGGCCAGAACGACGAAGGCCAGGCCACGCCGCCCGAGGGGACGTTCACCGCCGTCGCGGCAGGCGTTGACCACAGCTGCGGTATTCGTACTGACGGTACGCTGGCCTGCTGGGGCAACAACGATCACCGCAAGTCCGAGCCGCCGGAGGGGACGTTCACCGCCGTCGCGGCGGGTCTCGACCACAGCTGCGGCATTCGTACTGACGGCACGCTGGCCTGCTGGGGCAACAACGGGTCCGGCGAGTCCACTCCCCTACAGGGGACGTTCACCGCCGTCGCGGTGGCGCTCAGCGCCTACAGCTGCGCCATCGGCACCAATGATCTTCGCGTGGTTTGCTGGGGCTACCGAGTGATGTAGGGTGGTCACGAGAGATCCTGTTGTACATGCGCTTCAGGTGGACTGAGCGCAACTGGCGAGCCAGGCTAGGAACTTTTCCCTTGTCGGCGTCAGGCTCTGGTGGGATGATGGGACTCATGGGTTTGAAGCTCGGATTGTTGACATCTGGGCTTGGAAAGAGGCTTCTGTCTTTGGGTTTTGTCGTCGCAGTGACGAGCCTTGGCGGCTGCGGGCGAAAGACGCTCGGCGAGATCACGCCAGAGTCGGGTGCAGGTGGCAGCGACGAGGCTGGTGACGGAGGCTCGACGAGCCTCGGTGGTGCTGGCAGAGAGAACGGCGGAGAGTCGACCGAGGATGGTGGGGGCGACGGTCAGGGCGGCGTCCTGTCGCGGGGTGGAGCCGAGGCTGGAGGTGAAGAGTCTGGTGGGCGAGGTCCCGGCGGTGCATCCCAGAGTGGCACTGCGGGAGAAGACACCGGGGCGGCAGGATCCGTGACTGCGGGTGAAGGACAAGGAGGAAACACGGCTGGCACCAGTGGCATGTCTGGCGAGGGTGGGATAGCGGGAACCGTTGGAGCCTCCGGGAGCTCAGGCGAGAGCGGCGCGGTAGGAGGCCTGGCCGGCGAAGTCGGTGTTGCAGGAACGGCGGGGTCAGCAGGCTCCAGCAACCTCTGTGACCCCGAGCCCTGTCAAAACGGCGTGACTTGTTTCGAATATTCGGGCCACGCCATCTGCGACTGCGATGCAGGGCTGTTCGGTCTCCGGTGCGAACTGCGGACCATTGCCGTTTCGGCGGGCTATTACCACACTTGCGCGCTCCGCGACGACGGCACGATTGCCTGCTGGGGCAGGAACGACTACGGCCAGTCCACGCCGCCGGAGGGAACGTTCACTTCCGTAGGGACCGGTTACTTCTACAGCTACGCGCTCCGCGACGACGGCACGCTGGCCTGTTGGGGCCACAATGAATACGGCCAAGAATCCACGCCGCCCGAGGGGACGTTCACTTCCGTCTCGGTGGGCTACGACCACAGCTGCGGCATTCGAACCGAAGGCACATTGGCCTGCTGGGGCAGGAACGACCACGGCCAGGCCACGCCGCCCGAGGGGACGTTCACGGCCGTCTCGGTGCGCTTCACAAACAGCTGCGGCATTCGTACTGACGGCGCGCTGGTCTGCTGGGGCAGCAACGACAACGGCGAGTCCGAGCCGCCCGAGGGGACGTTCACCGCCGTGGCCGCAGGAGCATACCACAGCTGCGCGCTCCGCGAGGACGGCACGATTGCCTGCTGGGGCCACAACGAAGAGGACTTAGAATACACGCGGCCGGAGGGGACGTTCAACGCCGTTGGCGATTTCAACAGCTGCGGCATTCGTACTGACGGCACGCTGGTCTGCTGGGGCTACGACGGCGAAACGACGCCATCCGAGGGATCGTTCACGGCCGTTACGGTAGGCGCCTCCCACAGCTGCGCGCTTCGCGAGGGTGGCACGCTGGCCTGCTGGGGCAGCAACGAGTACGGCCAGGCCACGCCGCCATAGGGAACGTTCAGCGCTCTCTCGGCATACGGCTCCCAATCCTGCACCATCGGTACTGATGACCTTCGCGTGCATTGCTGGGGCGACCAGGTGAGGTGAGGAGGTCGCAAGAGATCGTGGTGCGGAGGTGCCTCTGGTAGGCTGGGAGTAGCTGGCGAGCCGAACCACGGGTCTTTTCGCTTGTTCTGCGTCAGGCCCGGGTGGGACAATGGGACCTATGGGGTCGAAGTTCGGCTTGTTGGCATGGGCGATGAGAGATGGGCTCTTGTTGTTGGGCTTGGTCGTCGCAGCGACGAGCCTTGGTGGCTGCGGGGGCGCGACGGCTGACGAGCCGAGCGAGGTTGTGCTCACGTCGGGCGCAGGTGGCAGCGACGAGGGGGGCGAAGCAGGCTCGGCGAGCCCGGCTGGTGCTGGCGCAGAGAACGGCGGAAAGTCGACCCAAGAGGGTGGAGGCAACGCTCAGGGTGGTGTCGCGGGAGAAGACGCCGGAACGGCAGGCTCCGTGACTGCGGGTGAAGGACAAGGCGGAAGCACGGCTGGCATCAGTGGCATGTCTGGTGAGGTTGGGACAGCGGGTATCGCTGGAGCCTCTGGGAGCGCCGGCGCGAGCGGCGCGGTAGGAGGTTTGGGTGGCGAGGCAGGGGCTGCAGGCATGGCGGGGTCAGCAGGCTCCGGCAAACTCTGTGACCCCAATCCCTGCCAAAACGGCGGAACGTGCCTTGAGTACTTGGGTCACGCCATCTGCGACTGCGATGCAGGGCTGTTCGGCGACCGGTGCGAGTTGCGGACCATTGCCGTCTCGGCAGGCGGCGGGTACAGCTGTGCTCTCCGTACCGACGGCACGCTGGCCTGCTGGGGGGGGAACTACAGCGGTCAGGTCACACCGCCCGAGGGAACGTTCATGGCCGTCTCGGCAAGCGGCGCCCACAGCTGCGGCGTTCGCACCGACGGCACGCTGGCCTGCTGGGGCAGCAACGAGTACGGCCAGGCCGAGCCGCCGGAGGGGACGTTCACGGCCGTCTCGGCGGGCGACTACCACAGCTGCGGCGTTCGCACTGACGGCACGCTGGCCTGCTGGGGCGAGAACAGAGACGGCCGGTCCACGCCGCCGGAGGGGACGTTCACGGCCGTCTCGGCAGGCGGCGCCCACAGCTGCGCGCTCCGCGAGGACGGGGCGCTGGCCTGCTGGGGTAGGAACGACTATGGCGAGTCGGAGCCGCCCGAGGGAACGTTCATGGCCGTCTCGGCAAGCGGCGCCCACAGCTGCGGCG
>CAZYKT010000048.1:0-3958 GCA_964648165.1 uncultured Polyangiaceae bacterium | reverse complement strand
CCGTCTCGGCAAGCGGCGCCCACAGCTGCGGCGTTCGCACCGACGGCACGCTGGCTTGCTGGGGCAACAACGAGTACGGCCAGTCGGAGCCGCCGGAGGGGACGTTCACGGCCGTCTCGGCGGGCGGCTACCACAGCTGCGCGCTCCGCGAGGACGGGGCGCTGGCTTGCTGGGGCAGCAACGAGTACGGCCAGGCCGAGCCGCCGGAGGGGACGTTCACGGCCGTCTCGGCGGGCGACTACCACAGCTGCGCGCTTCGCACCGACGGCACCTTGGCCTGCTGGGGCAGCGACGCTCGCGGCGAATCCACGCCGCCGGAGGGAACGTTCACTGCCGTTGCGGCAGGCCAACAGCACGTCTGTGCGCTCCGCAGCGATGGGACGCTGGCCTGCTGGGGCGACGACTATTCCGGCGAGTCGGAGCCGCCGGAGGGGACGTTCACGTCCGTTGCGGCGCGCTACCACCACAACTGCGGCATTCGCAATGACGGCACGCTGGCCTGCTGGGGTGCGGCGAATACGGCCCAATTGAGCGCTCCCGACGGCACGTTCATCTCCGTCTCGGTAGGCTACTACCACAGCTGTGCCATCGGCGCCGATGACCTCCGCGTGCGTTGCTGGGGCAGAAACGACTTCGGCGAGTCCATCCCTCCACGCGGAACGTTCACTTCCGTCGCGGCGGGCTGCCAGCACAGTTGCGCGCTCCACTTCGACGGTTCTAACGGTACGCTGGCCTGCTGGGGCCGTAATGGATCGGGCCAGTCCACGCCGCCGGAGGGGACGTTCACCGCCGTCGCGGCGGGTTATGACCACAGCTGCGGTATTCGTACTGACGGTACGCTGGCCTGCTGGGGCGAGAACGGAGACGGCCAGGCCACGCCGACGCCGCCGGAGGGGACGTTCACTTCCGTCGCGGCGGGCCTCGAACACAGCTGCGGCATTCGTACTGACGGTACGCTGGCCTGCTGGGGCAGTAATGGATCGGGCCAGTCCACCCCCCCCCAGGGAACGTTCACCGCCGTCGCGGTAGCGCTCGGCGGCTACAGCTGTGCCGTCGGCACCAACGACCTCCGCGTGCGTTGCTGGGGCCTCCAGGTGAGGTAGGGCGGTGGCGAGAGATCCTGTTGTAGAAGCGCCTCACGCAGGCTGAGAGCTCCGGCTCGCCAGCCGTCGCGAGATGCCCAGGGCAAGAAAGGCCCTGAGCGCCTGGCAGCTCGAGCTCCGGTATGCTGGCCGTCGATGTCAAAACGCTGGGTTCGGGCTTTCATAGCCGCTGCTCTTCTGGCCTCGTGCGGGACGCCGGTACCGCGCGTTCCCTCACGAACCCAGTACTCTGCGGCCGAGTGGGAGGCGATCGAGTAAGCGTGTGAAGAGCCACAGCGGTCCGGCGAACATCTGCCCAGCGAGTCATGGCAGTGTTACGAAGACACCCGCTGCGCGGCCAAGGTGAGCAAGCTCAAGGCGGCGTGCGACCGGCTCGAGCTCATCGGGCTCCGAGAACGCTGCCGCGTGGGCAATGCTCGTTCCTGTTTCTTGCTTGCTCGCATCGATCCGGGCCAGCCTGTCGCCGTGCTGGAGCGCGCCTGTGCGCTCGGCTCTGCCCTGGCCTGCTCGGATCTGGTCCTGTCGCAGGGGGCGCAGGCTCGAAGCGCCGAGGGGGTGCTGGCGCGCCAGTGTGAGGCGGGGACGGCGTCTTCTTGCGTGCTCTTGGCCGAGCGTCGAGAACAGAGCGCCGAGAGCGGTGCCCCGATGCGCTACCCGGAGGCCGCCTTGGCGTGGAAGGCTGCCTGCGCCCTGGGAGCCCCCAAGGGCTGCAGCGGATTCGCCCAGATCCTGGCTGTGCACCTGCACCAGCTTCAGCCGATCGAGCCGGGTGCCCTAGAGCGCCTGTTTTCTTCCCAGTGCCAGAAAGGGATCAAGGAGGCGTGCCAGATGGTGCGACGGGGGCTCGACCTGGTCCTGCTCCGCCAGCGCTGCTCGGACGGCGCGCGGATCAGCTCGGTGTCGAGTTGCCACGAGCTGGCACACCGGGCCGATCCCGCCGAGGCGCTGGATACTCTGACGCGGTTGTGCCGGGACGGATGGCGCGACGAACGGCTAGCTCCCGAGCTTCCGGCGGGCTGCGAGCAGGGGGCTGATCCGCTCGTGGCGTACGTCGAGTCCTGCCGAGGTGGCGACGCTCGGCATTGTGGCTTCGAGTCGCTGGCCAGCGAAGCGTTGGCGCGAGCCGGAAAGGAATGCAGCGCTGGCACCGAGAACTCCTGCGCCCTGCCCGCGCTCTACGTTTGGCACGGGGTGGGAACCGCGCGCGAGCCGGCGCGCGCCGCGTTAGCCTCGCCGACGACTGCACTCGTCGTGTTCGGTTGTTCGAGACGGGCCATGGAGCCCAGACCGGAATCAGAGCTGCCGAGGCTTCGACGCTGAGCTGGCTCCGAGAGCGAGGCTTTCGTACCATGCTCTGGCAACGGCCGCCTTGGCAGCCACCGGATCGGGGCGATAAGTCGCCGTCGACGCGCGTCATCGCCATCGATGCGGGCAAGGAGGGCAAAGAGGAGATCTGGCTCCGGGAGCCGGGGCCCGGTCGAAGCCTGCTCCGACGCCGCGTACCTTTTCCACTGTTCGGGCGTCCGCGCTTGCCGGACTGCTTTGGGAGCTTCGTCGGCGTCTCGGGAACCTGGTACGACGCACGAGCAGCGGTCGTTCTCGTCGTTGTCGACTACACGACGCTGCCCGACTATTGCCCGGACGGGCACGCGTACATCGTGACGCGAATCGAGTAGGTCGAGCGAGGCTCTGGAGAGCCTGGTCAGGGCCTCGGGTGTCCAACGACCAGGCCAACCCAAGCCCTTTCGCGGGGGTGGAGGCCGCAGGGCGGACGGCCATTGTGGGCTCCCCGAGCGAAGTATCGATCTCGTGCTAGATGGATCTCACCTCGGAGGCATTTGACGGAAGTCCCACCGCATCCGCGGAAAAGTCCTGAGCTTTTCCCTTGTCCACCTCAGACCCCGCCAGCAAATTGAGATTCATGGGCTCGAAGCTCGGCGTGTTGGCATGGGCGATGAGAGAAGATCTCTTGATGTTGGGCTTGGTCGTCGCAGCGACGAGCCTGGGCGGCTGCGGGCGGACGACGCTCGACGAGGGTATGCTGGAGTCGGGCGTTGGGGGTAACGACGAGGCTGGTGAAGGAGGCTCGACGAGCCTCGCTGGTGCTGGCACGGAGAATGGTGGAGAGTCGACCGAGGATGGTGGAACCAATGGTCGCGGCGGGAATCCGGGAGTGGGTGGTCGCCTCTCGTTCGGTGGTGCTCTGGGTCAGGGCGGATCCGTGTCGCGGGGCGGCGCAGCGGGGATGGGTGGAAGCATTTCCGAGGGTGGTGCAGCCGTGGGCGGTTTGTCACGCGGTGGAGCCGAGGCTGGCGGAGCCGAGCTCGGTGGGCTTGGTCCCGGCGGTGCATCCCAGGGTGGCGTCGCGGGAGAAGAAGCCGGAGCGGCAGGCTCCGTGACTGCGGGTGAAGGACAAGGCGGAAGCACGGCAGGAACGAGCGGCATGTCCACTGAGGGTGGTACCGCGGGAGCCTCCGGCAACGCGGGTGCGAGCGGTGAGGCAGGGGGTCTGGGCGGCGTGGCAGGCACGGCAGGTGCCGGCAACCTCTGCGACCCCAATCCCTGCCAGAATGGCGCAAGTTGCCTTGAGCATTTGGGTCACGCCATCTGCGACTGTGACGCGGGGCTGTACGGCGATCGGTGCGAGATCGGCACCATTGCCGTCTCGGCTGGCTCATACCATAACTGTGCGCTCCGCGAGGACGGCACGCTGGCCTGCTGGGGCAACAACGGGTCGGGTGAATCCATGCCACCCGAGGGGACATTCACCGCCGTGTCGGCGGGCTACCAGCACAGCTGCGCGCTCCGCGAGGACGGCACGCTGGCCTGCTGGGGCAACAACGGGTCGGGTGAAT
>CAZYKT010000047.1:34069-45314 GCA_964648165.1 uncultured Polyangiaceae bacterium | reverse complement strand
TGTCGGGGAGCGTCTTGGCGCAGACCGCAGACACGAGTGCTCCACCAGCACCGCCCGCTGACGTTCCGGCACCTGCTGCTGAGCCGGCTGCTCCCGCAGCGGATAGCTCGACCCAGGGAGGATTCAGCCTTGGTGCGTCGACGTCGGGAACGGACGCCAACGCAACCGCGGACGCGGACGCCAACGCCCAGGAGCCGCAACCAGCGGCCGCAGCAGCGGCCCCGGCTGCTGAAGAAGAGGGTGGCTTCTTCGATCAGTACCTACCAGTCGATGGCATGACCGAGCTGGGCTTCGCCGTCGGTGTGCTGTTCCCCTCTGCCAATCACAACTGGCAGCTCGAATCCGCCAACCATCAGGAACTGGAGGTCGCACCGGAACTGGCCCTTCGAGCCGCCTGGTATCCCTTCCGCTTCGTGGGGCTGGAAGGTGAAGGCGCGGTCGGCGCCTCGTCCACCAAGGACGATGATTCGCAGGCCTATCCCTGGGCTCTGCGTGGACATCTGGTCGTACAGGCCCCGTTCTGGAGAATCACTCCCTTCGTCCTGGCTGGCCTGGGACAGATGGGTGACGTGAGCAATTCCATCGGTTCGGATGGCGACCCGCTGTTTCACTTCGGCGGCGGCCTCAAGATGTTCCTGAGCGAGAAGACCGCCATCCGTTTGGATGTGCGCGACAACCTGACCCAGAAGAACAATGCCGAGGATGGGACGCTCACCCACAGCCCCGAGCTGATGCTGGGGCTCAGCCTGACGCTGGGCCGCCCGGTTCCACCTCCCCCGCCCTGTCCGCCGGAAGACACCGACGGCGACGGGATCGTGGATCGCATGGATCAGTGTCCCCAGGAGCCGGGACCGGGCCGCGATGGCTGCCCGGATCGCGACACCGACGGCGATGGCGTCTTCGATCTTCAAGACAAGTGCGTGAACGAGGCCGGTCCTGCCCCCGAGGGATGCCCGCTCGATTCGGACGGCGACGGCGTGCTCGACAAGGACGACCAGTGCCCCCAGGAGAAGGGTGATCTCCAGAACGGCTGCCCGTCTCCCAAGGATTCCGACGGCGACGGCCTCTTGGACGAAGCCGACAAGTGCCCCACTCAGCCCGAGACCAAGAACGGGTTCGAGGACGGCGACGGCTGCCCCGACGAGATCCCTGACGCAGTCAAGAAGTTCACCGGCGTCATCAAGGGCATCACCTTCGAATTCGGCAAGGCCACCATCCGTCCCGCCTCCAAGCCCACGCTGAATGAGGCCGCGGGCGTGCTGAAGGAGTACCCCAGCCTACGCGTCGCGATCTCGGGCCACACCGACAACGTGGGAGCCCGGGAGCGCAATGTTGAGCTCTCGCAGGCTCGCGCGGATTCCGTCAAGGCGTACCTGGTCTCCCAGGGCGTCGAGGACAATCGCATCGAGACTCGAGGGGCCGGACCTGACGAACCGGTCGATTCCAACGCGAAGGCGGCGGGCCGCGAGCGCAATCGCCGAATCGAGTTCAAGTTGCTCACCGCACAGTGATGCTCTGAGCGTCACCTGACACAAGAAGGCCAGCCGAATCGGCTGGCCTTCTTGCATTCAGCGCCCCATCCAGGGACGGAAACCGGCGAGGTGTCGCTCTGAACAGGGACGGTTGGCGCAGTCGAGCCGCTCGGCCACCGCGGAAGAACCGAGCCCATCGAAGAGCCACGTTCCCGCCGAAACCACACCCTGTTCGTCCTCGTAGGCCTGGGTGTCACAGGCGAGGTAGGAGGAATCCTGGGACCACTGGAGCTTTTCGGACGAGGCGTGCGGAACCTCCAGTGGAATCGGCTCTCCCGGGCTGTCCCCCTCCAGGGAGGCCAGAAAGAGCTCCGGGACACCGGCGGTGCGCATGGAGCCCACGAAGGCCACGAAGCGCCCGTCGGGCGAGACCAAGAAACTCTGGATCGAATCCGTGCTCGGGTTGGGCAGCTCGGTGGAGATGCGCCGCGCTTCGCCCACCGAGCTCTGGCTGAGGGGGGCGGCCCAAAGGTGGTCACCATCCCTGAACACCAGCCAGCGATTGTCGGCCGAGAACCTTGCCTGACTCGCTACCCCGCCGCTTGCGACGGGCTGGTATGACCCCGGCACCGACCAGGCAGCGATGGTGCCTTCCCCGCCCACCGGTGCCACCATCAGGGGACCCGCTGTGGAGGGGTCGAACGCGAGCCATTGTGCGTCCTCGGACCAGTAGATGGCCCGTCGATCATTCCCGGCCAAGGTCCTGCGCGTGCCGACGACACGCATGCGGGGGGCTCCGGTCTGCAGAGCCGCGACATCGTAGATGCCAAGCGTTGCTTCCTGGGTCGACGGATCCTCCTCCAGACGGCATACCCGCCCCGAACGCAGGGACACGGTCGGATCGGAACCCTCCTGTTGCACCTGGCCTGCGTCCAGGTTGAACAGGTAGTCATAGAGGTAGCCCCCATGATTCCCGGTTACCCGGAACGTGACCCAGGGGCTGGACGGATCGCTGGTCTGCACGGCCGAATACGGAGTGCTGAAGGTGGTCCCCGGAACGACCTCGCTGGCACCCAACGCTCCATCCGTCCCGCGCTGGAACTGCACGGCCGTGCCCGCTGCGACGGTGAGGAGACGGTCGCTGGCCCACCCCAGCGGAGAAAGCGGGAAATCCAAGTCGTTGGTCGTCAGGGTGGTGGGACTGCGCGGCTCCCCCTGTTCGTACTCCACCAGCCTCAGGCTGAAGGGGAATTCCCCTTGGCTGGCCTGAGTGCTGTAGGCAAGCGACTGGCCATCGAACGACCAGGAGAGAACCGTACCCCCGGCGCTGGGGCTGCTGGGGCTGGGGGCGGGCTCCAGCACACGCACGCTCGGTTCTGCCCCGTCCAGACGCGCCGCATGGACCTCGAAACGCCCGTCGGAGTTGGTGTCGACCACCCAGGCAATGGCGTCCCCGCCCACCGCCCAAGCGCTGGCCACCACGTTGACGGTGCTGTTGGGTGAGTCGTCCAGAGCCAGGCTGTAGGCCTCGGCGTCCGCCAGCTCGCGCAGCCAGAGGTTCTCGCCCTCGGTGATGGGATCCTTGCCACGTAGAGCCAGGTGGCTTGTCCGATCCACGCGAAGGATGCGACGGGTGACGAGGCGCTGGCCCAGGGCGTCGGTTACCTGAAGCTCGATTTCGTGGATCCCAGGAACTCGCGGTCTGCCCGAAAGATGGCCGTCCGCTGCGAGCGACAGACCCTCAGGAATGCCGGAAAGAGCGGCGATCTGGCGGCGCCCCATCCCGCCGGCGGTCTGCAGTCGAAGATCCACCATCGTGTTCAGGAGCACGGGAGCCAACGCGTCGGTGACCAGCTCCAGTTGTGGGATCTCAACGCTTGGGCCCCCACCCTCTCCAACACCAGCCGAACCTGCGTCGGCACTGCCCGCGGTTCCGGAACCAGCCACCGACGAGCCACCGGTGGCCACCACACCACCCTCGCCCGATTCGCCAGCGCTGCTGCTCCCACCAGCTGGTTGTGCGCCGGCTCCGCCAGCCACGCCCGCGGTTTGAAGATCCGAAGTGCCGGCTGCACCAGCGTCACCGGCATTCCCCGCCATCGTCTCCGCACCGGCTTGACCCGAAGCGCCCGCGCCGCCCGCTTCGACAGCGCCAGCTTCACCGCCCTGAACCAGACCAGCCTGACCCGCACCGGGCACCGCGCCGCTGAAACCACCTTCCCCGGAGTTGCCAGCACGACCCGCCTGACCCGATGTTCCACCGTCGGCGTCGCCTCCCGAGGCCTGTTGCCCCCCCTTTTCCTGGGCAGGGCTTCCGGCATCAGCCTGTTGGCCCCCGGAGCCCGCAGCCTCCCCGGCGCTACCCGCAGCTCCACCGTCGCAGGTTCTCGAGTCCTCGCAGTCAGGTTCGGTGAATCCCTCACCGCAAGCGCCCACCGCAACCAACGTCACCAGGACCCAAGCGATGTGCCGGGAGTTCGCCGAGATGCGCAGGTGGTTCATATTTCCGGTTTCTCTCTGTTCGTCGCCCGAAGCGGCCGGGACTCTTCCGAGGTCGGCACGCCGGGCTCCCCAGTTGCCTCGATTCGCCTCGGCTGCATCGATGCCATTCCCTGTTCGCCGTGAGCCTCCCACCATTTCCCGATTCTTCCCCGATCTAGCCGGTGGCGTCGGGGCGCGAGGCCAGCTCCAGACCAGAGAGCGCGGCGGGCGTGGGTTCCGGGATGCGCACGCAGCGACCATCGGCGCGCATGGAGCGCGTCCCCGCCTCCAGCGCCCGCAGGATGGCCAGGGCGTCATCCATTTCGGTGCGGGCCAGCTCCGGATCCGCGCAAGCTGCGACGAAACACCTCATCTCCTGGGTCAGGGGCGCTTCCCATCGATGGGGTGTCTGCTGCCAGGGCTCCCCCTTCTCGGCGAGCTCGTCGACCCTGGAGAGGAGCGCCGTGGCGTCGGCCACGGTCAAGCCCGGATCGGGGGGAACTAGGACCGGGATCTCCGCATGCCGGGACAAGGGCTTCAACCAGATCCCGCCGTCGGTGCCATCCTCGAACCGCGCCATGGCCCGATCCCCGATCAGCACGACCTTTCGCATGCGGCTGTCATCGAGCAGCCCGACATCGATGAGCGTCCCGATCCCCGGCTCGAAATCGACCGCCGCCAGGACGCGTATCGGGCAGCGCAGAATGGGTGGCGGCGGATGGGACCCCCCCCTGAACAGCGCGCGAACCGGGTTGGGAGTGAGGCGCGGGCCCAAGGCACAGGCGGCCGCGATCCAGGTCGGCTCGGTTTGAAGGACACCCCTTAGCACGCACAAATCATGGGGGGCCAACGACCACCAGGGCCCACAGCGATCCGCATTGCGCCACCCGAGTCTGCGGGACACGGCAAACCGAACCCGCCCCAACTGACCGGAGGTGACGATCTCGCGCAGAGCCGTCACCCCAGCGTGGTACCGCAACAGATGCCCCGCCATCACCAGACGCCGCGCCGAAAGGGCGGCCCGTTCGATGGCCAACCCATCCGCCAAGGACGTGGCCAGGGGCTTCTCGACGAAAACGTGCTTGCCCGCCTCCAGCGCCAACCGGGCCTGCATGGCGTGCTCCTCGGGCGGTGTGGCCAACAGCACCGCGTCGATGTCGGGATTCGCCAGCAGCTCGTCGTAATTCTCGGTGGCCCAAGGAACCGCCAGCTCCGTGGCCACCCTCACCACCAGCTCCAGGTTCCAGTCGCACAGCGCCACCACGCGGCAGCCCGGCAGCCGCATCAGAGTACTCGCCAAGTTCACGCCCCAGCGCCCCACTCCCACCACGGCGACGCGGAGCGGCTCCGTCATATCTTCATCCTCCAGATCTGCTCGGCGTAATTACGAATCACGGTGTCACTCGAGAAACGGCCCATGGCGGCGGTGGTGGCGATACTCTTGCGGGTCCAGAGCTCCTGGTTGGCAAAGGCGCGTTGAACGCCTTGGTGACAGTTACGATAGCTCCGGAAGTCCGCCAGCACCAGGTATCGGTCCTCGGTCAGCAGGGATTCCACCAGCGGGGCGAAATGCGTCGGGTCGCCCGGCGAGAAGACGCCCTGGGCCAGGGCGTCCAGGACCACCCGAACCTCCGGATCCGCCACGTAGGTTTGCCGCGGATCATAGCCTCGGGCACGGACCCCCTCCACCTCGGCAGCCGTCAACCCGAACAGGAACAGGTTGTCTCGACCAATGGCCTCCGCCATCTCTACGGTGGCCCCGTCCAGCGTCCCGATGGTCAAGGCACCGTTCAGCGCCAGCTTCATGTTGCCGGTGCCGGAAGCCTCCGTGCCAGCCAGGGAGATCTGTTCTGACAGATCAGCGGCCGGGATGATCAGCTCCGCCAGGGAGACGGAGTAGTTGGGAACGAAGACGACCTGCAACAACTCCCGAGCCACCGGATCCTTGGCAATGGTGTCTGCCACCGCCAAAATGAGCTCGATGATCAGCTTGGCGGTCGCATAACCTGGCGCCGCCTTGCCCGCGAACAGGAAGGTGCGCCGACTCATGGCACGCGGAGCGCGGGAACGGATGGCCAAATAGAGGGAGGCAACGTGCAGGATGTTCAGCAACTGCCGCTTGTACTCGTGCAGGCGCTTGACATGAACGTCCAAGAGCGCATCGGGATCCAGCTTGACGCCGTGGACGCGCTGCAGCAGATTGGAGAGACGGATCTTGTTGGTCTTCTTGACCTCTCGCCACTGGTCCCGGAAATCGGCGCGGCCCGCCAATGGTACCAAGCGGGAGAGTTCCCCCAAATCGGTGATCCAACGCTCCCCGAGCTCCGAGGTCAGTAGCTCGGCAAGGCTGGCATTGCATTTGAGCAACCAGCGGCGCGGGGTGATGCCATTGGTGACGTGTCCGAACTTCTTGGGCCAGAGTTCAGCGAAATCCCGGAATAGCCGATCCCGAAGGATCCGACCGTGCAGCTCGGATACCCCGTTGACCGAGAAGGAGCCCACGATACTGAGGTGGGCCATACGCAGCACCTTCTCGGGCACCTCGCCGAACAGACTCATGCGAGCGATCCGAGCCTCGTCGCCCGGGAAACGGGCCTGTACCGCCTCCAAGAAGCGTCGGTTGATCTCGTAGGCAATCTGGAGGTGCCGGGGCAGGATCTTCTCCAGCAACGTCACCGGCCAGGTCTCCAGGGCCTCGGGCAGTACCGTGTGATTCGTGTATGCGAAACAGCGCGAAGTGATGTCGAAGGCCTCGTCCCAACCAAAGCCGTGCTCGTCGATCAGCAGCCGCATCAGCTCCAAGATGGCAAGCGCCGGGTGGGTGTCGTTGAGCTGAAAGACCACCGAGTCGGGCAACGATCCGAGGCTGGTGTGGGCCTTCTTGTGACGCTCCAGGGCGTCCTGGATGGTCGCCGATACGAAGAAATACTCCTGCTTGAGGCGGAGCTGCCGGCCCTGAGCCACCATGTCGTTGGGGTAAAGGACCCGGGAGATGTTCTCGGAGGCGTTCTTCTCCTCGACGGCACGGATGTAGTCGCCGTCGTTGAAATAGCTGAATTGGAAATCCCGAGTAGCGCGGGCCGCCCACAATCGCAGCGTGTTTACGACGTCGTTTCCGTAGCCCGGAACCAGGACGTCATAGGCCATGGCCCAAACGTCCTCCGTGTCGACCCACCGGAACACCTGACGACCGGCAGCGTCAGTCTCGATGCGTACCCACCCACCCAGCCGCACGCGGTAGCGCTGTTCGGGGCGGGGGACTTCCCAGGGGCTGCCGTAGCGCAGCCAGCTGTCGGCGCGCTCCACCTGGCGCCCATCCACCACGGCCTGCTCGAAGATCCCGTAGTCGTAACGGATGCCATAGCCCATGCCCGGAACACCCATCGTCGCCATGGAGTCCAGAAAGCACGCCGCCAGGCGCCCCAGTCCTCCGTTGCCCAGACCTGCGTCCGATTCGGCTTCGGAGAGATCGGCCAGATCCAGCCCCAGTTCCTTGAGCGCGCCCTGCATCTCCCCGAAAATCCCGAGGTTCAACAGGGCGTCCTCCAGCAGCCGACCCAGCAGGAATTCCAGGGAAAGATAGTAGACGCGGCGCCGGTCCTTTCGGTAGTAGGACTGCTGCGTCTTGTTCCACCGATCGAAGAGGCGATCGCGGGTGGTTCGTGCCACGGCGAAGAAATAGTCCAGGCGGGTCGCCGAGAACTCGTCCTTGCCCTGCGTGTACTCGATGTGGGACGCCACACCCTGTTTGAGGCTGGCCTGGTCCAGCGGCAGATCATATCCGGTCAAGACGTTGGAAGGACGGACAGAAACCCGTGGGTCCGAGACGCGGGCGCGCTGGCCAAGGCTGCCCACCGGGGGCAGACTGGGGCGATCCCCGGTGGCCGAGGAAGGAACCGGCGGTTGGGAGTCGAGCGTCTCCAACACACCCCGAGGATCGGAGCTCGATGCCGGCGCGGAGGGTGTCGGCAAGGCAGAGTTGGCCGCTGCCGCGGTTGCCCGCGGAGCGGCGGCGGCCTTGGGCTCATCGGCACCAGCCCCCACGCCCTTGGCGGCCGGGGACTTTTTGGCGGATGGTTTCGTCGGCAGCACCGCGGGCTTCACGGGCCCCACGCTCTTCGAGTTCGAGGTGGACACCGGCTTGCCCCGCTCCGACAAGGGAGCTTTGCTCGCCGTTGCGGATGGCTGCGCTTTTTTCCCCACAGGCTTCTTGGTGGACGCCATGGCCCGGGATTCTTGCAAGAACCAAGGGTGCGGGTAAAGCGCCGCGACCCCCAAACCCGCCGGCCTGTCAGGGTGCGGTCATCGGTTCGGTCCCCTGCACCCCGGCCCCCTCAAGCAGGGGCCAAGGGGTCAGCAGACGTACCGGAGAATCGGGCCCCGACTGAAGATATGCCCTTTCGCAGTCGTCCAGGCTCAGTCGCCTGGGCCCCAGCTCTGAGTCATCCGAGGCGTCGCTGTCCATCAAACTCCCTGGCTGGTCGACGCCGAAATCGTCCGGATGACCTGCCACATCCAGCAGGACGTGCCCCAGCTCGTGAGCAAGCGTGAAGCTCTTGGCACCGGCACGGATCCCCGCTCGGTCCACGATCACACTGCTGCCAAGCCCGGAACCATCCCTGGCGATGAACGACTCTCCAATCCTCCCCACCAGCCCGAAGGTGGGAATGACCAATACGTCGATGGTGGCCGGGTCGTCGTCCCCGAGGGCACGGAGCAGGGCGCGCTCCTCGACGGTGCCCACTGCCGAATCGGAATCCGTGAAGTGCTGAAGACCGTCGGACAGATCGACGTCGCCCAGGCACAGCCGCAGCGATGGATCCGTGCTTAGGGGTGAATGCGGGTCGGGCTCGAACGACACAGGAGCCCCCCGCTGGTCGACGAGCGCGAGATCGTAGGAGCCCGTTGCCTCGGCGGTGGTTCTGGGGTTCTTGTACACGACCGAGCGGAAGCCATGACCTTGAGCCGCGCGAGCCAGACGTCGCACCAACTCCGAAGGGAGCTCACCGCGGTGGGTTGCGAGCTTTACCACTTCGGAGCCGAGACGGAAGCTGACCGTCCCACCGCTGGCGGGCAGTGCGAAACCACAACCGACGGCCAGCAGACGAGCTTGCGGTGGATCGACGACCTGGATGTCGATTCCCCGTTCGTCACCGAATTGGATCCCGCACTGCCCCCACAGTCCATTGGTGATTCTCAGTTCATCCCGCAGGATGGCGACCGCTCCCGCATCGTCACCGCCCAAGGGAGGGGGCCCCCCCGGCTCTTCCCGAACGATGCGCACTCGAAGGGTCGCTCGGAGCCGCCCGACCCCCTGGGTCGAGCTCTTGGGTCCCCCGACGGCGATGCGAAAAACGACCGAGCCCTTGGCGCGAACCTGGAGCGAGCCCCCGGTTACGCCAGCCATCACCAACTGACCTTGCCCCAGGATTTGATGGCCCAACCGATCCGGACTCAGACGCAACAAGGGACTGACGAGGCAGGTTGTCGGGTGGCCAGGCCTCGGTTCGCACCGTCCTTCCTGCAGAGTCAGCGAAGGCACCTCATCCAGCTTTTCGCCGCTCGGCCCCAGGCTCACCACCGCCAGTGGTCCGGGGCTGTGCGTTGGCTCGCCCGCCCAGACGATCCGGAAGCGAGTGTCCTCCCTTGGGGCAGGACGCGCCATCAAGGCCCCTCGCGCGATTTCCAAGTAGTCGGCGCCAGCTGACAGCCGTCTCCCCTCGGCGTCCACCAAGAAGTAGGGTGGCGCCGAGGTCGCCCAGGCTAGCTGGGTCGCGACGGCAACACCCAGTCCCAGGCACCAGCCGAAAAGCGCGGTCAGTCGAGCCATCCCAGTTGGACGCGGCGATACGTTGGCTCGTCGACCACCGGTGAGGAGCGACCCTCGGCCTCCGCCAACCGGGTCAGGGCCGACCAAGCCGCATTATGGACCTGTCGACTTCGGGAGAAGTCGGCCGGCACCTGAGAGAGTGCCGAGGGGCGTGCGTCCCGCAGCACCGCCACGGCGAGCCCCCGCAGATGCTCCCGGCCCGCGCTCTTCGCCAGCTCGACCAAGCGGCGCTCCAGATCGTCTCGGCCATGATCTCGCAGCAAGAACCCCGCGGCTCGGGTGGACAGCTCCGTGGAGAGCACCGGGGATTTCAGAAGGCTCTCCAGCATGGGTCGAGTCGAAACCAGACCCGCAGCTGCCATGCGGAACAGGAAGGCCACATCGCGTTCGGCGCTGGGCCGATCACTGAGTCGAGCCACCAGTTCCAAGGTGGGCCGGATATCCGGGATCTCTTGGGTCGAATCCAGAGCCCAGGTCACCAGATGCCAGGCGGCGCGTGCACCAGGAGAACCCTGTCCTACACGTTCTTTGGCCTCGGCGAGCGGCTGCTGGTCTCCCGCCCTCTGCCCCAGCTCCGCCAGAAGGAGCCAACGCCCCAGATGGCGCTCCGTGTCCCGCAGGACGGCCAACCCCCCATCCATGCCAGGCAAGGACCGTTTGGACCATACCAACGGCAGGATGAACTGATTGCACAGATCGATGCGATGGCTCTCCTTGATGCGCGGCGCAATGCTGACCAAGAGGCTACCGTCAGATTCGCCACGAGCCAGGCGAGCCGCTTCGGCCGCGAACGCCGTGTGGGGAGAGCGGGACGCGGCCAGACGCGCCAGGTGTTCCCCCAGCTCCGGGGCATCCACGAAGGCAGCCGCGGCCAGAGTCAGGAGCCCTCCCCCCTCCTCGAGCGCCAATGCCTTCTTGACCACCGGCACGATCCGGGGGTCACCGCACTCGGCCAGCCCCCTGATGCACGCTCCAAAGAGCGGTCGGTCGAGCGAATTGCGACGCACCAGCAGATCGAGACCCGCCGCCGCAGCCTCGCGCAGCCTCTCGCAGCTCGAGACCAGCAGCCGAATAGCCCCCGCCAGGCGCAGCTCCTGAGCGGGCCTGCGGCGGAGGGCAGCACCAAGCTCCTTGGCAAGGCGAGTACCCAGCTCGGGCCCGAGCTGGTCGTCCATGTCCGCGCAAGCCGTCATCTGGACCAGTTTTGGACGATAACACCCTTTGGGACCCGGGGGGGCAAGCATAGGCGACTCGGCCCCCGGGTCGCTTTTGTGTCTGCCCGGAACACTGGCAGTTGACGGACCTCGCCCAGGTCACCTAGCGTATCCGGGTCACGTAAGAGAGGTGTTTCCTATGCGTAAGTCGATTGGTTGGTTCTGTCTCTTGGCGGCCTGTGCCGCTGTGGTCGTTTCCTGCAAGAAGGAGGAGGAGCAGCAGCCTGCTGCTTACCCGCAGCAGCAGC
>CAZYKT010000047.1:0-33969 GCA_964648165.1 uncultured Polyangiaceae bacterium | reverse complement strand
AAGCCTACCCGCAGCAGCAAGCCTACCCGCAGCAGCAAGCCTACCCGCAGCAGCAAGCCTACCCGCAGCAGCAGGCCCAACCGGTTGCAGCCCAGCCCGCTGCAGCCCAGCCCGCTGCAGCCAGCCCCCAGCCGATGGCTCTGGCCACCCCCTGCACCAAGGATGGGGATTGCATTGGCGCCAAGTGCAATCTGACTGCGCAGAAGTGCCAGTTCCCCTGCGGCTCCAACGCTGACTGCCAGCCCAACTTCGCCTGTCAGATGGGCGCGTGTCTGCCCGCCGCGGCTCCGGCAACCCAGTAGTCTCGGTCGACTGTCTTAGGCCTGCTCGAGGACGAGACGTAACGTTTCCTCTCCCACCGCCTGGTTCAGGCTGGGATCGAGGGGGGAGTATTCGATGGTCTCGGCGAGGGTTTCGCTCATGAGGGTGGCCTGGTTCTGCCGCGCTACCCTCATGAGTCGTTCGCTGCCGTCCAGACAGAGCCGGGTCTTGGCCACGAAATCGAGTTTCCTATCCTTGCGGGCAGCCTGGATCCGGCTCAAGAGCTCTCGCAACAAGCCGTCGTCGATGAGCTGCTCGGTCAGGGTCGTGTGCAAGACGACCACGCCGACCCGGCCGGTCTCTGCGGCGAACCCGGGGGTTGCCTCGATGGCGATCTCCAGGTCGTCTCGTTCGAGCGTTACCGCCTCTCCCTGCACGGTCACGGTCAGCTTGCCGCGCTGGGCCAACTCCGCCACCAGTGGTCCCCCGGGGCGCGCGGCGAGTTCGCTCTGCAGAGCCTTCATCAGTTTGCCCAGGCGGCGACCCAGCGTCTTGAAATTGGGCTTGATGCGGAACTGGATGGCAGCCTGAGCCTGGGACTGATCCATCAGCTCCACCGCCTTCACGTTCAGCTCCTCGGCAATCAGACCCAGGTGGGGACGAACGGCCTCCAACAGTTCGAGGTCGTTGAAGATCAAGTCGGCCTTGCTCAGCGGCTGCCTGACCTTGATCTTCTGAGTCGTTCGCACGCTCAATCCCAATCGGACGACCTCCCTGACCGCCTGCATCGCGACCGCCAAGCGCTGATCGATTCGCGACGAGTCGACCTCGGGGTATCGTTCCAGATGGACGCTGAGCCGGGACCCTGGCACACCCGCCCCCACCACCAGGTTCTGATATATTTCCTCGGCAAAGAAGGGGGTGAACGGCGCAATGAGGCGCGCCGTCGTCACCAGAACCTCGTAGAGCGTCGCAAAGGCGTCCCGCTTGTCGGCATCCAACCCGGGAGCCCAGAAACGCTCCCGACTCCTTCGCACGTACCAGTTGGAGATCCCTTCCACCAGCTCCAACAGGCGCTGCGCCGCCTCGTATACCCCAAAGCCGTCCAGGGCCCCGCGCACCTCCCCGATGGCCAGCTCCAGCTCGGAGAGCACCCAGCGGTCGAGCAGGGCGCGTTGGTCGAATGGACGCCCCGCGTGCTCGGCGCGAGCCGGGGACCATCCGTCGATGTTGGCGTAGATGGTGAAGAAGGAATAGACGTTCCTGAGCTTGACCAGGAAGTCCTTCTGCAGAGTCCGGACGTTCCGTAGGCTGTGGCGCGTGTTGCTGGAGGGCGGGCTGGCGGCATAGAAGAACCAGCGGAACGCGTCGGCACCCGGGGCGGGCATGGTCGGATCCTCGATCCTGACCCGCTGCTCGTCAGCCAGCCGCGGCACCTCCACGGGTAGGGTCGACAGGCCAGAACCCGCGGGAACGACCCCCAGCCGTTCTCGATCCTCGGGAGCCAACAGCGCGATCCGCCGGGGCAGGTTCTTGGCTTGCCGGATCTCGAGCGTTAGCGCAACGCTGGGTCGATCCGGACGCGTGACGCGGATCTTGGCCCCCTCGACCAGGTCCATTCCATCTCGATCCTCGGCCGCCACCAGCACCACGCCCGGTACCAAACCCCGCGTATCGATGGCTGGTTTGGCCTGGCTGACGTCGCACACCACGGCAAAATCCAATGCTACGCGGTCCAGGATGATCTCGGGGGGGGTGTAGTTGCCCCGGCTCTTGCTCTCCTTCTTGCCGTCCCGGTCGCAGACATGTCCGAGCACGATGCAGCTCTGATAGGGATGGGGGTAGGCGCGAGGTTCCTGCCAACCCAGACGTCGCTGGGTCTCGGGATCGAACAAGAGCGTCGAAACCATGAGCAGCGAGTAGAACCATCCGCGGGTCTGGTCGATGGCCTCGCTGATGAACGTCGCCGGGAAGCTATCCTGGAACTGCTGAATGGAGCCGGGTAGATGTGGGAAGCCCCACTGGGCGAAGGGCATGCAACCGGAGTCGAACCAGCAATCGATCACCTCCGGGACGCGGCGCATGCTGGCTCCGCACTCCGGGCACGGGAAGGTCACCTCGTCGATCCAGGGCTTGTGGACCTGCAGATGGGAGGGAAGCGATGGCTCACTCTCGACCGCTCGTTCCCAGGCGTCGAAGGCCCGGGGATTGAGTCGCTGGATCTCGGCGACGCTGGCCGGGGCCAGGCGATGCTCGGGGTTGGCGGAACAGATCCAGACATTCAGGGGTGTGCCCCAGTAGCGTTCGCGGCTCAGCGCCCAGTCCACGTTGTTGGCCAGGAAATCCCCGAAGCGCCCGTCGCGGATGTGTTCGGGCAGCCAGTGGATCCCTTGATTGTTACGCAGAACCTCCTGTAGACGCGCCGTGGTTCGGATGAACCAGGCGGGACGCGCCATCTGGATCAATGGGTCGGCATCGGCACGCCAACAGTAGGGGTACTCGTGCCGGACCGTCTCCTCCAGAACCAGACGGCGCGACGCGGACAGATCGCGAATGACGTCGCGGTCCGCGTGCTTGACCCAACGACCCTGGTACTTGGGGTCCGCCTCCGGTCCGAAGGTCCCGTCGGGCAGAACCGGACACAATAGCTCGGGCTCCACGCAGTCCCGCGTCTGGCGCTGGTGGGCGCGGTGGTCATCCTCCCCGAAGGCGGGCGCGATGTGCACGATGCCCGTGCCGGTATCCAGCGTCACGAAGTCTTCGGCGATCACGCGCCAGGCGAAGGGCTCGCTCGTACCGTCACTCCTGACCAGCTTCCGATCCCACAGACGCTGGGTGAACCAGTCGAAAGGCGGCTGGTAGCGCTGACCGACCAGCTCGCTGCCCGGAAAGCTCCTCTCGACGATGAGCTGCTGGCCCAGCTTCTGCTCCAGCTCGGCCCGCAACGGCTGCGCCACGATCAGGTGGGAGACGTCCAGTGCCGGCGGCTCGCGCTGCGCGCCGGCCAACCTTCCGCCCAAACGCACCTGGTCGTAGACGCATTCCGCTCGAACCGCCGCGTATTGATTGGCAGGGAGCGTCCAGGGCGTCGTGGTCCACACGACCAGCGCCGTGTCGGGCTGCTCGACCAGAGGGAAACAGACGTAGATGCTGGGGTCGTCGACGGTCTTGTAACCAAGCCCGACCTCGGCACTGGACAGGGCCGTTCCGCCTTGCGCCCACCACCAAACGACCTTGTGACCCTGGTACAGAAGCCCACGCTTGAAGAGCTCGGACAGGGCCCACCAGACGCTCTCTACATAGGACTTGTGGAAGGTGACATAGGCCTCGGGCAGGCTGACCCAAAAGCCGATGCGCTCCGTCAAGCGCTCCCACTCCGAGGTGTAACGGAACACGCTCTGTAGGCACCGGGCCACGAAGGGTCGAACCCCGAATTCTTCGATGGCCGATTTGCCGTGGATATGGAGCTCCTTCTCGACCTCGACCTCCACGGGCAGGCCATGGGTGTCCCAGCCCGCTTTGCGCAGCACCCGGTCCCCACACATGGCGCGGTAGCGCGGGAAGAGATCCTTCATCACCCGCGTCAAGACATGCCCGTTGTGGGGCAAGCCGTTGGCGGTTGGGGGACCCTCGTAGAAGACGAAGTGGGGCGCCTGTGGGTCCATTCCCTCCTGGGAGACCTCGAAGATCCGCTGCTCCTTCCAGAATTGAAGCACCCGAGCCTCGCTGCTCGGAAAGTCGATCTCGGTCGGAACCGGAGAAAACACGGGAGAATCTGGCATGGGGAGGGCGGGGCTATAGCACTTCGTGCGGATCGAGCCCGCAGCGTCGGTTTTTGGGGCCAATTTCCTGGGCAAGAGTGAGCAGGCCGCGGCCGACTGGCTCCACGTGGACCCCCCGGCTCCACCCGAGCCAGGGCAACACCTACACCGCCTGCCCCTCGTGCAAGATCCGATTCCAATATCGGGTGTAACTTTCCATAATCGATGTGCGCGTTCCCATCGATCCCGCCCGCCGCCATGGCCGCCACCGCGGCGCTTCTCCGCGACATCGTTGGCATTTGTGGCGTGACCGGGAAGCGATTCTGGGGGAGACTTGATGTGCGTTCTGAGGCTCCACCTTGCGTTGCGTTCGGGAGGATTCGATGCGCAGATCCCATCTCGTACGGTCAGTTCTGTCACTTCTCTTTGTAGCGGGAATCACCATTGGGCTTGCCGCATGTTCAGGCGGTGGCGGCGGTAGCATCTCTGGCACGGGCTCCACGGGCAACCAACCCGACAACCGGGGCGGCTATGCCGGCAACTCCGGCAACTCCGGCAACTCCGGCAACAGCCCCACGGGCCAAGGGGGCTTCTTCATCGACATGGATGGCGGAGCCGACGACGCCGGGGCCTGCAAGGGCAGCGCCTGCGTCTACGACGTCGACGCCGGCCCCTTCTGCGGCGACGGTGTGATCAATCCCGAACGTGAGGAGGTCTGCGATGACGGCAACGCCCTGAGCGGCGACGGCTGCCGCGGGACCTGCAAGGTCATCGAGCCCAACTGGGAATGCCCAACACCCGGCCAGGCCTGCATCAATCAGGTTGTCTGTGGAAACGGCAGGAAAGATCCTGGCGAATCCTGCGACGATGGCAACCTGAACCCCAGTGATGGTTGTGGTGCTGCCTGTCGCGTGGAGAGCGGCTGGGTCTGCCCCGACAACGAGCCCTGTCACCCGATGCAGAGCTGCGGCGACGGTCGCATCCAGCCCGGTGAGACCTGTGATTTCTCACCCGCCATCGAGGGCTGTGATCCCACCACCTGCCAGGTCCAGCCCGGTTGGCGTTGCCGCCCCAACACGGGGTGCCAACCGGTGGCCATCTGCGGTGATGGACAGATCAGCATGGAGGAGGCCTGTGACGATGGCAACGCCATCGATCTCGACGGTTGCTCGACCCAATGCCGGGTCGAGGCCAGCTACTACGACTGCAGCACACCCGGCGTGCCTTGCATCGACAACTCCGGGTGCGGCAACGGCCGCATCGAGAAGGTGGAGCTCTGCGATGACGGCAACCCCAATCCCGGCGATGGCTGCGACCCAGCATGCAACATCGAACCCGGCTACCAGTGCCGGATCCCCGGCGCCCTGTGCATCCCCCTGTGCGGTGACGGCCTGATCATCGGTAGCGAGCAGTGCGACGACGGCGGGATAGCCGACGGCGATGGCTGCACGGCCACCTGCATCGTGGAGCCGGGCTCGGTCTGCACCGGCGTGCCCAGCGTCTGCACCAAGAGCATGTGCGGCAACGGGATCCCGGAGAAGGACGAGGGTTGCGATCTAGGCGCAAAGAACGGCCTGTTCTACGGCGACGGCCTGGGTTGCTCCAAGACCTGCACGGTGGAGCCCAGGTGCCGCGACGCTGCCACCTGCACGACCGGGGCCTGCACCACGGCCTGCGGCGACGGCAATCACGACGTCGGTGAGGAATGCGACGATGGCAACCATTTCGACGGGGACGGCTGCTCGGTGGCTTGCATACTGGAGCCCGGCTTCACCTGTCACGACGAAGAGGTGGCGGACACCCAGGACTGCGAGTTGAGCGCGGGCAAGTGCCTGGTCCTTCCCGTGATCTACCGAGACTTCGAGGGGCAGAACGTCACCGGGGGCCACCCCGACTTCTTCTACATGGGCGAGGGCGGCACGGTCTGTGTCCCCAACGCGGGCGGCACGTCGGTCCTGGGGGACTGGGCTCCCGGCGATGCGTGCCTGAGCAGTGATGCCGTGGGTCGCTGCGAGGGCATCGCGGACCGCCTGCTCGACTGCGACGGCAAGCCCAAGCTGGCCAAACAGACCTGCCCCTGCATCTTCACGGATTGGGACGAGTCGGGGATCCTGGGGACCTGCCCCACCGGAGAGGGAGATCTGGGGGAGTGCACGCCCCAGGCAACGGGGGCCGCCGACTGCTGGGTCGATCCCACCGGAGATCACCGCCTGCGCATCGAGACCGAGGTCTCGGTCGTTCAGAGCGCAGAGAGTTTCAAGCAATGGTACCAGCCCTCGGAGTACAGCACGGAGATCCAGGGAACCCTGGAACTGGCCGAGCAGGGCGCTGTCTACCAGTTCAGCAGCAGCGATGGGCTGACCGTCGTGGACGATATCAACGATGGGGGACCGCTGACCAGCGGCTTCTTCCCGTTGGAAGACGCGGGTGGCAGCAAGATCTGCAACATGTGGCCTTATTGGGGGAACTGGGCCAGCTGCCAAGGCGCACAGTGGGACTCCATTGGCTCGGACTGGGTCCAGGACATCGAGGGTGTAGAGCGCAACTTCTACTTCACGACCGAGGTGCGCTATCTGTTCCGCTTCGATGCTGCCGCGGTCCCCACCCTCTCCTTCTATGGGGATGACGACGTGTGGGTCTTCGTCAACGGCATCCTCGCCCTGGATCTGGGGGCACCCCACGAGCGGCTGGAAGACTCAGTGCGAATCATGGGCGCGGACTATGGCCTGGAGGACGGTCGCATCTACGAGATCGTGGTCTTCCACGCCGACCGCCACCCGCGCGAATCCAACTACCAGCTCTCGCTCTCCGGGTTCAAGACCATCAAGACGGTCTGCGTTCCCCGCTGTGGAGATGGAGCGGCCACCGCTGGTGAGGAATGCGACTGCGGTGATGGGACGACGCCGCCGGTCGATCCGACGCGGCCGGAATGTGGCGCCGGCCAGAACATCCAGGGCCTTTACAACGGTTGCGGAACGGACTGCAAATTCGGCCCGTTCTGTGGAGACGGTGTCCCTCAGGCCGAAGCCAACGAGCAGTGCGACGATGGCCGCAACACGACGATCAACGGCACCGGAGCCCCCGAGGGTGCCTGCGGCCCCGGTTGCATCCTGCCACCACGCTGCGGAGATGGCGTGATCCAGGCGGGTGAGGAGTGCGACGATGGCCCCGCCAATACAGTGGGGGCGGTGTACAGCGCGACGCCCACCTGTAACGACGGCTGCGACATCAATCCCCACTGCGGGGACGGCGTCCCGGATCCCACCGAGCAGTGCGACGACGGCGTGAACATCGGCGGCTACAACTACTGCGACGCCGGCTGTCTCTGGGGCCCCCGCTGTGGCGACGGCATCACCCAGGTCGAGGGCGGCGAGCAGTGCGACGCCGGGGAGCTCAACGGCCAACCTGGCAGTGGCTGCGACGCCCAGTGCGGCGTCCCCGGGATCTGCGGGGACGGCATCATTCAAGAAGCTGCTGGCGAGACCTGCGACGACGGCGTCAACGACGGCACCTACGGCGGCTGCACGCCGGACTGCCAGAAGGGCCCCTACTGCGGCGACGGGATCCTGCAGCCCGAGGGCAACGAGCAGTGTGACTTCGGTCCGGACAACTCACCGCTCGGCCAGGCCGAGTACGGCGGCTGCATGGTTAACTGCCAGCTGGGTCCGTACTGCGGTGACGGGACCCTCAACGAACCGGATGAGGGTTGTGACGATGCCAACCGCGCTGACGGCGATGGCTGCAACCGGGGTTGCGTCGTAGAGGCCGAGGTCGAGTAGCCGAGCCCTTGGTTGGGGCAGGCGCAGCGACGGCCGCGTTCCGCAAGGGACGCGGCCGTTGCCGTATCTGGGGTTAGCTGGAGCTCCCCGAGATCCGGAGCGCGCTCAATAGTTCACCGGCGTCCTCGCGGGCAACCACACTCCCGATGACGGCGACGCCACGGGCGCCCGCAGCCACACAGCGAGCCGCCCAATCGGCGTCAATGCCGCCCAGGGCAAAAACGAGGGGCGCCTGGGGTGTCTCGAGCGCCCGGCGCAATCCGGCCAGACCCAGTGCGGGACGCCCTTTACGAGCTTGGGCAACCGGAGACAAGAGCACTGCGTCCGCACCATCGGCATGCGCCTTGGCGGGATCGTGGCAGGCGCGGCTCAGCCACAGCCGCGAACCCAGCACTTGCCGAACCGCCGCGGCGGGCACGCTCCCCTCCCCCAGGTGCAGGGCGTCGGCCTCCAGAACCAGGGCTAGATCGAGCCGGTCGTTGACCGCCAGCCATTGCCCCGTCTCTCGGGTGAGTTGCCGAAGCTGCTGACCGCGGCCCAGTCGCTCCCGCACCGGCAGCTCGCGATCCCGGAGCTGCACCATCACCGAACCGGGGCGAGCAGATCGGCAGGCACGAGCAATTCGAGAGAGTTGGAGCTCCCAGTCGACCAGTTGGTGATCGGTCAGGATCATCAGCCGCGGCGGAGAAGAACCCTCTTCAGGTGACGGCATGGGAGCGCAGCCGGTCGAAGGCCACCAGAACCAGCATGGCTGCCACCGCACCAACGGTGTCGGCGACCCAGTCCCACACGTCCGGATTTCGCCCCGGAAACAGGGACTGGTAGAGCTCCAGAAACCCGCCCGCCAACGACGCCACGACGACGGCCAGGCCGCGACGCCTCAACGCGCCCATCCTCCCGAGGTGATAGCCCAAGGAGCGCTCCATGAGCCAGGCGAGCACCCCGAAGGCGAGCGCGTGCTCCAGCTTGTCCCACAACGTCCACGAGAGGTCGTGGAGCTGGTCGGGAGGCAGCGATCCCAGATGGAAGATGGCGACCACGAAGAGCACCGGGGGCAGATCGAACAGCGCCCAGCGAAACGCACCGGCTTTCCCGCGCCTCTCTGTCGACGGGGCCAGCTGTGTCACTGGATCAGTCCATCGATGGGGCTGGAGGCGCTGGCGTACAGCTTGCGAGGCATTCTGCCCGCCCGATACGACTTGCGCCCCGCCAAAACCGCCTCCCGCATGGCCGAGGCCATCAGGATGGGATCCTTGGCCAAGGCAATGGCCGTGTTCAGAAGGACACCATCGCAGCCGAGCTCCATGGCAATCGCTGCGTCGCTGGCCGCGCCCACGCCCGCGTCGACAATCACCGGGACCTTGGCCTGTTCCAGGATGATGCGCAGGTTGTATGGATTGCGGATCCCGAGCCCAGAGCCAATCGGCGCCGCCAGGGGCATGACCGCGGCGCAGCCGATGTCCTCGAGCTTGCGGCACGCGATCGGATCGTCGATGGTGTAGGGCAACACGGTGAACCCTTCCTTGACCAGCACCTTGGCCGCCTCCAGGGTCTGCTCGTTGTCCGGGTACAGGTTCTTCGGATCCCCGATGACCTCCAATTTTACCAGATCGCCAATCCCGAGCTCGCGCGCCAGACGCAAGGTTCGAATCGCTTCGTCCGCCGTGAAGCAGCCCGCCGTGTTGGGAAGGATGGTGTACCGCTTGCTGAGCACCAGGTCCATCATGCTGCCCGAGCTCCGGTCGCTCAGATCGACGCGCCGTAGCGCCACCGTCACCACCTGCGCGCCCGAGGCATCGATGGCCTGACGGGTTTGCTCTACGCTCTGGTACTTGCCCGTCCCCACGAACAGACGACTCGTGAATTCGTGGGATCCGATCCGAAGCGGTTCATCGCACATGGACCGGGAGCTACCGCGCTTGCCCTGACCAAGCAAGCTTCAAGCCGCCGACACCGAACGCGCCAGCTCGGACAGGGGCACGAACTCATACCCCGCCGAGCGCAGCGTACCCACCGCGGCATCCAGCGCCATGAGCTTCTTTTCCACCGGCACCCGAACGTCCGGTTGCACGGAGCGCAACGAATCCAGACCATCCCGGTAGTCCAGCGCGTCGATCCCGTGGAGCTCCAGGTTGACCAGGGGCGCCCCGACCACGGTCCGCGTCAGCCACCGCGCACCCAGGGCTCCCGCCATGGTGAGGCTTGTTCCAATGAAGGGCAGGCGCAATCCCGGCGTCACCTGGATGGGAATTTCTAGAAGGCCCCCTCCGCGACGATAAAACGGGCTTGCGCGCCGGTACGGTGCGGTGGGGGCCAAGAGCACCGCGGGGGAGCCCAGCTCGGCGTGACTGCGCCGCCCCAAACCAAACATCAAACCGAGCACGGCGGCCTTGGCCAGCCAGTAGCCGGGACAGGGGAACACCGAGCTATCGTACAGATAGCCTGAATCCTCCAGGATTTCGAACAGGCTGTCGGACATCAGGTAGCCCGGAGCCCGAAAACCCCGGGGCCGTTCGCCCGTGACCGCCTGGATTCGATCGGCGGCGCCCAGGATCTGTTCTTGTTGGCTGGTTCGGGACAAGGACACCAAGTCGTACCGGTGATCCAAGGTATGATTGCCGATCTCGTGCCCCAACGCAGCAAGCCTTGCGAGCTGCTGAGCCGCGCCGGGTGACTCTAGATCGCGAGCCACCACAAACCAAGTGAGCGGGAGCGACTGCTGGGTGGACCAGGCGCTCAGCCGCTCCACCGCCAGCGAATGGACCTGCGTCTCGCTGCCCACCGGGTCGGCGATACCGTGGATGGACCGATACAGCGATATCTCGTCCAGATCGACGCTGATGGCGCAGCGACGCGTCATGATGGTCCCAATCGGTTCACCAGTCAGTCGTGCCTAGACGAAACCAGCCTTCCTCCCGGCTTCCTTGGGCGATTCGACGGCACCCGCATAGATATCACTGAGCGCTACCACGAAGAGCTCGCCTTGCACGGTGCGCGCCTGCAGGATCCCTGCTTCGGACTTGAGGGCCACGACCTTGCTCACTCCCAGGCCCACTCCCTCGTGAGACAGGTGCAGGGTCAGATGACGCCCCTCCGGTGCGTCGTGCCAACCATCGGGTCGAGGCTGGGCCTCGGCCGCCGCCAACAGAGCCAAAAGATGAGCTTCGGTCATGGCCCCCCTTGCCGCGGGACCGGGGGGGATGTCAAGGGCATGCGGGGGCAGCATCCCGGCGGGCCCCGCCTCCCCTGGGCGGCTCGATGGGGTAAGGTGTCCGGGCCGTGGCAAAACGCCCCCCCCCCTGCCCCGACCCGGATGCCCATCTCTTGGTGGACGGTCTGGTCAAGCGTTTCGGGGACCAGGTGGCGCTGGCCCGGATCGACATGCGGGTCCAACGAGGACAAATCGTCGTCATCATCGGGGGCTCGGGGGCCGGCAAGACCACGCTCGGCAAGATCCTGATCGGGCTGGAGCGCCCCACCGCGGGACAGGTCTATCTCTCGGGACTGGAGTTCGGGTCGCTCTCCGAGCATCGGCTCAAGCCGGTGCGGCGGCGTTTCGGCATGGTCTTTCAGTACTCGGCGCTGCTCGATTCGCTCAACGTCCTGGACAACGTAGCCTTCCCCTTGCGCGAACACACCCGGCTGCCCAACCGTGAGATCATACGCAAGGTGTCGGAGAAGCTGGAAGCCCTGCAGCTTGTCGGCATCGAGAAGAAAATGCCCAGTGAGCTCTCGGGCGGCATGAAAAAGCGCGTGGGCCTGGCGCGGGCCCTGATGCTGGAGCCCGAAATCCTTTTGTACGACGAGCCCACCAGCGGGCTCGACCCCCTCTCCTCGCGACTCGTCGATCAGATGATCGTCGACACGCGGGAGCGTTTCGGTGTGACCAGTCTGGTCATCTCCCATGACATGACCGGGGCGCTGCGGACCGCCGACTACATCTACGTGCTGTCCTCGGGGCGCCTGGCCGTGGCAGGCACCCCCGACGAGTTGGTCGAGCATCGCGCCGGTCTGGCGCGGGATTTCTTCCAGGCCAGCGGCATCGACGCCGCGCGTCTGGTTCGGACCCGAGCCACCAAGGAGCCGCTTCTGTGACAGTAGACTGGGTGGTGCCCTTCTTCGATCCCCACCCATTACACCAGTCCTTGCACCAACCCCTGATGGCAGCCTTTCAGCGCGTGCTCGCCGCTGGGCAGTTCATCCTGGGCCAGGAGGTGGCTGATTTCGAGGCAGCCTGCGCCGCCCACCTCGGCACAAGTCATGCGATCGGCGTTTCCAGCGGTACCGACGCTCTGCTGGCCACGCTCTGCGCACTGGACATCGGCGACGGTGACGAGGTGATAACCTCCCCGTTCACGTTCGTCGCCACCGCAGACGTCATCCTGCGAGTGGGAGCCACTCCGGTCTTCGTGGATATCGATCCACAGAGCTTCTGCCTCGACCCGCACCAAGTCCAAAGAGCCATCGGACCCCGCACCAAGGCGGTCGTGGCCGTGCACCTCTTCGGTTGGCCAGCACGAATCGTCGAACTGGCCCAGCTTTGCCAGACCCACCAGTTGTGGCTGCTCGAGGACGCCTGCCAGGCCTTCGGTGCGCACGCCGGTTTCCGGGCCGCCGGGTGTTTCGGGATTGCTGGCTGTTACAGCTTCTTCCCCACCAAGCCCTTGGGTGGCCTGGGGGATGGCGGCCTGGTGGTGACCGACGATGCGGGGCTCGCGGAGCGAATCCGCCAAATCCGAAGCCACGGTCGCGACGCCAACGGACGGATGACGCGGCTGGGAGGGAACCATCGCCTGGATGCCCTGCAGGCGGCTTGTCTGTCGGCCAAGCTGCCCGGGCTGAACGCCGCCATCCAGGAGCGAGGGCAGCTGGCCCGTCGCTACACGGAGGCACTGGCCGGCCATGCCCACATCGCTCCCCCGGTTCATCCCAAGGACTGTTTGGGTTCTGCACACGCAGTCTACACGGTGCGCGTTCCCAAGGGGCGCGACGCCCTGGCGGCGCGTCTTACCAGCGCCGGGATCCAGACGGCCGTCTATTACCGGGAGCTTCTCGCTGACCTTACACCATTCGTCGGCCGCGCCCGCGCGCTGGAGCTGTGCGAAGCCCAGCGGGCCGCCCGCGAAGTCCTGAGCCTTCCCCTCTTCCCTGGGCTTGACAAGAAGCGCCAGGATCGGGTGCTAGAGATCCTCGTCCCTTGGAGCCCCTGAATATGCCCGTCCCCACCCAACCCTTCCTGCACCCCACCGCGGTCGTCGATCTGCCAGTCCAGATCGGGGCCGGGACCGCCATTTGGCATTTCTGTCACGTCACTTCCGGCGCCGTCATTGGGTCGGACTGCGTCCTCGGACAGAACGTCTACGTGGCCGGCACGGTGCGGATTGGTGATCGCTGTCGCATTCAGAACAACGTGAGCCTGTATGACGGCGTCCGGCTACAGGACGAGGTATTCGTGGGACCCAGCGCGGTCTTCACCAATGTGCTGTTCCCGCGAGCGTTCGTGTGTCGACGCTCCGAGTACCAGACCACCTGGGTGGAGCGGGGTGCAACGATTGGCGCCAACTCCACCATCCTGGCCGGAAACCGCCTCGGTCGCTATTGCTTCGTCGCTGCCGGGGCCGTGGTCACCGAGAACGTACCGCCCTTCGCGCTCGTAGTCGGCGTACCGGCGCGCCAAGCCGGCTGGATGAGTCGACACGGAGCCCGGCTCGAGTTCGATCCGAGCACCCGACACGCCCAGTGTCCCCAGACCGGTGAGGAATACTGCCTGGACGAGAACGGAGTCAGGTGCCTTGGACCGGACGCTCCCCTCCCGGAGCGTCCGGCACCTCCGGAACCTCAGCGGCTCAGTTCTTCTCCGCCATGTTCATGACTTCAGAGGCGAAGTCCTGCTTCTTCTTCTCCAGCCCTTCGCCACGCTCGAAACGCACGAAACGCTCCAAGACGACCTCGGTGCCGAGTTCCTTGCTCACCTCGGCCAGGAGCTGCTCGACGGATTTGTCGGTCTGAAGGACGCTGGCCTGTTGCAGCAGGCAGACTTCCTTCTTCCACTTGTCCAGCTTGCCCTCGATGATCCGGGGCCGGGCCTTCTCGGGCTTGCCCTCCTCGACCAACTGGGCCTCGTAGATCTCGGCCTGCTTGGCCGAAGCATCTGCCGGGACCTGGGTCTGGTCGAGGTACTGGGGCGCCATGGCGGCAATCTGCATGCTGGTGTCGTCGACGAATTGCTCCAGGACCGGGGCCTTGAGGACCTCGGCCTTGCCGACGCGAATCGAGAGCAACACGCCGATCTTGCCACCCATGTGCACGTAGCTGTGCACCAGACCCGTCGCCGGGGCGGTGACCCGAGCCCAACGTCGCACCGTGATGTTTTCACCCAGCCGCCCCACCAAGGCCTGTCGCACCTCTTCCACCGTCTGGCTGGATCCCGGATACTTAAGGGTCGAAAGCTCGGCCCCGTCCGGAGCCTTCTCTGCCAGATCCAGGATATCCTTGGAGAAGCGCAGGAAATCCTCGTTGCGCGCGGCAAAGTCGGTCTGGATATTGACCTCCACCAGCACACCGCTCTTGCGATCCGCGGCGACCCGAGCGGCGACCGAACCCTCGGCGGCAACCGCTCCGGCGCGCTTCGCGCTCTTGGCCAGACCCTTCTTCAGAATGACCTCGACCGCCTTGTCCATGTCGCCTTCGGCTTCGATCAGCGCGCTACGACAATCGTTGAGGCCGGCCTGGGTTCGGTCCCTCAACTCCTTGACCTGCTGCATGTTGACCTGCATCGTCGCTCTCCCGAAATTCTACAAGGTGGCACGTCAAGCGGAAGCGTCGCCGGGACGTCCGCGGTACAAGACTTGGGCTTCTGGCCCACGGTCGGGACCTCGCTGACCGTCCCGTGCGTCGCGGTTGTTTTCGATATCGCGATGCCGGGCCATTCCCAGAACGCAGGCGTCGCTGATGGCCGCCGTGATCAGGCGAATGCTTCGAATCGCGTCGTCGTTGCCGGGAATCACGTAGTCAATCTGATCCGGATCGCAATTGGTGTCGGTGATGGCGATGATGGGGACGTGCAGGCGCCGGGCCTCGCTGACCGCAATCGCCTCCTGATCCGGATCGATCACGAACACAGCGGCCGGCAGGGCCGCCATTCCCTTGAGTCCACCGATGTACTTCTCCAGACGGGCCCGCTCCTTCTCCAGGCGGATCGTCTCCTTCTTGGGGATTTGCTCGTAGGTTCCGTCTTCGCGCATCCGCTCGATGGTCTTGAGTCGCTCCAGGCCACCCTTCATGGTGCGGAAATTGGTCAGGGTCCCACCCAGCCAGCGGTTAGTGACGTGGAACTGGCCGGCACGTGCCGCCTCTTCCTTGACGATCTCCGCTCCCTGCCGCTTGGTCCCCACGTAAAGGACATGCCCTCCACGAGCCACGGTTTCGGTGACGAATTCGAACGCGCGCTTGAAGAGCTGGACGGTCTGATCGAGATCGATGATGTGGATCCCGCTTCTGGCGCCATAGATGTACGTTCGCATCTTGGGATTCCAGCGCTTGGTCTGGTGCCCGAAGTGCACCCCGGCCTCGAACAGATCGCGCACCGTCAAAGGCTGCGCAGGGTCCCGGGTGTGCGGATGCTCCGTCTCTCGCTCGGTTTCGCTTTCAGGGCTGATGTCGGTCATGGGATGGGTCCTTTCGGTTGGTTCCTCCGCCCCACCGCCGAACCAACCTCGCTTGGGTCGCGAAGCACCGGGCTCGACGTTAACGTGCAGGCGTGTGTGGTACCCGGGCCAAAACCCGGGGCGGCGACTTCTACGCCAAGGGAGGTGTCCAGTAAAGGCGGCCTGTTGGCCGTTCTCGTTGACCGGGGTTCAGGGCTCTGCGGGAACGTCGGAATCGCTCGCAGAGCTCCAGGCAGGCGCCGCGCCCGTGGACCCATCCGCGCCCTTGGATTTGGACGCCGCCGCGCGATTCCGCGCCGCGTCCCTCACTGTCACCATCCCGATCTGCACGAGTTCCTTGGACCCATCCAGAATGACCCGCCGAGTGATGTAGCCAGGATGCGCCACCTCTAGGACGACCTTCTTGCCCTTGGCTATGGTGAATTCCCAGGGGGGAGAAACCGTCTTGCCGCGCACGGCAACTTTTGAGTCCGGGGGCTGGATCTCCACACGAACCACGCGGTCCGTCGTTTCCTTGGCAGAAGCAGAAGCTTCCGGCGCAGCCGACGCCTCCGGTGCAGCCGACGCCTGCAGAGCAGCCGACGCTTCCGGTGCGGCGCTCGCTCCCTCGTTCACCGCCTCGCTGGGCGATGGCGTCGGCTCCGCTATGGGTTGGGTATCGGTCTTGGTTTGGTCCAGAGGGGCGGCCGGCTCCGTACCCTGACTCAGATCCTCAGGGGCGGGCGGCGCCTTCGACTTGTTCAATAACAGGACAACGATCAGGCCCAGGGCCAGGATCGCCAAGAGAATCAGCCACTTGGGAAATCCTCCGGCATTCTCCGTTGTCGGGCTCTCGGTGCGTCCCGGCGCGGCTTCGGCATCGCGACTCGATGCCAAGGACTCCTCCGCAGTCGCCTTCTTGGCGGACTTCGGGGGCTCCTTGGCAGTCGCCTTCTTGGCGGACTTCGGGGGCTCCTCGGCAGTCGCCTTCTTGGCGGACTCCGGGGACTCCTCGGCCGTGGTCGGGCTCTCCGAGGCTGACTTCGAATCCTTGCGTTCGCTCGGAACAGCTTCGTCAGAGTCCCTTGAGTCTGGCTGTCCGCCTCCGGCAACGGGTGCCGACTCCGCGGGTGCCTGTTGCACGGCCGCGACCGGTGCCTCGGGCGGCGCGGACTCGTTCGTCCCGGTGTCCTTGGCCGCGGGTGGTTCGCTCCTGGCAGACGGCTCAGGCGCGCCCGGTCTCGAGGAAACCCCTTCCGAACCGGTGGCACGGGTCCTGGCCCGAGGGATCTGTGAGACCGTGCTCGCGGCTCGCGGCGGCGCGGACGACAAGGCACCGTTGGTGGCTCGTGGCGGCTGGGAGCTTCGCCCTGCCAGGGGACTGATCCCAGCCCCACCGGTCATCGTCTGGCCTCGGCTCCCCGAACCAGGCGGCGTGCTGGAGGATGGCATGGGACCGTCCGCTGCGGGTGACTGTTCCCCCCCCTGCGACGCGCCAGCGCCAGATTTCGTCGTTGCGACGGGAGAAACCCCAGGATTGACCGGCTCCGCTGGGGCAGGGCTCCCCGAAAGCGGCTTGGCGGCCCCCGTGACACCCGAAGGCTTCGCATCGGCTCCGCGGGGCGGGTTGCTGGCTGGTGCGGGAACGGAGGTCGAGCCGAGTCGATTCGAGTTGGAGCCGCTGGGCGCGACCGAGCTGATACGGGTCGGCTGCACCGAGGGATTCGCACTCCCCGAGTCGGCTGCGGACGGACCCGGCGATACCAATGGGGGAATGCTCGGCGCTGCCTCGGCCCCCGCTCCTTCTTCTGCCTCGTCGTCCTCACCCCAGGCGTCGTCGATTGCGCTCGTCAACGCGCCGGGCGCGATGCTGAGCGGCCCCATGGACTTCACCGATGCGGGTCTGTCGCTCGATCCATTGGACTTGGGCGGGGCCCGATCCGAGCCGGCGGGACCAGCTTGCGAACCGACACTCTGGCTCTCCGCCTTGTCAGACGGGCCCGACTTGCCGTCGCTGGTGGTGTGAACTTGGGGAGGGCGTTGCTTCTTGGAGCGTCGCGCCATACTGAGGCTCTCCTGGCGAACCGAACCCAGCGGGGCCGTTGGGCAAATCCAGCCGGGTCGCCGATGGGGGTTCCAGATCCCTCATTACTCGAATCGCCGGGCTGGATCGACACGTATTCGGAAACCGGGCCGTTTTCCCACCCAGAACGGACAATTACGAGCGGAGAAGAACCGAACAACGGCGACTCGTTCAGCGCCGTTGCGGGCCCACCTGGAAGAGACACTCCCATGTCGAGCAGCCAGCTCGCCGGGCCGCGGTCGACGTCAGGCCCCTCGCACTGCGCCGTCCTCTCCTTGTTGGGGTCACCGTGGGCCGACTCACCGTCCTGTCGGTGGATCCGAGCCCTCTCTCCGAGGGAGCAGCCTCGCGGAGTCCCGTGGCGTCCAAGCTGAACTGAGGATGAAGGATCGGTTGCTCCTTCGCGTTCACGGTCAGCGGCATCGGATCAGAGATGGCGGGGGCCTTCGCGTTCACGGTCAGGCGCGGGGGAACCGCGCTCGTTGACGGTGCGAACCGTCGCGCCTGGGGGCTTGAGTCGGTTGAGCCCGCCGAGCAAAGAACCGTCAGAGCGTGAGTGACCAGACCCATTGCCAGACACGCCGCCAACAGGAACCTTGGCCGAACCGTGATCCCGACCTTTTGCGGTGGCTGAGCAGTGGCCACTCCGGCAGCCCCATCGAGCTCGACTCGATGGGTTTCGATCAGATCTTGAGTCGCATCGGTCTCGAAGGAGCATGGCACGACCTCGGTGTCGAAGGCTCCCTGACCAGAGTCGGCGCCGTCGTTCTTGGTAGTCTGATCCGTCGGGTCGGCGCCACCCGCCGGAGTGACTGACAGGATCCGTTCCGTCATGCCCCATTCGTCCCTGTCGGTGCAGTCCGCACCGCCCCGTTCCGTCACGTTCCATTCGTCCCCGTCGGCAGAGTCCGCGCCGCAGGGCTCGTGCCGGTGACCAAGAAGCCAACGGACGGTGGCGCGAGCATTCTGCGCGCCGGGACGCTGCCTCGAGCTGGAACTGAGCATGGATTGGAGAAGCTCCCCGAAGGGTGCTGAAGCAACCCGGACCCATCGATCGGTCGAGGCGAATGACCAGGACGTTCCCGCGTCAGCCGCCAGCACCCAATCGAACGGATGCTGGCCGGTCAGCGCCTCGAACAGGATCACCCCCAATGCATAGATGTCGACCCGATCGGTCAAGGGCTCCCCACGCAGAAGCTCGGGTGCCAGATAGCGCAGGGTTGTTTCGGGGCGGGACGCCGGCCGTGGTGCAAAATGGCAAAAGTCGGGTTCCTCCAGTGCAGGATCACACAGCCAGGTTTCCGAATCGCCTGCCCAGTTGAGCCGAGCCGGTGTGAGGTTGGCGTGCACCATCCCCTGTTCGTGCATCCGCACCAAGGCTCCCAGCGCCGCGTCGGCAAGCGCCAAGGCTTCAGCGTGACCGAGTCGCCTCGCGCCATCGATGCGTTGCCGAACGGACTCACCGGGATGATACGCCGTCGCGTAGTAGGCCCAACCTTCGCTCGTGATGCCGAAGTCCTCCAGGCCCAGCAGACCCGGCTCACCCAGCTGGGTCAGCTCACCCCACTGGTCCATCCTTTGTCGCCAAGCCGGGCTGCCCCAATCCCCCTGGATGGGAAGCGTTGTCAATGCCAACCGCCGTTTCACCCGGCGGTCGTCCACCAGATACCTGGGACGGGCCGTGGCACTCTGCAGGCACGATACGACGCGATAGACGGTGCCTGGAACCGGTTGACCCCAGTCGGCGGAATCGAATGGCTCACGCAGCACAAGACCCCCCGAGAAAACTTGCGCGGGTTGGAATGGGGGACGTCACGATTGCGTGTCGGGCAATTCCAGGCTCGATTGCGTGGGAAGGGACCCGCCCACCGCGATCTCCGCCCAAACCACACGCCGGGTCCGAATCGCGACACTCGAGGGCGAAGGAAAGACCCCAACCATCGCACCGCCTCGACCGATCGGAAGGCCGACACGACGAAGGCACTGTACACTCTCCCGCCAACCCCCAAGGATGGTAGAAAGCTAGCTTGGGAAGCCTGAGAGTTGCATGACCATCGAACGTAGTACGGTCCGCCACATTGCCCGACTCGCCCACTTGGAGCTGGAGGACGACGAGGTCGAGGCGTTCCGGACCGACTTGGACAGAATCGTACAGTATGTGGAGAAGCTCTCCGAGCTTGAGACCTCCTCGGTCCAGCCCACCGCCCATGTCTCGGTGACCGAGGCGCCACTTCGGGAGGACCGCACCGTGACGGGGCTTGCCACTGCCCTCGCCCTCGGCGAGGGTCCGCGTACCCAACCGGGGGGATTCGCCGTCCCTGCCTTCGTCGACGAGGGATAGGCATGTTGGATCTGCCCATCTGTACGATCGTCGATCGGGTCAAGAACGGGGAGGTAACGGCCGTGGAGATGGCCGAGGCAAGCCTGCGCCGAATCGAAGAGCATAAGCATCTGAATGCCTTCCTCTCGGTGTGCGCTGATTCGGTCATGCAGACCGCTCGCCAACTGGATGAGCGTCGGCAACGGGGGGAACCATTGGGGCGCTTGGCGGGAGTCCCCATCGCCATCAAGGACGCCCTGTGTACCAAGGACGCCCCCACCACCTGCGCCTCGCGGATCCTGCTGCGCACCGGGCAGTCCGAGCCGGGAGCGGCCCAGCGAGTGGGTTGGCGGCCCCCGTTCGATGCCACGGTGGTCGAGCGATTGCGTGCCGAGGATGCCCTTCTGGTGGGCAAGACCAACATGGACGAATTCGCCATGGGTTCGTCCACGGAAAACAGCGCCCTGGGTCCAACCCTCAACCCCTGGGATCCAACCCGCATTCCGGGCGGCTCCAGTGGGGGCAGTGCGGTGGCCGTCGCCGCTGGGATGACCCCGGTGTCCATTGGGAGCGACACCGGCGGTTCCATCCGGCAACCGGCAGGACTGTGCGGCGTGGTCGGTCTCAAACCCAGCTACGGGCGAGTCTCTCGGTATGGGTTGGTGGCGTTTGCATCCAGCCTGGATCAGATTGGACCGATGGCGATGGATGTGCCGAGCGCCGCACGCCTCCTGTCCGTGATCGCCGGCCATGATCCCAAGGATTCGACCTGTTCCCAGGTCGAAGTCCCCAACTACGAGGCGGCATGCCAGCGCGACGTGCGGGGCCTCAGGCTCGGTCTCCCCGAGGAATATTTCGGCGCCGGTCTCGATCCCGAGGTGGAGAAGAGCGTCCGGGAGGCGGTGGACGCCCTGGCCCAGCGGGGCTGCCAGATCCGCCGCGTTCGATTGCCTCACACCCCGTACGGTGTCGCGACCTATTACATCCTGGCCACGGCGGAGGCGTCCAGCAACCTGGCGCGCTTCGACGGGATCCGCTTCGGGCTGCGCGTGGAACCGCACAATGGGGGACTTTGCGAATTGTATGGGGCGACGCGACGCCAAGGCTTCGGCCGCGAGGTGAAACGCCGCATCCTGCTGGGAACCTATGTGCTCAGCGCCGGCTACTACGACGCCTACTACAAGAAGGCCCAGCAGGTGCGCACGCTGATCTGCGAAGACTTCCGAGAGGCTTTTACGCAGGTCGACGCCATCGTGGCTCCCACCACTCCCACCCCCGCGTTCGGCCTCGGGGAGCATCTCGATGATCCGCTCAGCATGTATCTCGGTGACGTCTATACGCTGCCCTGCAATCTCGCCGGGTTGTGCGGCTTGAGCCTGCCGGCACGACCGACCCCAGCTCGACCCGATCGCCCACCACTTCCGGTGGGCCTGCAGATCCTTGCGCCACCCTTCCAAGAGGAGACCCTGCTCAGCCTCGGCTCGGCCTGGCAGAGTCTCAATTCCTCCTTCCCGCGACCTTTCCAGCCCTAGGGCTGGTACAGCGCATCTGGACCACCCCCTCCCCGTGCCCTCCCCCGTCCACCGCCAACGCACCACGGCTCTGCGCAGCATCGTCCAGCAGTTGGCCACCTGCAATTCCGTCGCCGGCACGGCGCTGCTCCTCGATCACCTGTTCGGGCCGACCCGGGCGCAGGCCGGGGCTGTCGCCCTGAGCAATCGTCCGGGCGTGCTGGCCGCCGAACACGGTCTTGACGAGGTCAAAGCCTTGGCCGAGCCGACGCGCAAGGCAGTCCTGGCCTTGGCCGAGCACGCCATGACCAACCAACGGACGGTCATGGCGAAGGACGTGCGAAGCGACCGACAGGGGATTCCGCTCGCCGGTCAGATTGCGGTCACCGGATGCACCGCGTTTCTGGCAACCCCCATCTTTGACACGAAACGACCCCTGGGGGCCATCGTCTTGTTGTTCCCCTCCGGCCGGAACCTGGACCAAGATACCGTCGCGTTCGTCGAAACAGCCAGCGCGCTGTTGGGGCTGGTTCTTGCTTCGCGACAGCCACCCCCTGCCCTGCCGCGACCCGCACCCGTCGACCTGTCCCAGCAGGGACACACCAGTGTCGCCCTGTGGGGAGCCAGCGTCAGCCATGAACTGGAGGGGCCGGTGGCGGCCCTCGCCCTGCAGCACGAAGAACAACGTCGCCTGCTGACGGATCTGTCCATCTTCTCGGAGGGTGGGGACACGCCCCTGGGAGGTGCGGTGGCCGAGCTGGCGGAGCTGACCGAGGAAATCGGCGCAGTCATCGCGCGGCTCCGCGACACCACCGATCAACTCGGTCAACTGGGAACCCAGAAGCGAAGCCCGCAGAGCCTCGACGTGAGTGAGATGGCCCGTGAGGCCTGTTCCATCATGCGCCCCCAGTTGGAGGAACGAGGGATCCTTCTGGAAACCCACTTGGTCCCCGGCGCCTACGTCTCGGGACACCGAGAAGCGCTGCTCCAGATGACGATTGATTTTTTGGCTTTGGCCGGGACGGTACGCGAGCGTCCGGGCGTCTTGCCTCACGTCGTGGTGCGCACGGCCACGGAACGTCTTCGTGTCGTACTGGCCATCGACGATCTCGGTGCCCCCGTCGACGGCGGTATGCTGCGAGAGCTCGACCGAACTCCGTTCGCCGGTTCCCGTCCCGACGAGCAACGACGCTTGGTGCTGAGGCTGGCCGGTGACGTGGCGGTGGCTCACGGCGGTCATGTCGAGGTCGTGCCCCTCGAGGTCGGTGGAACC
The DNA here is from genome assembly GCA_964648165.1 of uncultured Polyangiaceae bacterium. Classification (GTDB taxonomy): domain Bacteria; phylum Myxococcota_A; class Polyangia; order Polyangiales; family Polyangiaceae; genus FEN-1139. The sequence continues at coordinate 11,335 of CAZYKT010000047.1, read as the reverse complement.
ACCTACCGTATCATGCTCCCGGCGCTGGCCGCTGCCGCCTCACAACACGGCGACTCCGACGCTGCGCAACTCAAGCCACCAGCCGAATCACCGGTTCGCCACGTCATGGTCGTTGACGACGATCCGGTCTTCACCCGGGCAGCACGGCGCGCCCTGAGACCGCATGTGGTACGCGAGGCCGCAACCGCATCCGAAGCGGAAATTGGCCTGACCGAAACCACCTATGATCCGGATCTGGTCATCTGCGACCTGATGCTTCCGGGTGCGGACGGGACCGCGCTGCACCGCCGCATCCTGGAACGTCGCCCCGACCTCGCCAAACGTTTCTTGTTCGTGACCGGGGGTACCCTGGGCAAAGACACCGCAGACTATATCCGTGACTCCGGCTGCGCTGCGCTGCGCAAGCCCATCAACCTGGGCACGATTCGTCACCATCTGTCCGAGTACGGGCGGGAGACAGTGACGAACAGCATCGTCAAGACGCTGCGTCGCGAGGGCACCCCATTCTAATAGCCCAGCGGATTGGCCCCTCGGTTGATACCTCCCGGCAACCAGCCCGGACTGACCAGAATCCCCGAGCTGAGCGCGATGTACACGGTCAGAAGCACGTCCTTCGGGGCGATGCGCCGCGAAGCGCCCACGGTCCTGAGCAATTCACCAAGGGACGAACAGCCCCGCGCCAACCCCAGCGCTTCCAGCTCCGAAGGCAAAAACCCCAGCTGGCCGGGCATCACCGGAGGAACCGGGTTCACCGCCAGGGGATCGTCGAGGGCTGGCTTCAACAGCTCGCGGAGCTCGACTTCCCCAAAACCTTCCCGGATGGATGCGCTGATCAACGTCCAAGGCGCGGCAATCGTGCGCAGCCCCCGATGCGGGAACTTCATCCCCTCGACCCAGCACAAGTCGCCCTGGGTCCACTTGCAGAGCTCCACGATCCGCCCCTCGAGCTGGTTGACCAGAACCCGCAACAACTCGGTTGGCTCCAACCACTGGTGCTCGATCAGCACGTCACCCAGGCGACCCGCCCCCGCATCGGCCGCATTCTCGCTGGAAACCAGCCACTCCGTGGCCTGGGCCAGTTGCTTGGGACTGATCAATCGCTCTCGCACCAGTCGCGTTCCCAACAAGAGATCGCGATCCGAGGAAACCGCGGTACGCGGAACCCCAGCCTCCCATCCGACCGCCAACCTCCGCGACTGATCGGCCATCACCAACACCCCCGAACTGCGCCGGGCCACCAGCCCATACAGGAACGACCCCAGGGCGGCACGGTCCAACGGGTGTCTCTGAGCGTCTCGAGCGGTCATGACCACGTCCATCCATTGCTCGACGACGACCACACTGGCCAGCTCCTTGAGGTTCCGCGCAACCCGAGGGCGCCCCTGGTTCTTCACCACCATCGCATCGAGGGGCAGGCGCCGCGTGGCGAAGCTCTCCAATAGCTGCAGCGGCCCCAGTGGCCCCAAGACGTCCCCATTGCTCAGTCGAACCTCGTACACGGTCGCGGGGCTGCTGGCCCTGGGCTGGGTGGCAATCGGTGTGTCCTGTTCGGAAACCGCGGCTGGCGCGGCCCTGTCACTCGGGGCCAAAGCGGGGATCCGCGGGGCGGGCGTGGCCACCCGCACACCGCTCTGGCTGGGCAATAGCTGATTCTCCGCCAACCAGTCCACCAGGATCCCGGCGTTGAGCGTCAGCCCCTGTTCGGTGACCACCCGGTCCAGTGCCATCCCCAAGGCGCGCGCCGAGGCCGGGCGATCGTCGGGATTCCTCTTCAACGCCCAGCGCAATACGTCGACCAGTCGAGGGGGCAGTTCTTTTTCGTTCTCCTCCAAGACTCGCAGATCCACCTCGTAGATCTGGGTCAGGATCTCCATCTCCGAACGCCCCGGGAACAGCGGCCGCGTGAGCAGAAGCTCGGTCAGCACGATCCCCACCGCGAACAGGTCGCTGCGAGGATCGACCTCCGCTCCCACCACCTGCTCGGGCGCCATGTAGCCAATCTTGCCCTTGAGCTCCCCCGGATAGGTGCGTCGGGCGATGAACTCACTGCGCACGATCCCGAAATCCGAGAGCTTGACCTCACCGTGGGAGCTTAGAAGGATGTTCCCGGGAGAGACGTCTCGATGCACGATCCCGAAGGAACGTCCCGTTTCGTCCCGTGCCTCATGGGCGTAGGCCAGGGCGTGCAGGACGTCCCGAGCAATATACAAGGCCACCGCCATGGGGAACCGTCGCCCGCGAGCCGCCGCGGTGCGCAACAGGCGCGCGCACGACGTTCCGTCAACGTACTCCATGGCCATGAAGAGCTGGCCGGCGTCCTCACCGAAGTCGACCACCCGTACGATGTTGCGGTGATCCAGGGCCGCACAGATTCGTCCCTCGTCACAGAACATGGCAACGAATCGGGGGTCCTTGGCCAGCTGGGGGAGGATACGCTTGATGGCGTAGCGGGGCCCCAAGCCACCGTCCGTGGCGCGTCGCGCCACGAAGACCTCAGCCATTCCCCCGGCACCCAAGCGTTCGCCCATCACGTAGGGACCGACTCGGATTTCAGAGGTTGCGCGCAACGACCCCATCCTTTTCATATTACTCCATCCGTCGGCCGTTCGGCGAGACATTCCGACGCCGACCCCGGGGCGGAAGGCATGCCTCCTCGGGACCCCTCACGTAGCTCGTGTCTCGACCAGAATAGCTGGTCTATGGGCTCTGCGTGGTCCACGGGCTCCAGGAACCCTCAGGTGCGGACGATTTGTCGCCAACCATCCTCCCTTGTCCCACATGGCACGAGGGGGAGGATGACGTACATTGCGCCTCCGATGCTGGGTGACGCGCTTTGCTTCGACAGACCGACTCGGACGCGCGGGCGGCGCACGTTGGAGCTGACCGGTCTATCAGTCGAGCTTCCGGGTTGCATCCGGGTTGTCGCAGGATGGAGAACCGCCCATGCGCCAGCCGGAAGGTCCGGGTTGGTGTGATGTCAGCCGCGGGTCTGCTGGTCGTCGACAAGCCGCAGGGACCAACCAGCCACGACATCGTCGCCCAGGCCCGTCGCTTGCTGCGAACCCGACGGGTGGGTCACGCCGGAACGCTCGATCCCATGGCAACCGGGGTGTTGATCCTGCTGGTCGGAGAAGCGACCAAGCTGAGTTTCTTGCTGGGCGGCTCCAGCAAACGCTATCGGGCCAAGGTGGTATTCGGAGCGCGCACCGATTCGGATGACGCCACGGGTCAAGTCGTTGATCGCATCGAGCTTGCCCAAGGATGGCTGAGGGACGACACCCTGCAACGGGCGCTAGAGTTCGAACGATGCCGCGAAAGACAACTGCCGCCAGCGCTGAGCGCGATCAAACACGGTGGCGTCCCAGCCCATCGCCTCCATCGACGGGGTGACGCGGTACCTCGTTCCGCTCGCGAGGTGCACGTGCATTCGCTGACGGTGTGCAACCGCACGGAACAGGACCTGGATGTCGAGCTCTGGGTGTCGAAGGGCTATTATGTGCGCTCCTTCGCTCGTGATTTGGGGGAGCAGCTCGCCGTTTTCGCCCATTTGGGGGCCCTGAGGAGGCTGACGAGCGGTCCCTTTGCCATCGACGAAGCCATCGCTTGGCCCCCGTCTGAACCCCCCAGGCTGTTGCCCCTTGCGCAGGCCGTCCAACGCGTGCTGCCCCTGGTCGTCCTTTCCGAGGACGCGGTGCGTCGCGCGCGCTGCGGTCAGGTCATCGAATCGAGTCAGCTCCAAATGAGTGACGCCTCAACGGCAAGCGCATCCCCCGATGCTGTGCCGCTTTTGGCCTGCCTGGATGCGAAAAGCGAACTGGTGGCCCTGGCAAGGTGGCAAGACGAGGGACACTTGGCCGTGGTGCGCGGATTCGCCCCGGTGACAGATTGCCCTAGCGAACGTTGAGGCTTTCCACCTCCACACCTTTTTGCTCCAGCCGCTCGCGGAGACGAGACTCCCACTGTTCGCGGTCTTGCCCTGCAACGAGCTCCAGATCGACCGCAACCCTTCCGTTGATCTCCCGGACCACCACCACCGTTCCCGCCAGGTGGCCCTTGCCGATTTGCAGGCGCATCGCGCGGCTCCCGCGCCGCGTCGACCACGCGATCTGTGAGACCCAATCCTCCAACAGGGCTGAAAATTCCGACGTCGGAACCGGTGCAGTCAGATTCGGGCCGCACGGCACCACCAAGGGCACAGGGCTGGGGCGGTCGAGCACGGGCAGGCTCGGCTCGGACTGCTGGGGCGACGAGAGCGGCTGGTCAGACTCGGTGCCAGGGTCCCGGTCCGGCTCCCGGCCTCGGCGTTCGGGTGGGACGGCGCTCGCCTTCGGCGCGTTCGCTCCGATTGGCCCATGAACCGCGACGGGCGGCGCTGGCGTTGTGGCGCCGCCGGCTGCGCGCAACCGGTCTCGAAACGCCAAATATGCCATGGAACGCTCCCTCGCCGTGGGAAGTGCAGCGGGCGCAGGGCTGAGAGGTCTGAGCCGAACCGCGTCGAGCGACATTCCCAGGATTCGGCACAACGGGGAGGCGAGTTGCGTACTCCCATGCAATCTGGCTATCAAGGAGACCCAACGCCGCGCCGCGGCCGAGTGACCCCTTGGATCCACCCTTCGATCTGTTGCCAAGACTCGTGGCGGCCGCCCTGCCCGCAGCCGCCGCCTCGGTATTTGCCGCGGCCAGCACCGCCAGCGCGGGACTGTCCGAGGCCCGTAAACGCACCCTGAGCGAGGTTCTGCCGCGGGGTCCGGCGCGGGCCCTGTCCCGGTACCTGGAGCAGGGCAGCGTCATCGAGGCCCGCTGGATGGTCATGCGCATTCTGGGGATCACCCTGTCGGCGCTGGCGCTGCGCGACGCCCTGCCGGACCAGCTGGGGGCCTGGCGATGGGTGTTTGCATCCCTGACGACCCTGGTCGCCTTCGGTATCCCGGCGCAGATGGCTCGCGCGGTGGCCACCCGCACCGCCGAAACCACCGCGCCCTTGCTGATTCGGTGGCTGTGGCCCTTCGAGCTCCTGGCCGCCCCTATCGCCGCTCCCCTGCACTGGCTGGGTCAGCGGGGCCGCTCCGATGCCCCGCTCGGATGCGACGAGAACGCGGAGGTCATCGGGAGCCAATCAGGGACCGGGAACATCGCCCAACAAGAAGCCTCGAAGCTCGGCAACACCCTGGGCCTGGGTGAGCTGGTGGTGGGAGCCATCATGGTGCCCCGTGCCCACGTCTCGGCCATCGGACTGCACCAGTCCACCGCCGAGGTAATCAACCGGGTGATTGCGGAGGGGCATTCGCGGTATCCGGTGTACGAGGGGCGAATCGACAACGTGGTGGGGATCCTGAACGTCAAGGATCTCTTGAGCTTCTTGACTGGCGGACAACCGCTCGATTCGCTGGAACTGCCCCGCCTTCTCCACCACCCTGTCCTGTTCGTCCCCGAGACACGACCGGCCCTCGACCTGCTGCGCGAGATGCGCCACCATGGTCAGCACCTGGCCGTGGTGCTCGGCGAGTTCGGCGGCATGAGTGGGATCGTCACCCAGGAGGATCTGCTGCAGCGGATCGTGGGCGACACCCGGGACCAACCCGACCGAGAGGAGCCGCTGATCGTCGAGTTGGGGGCGGGACGCCTGATGGTCGATGCCGCGATCCCCATCGTCGATCTGGCACGCTACTTGGGGCAGTTCCTCCCCGTGGATGGCAACGACAAATCCTTGGGTGAACTCATCGTCTCCCACCTGGGCAGCGTTCCCCCGGTCGGAACTAGGTTCTCGGCCTTCGAGCTCGACTTCGTGATTCGGGGCTCCGACCAACGACAGGTCAGCCGCGTGGAGGTCAGCCATCGCCTCGAGGCCAAGAGCATCGCTCCGCGCTCGGGGCGGCCGCCTCCGGACTAAGCCGGCCCCCCCAAACGGCTGGTGCGGCGCGGGAGCATCCCTTGCCGCACCCAACCATCCGATTCGCGTCGCAGGACAGGATCAGAAGCTCGGGATCGTCCTATCCGGGACGCCCGATCTGCTTCAGCTTTTCTTCCAGGGCTCGACCGTCGTCGATAATCCCGTTCTCCTCGTGGCCGCCCTCTTCCTTGACGCCGCGCAGCAGGTTCTCGAGGTCTTGGATCTGTCGGGCAACACGGAAGGCCGTATCGGCGGGACACACGGTGCCCTGGGTGGTCGGATCGATGGGGATGAACAGGGGATCGGTCGCCAGGACATCACCCTTGGTGTAGCGCTTGACCGACACGTCCTTGCCGCCGATCTTGAACTTCACACTCTCCGGCCAGCCCTTTTCCGCCTTGGCGGCGAACGGCTCCGGGATCCCCAGCATGGTCAGCCAGGGACCACCCGAACCGTTGTCGGCCACCGCAGCCCACTGGATCTTGGGGTTGGTCCCCTGCGCGAACATCTCCTCGATGAACTTACGCGCCCCGCGCGTTACGCGCTGGACCGTCTCGATCTGTTCATTGGCCTTCTCACTGGCGCTGGCATAGGCCAATAGCCCGCTGGAGACCTCCTTGCGGAACCGACCGATGTTGCGTCCACCCAGCTTGTCACCACCGAAGGGGATCCGAAGATCGCCCAACTTGTTGATCTCTTCCTCGGGGAACTTCTGGCTGCTCAGGCGCTCACGGGCAGATTTCAGCGTGTCGGCCAGGGTTTCCGCGGCCTCGTAGGAGCCCCTGATCTCCTTGGCCAGCTCCTCGGCGTCCTTCAGCGCTTGAGATGCCACATTGCTCCGCTCGTTGGCCCCACCGATCATGAATCCAACGATCAGGCCAACCAGGCTCATGATCCCGGTGAGGACGAGCGCCTTCTTGGATTGCTTCTTCTGCTCGTGGCGCACCTCCTCGCTCATCTCCACCTTGATGGCTTGAGGCTCCACACGAGCCGGCGCGCTTCCTGCGTCGATGGCGGAGTAGGGGTTGGAGGCGTCGACCGGGGGTACAGTGCGTCCGAAAGGAGGCGGGGGTACGGCGCCAGGACGGGACAAGCCCACTGGCGGAGGAATTGATGGGCCGCTCGGAGAGCTAACCGTCTTTTTGCCTAGACGGGACTTGAGATCGATCTTCGGCTTGTTGTCTGACATCGGGGCTGATCCGAATCGTCCATCCGCCAGGGCGAACGGACGGTGGGCGTGAAGTGCAGGGACCGTACCGAACGGCGAGTCGCGCCGCAAGATTGAAACGCCGTTTTTGGAAGCGATCGGGGCCCGCCGCACCAGGGCGAACCGGGTCAGGCGTTTGCGACGGAAAGGTGGCGCAGCAATCGGCGACGGTCTTCGCGGCTCATTTGCACGAACTGGATGGCCTGTCTCCGGCCAGCGCGCCTCGCCGTGCGGGCCCACACCCAGAGGCTCCGTTCCTGGCCCGGAAGTCGGAGCTCCAGGGAGAAGGCCTTCGGCTCACCGTCGGGTTCACTGTGCGTGACCGCGAGGATCCCGCCCCGCGACACGTCGAGCGCTCGGCACAGGTACGGCTGACCGTCCAGGTACTTGTTGAAGTAGATACTGAGGGGCATGCGGTGGGAAAGGCGACGCTCGGGCATGTGCCGGATCGTAGATGACTCCCGACGGCCAACGCGAGATTTCGGTCGTAGCCCGCTGGGTCGTTGACGCTCCGATGGGGCTCTGGGAGGCTTGGCCTCGTGTCGAAGCGGGTGCTTGTCGTCGACAATTACGATTCCTTCACGTACAACCTGGTCCAGTATCTGCGGGACTGGGGAGCGCAGGTGGACGTGCACCTGAACGATCGGGTGTCGGTTGAACAGATCCGCGGGCAGCACCCGGATGGGATCCTGCTCTCGCCCGGCCCGGGTACCCCCAACGACGCGGGCATCACCCTCCAGGTCCTGGCGGCTCTGGGCGACACCTGTCCGATATTCGGGGTCTGTCTGGGCCACCAATCGATTGGTCAACATTTTGGAGGCCGGGTGGTCCGCGCCCAGCGCCTCATGCACGGCAAGACCTCGATCATCAAGCACGACACAAGGCACATCTACGCCAACATGCCCAACCCCTTCGTTGCCACACGGTACCATTCGCTGATCGTCGAAGAGGCAACTCTTCCCGACTGCCTGGTGATCACGGCAAGGAGCGAGCAGGGCGAGCTGATGGGCCTGCGCCACGTCACGCTGCCGATCCAGGGTGTCCAATTCCACCCCGAGTCGTTCCTCACCCAAGCGGGTCCCACCTTGGTGGGCAATTGGCTGGAGTCCTTGTGAACACGTCATCGCTGAGTGTCAAAGAGGTATTCGCAGAGATCGACACCAAGGGTGCCGTATCCGCCGCGACGGCACGACGGGCCTTCGATGCCATCCTGGCCGGAGAATGGACCCCGGTGCAGATAGCCGGGTTCCTGGTCGCACTCCGACAGCTTCCCGAGGACGCCAGCGTCCTCGGCGCAGCCGCAGAATCGATGCGCTCCGCCATGGTACCGGTGGACCATGGCCTGGCCAGGGTTCTGGATACCTGCGGCACGGGCGGGGATGGCAAGGGCACGCTCAACCTTTCCACGGGAGCTGCCATCCTGGCATCCGCCTGTGGCATCCCGGTTGCCAAACACGGCAACCGAGCGGTTTCCAGCCAATCCGGGAGCGCCGACGTGTTGGAGGCACTGGGGGTCAATCTCCAGGTGCCACCGACCGGCTCGGCCTCGATGCTCAAGGAGATCGGGATCGCGTTCCTCTTGGCCCCCCAACACCATCCCGCCATGCGCCACGCGGTGCCCGTGCGGCGAGAGCTCGGCGTGCGAACCCTATTCAATGTCCTGGGTCCCCTCGCCAATCCAGCCCGCGCGACGCACCAACTGGTCGGGACCTACTCGGACTCGATGCGTCCCCTGGTCGCGAAGGCTCTGGGCTCCTTGGGTGTCACGCGGGCCTGGGTGGTGCACAGCCACGACGGTCTCGACGAGGTAAGTCCCCACGGCCCCACCCGGGTCACCGAGCTCGACCATGGCATCACCAAGGAGTTCGAGATCCGTCCCGAGGACTTCGGGCTGGCACCACTTCCCAGCGGGGTCCTCAAGGGTCAAACGGCTGCCCACAATGCCGCGATCCTCCGGCAGGTTCTCAGCGGCGAGCCGCATCCCAGCCGGGACGCCTTCGTCCTCAATGGGGCGGCGGCCCTGGTCGTGGCGGACCACGCCGAGCCCCAACGAGCCGCTCAGCGGATCTGGGAGGTCATTGCCAGTGGGGCGGCGCTCCGTCACCTGGACGCTTGGTGTCGGGCCTCCATGGCCTGGCGGTCCCCGCAAGGAGCCTAGCTTGGGGATCCTGGAGCGCATCGTCACCCAAAAGCGCGCCGAATTGTCGGCGATGCGTTCGGCCGCGCTGCCCCCACCGCCGCCCCGTCGTCCCTTGGCGCTGCGCCGCAATCCGACCGAACCCTTGCGGATCATCGCGGAAATCAAGCGGCGTTCCCCCTCGGCCGGTCAACTCTCGACTCACCTCAGCGCCGCGGAGCGGGCGCGGGCCTATCAGCGTGCTGGAGCTTCGATGGTGAGCGTCCTGTGCGACTCGACGTTCTTCGGCGGTTCCTACGCCGATCTCGCCAGTGTCCGTGAGGCCTGCTCGCTCCCCCTGTTGTGCAAGGAATTCATTCTGGATCCCGTGCAGCTCGACTTCGCCCGCGCCCATGGAGCCGATGCCGTTCTGCTCATCGTTCGCTGTTTGAAGGATGACGAGCTCGGTGCTCTGTTGACGGCAGCCCGTGACCTGGGCCTTCAGGCTCTCGTGGAGGTGGCCTCGGAGCAGGAGGCGGAGCGAGCCCTGTCGGCCGGTGCCACGCTGGTCGGGGTGAATGCCAGAGACCTCGATACCCTGCGCGTCGACGTGGGCCGGGCGCAGGCGATCCTGGCATCCCTTCCCGCCCCTGTGGTGCGGGTCCATCTTTCTGGTTTGCGCGACGCAGCCGACGTCACGGCCCTGGGTCGGACCTCGGCCGACGCCGCCCTGGTGGGTGAGGCCCTCATGCGCCGGGACGATCCGGAGCCGTTGCTACGCGACATGATCCGCGCCGCAGCACCCTGCTAACAAACTGGGGCACTCGGCGAAAGTCACGTATCATAGAAGGACCATGGCCCTGGCTGCTGCGCTGGACGGGTTCCTCGACCATCTGCGGGTGGAGCGGGCCTTGTCGCGCAACACGCTTTTGGCCTACTCGCGCGATCTCAACAAGCTGGTGCAGTTCCTGGAGGAGCGGGGCCAAGACCAGCCGGAAGGGCTCGACGTGGCGGCCCTGTGCGACTGGACCGCGAGCCTTTCCCAGACTGGCCTGGGTGCCCGCAGCCTCGCCCGCCACCTCTGCGCAGCCCGAACCTTCGTGCGCTTCTTGGCCCGGGAGGGTCTGCTGCACAGCGATCCGACGCGACAGATGCACAACCCCCGCACCGGTCGACGCCTGCCTCGCTCGCTCAGCGCCAAGGAAGTGCTGGAGCTTCTGTCGACGCCGGACACACGGACGCTGCGCGGCCTTCGCGATCGAGCCATGCTGGCCCTGGCATACGCCTGTGGCCTAAGGGTCAGCGAACTGGTCAGTCTGGAGCTGGGAGACATCGACTGGCATCGGGGGGTGGTCTCGGCGCTCGGCAAGGGGCAGAAACGTCGCCTGGTACCGATCGGGGAACAGGCGTTGGACTGGATGCGGGCCTATCTGGATGCCAAGGGCTCGAACGCGGAACGCCAGCCGACTCGCCGGGCTTCGAACCTCCTGTTCCCCTCCCCGCGCGGTGGGGCGCTCACCCGTCAGGGCTTCTGGAAGATCGTCAAGTCAACAGCCGCCGCCGCCGGCCTGTTGCATCGGGTACATCCCCATCAGCTCCGCCACTCCTTCGCCACCCATCTGCTACTCGGAGGAGCAGATCTTCGCAGTGTGCAGACGCTGCTGGGTCACGCCAATGTCTGCACCACGGAAATCTACACGCACGTGACCCAGGACCACGTGCAAAGAGTACACGCCCGCACCCACCCGCGGGGATGATGCGGCTCCAGCTCCTCGCCGAGGAGGACGCCGTTATGGACACGAGAGGCAGGAGGCCAGGGCTTCGCTCCGGAGTGCGTGGTGCAACTGTGGGAGCCCAGAACAGTCCCTCACCCCGTCTGCGGTCCGGGCTCCGCTTGGCCGCACTGGGGTTGTCGCGTCCTGAGGGTGCAGGCGGAGAAGGTCCTCAGGGAGTTGCCCAGGGTGCTGCGGTGCATTCGGGACGCCGTCGCGTTCTTGCTTTCCTTTGTGCGTCTAGGCACCCCTACCCCTCCCTGCTATCATTGGTTGTCCCGTGCAGCTCCTCAAACCCACCACCGATCTCGTCTTCAAGCTGCTCCTCCAGCGCGACCAGGGATTCCCTC
>CAZYKT010000046.1:0-45709 GCA_964648165.1 uncultured Polyangiaceae bacterium | reverse complement strand
GACAAGACATTCCTGTGGCCGGATGACCGTGAAGTGGTTGTCGACCTCGATTAATGGGCGTGGGGCGCGGGCTTGGGCCTTTCCCGATGTGCGCGATCCGGCCGTTGTAGCGTCAAACAGACAACCCTGTTCGATTCCCAAAACCCGTCACCGAGACTCGGTGATCGACCACCGATCACGGCTGTATGCTCACGCGATCCGGGGATTCGGACGTCGGTGGACGTACGGAGGTTCGCATTGTCAGTCGCCGTCTAAGCCACTCGAAGGGAGCGGAGCAGTGGAGGTGGCGGCCATTGGACTGAGCCGATTCGCGGCGGCGGCGGCGAATACCCAGGGCTTTGCACATTGTGCCAGAACGCTGTGCGGCGGACGAAGGGTTCGGGATTGTTGTCGGGGCGCGTCGAGGCGGCTGAGCGGCACGTTTGGCTGGCAACAGCGGGACACAAGACAACCGCGGACGGCGTGAGTGGCTTGTCATGGTCCCAGGCGCGAGCCGGCCGGCACTCTGCATCGTTGACCAGGGGCATTGGGTTGCCGTTCGTCGACAGCCGCGTCTTTGACGGAGGCGATACAGCCATCGTGAACCGGAGCCCTCGTCCCTCGAAGAACTGATGGTTCCGGCTCACCCAGCTCCCGGTTCGTCGGCTCCGTTACTACGTGCAGCATGAATTGATCGAGCCGCAGGAGATCCGCGGCACTGCCACCCGCTATGCGAGAAGCGAGCTCTTGCGCCTGCTCGCCATCCCTCTGGTTCGCAACGACAAGACCCGGACGCTCGACGCGCTCAAGCACGAGCTGGATCGACTGGGTAGCTCAGAGCTCGAGCGTCTGGTCCTTGGGAGCGCCCTCTCGCCCGCGGTTGCTGCGGCTCTCGGGGTGAACCAGCCCAACCCGTCCAGCGTGGCCCCGGGGGCTCCGGAGAACCAGTCCTGGCCCCTGGCGCGCGATACCTCGGGATCACTAGCTGGCGTACCTGACTCCGTTGAACTCTGGCACCACGTCCCTCTCCTCCCGGGCCTCGTCCTTCTGTTGAGCTCCCGCGCAAACGTCGCGGTCCGCTACGCGGCCAAGAAGATCTACGACGACTTCCGGGCATAGGGGAAGACAGGCACGACCAGTCACCGGCCAGGGTTCTCTCGATCGTGCTCTGCTCACCTTGGACGCCTTTGTCCAGTTCTTGCCGCCACCATGGCCAAAATCGCAGCATCACTCCTCGGGTTCGATCGCGTAGGGCCCCCTCCCCCGGGCGGTATCTCCTCCCGCCTGAGTCGCGTACGCCGCCTTTAGGGGCCGGTGATTCAGTGCCCTTCTGGAGTCACCACCTCGACCACCACATCGGTGCATCGGGCAAGCGCGGAGTCACCCGTCAAAAACACGGCTGCACCGCCAATGATGGCAGACGCTAGGTGAAGGGCATCGGGCGTCTTGAGGTTGAACGTGGCGCGGAGCAATGTGGCCGATCCACCGTAGGAGCGTCGAGATCGAGCACGGTAATGCGTCCGGCCCCGAAGAGCGCGTCATAGCGTGCAAGCACCTCACCGTTGTTGTCACGCATTGGACCGGACCGACATTCCAGACGCGACAGCTGCGACGTGAGTATGCGTGCACCTGCGGGCAACATTCCGAGTCGGCGCTGAACCGCGTTCTGCCAACTTGGTTTGCCCTCGACCAGACATATGAAACAGCAAGCGTCCAGATAGAGTTCAGCCACGATGATCCCACTCGCCGCGCTCAGACTGGATCCGAACGTCGATGTCAGACTTGCTCATGGTTCCCGGGGGCAAGCCCGCGATCACCTCGAGAATGTCGGGCGCACGAGACGTGTCGCGTGGCAAGCCGCGAACGAACAATTCAACGTCGCCGTCGAGTCCGTCCAGGGGCTCATCCAGCTCGACTCGTCGACCTCGAAGTTTCCCTCGCACGACAAATCCTCGTTCCATGAAGCCAAGCCTAGCCCCGACTCGGCCTCACTGCGACAGGGAACCCAACGCTTCGGCGTGGGGAGTTAGACATCGGGGCTTGGGAGGCGGCCCACTGACCAGCAATGCCATGGCAACCTTGGGGTTCGATCCGGAGTCCGGCGGGCGGCAGGTCCCCCTGACCGAGCTCTACCCTCGCGCCCGAGTGTGGCCGCAGGGGGATCGGTCGCCGGCTGTCGGTTACGGTGGAGAGGGAGCTGAGGCAGCGAGGGCTCGCCACCCTCGAACTCCAGGTCGAACGTAACTAGCCGCCCAATCGTCCGTGCAAGCTGCGCGTGCCTCAAGAACCCTTGCGCGGTTTCGATAGGTCCAGTGGCAGAGGCCGGCGCGCATGTTCCTCTTCCAGCGTCTTCAGATCGACCGGTTCCCCTTCGAACCGCATGCTCCGAGCCACGGTGGCCCTACTCTCTCAGTCGTTTCCATCGCCACGGCATCAACTCGTCGATGCGTGACGCCAGACAAGACCCGGACGCTCGACGCGCTCAAGCACGAGCTGGATCGACTGGGTAGCTCAGAGCTCGAGCGTCTGGTCCTTGGGAGCGCCCTCTCGCCCGCGGTTGCTGCGGCTCTCGGGGTGAACCAGCCCAACCCGTCCAGCGTGGCCCCGGGGGCTCCGGAGAACCAGTCCTGGCCCCTGGCGCGCGATACCTCGGGATCACTAGCTGGCGTACCTGACTCCGTTGAACTCTGGCACCACGTCCCTCTCCTCCCGGGCCTCGTCCTTCTGTTGAGCTCCCGCGCAAACGTCGCGGTCCGCAACGCGGCCAAGAAGATCTACGACGACTTCCGAGCATAGGGAAAGACAGGGGCACAACCGGTGGGAACGGCGTTTCTGCGGGGACTTCGGCTTCGAGGCGCGGTACGTGCGGAGCAAAATCTCGTTGCTCTCGGTCTTTGCTCCATGGCACGACTATACTGAGTTGCCCGCCAGCAGGCGTTCGAGGTATTGGCAGGAGGATTCAATGCAGGCCGTCGTGGCGAGGATCGTTGCAGTTGCTTGTCTCTTGGCCGCTTGCCAAGGCTCGGACGACGATTCGTCACCGGCGACTGGGGGGCAGGCGGGTGGCACCACCGAACTCGCCGGGGGCTCGGGTGGCTCGGGCGGAACGATGGGAGAAGGGGGCTCGGTGGCCAACGGCGGAACCGGCACGGGCGGGGGCTCGGCGGGTGGTGCGGCCGGTGCGACCGATGGGTGTACTCCACTGCGGGACGGCTGCCCCTTGCCAGGCAATTCGCCCGAGTGCCCACCGCACGCGCCATCGGGGAACTGCTCGGCCCCGGAGACCGCCCGCTGTGATTACGTCATTGACGTCTGCTCCGAAACCCTGACCGCGAGCGCCGGCTACGGCTGTGTGAATGGGAGATGGTCAATGATGGTTTCGGGCGACTGTTGAGGGGCAAGTGAGAATGACAACGTGGAGATGGTTAGTCCTTGCGATCCTGGCAACTTCCTTGCTTTCGTCCTGTCGCCGGATGCCTTGGAGCACCAAGCTGACGGGCACGGTGCAGGCAAACGGAAGCCAGGGGTCCTACCGGCTCACCCTGACCGAGTGCAAGAATGGTCAACATGACGGCTTCTTCGGGGTTTGGTTGCGGGACAGACAGAACCCCCGCCAGTTGCTCCGAATCGCCAAGTCGCCTGAATCGGGAGCGCTCGTGATCTCGACCTCGGACGGAGGACCCCTCCAGTTGGCCAGAGACTGCCGATTCTCGAGCCAGGTACTCAGGGACCACTTGATCAACTCAGCCACTTGTGTTCGACCAATACGCAACTATGTTGCAGTCTTGAGGCCAACATGAAGACGCTGCTGACCGGAGCGACGGGGCTCATCGGCACAGAGCTGGTCCGCAGGCTGGAGAACCCCAGGGTACTGAGCCGGGATCTGGAGCAAGCCCGAGGGCGAGTCACTGGGGTGGAGCTCCACGCCTGGGCACCGGGGGCCGGACCTCCGCCGGCCAGCGTGTTTCAGGGCGTCGACGCGGTTTTCAACCTGGCGGGAGCCCCGGTTGCCGCGAATCGATGGACGGACGAACAGAAACGGAGCATCCGCGAAAGCCGGGTCGTCGGGACGCGCAACCTGGTAGCCGGGCTAGCGCGCCTTACCAACCCGCCGCGAGTGCTCATCTCGGCCTCGGCAGTTGGCTACTACGGCGACCGCGGCGACGAAGCCCTGGACGAGGAATCACCACCCGGACACGGATTCCTCGCTGATGTCTGCGTTGAGTGGGAGAAAGAGGCGTTGGCCGCCGAGCGGCTGGGGGTTCGAGTGGTCTGCGTGCGCACCGGCATCGTGCTCGCCCGCCACGGCGGCGCCCTGGCCAAGATGCTCGCTCCCTTCCGCTGGGGCGCTGGAGGCCGGCTGGGTGACGGCCGGCATTGGATGCCCTGGATCCACCTCGATGATGAGGTGGGAATTCTGCTGCATGCCATGACGGATGACCGGATCAAGGGGGCCATCAATGCGGTGGGACCGACACCGGTCACCAATGCAGAGTTCACCCGGGCGCTCGCTCATGCGTTGGGCCGCCCGGCGTTTCTCCCAGTGCCCAAGGCCGCTCTGCGCCTGGCGTTCGGGGAGATGAGCGAGGTTCTCATGGCGTCGCAGCGGGTTCTCCCGCGGGTGGCCGGAGGCACGGGTTACGCCTTCAAGTACCCCGACATCGGGGGCGCGCTCGCCGCCGTGTTGGGGAGCGATCCCGTCGACCCTTGACTCGCCGGCGGTTACTGCACCGGCTCGACAAGCATGAACGCATCCGCTTCGTCGACATCGCACAACAGGGATTCGATGAGAGCTCGATCTTGGCCACCGCTGGTTTGCCAAGAACCGGCTCCGCCTGACAGGTCGATGCAGCGGTGCAGCCTGCAGGATCCACTCCGTGACAGTTCGGGAGTAGATGCGCTGCAACACAAGACTGACGACCACCCTCTGGTCATCACCTGGCGCAAAGTGAACAACCCCTGAGGCGAAGCCCAGAGGTACGGTTTCACGAGCCAGGCGTATCCATGCACCTTGTGGCAGCTCGGGGTTTGAGTCTATAAGAGCGTCCAGAATGGCTGGTATGCTGGAAGAAGTCCGCCGACTGTTGGGCGAGCAGCTCCTGGCCGTGCTCTGCACGGCGCAGCCGAACGGCCAACCCTACGCGAGCTTGGTCGCGATTGCCGCTTCCGAAAACCTCACACAGGTAGCGTTCGCAACGCTACGCGCAACCCGCAAGTTCGCCAACCTGTCGACCGAGCCCCGGGTGGCTCTGTTGCTGGATGACCGAGCCAATCAGCCTTCTGACCTGCTGGATGCAGCCACCGTCACTCTGCTGGGCAGAGCCTGCGATACCGAAGGCGACGAGCGCGCTCGCTGGACGGCGGTGCTGCTGGCCAGGCACCACACGTTGGCTGAACTGCTCGCTTCGCCGGACTGCGCCGTAGTTGCTATCCAGATCGACCGCCTCCTGCTGGTCACTCGATTTCAACAGGTTACTGAGCTGGTGGTCCGAAGCGGCGAGTTCGAGCCAATGAGCGCAGGGGCACGATGATTGGCCATTACCGAGCGTCGGCGACGGGACCCGCTTCGGCATCCCGTGGTCGGATTGCCATCGTGGGCGGCGGTTTCGCAGGTCTGTGTACCGCCCAGGCACTGGGAAGACGACACTCGGTGTCACTCTTCGATCCCAGGGAGGACTTCGAGTTCCTGCCCAACATCCACGAGTTGATTTCGGGCCATGCTCAGCCTCGGCACCTCAGAATCTCGCACGCCGATTGGTGTTGGCGCCACGGCGCGAACTTCGTTCAGGAGCGGGTCATGGAGCTGAATCTGGCAGCCACCCGCTTGACCACCGATTCTGGTCGAGAGCACGGTTGGGACGTGTGTGTGGTGGCCGTGGGGGCGGTCAACCAGACCGGGGGCGTGGCGGGCGTTCGCGAGCATGCCATGTCACTCAAATCCATTGCGGAGGGCGAAGCAATCGGTAGACGGCTGGACCATTTGCTTTCTCTCCGACACAGGTTGGAGCTGGTAGTGGTGGGTGGCGGGCTGGAGGGTGTCGAGGTCCTGGGTGAGCTGCTGCGCCATCTTCGGGGACGCGGGGACTGGCATATTGATGTCGTTGATGCCCGCGCGCGGTTGCATCGAAGATGCACCCCTTGTACTCGACGACGCGATTCGGCAACACTGCGCTGCAATGCCGGTAGATTTGCACCTTCGCACCCGGGTGCAACAGGTCCATGATGGTTCGGTGGAGCTCACCGACGGCTCGGTTCTGCCTTCGGATCTCACCTTGTGGACTGGCGGCGGAACGGCACCCGAGCTGTTGTTCGCGTGCGGTCTGAGCCGGGAGCCCGGAAAATGGGCCCAGGTCATGGCCACGCTGCAGACTGCCGAGCAAAGCAACGTGTTGGTCGTGGGGGATGTGGCCGAGCTACCCCACCCCGTGGCCAAGCAGGCCTACCATGCGATGGACATGGGCCGCGCCGCAGCCCGCAATATCGAAGCCCTGGTGCGTGGGCGTGACACGACCCCGTTCGCCGCTGCCGAAAAGCCGATGGTGATCTCCTTCGGGGATCTGGACACCTGGGTCGTGGTCGGACATCGTGTGCTGTCCGGAGTGTCCTTGTCCATGCTCAAGCGAGCAATCCTCGACGCGACCCTGGCTCGCCTCGATCCGCCTCGCAACCCCGGTGCCCTGCTCGGCATGTTGAATCGCGCCAGCGATGGGTTCGGGGGGCTGTTGCGCACGTTTCTGGATTCCCCCGGTTCGCTGCGACGGCTGGCGGGGATCCGCTGGCTGTAGGCGGGTTGCGCTAGCGGAAGCTGTAGAGAAACCGAGTCGGTGTACCGTTGCCAGGGCCCGAGGTCACATTCGTCCCGGATGGCCTGTGATGGCGGATTTGGAGGGAGCATCTCGATGAAGCTGCACAAGTGGAGTGACATCAAGCGGTCGGGTCGTTCGCTGGAGCGTGCCGAAAAGGTTCGTCGCCGGGTAGAGAATGAGCTCTTGGAATTGAATCTCGGTGAGCTCCGCCGGGAGTTGGGGGTCACCCAGGCCGACATGGCCGAGGCAGCTGATATGACCCAGGGGGAGTTGTCCCGCCTCGAACGCCGGGACGACCACTTGGTTTCGACCCTGCGGCGTTGTGTGCGAGCGCTTGGCGGCGAGCTGGAAGTGACGGCCGTTGTCGGCAAGAAAAGGGTTCGGCTGAACGTGTAGCGAGCCGTGGGGACACGAGCCACCGGGGCCGTGGTTCGGCGGGTGTACCCGTGAGGATCTCGTTCAGGATGGTCGGACCGCCAGAAGCCGTGCTATCTGTTGCCTGTGGAGCTCCCGAGCCCCGTCTCTTCGATCATCTCACGACTCGACAGCCGTTGGGGGATCGATGCACTTTGGGTCTTCGGGTCGCGTGCAACCGGTTCGGCACGCCCGGATTCGGACTGGGACATTGCGGCATTGTTCCGTTCCCGACCTGACCCGGCCGAGCTGTTCGAGTTGCGTAGCGAGTTCGAGCTGCTCGCCGGGGTCCCAGTCGACTTCGTCGATCTCGATCGGGCTTCCCCGGTGTTGGCGCGCCAAGTGGTGAGGTTCGGGCAGCTCGTGGTGGAGAACAACCGCCGGCGCCGTGTCGACTTCGTGGCTCATGTTCCGGGGCGCTACGAGGATCTGTGCATCGTTCGGCGAGCGGCCGAGCAGGGCATCATCGAACGGATCCGCCATGGTTGAGCGTGAGATCGTGTTGGCCAAGGTGGCGACCATCGATCGGTGTTTGAGCCGAATCGCCGAGGTGCAAGGCGGGCGCGGCGGTGTCCTGACGACGGTCGATATCGAGGACATCACCATCTTGAACCTGACGCGCGCCGCGCAGGCCACCATCGACTTGGCGACTCACGTGGTGACCACCGAGGCTTTCGGCCTTCCAGACTCCGTTGGCGCAGCTTTCGAGGCACTGGCGAAGCATGGCGTCATCGCCAGCGACCTTGCCGACCGCATGCGCAGGATGGTGGGCTTTCGCAATATCGCAGTCCACGACTATCAGACGCTCGATCCGAACGTCATCCGTTCTATCGTGGAGCGTCACCTGGAAGACTTGCGGGTTTTTGCCCGGACCATCGTGGAACGATTCGGGATATCGTAATCTCGTGACAGAGGGTGGGCACTTCCCCGTGAGGGCCAGTCCCTGCCGCTTCGTCACGGCCTTGTGTGCCGTCATCTCCTGTTTGCCACGGCGAGGCGGCGCATCATGGGCCTTCGCTTGGAATGATGCCCGCTCATCCGGGCCAAGACACCGCCGAGGAATGTCGTCGTCGCGACGATGTGCGGCCCCTTGTTCAGCATGACGCATTCGGAGCGAACACCGAACGCAGCATCCGATACCTCGGCGCGGGATGGTTGCCCACGCTTGGCCATGCTCTCCAGAACCTGAGTCGCCCAGATCACGGGGACATGCGCGGCCTCACAGAGCCACAGGATCTCCTCTTGAACCTCGGCAAGGCGTTCGAATCCGATCTCCACGGCCAGATCACCCCTCGCCACCATGATCCCGAATGGTGCATGCGCCAAGCCGGCCATGAGAATGGTCGGCAAATTCTGGAAGCCGGAGCGGGTCTCGATCTTCAGGACCGTCCCCAGGCGTTCCGCGCCCAGCTTGGCGAGCGCATCGTGCAGCGCGATGACGTCTTCGGCCCGGCGCACGAACGAGAGCCCCACCAGATCGATGTGGGGAGCCAGAGCCTTCAAGTCTCTCAGATCCTTCTCGGAGAGTGCCGGAACCGGCAGATCGGTGTCGGGCAGGTTGATACCCTTGCCGGGGCGTAGCTTCGCCCCCCGCGATGGCGCATGCGTGATTTCCACCAGCATCCGCTGTGGCTCCGCGGTTCGGACGATGCCGCCGATCCTTCCATCGTCGAACCAAATCGCGTGGCCCGGTCGAACTGCCAGAAATGCCTCGTCGAGCGTGCAGGGGATCGATGGAAGTGAGCTTGGGGAGTCTTCACCAGAGCCCCCCAGACGATTGTCGGGTATCACGAGCAGGGAGTCACCCTGGTGCAAGACCAGGGGAAGCACGACTTCCTCGAAGGGGCCGACTCGGCCCGTACCGATCCGCTTGGCGTCGCGATACAGCGAGCATTGGGCACCATCCTCGAGATATGCACGTCGATTGCCCTGGGCCAGCCAGGATTGTCCAACTGATTCGAGGAGCGTGACCCTGCGACGAAGGCCGCGAGTGTCGTGAAAGCATAGTGTGTCACCGGCGCGAGCCGCTGCCAGCAATTCATCCGGCATGGGCACGACCGCGTCCGTGCCGAGCGGAGCCAACTCCGGTTGGGTCCGTGACGTCAACCAGATCCGTGACGGTCGCAGGATTCTGCCTCGCAGGTCACGCACCGGACCGAAGTTCAACAGGCGACCCAGGGGCTTCAGCTTCCCGGTGCGCAGCTTCGGGCCCGCCAGATCTGCGTAGACGCGGCAGGTATGCCCCGTGGCTCGCTCGGCGGCACGGAGGTTCTCAATCATGGCAAGCCAAGCTTTGATGTCGTCGTGTGCGCAATTGATGCGCATCACGTTCATCCCCGCGCCAAGCAGTTCGCGCAGCAATTCTGGCTGGGTCGCGGCTTCGCTGGGCATGGTCACCATGATGCGCGACAGACGCCCCGGGGAAGAGGGCCCCAGGAGCTCGCGAGCATGCTCGCCGAGAAGGGAGGCCCCCTGATTGATGCTGACGGGTCCTTGGGGAGAAGCCTCGACGCGCTGTCCACCCAGAGCGCAGAGCGCACCGAGTAGTGCGTTTAGACTGCAGAGGGTGTGCGCCTCCGTACGCCCCAGACGAGACAATCCAAGGGACGCCAGTCGAGGCTGCAGGTCACGAATGTCGATCTGTCGCAGCGCCAAATAGTGCGCCAGGTTCAGGGCGCTGGCTCGGCACTTCGGATGAACCCGCTCGATAGCTCCTGCCCAACCGGTGGCTCCTCTGAGCACCCTGGCACGCAAACCCTCCACCCGCTTTTTCAATTGCTGGGCGAGACGCCGACTGTCGTCGCGAGTCAATAGCTCTGGACCGATGCGCCGGCTCCGAGCGTTGGATTTCGGGGGTTGTGGAGGCTGATTGGCTTGGGGGACCTTCTTGCCCCAAGCGCCCTGGTTGCGCTTCGTCGTTCGGGAGGGCTGATTGAGCCTTTTGGGCATGCACCGTTATTTACGACAGATTCGTGACATGCCATCGACGAGCCACAGCCGACGCGAGAATTGCGACCTGCGGGGCGGTCACGACCAAGGGCATGGTCCCTGCGGCGGACCCCTGACCGGCCCCAGAGCCGCCTGAGTGCTCGGGCTGCTTTGACAAATAAGGCGGCGTGAGCTGCAACGGGGCGCCCTCCCAGTTGTAGTAGCCAGTGTGAACCGTGACGATCCAGAACACGACGACGACGGCACTGACTGTGCCGTCGTCCAGCGGGTGCTGCGCGGTGAGACACAGGCGTTCGAACTCCTGGTGAGGCGCCATCAGCAGCGCGTGTTCCGGTTGGTGCGTGGGCTGGTACCAACGCATCTGTCCGCTGAGGACGTAGCCCAGGACGTCTTCGTTTCCGCGTACCTTGCCCTCGCGAGTTTCGATGCCGGGCGCGGTCGATTTGGGAGCTGGTTGTTGGCGATTGCCAGGAACCGGTGCCTTAACGCCAACAAACGGTTCCGTGTGCTGGGCAGCCCCAATCCGGTGGAGCTGTCGACCGAGCTCACGCCAGCCGATGAGCTGGACTGCGCGCAAACGATGCGATGCCTTGACCAGGCCCTGTTGACCCTTCCCGATGAGCAACGCTCAGCGTTCGTGTTTGCAGAGCTGGTCGGCCTGGACACGGAAGATATCGCCGCCATCGAAGGATGCGCGGCAGGCACGATTCGTTCGCGGCTGTGCCGTGCCAAGGCTGCGCTGCTGGCCGCCCTGGACAAAAAAGGAGAGAAGCCATGACCCGGCTCGATGGCTACGCCGAGTGGAAGAACAGGCACCTGGTGGCGGAGGTACCCGAGGGTTTCTCGCGGCGGGTGATGGAGTGTATCGAGCGAAAACAGCGTCGGCCCCAGGCGCGCTGGCTCACTGCGTTGACCTTAGCCGCTGGCGTGCTCCTGGTAGCGGGGTGTCAGGCCACCGCAGTTACGACCCTGTTCGTTGCTTTGGGAGGAGTTGCACAATGACCGAAACGCGCCGTACACCCATCGTGGCGACCCTCTTGTCGCTCGTCGTTCCGGGGCTCGGGCATGTTTACGTCGGGCGCTTGGTAGCGGGTCTGGCGCTGATGGTGGGGCATCTGGCGCTCAGCTCGCTGTTGGTCCTGTTGGCGGTGGCCGTCTTGCCCTCACTCGGGGCCGTGTGCGCCGCAGCAGCCTTGTGGGGGGTCTATTGGGTCGGGGTGGCCGGGTGGGCCTATCGGTGCAGCCTGGACACGCGGCGCCCATTGCTGCGCAAAGAGTACCAGCGCCCCACCGTCTACGTGCTGCTCGGGCTCTTGGCGCTGCCCAACGCCGCGGCCTGGGCTCTCGGGGTCCGGGAGCGGGTCGCGGAGCTTTTCGCGGTCCCTAGTCGCTCGATGCTTCCTAACATCGCACCCGGCTCACGAATCCTGGTCGACAAGCTAATCTACACGCGACAGCCGCTGCGACGGGGAGACTTGGTTGTCTTCGTCGATCCCAATGCGCGCCATCGAAGGTGCGTCAAGCGCGTGGTCGCTCTGCCCGGAGAAGTCGTCGCCATGGAGAATGACCGACTGGTCGTCAACGGCAGGAAGCTCGACTACCAGAGCGCTTCATCCCGTTCGCAGGAGGAGCTCCTCAGGACCGAGAGCAACGGTGCTGCGCACTATGCCATCACCCTGGGACCGTCCGACCCGACGAAGCCGCCGGTAACGTCCTTCCCCCCCCAGAGGGTCCCGAATGGCCATTGTTTCGTGCTCGGTGACAACCGGCATCATAGTGAGGACAGCCGTGTGCATGGTCCGGTACCGCTTTCTGACGTGATAGGGAGGGTCGAGCGCATCTTCTGAGCGCGCCTTGCTGAGCCACCCGACGGCATTCCTGCTGGACTCACGTCTGGGCTGACGAGGTGAACACGAACGGCGGATAAGGACCAGCTCCCGGTCCAGCTCAATGGGTTCGGTCGATAGGTGAAGTGGAATACGGCTTGCGGGGCCGCACAGGCGACACGGTAGCCAATGGGCGGTTACCGGAACCACTCGGCGGTAGGCGTGGTATATTTCGCTTTACGATGAAGCGCGCGATGGGATTCTGGTGGTTGGCGATCGTTTCGCTGGTCCACGGTTGCGGGGGAAGTGGCAACTCCGATCCCTCCCGCAGTGGGAACCCCACCAGCGGGGAGGCGGGCAGCTGGGACGCGGGTGGCGCGACGACCGGCGGCAGTAGCCCTGGGGGGGCAATGGGCCGAACCGGAGGCATGGGTCCCGGGACGGGCGGTTCGGCAGCGGCGAGTGGAGCGGACGAAACCGGTGGAAACACCCCGGTCGGTGCTTCCCTCGAGATCGACCGATCGCGGATGGACTTCGGCACCATCGCTCTGGGTACCACCGCCACGGACACGTTCACCGTGACGAACCGAGGGGCGTCCATTTCTGGCGTCCCCAGCGTCATCGTCGAGTCGGGTGGCGCGCCCGACCCCGTGGTCGTCAGCGGCTGCGACGCGGCTCTTGCTCCCGGCGAATCATGCTCACTGACCCTCCGCGTCACCCCGCCCGATCTGGGTCTGTTCGACGCATTCGTCCGGATCACGGCCGACCCGGGCACCGACCCATACCTGTCGATCTACGTGGTAGGGCAAGCGAGTGGCTTCGAGGTTTCGCCACCGTCGATCTTGGACTTCGGTGATGTACCCCCGGGCGTTCCCATCCGGCACATCATCACGGTCACGGCAACGATCGCCATTTCTGATCTGGAAGTGTGGGCGGGTGCGGCGGAGGTTTCGATCGACGCCTCCGCCACCACCTGCACGGAGACGCTCCGAGCGGGTGCCTCGTGCGTGGTGGCCATGGAGTTCTTGGCGCCGGAGGTCGGCTGGGTGAGCGGGTTCGTAGGCATCAGAGCGGGCGGCTCCTTGGGCGATATGGCGGCGGTGAGCTTCACCGCCAACGTCACGAGCGCGAACGACCTCGCCGTCCAGCCCGAGAGCCCCCCACCGTTTGTCGCATACTACGAAGAGACGACCGCTCCCGTCGTCTTCACGGTGAAAAACGTCGGCAACGCCACGTCGGGGACGATCGCCGCGGCCGTCGTCGGGGAGTGGGACAGCGACTATGCCGTCAGCGATAGCGACTGCACGAGCCTCGCACCACAGGCAACGTGCACCATCTCGGTGGTGTGCAGCCCGCTGATGAGCGCGGCAGGCGGCCCCAGAGATGCCGTCTTGTCCATCACCGACGGCAGTTCGCACGTCTCGATTCCTCTGACCGCCCAGGTGTCATTTCGGGATTGAAGTCGAGAAAGAACCTGCTGCGACGCGACCTGGTTGCCCGCCCCGACCGCGCTGGCAGAATCCGTCCGATGCCGGTCCAGCAAGCCCAGCCGATGGGGTTCGAGGCTGGTCGCGCGCTCGGCGAGGCTCATCTACACCCCATTGGCGCACCCGCGGTGCGCGGCACCGTCTGTTCGCGGGGCACCCGGGGCCCCCGTTGACGCCGGTTGACCGGACCGCGCTTTTCGGAGATGGTCCCGGGCCGACGCAGCGAGCTCGGCTCCTCGGCGTTCGCTCGCGTCGGCCGGACCCCATAGGACCCAAGCCATGCGCTTTTCCCAACGTGTTTTCTGCGGTCGCCTGACCACCAACGAGATTGGACAGCAGGTTCTCCTCGCGGGTTGGGTGGACGCGTGCCGCGATCACGGCGGCCTGCTGTTCGTCCACCTGCGGGATCGCAGCGGCATCGTGCAGGTCGTGTTCAGCCCCGAGGTCGCCTCGGCCGAGGTCTGCCAGCGGGCAGCCTCGTTGCGTTCCGAGCACTGCGTCGCGGTCCGCGGCGAGGTCAGGGCCAGGCTGCCCGGCACCGAGAACCCCAACATCGAGACCGGCGGGCTCGAAGTCTTCGTCACCGAGCTGACCGTGCTGGCCGAGTCGGATGCCTTACCCTTCGCCGTCTCCAGCAAGGCCATGGTCGCAGGTGCCTTGGCTGCGACTGGAGAGAACGTGTCCGAGGAGCTGCGACTGCAGTACCGCTACCTCGACCTCCGGCGGCCGGCGATGCGGGACAACTTGGTGGCCCGGCACCGCATCTTCCAGTGCGTGCGCCAGTTCCTCGACGAACGTGGTTTCGTGGAGGTCGAAACCCCGGTGCTCACCGCCAGCACACCGGAAGGGGCCCGCGACTACCTGGTCCCAAGCCGCGTCCACCCTCAGAGCTTCTATGCCTTGCCGCAGTCTCCACAGCTCTTCAAGCAACTGCTCATGGTTGGCGGCCTGGAGCGCTACTTCCAGCTCGCCCGCTGTTTCCGCGACGAGGATCTGCGACCCAATCGCCAGCCGGAGTTCACCCAGCTCGACCTCGAAGCTTCTTTCATCGACGAGGAGTATCTCTACGAGCTGGTCGAGGAGCTGACCGTCAAGATGTTCGCCATCGGCAACATCACGCTACAACGTCCGTTCCCGCGCATGACCTACGCGGAAGCGATGGACACCACCGGCTCGGATCGCCCCGACCTGCGTTTCGGGCTGCGCTTTGTCGACGTCACCAGCGTCTTCGCCCAAACCCAGTACTCGATCTTCCGCCAGATCCTGCAGCGCGGTGGCTGCATCAAGGGCATCAACGTCAAGGGCCAGTCGGAGAAGCTGAGCAAGAACGTGCTGCAGAACGAGTACGCCAAACAGATCGTCCCCTCGTTCGGCGCCAAGGGCATGACCTGGATGCGCGCGGAGGGCGGCACGCTGGATTCCAATATCGTGCAGTTCTTCAGCGCCGACGAGCTGGCCGAGCTCCGGCGCCGCTTCGACGTGACCGACGGGGATGTCCTGTTATTGATCGCCGACCCGTCGTACGCCGTGGTCACCTCGGCGCTCGGCCAGCTGCGTCTGCATCTGGCAAACCGCCTGGAGCTCATCCCGGCGGACTGCTTCTACCCGGTTTGGATCACCGAATTCCCGCTATTCGAGGCCACGGACGCCGGCGGGGTCACCTCCAGCCACCATCCCTTCACCGCTCCGTCGCGCACCGACTTCGATCCAAAGAACGTCGAGGAGCTGCTGGCCCTGCGCTCGCGCGCCTACGACCTGGTGGTGAACGGCGAGGAGCTCGGCGGCGGCAGCATCCGCATCAACGAGCGCAACCTGCAACGCAAGATCTTCGCCGCTCTGGGGCTCAGTGAGGAGGAGACACGGGAGCGATTCGGATTCTTCCTGCGTGCCTTCGACTTCGGCGCCCCCCCGCATGGCGGCTTGGCACTGGGCATGGATCGAACCGTGTCGATGATCCTGCAGACGCCGTCGATCCGCGAGGTCATCGCCTTCCCGAAGAACCGCAGCGCCGCCTGTCCCCTGACCGGCGCGCCCTCGACGGTGAAACGTGAACAGCTGGCCGAGCTGGGGCTGCTCGAGCTGGGTGGACCGATGGGCTTGCCCGGAGCCGAGGCCCAGCAGGATCGGATCGAACGCTTGTCGTGGGTGTCGCGCATCGGCGTGGCTGCCGCGGAGCGCCCGCTCATCGAAACGGTGCTCGACGAGTCGGAGCAACTGGCCAAGCTGGCCGCCGAGAAGGCCGGCCCCGAGCCACCGAACTACACCGTGACCCCGGTCGCCAACCGCACGCGTCCGGGAACCCAAGCTCGACGCTCGCCGCTGGCCGAGTCGGGCCAACTGCTCAAGAGCGCGCCGGCGATCAAGGGCAACTACTTCAAGGTCGTCAGCATTCTAGACTAGGGAGACAGGCTTCATGGATTCAGTTTTCGTCCATCGCAGCTGCGAGAACGCGTCCGGTGGCAGCGGGGAGCTGCAAGGAGTCAACTTCGCACTGCAAACCAACCTCTCGGTCACCGGGTGGCCGACGGATGCGGGCTCGATGGCGCTCGCGGATTTCAAGGCGCTCGAGGACGCCACCATCGTCGGGCGCCTTCGGCAGGCCGGGGCCTGCCTGTGCGGCTCGACGCGGACGAGCGAATTCGGCTTCGGCCTCGTAGGCAGCCAAGCTGGCGTGGCGCTGCACAACCGGGCTGCGGACGTGGAGCTGGTCCTAGATCTGATGGGCGAGAGCCGCGTGGCCGCCGCGCGAGCCGGGGTCTTTGGCCTGAAGCCGAGCTACGGCCTACTGTCTCGCTTGGGCCTGGTCGGACTGATCCCGTCCATGGAGTGCTGCGGCCTGCTGGCCACGGATCTGGAACGGATCCGTGCCACCCTGCGCGCCATCGCCGGCAAGGACGACCGCGACTTCTCCCTGCCCGACGAAGAGCCACCCGACCTCGCGCCGCAGACCATCGAGCCGGCGCGAACCACCCTGGGCATCGTCAGCGAGACCCAGCAGCTCCTCTTGCCCGAGCA
This sequence comes from uncultured Polyangiaceae bacterium, assembly GCA_964648165.1. Lineage (GTDB taxonomy): Bacteria > Myxococcota_A > Polyangia > Polyangiales > Polyangiaceae > FEN-1139. The sequence goes on along the minus strand of CAZYKT010000046.1, from coordinate 29,233 downwards.
GCGCACGGCGTTCCAGACCGCGGTCGCCAAGCTGAAGGCCACGGGATACGAGTTACGGGAACTGTCCCTTCCCGATTTTGCGCTCTTCTCGCTGGTCCATCGCATCGTCGGCGCGGTCGAGGCATCGTCCTGCGCCGGACGTTACGATTCGGTTCGTTACGGTCGCCGAATCCCGGGCGGCAAGAACTGGAATGAGATGTATCTGCTCGCACGCGGGGCGTCCTTTGGCCCGCAGCTCAAGAGCTACCTGGTCTCCGGCGCGTACTTCCAGTTCGAAAACTTCCCTGCCTTCGAGAACGCCTGTCGGATCCGCACCCGGCTGCTGGCACAAATGCAGCAACTGACCGCGCAGGTCGATGCGCTGGTCGTGCCGGTGGTGGGTGGAGCCGCCGCCAGCGCTGATCCGTCGCTGGCCGAGACCTACGCCAGCTTCGCCTCGACGCTCTTCGCCAACGTTACCGGCCAGCCGGCGCTGGTGCTGCCCACGCTCTCGGGCGCAAGCCACGTCGGCATCCAGCTCACCGGCACCCGGCGCAGCGACGGACGACTGCTGGCCATCGGAGAGCAGCTACTCGGCAAACACCAGGGGAACAACTGACATGGATTTCGAAGCCGTCATCGGATTGGAGATCCACGTCGAGCTCAATTGCCCGACCAAGCTGTTCTGCGATTGCCCCAATCGCTACGGCGATGAGCCCAACGCCAACACCTGCCCCACCTGCTTGTGGTTCCCGGGGGCGGCACCGCGTTTGAGCCAGGTGGCGCTGGAGAAAGCGGCGCTGCTGTGCCTGGGGCTCGGGGGCGAGCTGCAGCCGACGAGCGCTTTCGATCAGAAGGTCTATTATTATCCCGATCTCCCGAAGGGCTTCCAGCTCTCGCAGACTCATCTGCCACTGTCGCGCGGTGGCGGCATCGAGATCACGGACGAAGACGGGAAGAATAAGCGTTTGCGCATCCACCATATCCATATGGAGGAAGACGTAGCCAAGCTGGTGCATGAGCTGGAAGGCCGTCTGCCGATCAGCCTGGTGGATTTCAACCGCGCTGGCGCGCCGCTGGTAGAGATTGTCACCGAGCCAGACTTTCGGTCGCCCCATCACGCGATGGAGTTCTTGAAGGTACTGCGCACCCAGGTGCGCTATGTTGGCTCTTCCGAGTGCAGCATGGAGAATGGCACCATGCGAGTGGATGCCAACATCTCGGTCCGCCCGCGCGGCACCCAACAGCTGAACACCAAGGTGGAGGTCAAGAACATGAACTCCATCCGGCACGTGGGCGATGCCATCGCTTACGAGTTCACCCGCCAAAAGGCCGCCGTGGAGGCGGGTGAGGCGGTGGTGTTGCACACGCGACTGTGGGATCCGGACAAGAGGGTGACCTTGCCCATGCGGGCCAAGTTCGAAGGTCCGTGTGTACCCGATCCGTCCGTCCCGACCATCGCCTTGTCGCAAGCCTGGATCGAGACCATGCGCTCGCGCCTCCCGGAGATGCCGGCAGCCAGGGCCGAGCGCTTCGTCGCGCAGCACGGGCTCACGGCCGATGAGGCCATCTTCTTGAGCTCCGATCCCGAGGTCGCCCACTACTTCGAGACCCTGGTCGGCGAGGGGATTGCCTCGCGCATGGCCATGCACTGGCTCGGCACCCAACTGTTGCCGGCGGTCAAAGAGCAGGGGCAAGAGCTGGCCTCAGCCAGGGTTCCTCCGGCGCGCCTGGCCGCGTTGCTCAAGCTGCTTGCGCGTGACGAGATCAACGCCAATGTGGCGCGCAAGGTGCTCCGCCAACTATTCGACAGCGACGACACCCCGGAGGCCATCATCGACGCAGCCGGGATTCGCCAGGTGTCCGATGCGGGTGCACTGGATGCGCTCATCGACAAGGTGCTGGCCGAGAAAAGAGCGGCCGCCGACCTGCAAAACAACCGAAGTAAGGCCATCGGATTTCTGATTGGCCAAGTCATGCAGGCCTCGGGTGGCAAGGCCAATCCGAGGAAGGTAAGGGAGCTCTTGGAGAAGAAGCTCGGCACAGCGGGGCCCGAGCGGTGAAGGCACCATGTCCTGTGCCATGGTGCCTTCCGCTGCCGATCCGCTCGGCCGTCGCCGATGATGCGGCGGTCAGCTTGCCAGGGTCATGCCGTGCTGGCGCAGGTACTGCTTGAGCGCCGGGATCTCGATGACTTTGAAATGAAACACCGAGGCGGCCAAGAGCACGGTGGCGCCCGCCTGCGCGGCCTGTAGGAAATGCTCCATGGTGCCCGCGCCACCGGAGGCCACGATGGTGGCCGAGGTGGCCTGTTTGATCTGCCGGATCAAGGGCAGGTCGTAGCCGGTGCGAACACCATCGGTGCTCTTGCTGGTGGGCAGGATGGTGCGCACGCCGTAGCCATCGATCTGCTTGGCCCATTCGATGGCGTCCTTGCCGGTGGCCGTGCGACCGCCGTCGATCCACACCTCGTAACCCGAAGGCATCTTCGGGTTCTGGGCCACGTCGATGGCGACCGTGACCTTGTCTTCGCCCAGCGCCTTGACCATGTCAAAGATCAGCTCCGGCCTGCGGAAGACCGCGCTGCTGGTCGACACCTTGTGGGCGCCCGCTTCCAGCACCGCCGCGGCCGAGGCCACGTCCGAGATACCGCCACCGACCGTGAAGGGCACGGTGGCGGCCTGGGCCGTGCGACGGACCACGTCGAGCAGCGTGGGGCGGTTCTCGATGGTGGCCGTGATGTCGAGCATAGCGAGCTCGTCCGCGCCGGCCGCGCAATACGCCAGCGCGCACTCGACCGGATCACCGGCATCGCGGATGTCGACGAAGCGTACGCCCTTGACCACGCGCCCTTGCTGCATGTCGAGGCACGGCATGATCTTGATCTTCTGGTCCATGGATCGTTGCCTTTCGCGGCCGAGCCGGCCGAGCCGGCCGAGCCGCGGAAGACTAGAGTAGCGAGCGCCGATTGCCAACATGCTTTCTGGCCCAATGGTGCAAACGATCATCGAGAACGGCGGGCTATGCTCTGCACCAGACCATCGCGCGTCTCGCGCGGTCGTCCACGGCAAACGTCACGGGTTCCCGAGCAGCTCTCGGGTCGAGCTCGGGTCATCTGCTGGGGGAGTGGATTCGGTAGGTCGGGGCGTTGTTGCGGGGCTTGGATGCAAAAGAAGAAAGGACCATCCAACCGCTCCGACATTTCCAGCGGCGTTGGACCGTACCTGCAACTCCCCCGTCCTTCTGCGTTTCGGACACCACCCTCGACGATCGGCCGCACGAACGGTAACAGTTCGAATTCACTCGTAAAAGTCCGATTCTCCGCCCGGCCACTGCCTCCCCTGGTGTATGATCGCTTGCCCCAGGCTGGTCCGGGGCAGGAGATGCTGCCGTGAGGGAGAGAATGATTCGTGCGGGCGTTGCTGCCCTAGCCTTCGGCCTTTGTATTGCGGTTGCCGGTAATGCTCCCGCTCAGAGCGCGACCACCATGACCGCTCGGGAGATGGCCAAGCAGGGCATCGAGGCCTACGACGCCGGCCGCTACGTGGATGCCAGCAATATTTTCATGCAAGCCTTCGAGGTGATCAAGGTGCCCACCTTGGCGGTGTATGCGGCGCGGTCCCTGGAGAAGCAGGGCAAGCTGGTGCTGGCCGCGGAATATTACCACCGTGCTAGCCAGATGGCTCCCGCTCCCGACTGGCAGCCAGTGCAGCAGGAAATGCAGCAAGTGGCGGGCCAGGAGAGAGCCGCGCTGTTGCCGCGCATCGCCAAGCTGAAGATCGCGCTCGCCGGTGCCGAGGCTTCGGAAGTGCAGGTGACTATCGACGGAGCCGCGCTACCGAGCGCGCTGTTGCGCGCCGAGCAGATGGTCGATCCGGGGACACGCAAGCTGGTGGGCAAGCGGGGAACCGAGGAGGTCACCCAGGAGGTCGCGCTGAGTGAAGGCCAGAGCCAGACCGTCACCTTGAGTTTTGGTGGGGCGACTGCGCCCCCACCAGTGGTTCCGGTGGCGGCACCGGACCCGACAGCTCAACCGGCGCAACCGCTGACTCCTCCCCCGGCAGAACCCGAGAAGCGCAGGTCCGGCTGGCAAGGCATCGCCGGTTGGTCGGCGCTCGGCCTGGGGGGTGCGGGATTGGTTCTGGGGAGCGTCACCGGGCTCTTGGCGATGTCCAAGAAGTCCGACCTGGAGAGCAACGGCTGCAGGAGCAACCACAAATGCTACGAGGATCAGCAGGGTGACATCGATTCGTACGACACCATGCGCACCCTCTCCACGGTGGGGTTCGTGGTGGGTGCAGTGGGAGTCGCCGGGGGCGTGACCTTACTCCTCACCGCGCCCAAATCGCAGTCCAACTCGGTCGCAATCTTCATCGGTCCAGCCGAAGCTCGGCTGAGGGGGAGTTTCTAGTCATGTCTTCTTGCCACCTTCGCAATCTTGGATGGCTGGCCCTACTGTCGGCTTCCTGTGCGCTTCCGGATCTGAACACCGACCTGGGGGTGCGCGGTGAAGCGGGCCAGGACGCTGGAGAAGCAGGGGTCGCCGGAGAGACCGGGCGCGCGGGCAGCTCGGGGGAAGACGAGCAGGCTGGTGCCCAGAACCGTGGCGGTCGTGCACAGGGTGGCGGTGCCGGTGAAGCCGGCGAGGTCAACCCGGGAGGCGGGGGTCGGGCGGGCGCCGGGGGAACGGTCGCCCGCGGTGGCTCACCGGTTCGTGGCGGTAACGCGGGAGAGAGCGGTATTCCGGCCGACGGCGGCACTGTCGAGCGCGGTGGCGCGGCGAGCGCGGGAGAGAGCGGTGTTTCGGCCGACGGCGGCACTGTCGAGCGCGGTGGCGCGCCGAATGCAGGGGAGAGCGGGACCGCGCTGGTGGGCGGAAATGCTCCCGTGGCAGGGGAGGCCGGCTCGGCGGGAGTTGCCGGAGGGCCAACGGTTGGCGAATGCCAGGATGGCGATCAGCGGTTCTGCCGGGACGGCGGCCTGTTCGGGCCCTGCGCCGATGGCACCCAGGACTGCAGCCCGGAAGGCCGCTGGGGAGCATGCTCGATTGCCCCGGCCGACGCGGACACCTGCGAGCCGGAAAACGACGCCAACTGCAGCGGTACCGCCAACGACGGTTGCCCTTGCGTGGTGGGTGCGCTGCGGCCCTGCAGTGAAGGGGGCCTACAGGGAGCTTGTGCGAATGGCCAACAGGAGTGCCTGGATGGTCCCGAATGGGGGGACTGCGACATCCCGCCGGCCGACGCGGACACCTGCGAGCCGGGAAACGACGCCAACTGCAACGGCACGCCGAACGAAGGCTGCAACTGCGACGATGGTGACACCCAGGACTGCGGCTCCACCACCGATACCGGCGAATGCCGGATCGGGACCAGCACCTGTCGGAACGGGAGCTGGGGAGAATGCGAGGGCTCCATCCTGCCCGTCACACGCGACTGCGCCTCGTCGGCGGACAATGACTGCGACGGCTCATCCGACAACACGCCGGATGAGGCGTGTCAGTGCCCGGTGGGTGACACACAGCCCTGCAGGACCCACCCGGGGCAGGACGGAACGGGGATCTGCCATGCCGGCAGCCAAACCTGTGTCGCCGCCGCCAACGGCACCAGCAACTGGGGGTCTTGTTCAGACTGGCAGGATCCTACCGACGAGGGTTGCACCCCGAACGAGACGGACGAGGACTGCGACGGCACCGTGGACAACCCGCCTTCGACGCGTTGCGAATGCGTTCCCGGCGAATCGGGGCCGTGTGGCGGGCATGCTCAGGACGGCGTTGGCATATGTCACGCCGGGACTCACCTCTGCAACGGCAGCATCAATGATCTTACGAGCAGCTGGGGCGACTGCACCGACTCGCAGGGTCCTGCGCCCGCGGAGCTGTGCAACAACGACGGTTTGGACGAGGACTGCGACGAATTGGTGAACGAGGACCCGCCTTGTGCGTGCATTAATGGCCAGCAGCGGTGTTTCATCGCACCCAACATCCACCGCCTGGAACACTGCGTGGACGGCGCCTGGGCAACCGAACAGAATTGCACCGACCAGGTCTGCTACAACCTTCAGTGCACCGGGGTATGCCGGCCACCGGCAGGCCAGTGTGTGGGAAACGACTGGTACGTTTGCCAGAACGACGGACAGTTCCCCGAAACACCGACTGAGGCTTGCGGCTCGGACGACATGATCTGTCGGGATGGCGAAGGGTGTCAGGACAACAACCCCTATGCGGTTGGGCACAACTCGGATCTGGGCACCGAGGTTGCTCTGACCGAGAACATCCTCTACTTCTTCCGTTTGCCCCCGGTTCCCCAAGACGCCAATCTCCAGGCCCTGGCGCTTCGGGCCTTGGCCTCGACGCATCCGGGCTACGCCCGATTCGCGCTGTACAGCGAGGTCGGCGGCAAGCCTTCCCAACGGCTGGTCGTTTCCAACGGCGATACCGGGGTAACCACGGGTGCGGTGGAGCAATGGACTCTGTATGATGGCCAATACTCGCTCGTCGCCGGAACGAGATACTGGCTTGCCATCGTGGTGGACGCGACACCGGTCGCGCCCGACAACCATATCCACATTTCCGGCCTGAGCTCGGTGGGCAGCACCGTTTACCGGCTTGGTCTTACCTATGGGTCGGCATTCCCCGACCCCTTCCCGGCATCAGGCTACACTACCTGGCTCAACTTGGAGTTTTCGGTCTACGCCATCGTGTTGGACACACCTCCCTCCTGAGGGGGCTGGGGCCGTGCTCTGGCGTGACGCTGGTGATTGAGTTGCAGACGATCCAAAGGCCTTGCGGATTGCCCGCGCCTCGCAAGAGGCCCGCGGCTCGAGCCTTGCTCGGAGGGAGAGAGTCAAGATGAAATCAGACAAGTCCAAAATGGTTGGGGGGAGATGGCCAGGCCGGAGTGGATGGGCATCGTTGGGCGCGGCCACCGGCGTGCTGTTGCTTGCCAAGGGGGCCTTGGCTCAGCTCTGTGTGACCACGCCGGTGCCGCTGCCGGGTCTCAGCGGTCCCCCGGTGTGGTTTGCCACCGCGGGCGCGTTCGTGCGCACCGAGCTGGACGATCCGCGCTGGGCTGGCGCACCGCTGCGCACGTTCCCGCAGGATCCGACGGGCACCCAGGCCGCCTATCGGGTGCTCCAGGACGACAGCGAGCTCACCATCTCGCTCCAAGCGTTGCTGGATACCGCCCCCAGCCCCGGCGATTTCGTTTCCGTCGGCGTGACCACGGACGGCACCGGAAACAAAGCGTGGATTTTCAAGATTTTCCCGGAGCAGGCGGGATCGCCGGACCCGGTGGCAGCCAACCTGGGTCTGAGCCTGCAGTGCTCGTTCAAGGACGGGGCGCTCAGTGACTGGGCTGACTGCACCAGCGGGCCTCCCGCATGGTTTCAAAGTGCAGGAACCTGGCGCAACAGCCCGGTGGGGGCCAACTGGGCCGTCAACCTGAAGCTCAAGCTCGGGGATCTCTCGCTGGCTGGCAACTACCGGCTGTACTTGGGGATGACCGTGGACAACGCGGGTGGCTCGGGAGTGGCCGTCCCCTACGGGATCCCCAGCGTGGCGCCGGATGAGCCCGTGGCGGGCTTTCCCGGGGTGCCGCTGCCTGCCAGCTGGCAGGAGGTGACTAAGCTTGGCGATCCCTGCACCGTCGGCGTATCCATCAGTTCCTACGATGTGGGCGTGGTGGGCGACCATCCCAACAAGATAGTCAAGAACCAGAGCAACACCTTCGAGGCCCGGATCCACAACGTCCCCGAGCCCCATTATGCCAACAAGGTCCAGGCGAAATTCTCGATCGCCAACTGGGGCTCGACCATCGCCGATCCGGACGCGGGTTGGGACACGGTGAAGGATTTCGCCGAATACCCGGAGGTTCCGGACAGCACCGGAGGCTACCAGCACCCCATGCCGGGTTCCGCAGACCCACAAACCGCCCGCATCACTTCGGTGTGTGACGCCGGGGTGGGGGTTTCCTGCCCGGCTTTGCCGCCGGGAGCCGATGATCACCAGTGCATGCTGGTCGAGCTGCGTCCCAAGCCCCCCAACGATTTCGCGTTCCAGAACTCCGCCGTCTACCGCAACATGGATTTCGTGGACGCGGCGGATCTGGACAAGTCGGCCAAGCTCTCCACCAAGGTGAAGGGTAGGCCGCTTGCGGGAGATCTCTATCTTCGTTTCCAGAAGAAGAACCTGCCGCCCCATGGCAAGGTTCCGGTTGCGCTCAAGGGAGAGGCGATGGGTCTGGCGCGCCGTTATGCCGCCGAGCCCCCGTTCTTGCGCCGGGCCCCCATCAAAGAAGAACGAGCCCTGGCCAAGCGCATGGCTAAGCTCAGCCCCCCGCGGTGGTCCAAGTTCGAGGACCGGCTGGCACTGCCGGTGCTTTCGCCGCACCAGGCTCTGGCAGAGGTCTGGCCGATGGCGATGGTTCACGTGTTCCGGGACACCGGGCGGAAGATGAAGGTCCGCGACAAACTGGTCAAGGTGCTCGAGCCGATGGTGCCCTACGGGTATTTCGTGAAAAGCGATGCTCCCTCGTACGGTTTCACCGCCCAGCTCGAGGCCAGCGGCGGCCCCACGCTGGAGCGGGTGGCAGACGACTTGTTCAAGGTCACGCCCGCCGCGACCGGTGAGCTGAAGCTCCGGACCCGGATCGTGGCCGAGAAGAAACCGGTGGCGCCGGTCGAGTTGACCGAACCCGCCTGCCGCGACAAATTCCCCTGTCCGCCCTGCACCCGCAACCATTGTGATTGCACGTTACCGGGACGCTCGGTAGGTTCGGACACTGGGCTCTGGCTCCTGTCAGCGGGCGCGTTCATCGCGACCTTCCTGGCCCGCCGTCGCCGTCGCTAGCACCCGCCGGTCGCTCTTGCCGGAGCGCTCGCAGCGTTAGTTTACGGAGCCGGTTTGCGCATGGGGCTCCAGCTCGCCGCTGGGGCCCCGTTGACTTTGGCCAAGACCAACCGCGCCACGCGGTCCTGGGGTGAGCCAATGAGGCGGCCCAGCCGCGAAAGACCAGATCGGTTTGGGAGCCTCAGCCAGTGGGCTTGCCGCTAAGCTCCCTCCACGCTCAGGTCCACTGCCCACAAGGCCGCAACGTCCCCGTCAACTCCCCCGTTCGTCTGGCCGCCCCCCAATCCTCCAGGGCCCCTCTCGCCCAGTTCAAACACCACGGAGTTACTCACCTCCGGCGCCTGCCCGGCGTACATGATGCCGATCGATACGCCCCCGGCTCCACCGCCGCCCCCGCCGCCCGAGGCGCCCAGGCCACCGTTACCTCCGTCGCAGCTGCTCCTTCCTTGGAGCCCCTTGCGTCCGGCAGGCGACTGACCTGGTTGCCCCGCCGCCCCGGCGCCACCCTGACCGCCTCGCCCGGTGACCAGTACCGTGGCATCCAGCGTTACTAGTGAATCGACAGCGAGCAGAGCGATGCTGGCTCCGCCGCCCAAGCCACCTTGTCCGGCGCTGCCTCCGCAGGAGCCGGCACCTCCACCACCTCCGCCACTCTCCAGGTTCGTTGAGATGGAACCGGGGCTGCCTCTTCCTCCTCCGCCGCCCTGTCCGGGCAGTCCGTCTTCTCCAGCGGTGCCTGCCGCTGCGACCCAGCCCGTCTCCAATAGCTCTCCCAGAAATCGCGCACCCACGCCATCTGGAGCCAGGGGAGCATTGGCACCATCGCCGCCAGTCCCACTTTCCTCACAGGTGTTCCTACCTCCTCCACCACTGCCGAAGCTCCCGTCATCGTCTGGATAGTCTGGCGTCCCAGGGTGTCCGCTGCCGGCTTGGTCTCCAGCACCACCCATCGTGGTTCCGGTCGGGCAGGTGACCTCCTTGGAGGCTCCTGGACCAGTCACGCCCCCGTCATTCCCGTCCAGCTCCTCCTGGGTCGGATACGTGAAGTCGACGCGGCCCCCTGCGGTTCCATCGGCGCCATCCTGCGCCTGGATTCGGCTCTGGAAGAACCGGACCCCATTCGAAGCTTGGACGTGGACCGCGATGCTGTTCTCACTTGGCTCCACGGCGCTTGCCGCGACGATGTCGAGGTTGCCAATCGTCAAACCGTCGATCCCGACGACATTCATGACATATCCGCGGCTCTGCGCGAGCAGTCGCGCCCGTGACTCGGTGTCGTACTTCCAGGATTCGACTCCCGCCCCGGGACAACGGAAACCACCGACGATCCGGAGCCCACCGTGCCGCTCATCGAGCTCGACGCGTTCTCCGTAGTTGGCACTGCAGACTGCCACGGACGCGTTCATGGCCCACGCGAGCTCGAGGGCTCGCCCAATGGTCTGCACTGGTTGGTCCGGGCTCCCGGGCCATTCGTCGCTACCCACGGGGGCCACGAAGATCGTGCCGCTGCTCGAGGGAACGCAGCCGCTCACCGGCGCGTCCAAGTCGCACTCGACGGGGACCTCGACGGCGCCCCCTTCTCCACCACTTCCGGCCTGGCCGCCATCACTCCCGGCACTACCGCCGTCACTCTCGGCTCCACCGTTGTCGCTGCCGGAGCGCCCAGCATTGCCGTCGCCGCCTCCACCCAGGCTTCCCGCGGTGCCGCTCGTTCCAGCCGAAACACCCCCTGCACCCGCGCCGTCGCTACCGCCGCCATTGGGGTCGAACCCAGCGCCACCCGCTCGCCCGGTTTGGCCTGTACCACCGTCAGCCGACTCGCCGCCGTCCCCTGCGCCGCCCCAAACCCCAGCAGCGCCACCGACCCCTGGCTCACCAGCATGGCCATTGGCACCGGCCTGGATTGCCCCTGCCTCACCACCATTGTCTTGACCCGCAGCGCCCCCAGCACCGCGCCCGGAAGCTCCACCGCGGGCCCTCTGCCCACCCTTGCCATCCTCTTCACCGCCGACCCCACCAGAGCCTGATTCACCAGAGCCGGCGATGTCTTCTCCACCAATGCCAAAAGGCCCATCGGCACCCTCGCCAGCGTCACCGTCCTCGTCGAGGCCGCCAGCCTCGCCGCCACTGCCCTCACCGCCGCAGGTCTTGGTGTCTTCACAGCTGGTTTCTTCCGAGCCGCACGCGGCGAGCGAAATCGCCGTGCCCGCAATCAAGACCCACGCAATGGGACCGAGACGAAGAGCGGAGCTGGGGCGTGGATACGCCGGGCATGGGTTCGCTCCCTTCACGAGAATTGTGGCGTTGTCAGTCTTCGTGGCCTGGGCGAGTTGGTGGTTCGTATTCACGGTTCGATTCTCCGAACGAGGGTCGGCCTAGGCTGAGCCTGTGCCTGAACCCGCACATGCAGCGTTGCAGTCATTGATCGGGTGAAGGACCGATGGTGCGGTGCGCTCGGCCCATGAGGAACGAGGGTCGGTCGACGGTGTCAGTGAGTTGCGCAGAATGTGTCGCGCCTCGAGCCCCTTCACTGAACGGTCTCCCCGCACCCCAGCCACCAGATTCGAAAATTGCAGCACCAACGAAAGACGCCGCCCGCTGGGTGGCAGGACTATATCAATCCAATCCGTCCATGGAATGGCAAATGGGTTGGCCGCGACAGAATTGAAGGGGTGACGAGTCGGAGTTCGCTGGCTCGCGGGTCACCCATACCCGTTCCGCCTCTTCACCTGCGACGCCGGAGCACCGTACGGGTGAGCCGGTAGTCTGTTCGGCGCGGTCGCGGGGGTGGAGGTTCTCGACGGCGCTCCGGTGCCGCCCATCTTTACTCGCTATGGCACAACGCAGCTTTTACACACGCGGCCACCCGTGGCGGAGTCGAGCTGACAGGTTTGCACACCTTCGCAGTCGTCATTGGACAGACATTGGTCCAGAGGGGATTGACAGGCGTAGTTGCCGTTGGAGTAGCAGAGCATGCTGGCGTGGCTGGCGCAGTAGACTCCTTCGCCGCATTCAGCGTCAGTCCTGCAGCTCGCTTGGACGCATTCACCGACTCCAATGTCGGACCGACAGGCGCACAGCGAGCCTTCGTCGCAGTCCGCATCGGTCTCACAACCATAACGGCATTCGCAACTGGGCGGCTCCTGCGGGGAGGGCGAGACACAATAGCCGTTGGGTGCGGCGGTGCAGTCCGCATCGGTCATGCAGCCCGAATCGGGTAGCGAACAAGTGAAATCGCTGCGGGGCAGCAGGGAAACGCAAGCCACCGCCACGTCACGGTGGTTCCAGCCCTCTTCGCAGGCAACATAGCCACCCTCGGTGGAGGTCACCGTGCAGATGTCGGGATCCGGCCAGCACAGGCCGTCATCACCACAGCGCTCGCTCGGCCCGCAGTCGGCGACGGACTCGCAGGGACTGACCTGGCAGGGATCGACGCCATTGGCGCATGTCCAACCCGTTGGGCAGCCATCGAGTCTGTCAGAGTAGGGAGTTCCGTTGCACCAGTTGCAGCTCGGAGGCTCCGGGCAATTGGGATCGCCAGCAACGGCTCCCTGACCACCGTTGGCTCCCCCCTGGCCCTGACCGCCGTTGGCTCCTCCCTGGCCCTGACCGCCATTGGCTCCTCCCTGCCCCTCGCCGCCGTTGGTTCCTCCCTGCCCCTCGCCGCCTTGGCCCGAACCACCGATGGCCCCGCCGACACCCGCGCCGCCTTGACCCGAACCACCGATGGCCCCGCCGACACCCGCGCCGCCTTGTCCTGTTCCGCCGAGCGAGCCCCCAACACCGGCACCACCCACGTTGCGACCACCAACGCTGCCCCCACCCACGTCAGCTCCGCCCTGTTCACCGGCGCCACCGGGGCTTCCGGATTCGCCGGCCATCTGTTGACCAGCAGAACCGCGTCCCCCCCGGCCAGCCTCACCGCCCGAGTTCTGGGAGGAAGCTCCGGCTTCGGAGTCTTCACCGCCAGATCCCTCTTTTTGGTCTTCGCCACCGCAGCCGACGAAAACTAGCGGAAGGCAGCAGGCAGTCGCGAACAATCCCCGGTGGCGCATCATGAAAAGCATTGTACCGCTTCCCTTAGCAAAGCCCATGCCGGCGATGATTGACGGGAATGCGGCCACGGACCTCGGGAGCTCACCCAGCGCTTGGCACAGCCGACGGGGCAGTTGGCACACTGGGCGGCTCACGAGAACCGGCGGTTCCGGCTTGGGTGAACGCAGGCAGGAGGCGCAACCACGGCCGGAGGCCTCTCGACGGAACGGGCCGGCGGGGCTGCTCGCGCCTCGGTGACCCGCGCGGCGTTCTACTGCATGCAGCTCCACCCGGAAGCGCCGCACGCGCAATCGTATACCCATGGATCGGGGGCGGGATAATTGCAGGATTCTGTGCCCAGATAGTCACAGGGGTCACCTTGGCTGGGCGCGGTCGAAGGACACACGGTGGTGCCGCCCGACTGACACACGTAGCCGAAGCAGCTCAGATCGCCGTCGCACGTGCTCCCGGGGTTGCAGTGGCACCAGCTGACTGTCCGCCGTCCTCCCCATTCCCGCCCGCAGATAGTTCGGTTCCGCCAATGGACTCGTTAGTGCTCTCAGCACCTGCGCCCCCTTTGCGGTGGTCATCCGTGGAGCCGCCGCAGCCGACAACGAACAGAAGCAGACTGGAAACGGCGATGAGAGCCTGGTGCAGGCAACGCATGAACGAACCTCCGGCCGCGAAGCTGCAAATTGCGTACCAGGCTCGCTCTCCGTGACATTTCGAGGTATCGCGAGGCACCAGACACAGTTTGGCACACACAGTTTGCAGCCTGCCGGATCGCGCCCCGCGCCTCGGCGTTGCTGCGGGCCACCGGCAAAAGGCAGCCTGACCTCACTCGGAATCAAGGGCCCAGCTCGTCTGGCAGCCAGCCGGGAGCGCGCCAATGGGAAGGCGTTAGGATTGGGCATCCGGAAATCCCATGGACGACGCCTCTGACACGATCATCAAGGATACCTTCGACGCAATTGCCAGCGGCTATGACAGACCGTCGCTGCGCTTTTTCCCCGCCGCCGCCGCACACCTGGTAGACCGACTCGCCTTGCGAGGCGACGAGCAGGTCCTCGACGTGGCCTGCGGCACTGGTCACGCCTCGGTATTGATGCCGAGCTCGCGCACATCGCCCATACGGTCAAGGCAGGCGGCCGCGTAATGATCACCAGCTTCGCCAAGGGCTACATGGAGCCCTTGCGCACCCTGTTGATGCAACGAGTGGCCCACCACGGGGTCACGCCACCACCTCAGACCTGGTTGCGCATTGCCGATGCCGATGGTTGCCGCAGCTTCTTCGCCACCGCCAACCTGGTCGACATACAGGTGGAGATCAGGGACATGGGCTATCCACTGACGGGAGCCGAGCAATGGTGGGACGTGGTGTGGAACGCCGGCTTCCGACGCTTGGTCGGCGGCCTGTCACCTGCCGAACGAGCCGCCTGCAAGGCGGAACACCTGGCGGAGGCCGAAGCGCTGCGACAGGACGGCGGCATCCCCATGCCTGTCCCGGTGCTGTTCACCACCGGCAGGGTGCGGAGCTGAAGGCACCGGATTTCTTGGCCCTCGGCTCCGAGCCACTCCGGGTGGTTCAGGTCAGTCTCACGGTAGTTTTCTGAGGTTGTGAGGGGGAACGTTTGCACAGCACGGTGCGTCCACCTCCACTGCCGGTATCCACCCAGGTGGTGCGCCAAATTGCACGCTTGATCGGGATCTTTGCCAGGGTCACGATCAAATTCGAAGAGCGTCTTGCTGAGAGGTTCCCGGGGCGAGGCCGTCCTGGTTGCCCTGCCGGGCGAGAGGTCCACACTGGGCAAATCATCCGACGTTCCTGCAGTTGCGCACGACCCTTGCCACCAATTGCTGCGCCTTTGGGTGGAATCAAAGGAATGGCCATGAAAACACTGTCTCTATCACTCTGTGCCATCAGCTTGGCGTACTTGGCCTTCGGCTGCCAAGACAGCGCGACTGTCAATGACAACGACGCAACCGAGACGGGTGGAGTCGGTCAGGTCGACGCTGCCGGCAATACGGCCATGGGCGGGGTCGACACGACAGCGGGCGGAGGAACCGCTGCGACGACGGGCGCTACGGGTGGAACCGTAAGCGGCACGGGCGGCAGTGGTACCGCGAACGGCGGCAGTGGCATCGCGACCGGCGGCAGTGGCATCACGACCGGCGGCAGTGGCATCACGACCGGCGGCAGTGGCATCGCGAACGGCGGCAGTGGCACCGCGACCGGCGGCAGTGGCATCGCGACCGGCGGCAGTGGCACCGAGACTGGCGGCGTCGCGACCGGCGGCAGTGGCACCGAGACCGGCGGCAGTGGCACCGAGACCGGCGGCAGTGGCACCGAAACCGGTGGCATCGCGAACGGCGGCAGTGGCACCGAGACCGGCGGCGATCCTGGGACCGGTGGCAGTGGCACCGAGACCGGCGGTTCCGCGGCTGCCGACTGCGATACCGAGCCCCTCGTTCTGGACAACCCGGCGGCTGCCGCAGACTTCACGGAAGACCTGGGTGGTGCGTCCATCGATATGGTTTACATACCGGGCGGAACGTTCACTCTAGGGTGCGAGAGTGGTGACTGCCCGCCGGATACGACACCCGTGGAGGGCGTGACCCTCAGCAGCTATCATATCGCTAAAACCCAGGTGACCGCGGCGATGTGGGAAGCCGTGATGGGCGAGCCTCCGGAGGGCTTCGGTCTGATGATCAACTGGTATGACGCCATGGCACTCGCCTGCAAGTTGAGCCATCAGACAGGCCGGGCGTATCGGATGATGACCGAGGCTGAGTTCGAGTACGCGGTGAAGAGTCACCCGGACAGCTTGGAAGACATCGGCAGCGGCGAAGAATGGGCGTACAACTCCTGGAGCACCAGTCATTCCACCGTGCTCAATGATCCCGTGGGATCAGCTAGCGGGAAGCACACTCAGAAGACGCGGCGCGATGTCGACGGAAGCTCTGACCGCACCATCGGACGCCTCATCCGTTCAATTGATGGCATAGGCCCCCAGTTGCGCTTGGTCATCTCGAATGGGGTCGACTTCCCGCCGGAGTACGTACCGCCGTGCGAACTCTGCCCCCCGGTGATGGGCCCCGAACCGGAGAATTCCTTCCGCGACCCCCGGTGGATCACGGGCAGCGACACCCATTGGGTGGCGGGTGCCGAATTGGGGTTTGGCACCATGGACCTCCGGGTTTGGGAGGACGGTACGGCCAAACAAGGGAACACCGAAGGTCAGTGGTTCACGTCGAACAACATCGTCTTCGTGTTCGTTCCGAATTCGGGAGACATCCAAACATACCCCTACATCTTCCTTGACGACACCCAAGGGTCGCTTCTTTCCGCAGGAGGGTTCAGCGGTTTCATCGGGAGGATAGCGAAGGAGTCGGCGGAGAGCGTCGAAAAGCCAACCATCTCCGACCTCCAGACTGGCGCGGCGTTGGCTGCCGCGGCGGGAGACAACTACAAGATGGTCGACATGGTCAACATGCCAGAGTCGGCCAGAGGACAGGATGATCGGTTGCTCGATGGAACGGACCAGTGTTGGTTCCAGGACAACAGTGGCGTTGGTGGCATCCACCACTACAGGAAAGACGTGGACCTTGACGAATTCCGGTTCACCGTCAATCAGGGAAACCAGACCATGCTCGCCAACGGCGCGTGGTTCACGATCAACAACACCTTTTTGCGAGTAACGCACTCGGGCGGATACGTAACCGACTATTTGTACGTCATCTCCTCGGATGGGAGTACCTTCTATCATAACTCCTACCAGAAGTATGAGCGCGCAGATTTCAGGATGTTCGAGCTGAAATCCAACAGCGAATCCTTCCCGGCATCTTGCGGCAGCCACTGCAGTAGCGAGATCCCAAAGGGTGAAGATGCGTCGATGTATTCCAACTGGAAAGTGG
Organism: uncultured Polyangiaceae bacterium; assembly: GCA_964648165.1. GTDB lineage: Bacteria > Myxococcota_A > Polyangia > Polyangiales > Polyangiaceae > FEN-1139. The sequence continues at coordinate 12,456 of CAZYKT010000046.1, read as the reverse complement.
GCCAATCGACGTTCAGACCGGCACCGTGCCCAGCGGGCGGTTGCCCGTAGATGAAGCCGAGCCGACCCTCACCAGGGCAAAGAGCAGTGGCGATGCGGGACAACGCCCCATGCGATGTCGCACTCGACACGGCGCTCTACATCTGTCCGTACTTCTCGGCCACGGCGCCCCGGCATGCGTCGAAGTCAGCCTTACATCGTTCCACCGTGTCGCGGCAGCTCGAGGCACCCAGGCGAGCGGCTACGTCGCTCTCGCCCAGCAGCTCTACCCGCTGCTGAACAGAGAAGCAGAAGGCTGTCTGGCGCCACAGTAGAGCGCGCAGGTCAGTTGGCTCCACCCACCACGCGCGCGTCGAGTCATCACCGTAGTCAGCAAAAACCCTCTTGGCATCGGGGCTCAAGGTGGCCCAGGAAAACCCAGTGAAATGGGCCACAAGCTCGATCGACTGTCCGGAGCCGTCGGCGTTCCAGAGGCGGGCTGTCCCATCGCTGAAGGTCGTGAGCACTTGCTTGCCGTCGGGGCTGAACGCCGCCCACTCGATGGGAGACCGGTGCTCCTTGAACACCAAGGGCTGGCCGGAGCCATCGGCGTTCCACAGACGAGCCGTCGTGTCTTCGGAACCCGTCAGGACCCTTCTACCGTCAGGGCTGAACGCCGCCGAATGAACTGCACCGGCGTGACCCGTGAAGACGAAGGGATGCCCGGAGCCGTCGGCGCTCCAGACGCGGGCCGTCTTGTCCTCGGAGCCGGTCACGACCTTTCTGCCGTCGGGGCTGAACGATGCCGCCCGAATCCTTCCGCTGTGTCCCTTGAGTTCGACCGGCGCCCCCGAGCCATCCGCGTTCCACACCCGCGTCGTCATATCGAAGGACGACGCTAGAACCTTCTTGCCGTCGGGACTGAATGAGGCGAAAAGAACCCCGTCGGAGTCACCCTTGAGCTCGACCGGCGCCCCCGAGCCGTCGACCTTCCACACGCGCGTCGTTGCATCCGAAGTGGATGCCGTCAGGGCATGGCTACCGTCGGGGCTGAACGCTACGAGTTCGACTGAGCCCTTGTGTCCGGCAAGTTCGACGGGTTGCCCCGAGCCGTCGGCGTTCCAGATGCGGGCCGTCGTATCTCTCGAGCCAGTGATGATCCTCTTGCCGTCGGGGCTGAACGCCACTGACAGGATCACGTGCCGGTGTCCGTCGAGCACCACCGGTTGGCCCGAGCCATCGATATTGGAGACTCTGGCGGTCATATTGCGAGCCACGACGATCCTCTGCCCGTCGGGGCTGAGTCGGGGCGCGCAGTCCGCGCTCGCGTGTCGAACGATTTCGGCTGGCTGCGCGCCGCCGTCGCTGTGCCAGACGCGCGCGGTGGCTCCGGAGGCGGTGACCAGTTGGCGACCATCCGGGCTGTACACCAAGACGTTGACTGGCTCCCGGTGGGCCTCCAACAGCACCGGCCTCGACTCACCGTCTGTGTCGCACAAGAGCACTCTGCCTCCCGAGCAGCTGACTGCCAAATGGGTACCCTCAGGGCTGAATCTGGCGGATAGCACGCCACAATCGTAGTTCTTGCCAAGGACCACCGGTTCACCGCTGCCGTCTGCGTTCCACAGGTAGACTGTATTGTCCCCAGTGACCGCGAGCAATTGCTTGCCGTCAGGACCGAACTCCACCGATACCACTGGACCCAGGTAGGTGCCGAGCTTGATGGGTTGCCCGCTGCCGTCAGCATTCCACACTCGTGCCGAATGGTCTTCGGACCCCGTGGCGACCCTCTTGCCGTCAGGGCTGAACGCCGCCGAGGTGACTCCCTTGGTGTGACCACGCAGCTCCACGGAGTTCCCACTGCCATCCGCATTCCAAACCCGTGCCGTTGTGTCCCAAGAGCCCGTCACCATTTGCCTGCCGTCGCGGCTCAGCGACACTGCACTCGTCGAGCGTGCGTGATGGGCAACGATGGTGGGTTGCCCGCTGCCGTCCACATTCCAAGAGCGCTTCGTGTCATCCGACGAACCGGTGAAGACCTTCTGCCCGTCCGGGCTGAACGCGACCCACACGATGACGCCCGTGTGGCCTCGGAGCTCGACGGATTCTCCGCTACCATCGGCGCTCCAAACGCGCACCGACCGATCGAGAGAACCCGTTGCCACCTTCTTGCCATCAGGACTGAATGCCACGGCCGTGATTCCCGCTGCATGACCCTGGAGCTCGACGGGTTGGCCGCTGCCGTCAGCGTTCCACACGCGCGCCGTCTTGTCTGACGAGCCCGTCACGATGCGTCGCCCGTCAGGGCTGAACGCGGCCGCGTTGATGGCCCGCGCATGCCCTTGCAGGATGGCATAGGCTTTGGTTTCTTGCGACGCAGTGACGGCCGCAGAATGCCACCCGGGCAGCACCGGAGCGCCGACTTCGCGCAGCACCGCTGCCTCGATAGTTGGCTCCCCGGCGAGCGTGCCAATGCCCAACAGCGCAATCCTGCGGGCGCGTGCGGCCTCGACTTCGCTGGTCTTCTGGTGCGTCTCGGCCTGACGCTGCGCCTCGATGGCCCGGCTCCTCTGCCGCAGAGCAACGACGGACACCCCCAGCAACGCGAGCAGAGCCGCAGACAGGCCAAGCCACATCCCGAGCCGGCGATGGCCAGCAACGTTCTTATCTTGTTTGCTCACAGAATCGTCGCTCATTGGTCGGAGCTGAAATGAAGCCGCCACGCACTGCCAATGTCAAGCCCCAACGGCCCTGCGCGCCGCCCCGCGTCTCTGTTCCGGGGCCAAGTGCCGATTGATGCGGCGCTGCTCTGGCTCAGGATCTCCCTACGTGACGCTTGGTCTCGCGCGGCGCGGTCCTGACTGTGAACGAGGTTGCCATCCACTTCGTCGCAGCGCCCCCTCGTGGCGTCGATCGGTTCGCACCCGCTGCCCGAGAATCGCTCACCCGGGCTTGCGCGACTGGCGGAATGCCAAGACGGGGTTGGGGGCCTGGACTCGTTTCCCTTTCCGTACGCCCTGACCAAGCGTCGACGGACCTCGCCGCGGCCGACCTGCTGGAGCGGTTTGCCGCTTTCGCGAACGAATTGGCGGTCGTAGCGCCGGCAGGTGGCTACCGGCTCACCCGGCGGGGGCCGCCAAACCGAGGGCGGTCGCTCAACGCGATTGCCCTGCCCGGCAGCGGAGTCTAACCTCTGCACGCGCGCCGGGGATGCGTCGCTGCACTCGCCGGTTCAGCAAGGAGCCACGGACGATGACACCGAGACACCACATGATTGCGAGCGCAGTGTCGTTGCTGGCCACGGTGCTGCTCTTGGGATGCACGAGCTCGAGCTCCGATGAGAACGGGGATGACGGGACGGGCGGCACGGGGCCGGACACCTGCGCGGCCAGCGCCACGGTTTTCGATCCCGACACCATCCTCGAGTACCGCGTCACCATGGACCCGGCGCTCTACGAGGACATGAAGCTCAACGGCAACGACGAGGTGTACCGCACCGTAGCGCTCCAGGTTCGCGGCGGTGAAGTCTCGGCAGACTTCGAGGCCGTGGGGCTCCGCTACAAGGGGGACTATTCGCTCAACCACTGCTGGGACGACTTTGGCGGGGTGAGGAACACCACCGGAGAGTGCCAAAAGCTTTCCACGAAGTTCAAGTTCGACGAATACGACCCGGAGGCGCGCCTTTTCGGGCTCAAGCGTTTGAACCTCAACGCGATGTCGTACGACGACTCCAAACTGAGAGAGCGCCTCGTCTACTCGATGTTCAACGAATTTGGAGTCAAAACCGCCCGCACCGCGTATGCCAAGCTCATTATCAACGACGAGCCCCCGCTGCTCGTCCTCGCGGTGGAGGCCATCGACGGCCGTTTCACGGCGTGCAACTACCCCGAGGCTGGAAACGGGGATCTCTACAAGGAGATCTGGCCGAGGCCGGGGATGTCCGAGGACGTACCGCGGGAGGCGCTGCGGACCAATGACAACCCCGAGGACGACGCCAATCCGGCTGCGTTCGTCGACTTCGGCAACGCGGTGGGCGCGGCGACACAGGCCACCTTCGTGGAGACCATGGCGGGTTACGTCGACCTCCAGGCCGTGCTCCGATACATGGCGGTCGATCGGGCGATCAAGAACTGGGACGGGGTCACCGCCTTCTACTGGGCGGAACGGTCTCACAACTTCTACTGGTACCACGACGACGGAGCCGAGGGGCTCTTCCACCTCATCCCCTGGGATCTGGACCAGACGATGTGGGAATACGATCCGTACATGGATCCTGGCGGCCTTCATGCCGACCGCCAGGTCCCCGACTGGAACGTGAAGCCTCTCTTGTGCGATCCCATCTCCGTGTGGGAATCGGCCGGAGAAGTGACGGTCATCCCCTCCGGGTGCGATCCGTTCATCAACCTGTTGGCCGCGACGTCCTGGGACGACTTCGCCGCGACCGGGACCGAGCTACTGGATGGGCCATTCGACTACGACACCATGAACGAGCGGGTGACCGCGTGGGCGAGCCAGATCGCCTCCGCAGTCGACCAGGACCCGGTCCTCAGCCAGCAGGGCTGGGAGGGCCAGCTGGAGTATTTCCGCGGCGTCCTGCAGAAAGACATCGAAGACTTCCGGGCGCATCTGCAAGAAGGGTACGTCGTCGAGGAGTAGCGAGCGGCCGTGCTGGCAGCCGCTGCTCGCGACAGCGGGTCGTCGCAGCTGGCTCGCTCAGACGATACTGAGTGGAACTCAGGCACTGGCCTTGCGTGGGGAAGATGGGATTCCCCTCCGGAGGGGGGTGTTGCGGGAGGTTTGGGGTCGCCGGCCACATTTGCGCTAGTCTCGTCGTAGGAACTGAGAACCAATGGCGAACGCTTCAAGCACCCCGTGGTCCCGTCGGATCTGGCTCGGGCTCACCATCGCGCTGGTGGCTGCGGCTTGCCTTGTGGTCGGCATTCCCTGGCTGCAATCCCGCGCCCAGTCGATCACCACCGCCGTTGCTGAGGGAACGATCCTACCCGGGGATCGGGTGCGCGTGCCTGTGTTCGTGCGGGACTCGAAGACCGGCAAACCGGTGGCCGGGGCCGAGGTTCTGGCGTGGACCAAACTCGACCCCAGTGGCAAAAGCTTCGGCTCCCGATTCGACGTCCGTGATCCCACCCCGAAAGACCGCGTGATCCTCGGGCAGGTCCGGACGGATGCACGGGGCGTTGGAACTCTCGAGGTGACCGCACCGATGCAGGGCTCGACCAACATCATGGCGGACGTCAACCTGGGACTGGACCAGGATCGGCTGGACCTGCTGACGGTGACACCACCAGAGATCTGGTTGATGGTGACCACGGATCGTCCGAGCTATCGATCCGGCGACAAGGTCAGAATGCGCATTCTTTCCCTCGACGAAGCGCGCAGGCCAATCAATAGAGCGAACGTATCGATCGAGCTCAAGGGCCCTGACACTGCGCTGTCGCTGAACGCTGTGACCTCCGAATTTGGTACGGCTACCGGTGAAGTGCTCCTTCCCGCCGGAGCCCCCAAGGGCCGATACTCCATGGTGGCGAATGGGTCGTATGACGTCGGGGCTTTCCTGGTTGACGATCGAGCTTTGCCGCGGGTCCGGGTGAACATCCAGACCGCTCCGGCCAGATTCGAGCAACCGCTCCGGACCCTGGTTACGGTTCGCCAGGCCTCTGGAAGGCCGTTGGTCGGTGCTCGTTTGCGGATCTACGCCGCGGACTATTTCGTATCCCCGGTCACCCAATCGACCCCGGGCCCCACCACTGAGGGGGTGACCGACGACCAAGGGGCGTTCTCGTTCAGCATCGACTGGGAGCGATGGCGCAAATGGGGGCCTAGCTACCATGTGGCCGTCTTCGTCGCGGACGAACGCACCGACGAGGTGATCCGACTCCCCACCAGGGGAGCTGCGATCGAGGCGGTTTCCGAGCAAGCCAAGCTGGTGCCACAAGTGGAAAACTCGGTGTTTCTGCGGGTGTCAGACGGTGAAGACGGACCTTTCCAGGGCGACGTGGACGTTGTCGGGGGCACACTGCAGAAGGGCGGGCTTGACCCGCGGGGCTACGGGGTTCTGGCTGCGTCGCCCGGGCTTATGGATCGTTCTTGGTCCGCCACGTTGCGGGTGACCGACTTCTCCGAAAAGGTCCGTTCCAAGAACATCGAGTTTGGAGTCGACGGAACCGAGAGCACATTGATTCGTCCGAGTCGGAGCATCTATCATGTCGGAGAGCGACTCGAGCTGACCCTACTGTCCCCAACGCCGGGAATGGTCTGGGTTGCCCTCATGCGTTCCAACCGCGTGCTCGATGGCGCACCCGCTCTGATCAAAGACGGTATCGCGAAGCTCGAGTTCCCCGTCACCGACAAGCTGCTTGGCCCGGTTACCATCCATGCCATTCGCAACCGTATCTCCAGTGACCAGGAGCGACCGCAACCCGGTTGGCCGCTCTCGCGCCGGTGGGTCCAGGCAGAGAACGTGCGGCGCGTATTCGTGGATGCGGGTCAGGATCCCGTACTTCGGCTACAGAGCGATCGTCCCTTCTACACTCCGGGGGACGTGGCCAAACTGCGAGTGCGAGTCGAACGTGCAGGTGGTGCATCGACCGCGGCGAGCGTGTTCCTGGCCTCCGTCGAGGCGACGGACAGGCCAAGATTCGCTCTTCTTCCGGGCGACGATCGGGCGCGGCTTGCGGACAGCTCACGCTTCTGTGAACTCGAGGTCAGAAGATGGTCTCCCGAGATCTTGCTCGAGCCGAACGAGCCCGGCGGCGACCTTCGGACGGCCTTCGCCCTGGCCGGTGGGCGAGGCGAGCAACACGTGCTGGGCGGTACCTCCCCTTGGGAGCGCAGTCGGTTGCATCTGGCGACTCTTCGGAAACGTCTCGGTTTGGTGGGGGTGGCCTTTTCCGGTTGGACCCTGTTGCTCGCCACCATGGCCATCACGTACGCCGTGAAACGTCGTCCTCGGAGAGGCGGGGGCATACTCGGAATCGTGTTGTCGGTGGCGGTGGTCGGCGTCGCTTGGTGGAGCCAGGACCCGCTGCTTTCCGCAATTCGACAGGAGGAGACGCGCGCCCCCGGTCGATTGGTTGGGTATGCGCCCGGGCCCAAAGACGAGCCGTCGGCTAGGCCGAGCGCCTGTACCGCTGTGCGCGACCCAGGGTACTTCCCTGTCCCCGCGGTGTGGCTCCCGGAGCTGGTTGTCGATGCCACGGGAACCAAGGTGGTCGAGCTACCAATCCCCGAAGCGATCGGCCCCCATGAATTGGTCGCCTCCGCCGTCACTGCCGACGGCCATCTGGCGACCGCGCGGATGACGCTGGAAATCCGGTAAAGCGGCTCACGGGGCAGCGCCTCTGAGCGTCACCTTGAAGCGGACGGTGACCTTGGGGCCTCCTGGCGCAGGGAATTTCGCCTTGGCGAGCTCCTTTGCCACGCAATCAATCAACTGGGCCGGGAGCTTGCCGAAGGGGTTCGGGGAAACCTTGGTGACGCCTCCCTTCGCGTCCAACTCGAGCACGAGCATGATGGAACCGGTGAGGCTCGGGTTGTTTCTATCAACTTTCCTCAGGCATCGACGTAGGCTCGTGCCGGTGAAGCTCGCCACCACTCCCGCGGTATTGGGAAATCCTCCACCCTTGACGATGGCGGGACCGAAGGATATCTCGGGCCCTCGGGAGCGTTCGGCAATGTCCAGTCCAACGCCCCTTTTCAGTCGCTCCAGTCTCATTTCGTCGAACTGGGCGCCTGGATCCGCAACCACCAGGGGGAGCGCGTCCCAGTTGGCTTTGCCCGAGAACCACTCTTCGAACCCAGGGGGCGGCGTGGCGCCCTGGGGGGGGGCTTCGGCGATGCGCTTCCATTTCTCTACGACAGCGACGTCGAGCGGCTGTGCCGTTGCACGCTCGGGGGCGAGCACGACGTCACCCCATCCGGCGTGAGAGGTCTTCTGATCTTGGAAATACTGGACGCTCAGTTGTGCCGGGCCTCCGGGCAGTAGCTTCGCGACATCCTCGGGAAAGCCGAAAAACGTTGGTGCCTCGGGGCGAAAGGGCCCCGCTCTGGCCACGCGGAGCGCGTCACCCCGAAGCTCAGTCGAGTTTCCTGCCACCTGGGCGGCGATGACTCGATTGCGATCATCGACCGGGTAGCGCTCAATCCAAGGTCGCTGCCACACGGTTGCGTCGTCGAGCTGGCGCAGAGCCATGGGTACGAAGCGTTGGTCGCTTATCACCCAGACCGAAAGGACTCGCTCGGTGGCGTCCGGCAAGCTGGTCCAGCGGGGCTCGTGGTAGGGGTAGAAGGGCGCCGAGGTGGCAAACGAGATCCGTAAAGTTACGCTATGCAGCCGGTCGTCTGCGTCGGACGGCTCGACACGAAGGACCACGTAGTAGAAGCCCAGGGCCACGTACCGGGCCAGCCAGGGGCTCATCTGTGGTGGCAACCGCAGGCCGTTGCTCGCCAGCCAGGCTCTCAATCCACCGGCATCAGACGCGGCCAGGACCGTCAACGCCAAAGGACCGAGCTGATCCTTCTGGACTTCCGTAACACTGCCGCCAACGACGCCGAGCGGGTCGAAAGCGGCGCTGGCGGGGACCCGTCCCGCGGACAGCTCCTCCAGAAAGGAGAAGGGCGTCTTTTTGACCGCTGCCACCTCGGGTTTCGAAGGCACGGGAATCACCATGCCGAACCTCGACTTCGTGCCGCGGAAGGTGACCTCGCGGATCAGGTGTTCGAACCCCTTCTGTGAGTCGTAAAGAATCACGGAGGTCTCGACCGAAGGCGACGGCACGTGGGTGTCGTCGCGACTCGTCACCGCCCCACAGGCAGAGGTGTTGCGGCTCTCGACAATCAACACCAGGGCAACGGCCAGGGCCAGGAGGTACCGTCGTGCCATCATGCCCCGTCCTTGTAGGCGCGGGCCCCGACGATGAGGCAGGGCCAGAACGAAGGCCAATCGGGACGACAGGCGCGGTGTGCCAGACGCTGGATCAGCGCTTGGCTCGTTGGCCTTAGCTGGTGCAGGTCGTAGAGGACGCGGGCGCACAGATCGGTTTCGGGGAACAGCTGGTAGGGTCGCATGCCCATGCCCTTGTGCGCGCAATCCAGCGCGTCCTGTTGGAGATCGCTCTCCTTTACCGGACGGGGCCTGAGTCTGCAGCCGTCTGCTCCGCAGGTAACGTCACTGGGGTTGGGTGGCGCAACCGGGACGCCGCCCTCGTGCCGGAAGCTGTCGGCGCGTCGGTAGCCACGAGCGGTGAGAAGGCGGGACAAGCGGGGTCCTTCCTCGGACTTGAGATGGTCGGCCAGCTGCCGGCAGGCGGGCAGATGCCCGGTGCCACAGGCCTTGCGCAGCATTGCCTCGACCTTGTTCGGATCGGCGTCCCGTTGCATTTCCAGGCACGCGGTTGGTTTGCCCTTCTGGCAGGCCCGCTGTAGCTCGGTGACCGTCTTTTCCGCACCGAGACCGACACAGGCCATGACATCGCCGGTTTCGCATTCCTTGGTCAACCACTCGGGGTGGTAGACTCCGCCGCACCCCAGGGAAACCCCAGCCGAGCACGCCTGATTGGCCAAGCGCGCCCTTTCGTTCTTCTCTGCCGTCCAACCCGCAGCCACGGCGCAAGCCGGTCCCCAGCCGAGCGCGCAGGCATGGCGCATCATCTTGGGATCGGCGAGGGTCCAAGCCCGAAGACCGCAGGCCCTCGCGTGGCCTGCCTGGCATGGTGCATCGAGGAGCCTGGCTGCTCGAGCCAGATCGACCGGAACCAGCTCGATGGGATTGCCGAACACGAACTCGCTGGCGTTGATGGAAAGACGGGCCGCGTCGACGCATGCATCCAGATGACCTGCCGCGCAGTCGCCCCTCAGCCGGATGATCTCGGTGATGGCCTCAGCACTGAGGCTGAAACTCGAGCGCTTGATGGTGAGCTCGGGTACCTCGGGGAAGGGGCGCCACTCCTCGGCGGGAAGGGGCTGGCCTTTCTCGAGAGTGCGAACCAATGCGCCCTCGTCGGCGCCGGGAACCGTGCAGGCTTTGGCGCTACCCAGGCTGCAAGCCCGGCTGAAGAAGGCGCGGGCTGCGAGTCCGTCGACGACTCCGCCGGTTCCGCGGGCGAAACGAACCGCCAGCCTTTCGCAGGCTTCCGCCTCTCCTGCTTCGCAATCCGAGAAGGCGGGACCGCGGGGATCGGTTCGACAGGCGCAGAAGCTCAGGATCGTACCAACGAGAATCCACTCGCGCCTCACGCCCCAAGGCTAGGTGGCGTCGCGGTGAGTGTCAACGCTCGAAACAACGCGGGCCAGATCGGTCGCGCCTTCTTCAGCCGGGCTCTCGCGACAGGGCCTTCAACCCCGAGCCCCGCGGCGCTAGGCTCGCCCTGTGCCCGAACTGCCCGAGCTGACCGTGTACGTCGAGTGCCTATGGAGGCCCGTCGCGACCCCAATCGCCGTGACCAGTAGTTGAAGGAGCGCTGGCCCCCCAAGCCATGTGCGTTCTCGCGACCATCCTCTCCGATTCGAGCTAGACGAGGAGCCCATGGGTCCGAGGCAAGGCCTCTTCGAGGGCAGGGACGACCGAGGGGCCGCGCTCCCCGGCCGTTCACCACAGAGCACGATGCGGGCACAACATGCACCCTCAATGCTGCCGTGATTTTGACTAATAATCGGGCGAAGTTACACAGGGGGAACTCGCGAACGTGACTGCTCGTGGATAGCCTGGGCTACGTGCGCCTTGAGTGCTACCTTTCCGTGGATGCAAGCGCACCGGGTATTGCTTGAAACGGATGAGAATGGACGGCTCAACGCCGTACCGCCGTTGCCGCCGCACGCCAGAGTTGAAGTAATCTTCCTGGTTCTCGACGCGGATCGAACGGCCAAGCTCCGCACTCCACCGCCCGAGCTTGCAGCCTTGAAGATCCACGGTGACATCGTCGCCCCGGCGATTCCTCCTGAAGACTGGAAGCTTGGCGGGTGATCCTCCTCGATACTCACCCTTGGCTCTGGTGGGTTCGCGGCGACACGGGTGAACTCCCGCCAGCAACGCGGGAACTCATCAGTACTTCGTCCGAGCCAGTCGCTCTCGCCTCGGTCTCGTGTCTTGAGGTGGCGTGGTTGGTGAAGAAGGGGCGAATCGCGCTGCCGGTCTCGCTCCAGGATTTCTTCGCAAAAGCAATCGACGGGGCTGGCCTTGTTCTCTTGCCGCTCACGCCCGCTATCGCGGCGCGGTCAGCTTTCCTGCCGGACATCCATCGCGACCCGATCGATCGCGTCCTTGTCGCGACTGCTCAGGAATACACCGCAGAATTGGTGACCCGCGACGAGAGCATCGCGCGCTATCCGGATGTCCGCGTCAGGTGGTACACGTAGCCTGGGAGGGTCGCCCCCGTGGCCAACCAGATGTCTGTGCATCCGCAGGCATGTCAGGTGCCGAACTGCGACAGGCTCCGCGCCACGATCTCGTGGCAGACGACCTTCCGGGCAGAGGGCGACTCGCTCACGACGACCCCTTCAACCCCGAGCCCCTCGGGGTTAGGCTCGCCCTGTGCCCGAACTGCCCGAGCTGACCGTGTACGTCGAGTGCCTCGAGCGCCTGCTCCAGGGTCAGGCGCTGCGACAGGTTGAGATCGGTCACCCCTTCCTTCTGCGCTCGGTGGAGCCGGCGCCCGCCGCCAGCTTGGGTGCTCGCGTGACCGAGGTATCGCGCCTCGGGAAGCGCGTCCTGATTCACCTGGAGGGGGAGCTCTACTGGGTCATCCATCTGATGATTGCCGGGCGTTTGGTTTGGTCGCCCGCAACCACGAAACCCAAGCGTCCGACGGCCCTGGCGCGCTTCCATTTCCCGAATGGCGTCCTTTCACTGACCGAGGCCGGCTCGGAGCGCCGCGCCAGCCTGCACCTGGTTAAGGGCGCCGAGAACCTTGCCCCCTTTCGGCGTCAAGGGGTGGAACCCCTCGAGGTCGACTTCGACCGCTTCGCGGCGTCGTTGCGAAGCACCAACCACACTCTCAAGCGCGCCCTGGTCGATCCGGACATCATCTCGGGGATCGGCAACACCTACTCGGACGAGATCCTGCATCGGGCGCGACTCTCTCCGCTGGCGCGCACCCAGTCGCTGGATGACGTCCGCTGTCGGCGTCTCTTCGACGCCTGTCAGGGGACGCTTTGCACCTGGATCGAACGGCTTCGCACCGAGGCAGCCGGGGCAGGCTTTCCCCAGAAGGTGACGGCGTTTCACCCCGAGATGGCGGTGCATGGCAAGTACAAGAGCTCCTGTCCGGTGTGCCAGAGCCCGGTTCAACGCATCGTCTACGCCAAGAACGAGTGCAACTACTGCCCCACCTGCCAGACCGACGGGGTGTTGCTCAAGGACCGCAGCTTGTCACGGCTGTTGCACGACGATTGGCCGCGCAGTCTCGCGGAACTGGAAGAGCGGCGCGCCGGGGGAAGCCGCTAGCCGGCGGCTGGTACGATTCGA
>CAZYKT010000045.1:0-46374 GCA_964648165.1 uncultured Polyangiaceae bacterium | reverse complement strand
AAACACCATCCCATGCTCTTCATGTGCTCGCTCCTTGTTTGATGTGCTTGCAGAGGAACCGCGTCCGCATCGGTCCGTTGACGCAGTCACCCACACCCAGTCAGAGGCCGTTCCCCTGCCCGCCATGAATGCTGCGACTGTACCCCCCCCCCCCCGGGTTTTTGTCAACGTCACTTTTTGGTGACGGAGATTCCGTGATTGCGATGCATCAATAAATCCCGAGAATTTCGGAACATTTCACGACATTTCAACCCGGTGGTCGGGAGACCCAAACAACATCGTGATCACCGATGCCACCAGCGGTCGCTGCTGCATCACGAAACGACAGCGCCCTGAGCTCGCTTGATCGACTGGTCGCGACCCGACGCAGCGTCGTGCGCCTGCACTTGCGAGGCACGAGTAACGGCCCGCCGCGTGAGCGCCCGTCCCCGCCTCTGCCTACCCCTTGGCCCTCTTGCGTCCCATCCGCATCAAGTGCCGGCGCGCTCGGGCGATCTCGGCGAAAAGCCCCACCGACAAGGCGACGCGACCCGAGGTGACGCGGGTCACGAAGGAGCGAAAATGCGTTGCTGCGTCGGACTCGCGCCCCAGCAGCATACAGAGCTCGCCCGCGACGTATTGACCGTAGCCTTGGCCACAAGGAGCCTGTTCGAGGGACTCGAGCAGCGGAGCGAGGGGCGGAACCGACTGCTGGGCCTCCGCGCAGGCCAGCGCCAGTTGAGCTCGATACAGGGGCTTGTCGCGGGTGCCCCAACGGGCAGCCAGGGTCAGACTCCGCACGCCCTCCGCAGGCATGCCGTTCAGGTACTGGATGGAGCCCAGGGTCCAGAAATGGAACGCGCGGCGCGAGGGGGGACCCAGGCGCGCCGCCAGTCGCACGTGCCGCACCGCAGAGGCGATGTCCCGCAGACCCAGGTAGGCGCGCGCCGCGTCCTGGTGGGCCACGTCCAGAAGGCTCTGAAGCGCGATCATCTGGTCTGCCACGCCCCTGGCCTGCTCGAACTCGCGGCGCTCCATCAGGGATAGGTAGAGCTGGCGCAATAGAAGGGTCTGGGTCGATGGATCGACCGGTCCCGAGTCCTTGAGGCCCCTTTGCGCATACTTTGCACGCAATCCTGCGGTCTTGGCCAGGGTGGCCTTGCGCAGCATGAGCTCGGGCGTCAGGGGCTGGCTCGCCCCCTCGCGGGTTCGCGGCATCCACTGGATCCTATCAGCCCCTGTACACGCGTCCAGAAATCGGCAGGTCGGCGGCCGGCCTTTACTCGGGGGCTGGGGCGCGGCATGTTGGGCCCGATGTTGGCCCCTGTACGGGTATCCCTGGCGCTGCTGCTCCTGGCCGGCTGTGGCCGCCCGGCCACGGTACAGGAGTGCAACGAGATCCTCACCCGGGTTGCCACCCTGGAGTACCAGGCGTCCAGCCCCCACAAGGGTCCCATCGATCCGGAGCGACTCGAGACCATCCGGGCTCGTCTGCGCGACACCATGATGAAGAACTGCGTGGGCCGTCGCATCACGCCCAAGGCACTGGGCTGCGTCCGCGCGGCCAAGTCTGCCACCGAGATCCAAGAGGAATGTTTCGACTGAGCTCGCTGGGTCGGGCGAAGAGGCTCGTCCTTGGCACCTGTTTGGGTGCTGGGTTGTGCCTGGGCTGCGGCCGTCCGTTGACCGATGACGAGTGCATGAACCTGCTCACCCGTTACGTCGAACTCTTGGCCAAGTCGGATCGGGAGGACACCACCGCCCAGCAGCGACAACAGATGCAACAGCGCGCCCGGGAGATGGCCCACCGTGATCCAGAATTTGGGCGATGCCGCAACACGGTGAGCCGCCGCGACTTCGAGTGCGCTATGGCAGCACCGAGCACGGACGAATTCGAGCGCTGCCTGATGTAGCTTGGACGGACCGACCAACCCGGCAAGAGTCAGGCCCTTCGAGTGAGAACGTCACGGACCAGCTCCTCGGGAAGCTGGCCCGTTTGGGCGAAGACTCGCATGTGGGAGATGGGCAAAAAACCCGCCTCCGCCGGGCCAGCCGAGGGCACCTGGTATCCTTCAGGGTCGAAACGGCCTTCGTCCAGTCGACGCAACAGCAACAGCAGCGCACCCAGGCTGTTCTGCTTCATGTAGGGGCAATTGGCGCATCCGCCCTCGAGAGAACACCCCTCGCCGCTGGCCACCCCCGGCACGACAGGAAGCTCGGGGCTACCGGTCGCGGCAATGGCCCCGTCCGCCACCGGGAAGACCAGCTCAACGGCGCCTGCACCGGAACCCGCTCGACTCTGAACCTGGCGGATCCGATGGACCAGAGCGGTGACCAGACCCGTCTCCGTCCCCAGGATGACGCGCAGCGGTTCGGACACATTCGAGGCGCGCGCCGTTGCCTCGCCCACGAAACGAAGGATGTCGGAGGTCGAGCCCACCACACCGTTGCCCTGTTGCTGAGCGCGCAGTCCCAACCGGAACATGGCGCTTGGCACTTCGAGGTGGGCCGTGACGAGCGCATCGGGATAGTCGCGCTCCACGCGCTCGGCCACCTCTTGCCCGAAGAGCTGGTGGACGATGCAACAGCCCTTGTCGAAGGTGTGGAAGCGCTCCACGAGGCTCCCCAAGTCGGTCCGCGAGAATCTCGGGTAGAGGCGATCGAGCTCGGTCTTTCCGAGCCCCGCGAGCCAACCCAGAAGCTCGGCGAGGTTCTGCCCCATGTACGTGTCCGGGCCGTACCAGAGGGTCAATCCCGCGAGCTGCTGCTCGGCTTGTAGGATCGTGGCTACGACGTTGGCCGAGGTGCAGGTGAGCGTCGGGACCAGGCGTTGGGCCATCGCCTTGGTGCGGAGGCTGGTGTTGACGTAGATGAGATGAAGGGATTGTTTCGTCTGGCTCGCCCGCCGTAGCCAGGCCTCGTACTCCGGCTTTTCTGCCGCTTCGGCCAAGGAGCAGCCCATCGGTTCTCGGCGCGCGCGCCACACCGGCACGTCCCGGAAGCCGCGCGCGTCCAAGGTCGCCCGCACGTTCTCCGCCATGAAGTCGACACCCAGCACCAGCACGGCGCGGGCCCCCGCCTGGGCCATGCCCACCGCCTTTTCTGCCATGGCCAGGGAATCCGCGAGCCCGATGTGGGGCCACGGCAGGGCCGCGAGCACTCCCTGAAGCTCCGGATCCATGTAGTAGTGAGCGACGATGCCGATGTTCTGCCGGGAGAGCACCTGGTTCACTTCCGCGACGACCCCCGGGTCGGGCTCGAGAACGTCGGCAAGGGACGTGGCCAGGGAACCCTGGGCGAAGAGTCCCGCTGGGCTCACCACCAGCGAGGGGAAGGGTCGAGAGGCGTTCACCCAGGGGTTTTAGAGCGAAGCGACGGGACTGACCAGCTTTGCCCCTGGGCCGGTCTACGATCCAGGTCGACCGGGGCGTCGACTGCGGGCAGTTTTGTCGCGGCGCGGGATCCCCGCCCCGTTGAAACGCCAAGCCTTGTTCATGTCCGAGGCCCTCCCCAACCGCCCCAACTCGCCCGAGGAACCGATTCACGACTCTCGGTTCCTGCGCTTCGAGCCTTGGCTCTACGCGTTCTACGCAGCCTGTGCCACGTGCCTCGGGGCCTGGGCATTCTTCGACAGCCGAGCCGTTCAGCTGTCCATGGCCACCAGTTGGACAACCCCCGAGGGCCCGCTGCCCCGGGTCACCTGGTCCGCACCCCTGGATGACGTGTTCATCCACTTCGATTTCGCGCGGAGCCTGGCAAACTTCCGTTTCTTCGAATGGACTCCGGGGGGCGGCTACTCGAGTGGAGCCACCAGTTGGACGTATCCAATGCTGTTGGCGGTGGGGATCTGGTTGGGAGCGGATGGGGCACATCTCGGGCCTCTCGCCGATGCGCTGGCCTCGGTGGGGGTTTTGGGTTTCCTGCTCGGCGCAAGAACGGTCCTGTTCGGTTTCCCGCGCTGGACGAGTTACCTCGTCGCTCCGATGATCCTGATGGCTGGCGTGCTCGGCTGGTCGTTGTGGAGCGGGATGGAGCTGGCGCTGTTCCTGGGGCTGTGGGCGGGATGCCTGGCCCTGGCCCTGCGCGTGCCCGCCCAGGGACGGGAGCATCGCTGGGCGCTCGGTTTCGGCGCCATGGGCCTGTTGCTGGTCGGCACCCGACCCGAGGCGCTCCTGTGCGTTTTCACCTTGGCGTTGCTGGGCTGGACCTGTCGAAGCCCATCCCTTCCCCGGCGGCGGCGCCTGGCCCTGGGTGCGACAATGGTCCTGCCCGCGGTGTTGCTGGTCCTGGTCCGAGCCATGGTGAACCGTTGGCTTACTGGGGACTTCGCCGACGCGGGGGCTTTGGCCAAGCTCTTGACCCTGCATCCCTATCTGGAATTTCCCGAGATGCTGGCGCGCTGGGCGTCCAACGTCGGGTTCCAGTTCGTCCGCATCACCAGCTTTCACGCCGGAAAGGGCCTGGTCGGTGGAATAGCCCTGTGGCTGCTGGTTGGCTGGGCTTTGTACTCCAAGAGAACCCGTCCCCTGGCGTTGCTGCTTGGCGCCCAAGCCCTTTTGTGGATCCTGCTTGTGGCCTGGAACGAGTACGTCCGCTATCAGAACGATCGCTACACCACGGCCCCCTTTGCCTGGTTGACGCTGGTCGCTATCCTGGGCCTGGCGGAGCTTGCCACCGCCAGGAAGCAGGCGTCCTCCCGGCTGGCTCGGCAGGGTGCGGGCGTCGTCTTGGCGGGATGCCTTCTGGCTTCGGCATGGCCAGAGCTCCAGCAACAACGGTGGTTCTTCGGACGCGCCTGCCGCAACATCGCCGAACAGCAGATCCGCGTGGGCCAGATCCTGGGTCGGACGTCACCCCGCCCCCGACGGGTTCTTCTGGGGGACGCCGGAGCCATCCCGTACTTTTCGGGGCTATCCGCGGTGGATGCCCTGGGCCTGGGGGGAACCCAGGGGCTGCCGTTCGCGCGCGCCGGGCGCCTGGGGGTGGGGGCAACCGTCGAGCTCATCGAGCGTCTTGCTCCCCGAGAGCGTCCCGACGTGATGGCCCTGTATCCCTCCTGGTGGGACAACCTTCCGCTCTTCTTCGGTCATCCCCTGCTGTCGGTCAGCATCGACGGCAACGTCATCTGTGGGGCCCGCACCAAGGTCATCTACCAGGCGGACTGGCGCGGCCTTCAGGACCACAGTCGCCCAGCCACTCTCGCCGGTTCCTGGCGCATCCTCGACGAGGTCGACTTCGCCGATCTGGTGAGCGAAACGACCCACGCCGTCGCCTTCTCGGAGCGGCATTCAGGCTACGTAGGGATGAAGCTCCTGCCGGATCCCGCCGATCCCACCCGTGACCTCTTCGACGCCGGACGCCTCGTCTACTACGGCGTGAAGACCAGCTTCACGCTCCGGGGATTGGACCGGTCGGGGGCCCACCGGTTGGTGTTTCGATTGGCGGCGGCGAAGCCCGCATCGTTCCGCGTACACCTGCAGGGAAGGCCCATCGGCGACGTTGCCACGCCGGGAGGGGAACCCTGGCAGGAACCCACCCTGTCCGTACCCAAGGGTCCGTGGCCCAGCCCGGCCCGCATCGAGCTGGTCGGGAACGACTCAGAGCACATGCTCCATCATCTCTGGTTGGTCGTTCCTGGCTGACCCGTCACCGAACCATCGGGAACGGTCCTGGGCTCCCCCGAGGTCGAGAAGTTGACCTCCTGTTCCACGATGTACAGCGGCCGCCGCTTGATCTCCTCGTAGATCCTACCTACGTATTCACCGAGCACGCCGGTCATCAAGAGCTGCGCCGAAGAGCCAATGGCCACCGCGATCATGAGCGTGGTCCAGCCCGGTACCGTCCCCAAACCGAGTAGCTTGACGGTGGCCGCCCAGATCGCCACCCCCACCGCGCACAGGCCGGCCAGAACCCCCAGCCAGGTGGCGATGCGCAGCGGCACCACCGAGAACGAGGTGATCCCGTCCACGGCAAACCGAATCATCTTCTTGAGCGGGTACTTGGTCTCCCCGGCAAAACGCGGGTCGCGCGTGTAGTAGACCGCGCCTTGGCGAAAACCGATCCACGCCACCATGCCCCGCACGAACCGGTGGTGTTCACGCAGGGCGCGAAGGGTGAGCACCACCGGGCGGCTCATCAAGCGGAAATCCCCAGCGTCCAGCGGAATGCTAACCCCGGTGACACTGCGCATCATCCGATAGAATAGAGCCGCGGTCAGGCGCTTGAAGATGGTTTCTCCACGCCGCTGGGCTCGCACCCCGTACACCACGTCGAGACCGGCGCGATACCGTTCGAGCATCTGGGCGACGACCTCGGGGGGATCCTGGAGATCGGCGTCCATGACCACCACCGCCTCACCCTCGGCGCGATCGACACCCGCGGTGATGGCCAGCTGATGCCCGAAGTTGCGGGAGAACCCCACCAATTTGTAGCGTTGTTCGTGCGCCACCATGTCGAGCAGCAGCTGCCGCGAGCCATCCGTGGAGCCATCCTCGACGAAGACGACCTCCCAGGCGTCCCCCACGCCAGGCACCTCGGCCAGGAAGGAGCGCAGGCGGCGATCCAGCTCGGGGAGCGTCTCCTTCTCGTTGTAAACGGGAATGACCAGGGAAAGCTTGGGCCGCTCCATTTGAATCGCCAGGTGCCGTCAAAACTGCGGGCGCGGTCGCCCAGTTCACGGCAGCGTTACCTCGATTCGGTTCCTTCGGCAACCGGGCCGAAATGGACGGCGCCCCGACGGTCAGTGTTTAGAGTCGTCGCCCTTGCCCTTTTGCGGCTGCGGACCACCCATGTCGCGCCGCGACGAAGGGCGGCGATTGGGCGGCACCTTGCGGGCACGGGAGCCCGCGCTGAACGAGGAGTGCGCGGAGGGAACCGCCTGACCCGAGGCCACGTAATAAAGGGAGCCATGGTGGCACACCGAAGGCAACAGCGCCGCCACCAGGGCGCAACTCGCCGCCACCTGGTGCACCCTACCCGTCACGTCCTGCCCGCGCATGCGCGCGAGAGCCAGGACGGTGGCCAAGGTCCCCAGAGCCACGAAATGGGCACCGGGGGTCCCGACGAACGAGGCGATTGAACCCCGCTCCGGACTCAGCGTGGAGAATGCGATCCCGGGAAGCAACCAGAGCAGCCAGTTTCTGCCGCGCAACGGCAACAGAGCGAGCGGGACCAAGAAGGGACCCCAAGCCTCCAGGGTCTGGGTGTCGAGCCATCGAATCAGAGCATGCGCGGGGTTCTCGACCAACCGCTGCAACGCGACACCCAGCCCCGTTTCACCGGCTGACCACGGGCTGCTCAGGCCCTGACTGTAGTAGTGGCTGCCCAGGCGCGGCATGATCAGCGCACTGGTCAACACGAAGTAGCCGAGCCCCAAGCCGGCAACCATCAGTCCCGGGCGGGAGCGTCGGGCCGACAGCGCCGCATCCAGCCCCCACACGACGAACCACAGGGCCACCTGCTCGTGCACCATCACGGCCAGGAGCCCCGCCACCGTCGCAGCCCAGGGACGGTGGGCCTCGCCGCAAACCAAGGCGAGGAAGAAAAAACCGACAGCCACCGTCACCGGGAAGGGACCCGACTGGTCACTGCTCGCCAGCAACGGCAACGACAGATAGGCGAGAGCCACCACAACGGCACCCCAGGGACCCAGCCTGCGGCGGGTCCACAGATACAACGGGATGGCCCCAGCACACACGTAGATGGCCCGGAGCACCATCAGGGTCTCGGCACCAGGCAACAACCGATGGGGCGCGAGCAGCAGTGCCAAAGAGAACTGAGCGTGACCAGTGGAGACAACCAGGCTAGCCCACCCGTTGCCCCCGCCTCCCCAGGCCTTCCAGGCCGCCGCCAAGCCCTGATGCTCCAGGCCGAAGCTGGCCCAACCAGGGTCAAACGCCAGGTAGCGCAGGATCGCGCAGGAGCACGCCGCTACCAGGACGGTGGCCAGCGGGACACGGCTGCTTCCCAGCCGCCGCAACAGACCGCGCAAGGACTCGGCCGCGGCATCCTGTTGCGGGTTGCCGACCGGCGCCATCGACGTCAACGACACCCGCACCGCGATACCAACCAGAACACTGAAGGCGACGATGGCCCAAAGCAAGGCCACGGACTTGTTCTGCCAGGCGCCGGGGTTGAGCAAGACAACCAAGGGCCCCGCACCGAGCGCCACCGCACCCCGACGACCTATCCGCTCCAGAAGCTCGGCTCGTCGGGATTTTTGTGACCGCGTCAACACCCACAGGCACGCCAACAGGGGCACCAGCAGGGCTCCACCGAGCAGCACCAGCAACAGCTGGTTCCGCTCCGACATGGGCATGCGGTTGGTGGCCGCGAACGATCGTAGCTCGTCCCACCAGGCCAGCCCGACGACGGCAGCACCCAGCGACGCACCTTCCGCAGCGAGCCACCCGAGAGCTCGGACCAGTACCGTGACACGCGGGCGCGCCGGCTCGAGTTCAGGGTCCCGCATTCCTTTGGACCTTTCGAAGGACTTCGGCGTTCTTCTCGGTTCGATGGTGCCGCTTGGCCAGGATGAACTCCCCTGCGATATCGACCACCCCGAAGGTTCCGTCCTTGAGCGCGGGCGTCACGTGGCGTCGCTCGTTCTCTCCCATGGGCAGACGGAACAGAATGTAGTCGGCATCGAAGACCCCGATGCGCAGCGTGTAGGCATCGGGGCGATTGGAAACCTGTGGCACGACGTGCTCGGTGGCCACGATGCGAGCCATGGCCGGGACCTGAATCAACAGGCGTCCGAGATCGGCACGTCGCCGCTGATCCTCGGCGTTGGTGCCGAAGTGATAGGGACCGAAACCACCGCGTGCCGTGTTCTGCTGCAGCAACGCCCCCATTTGATGGCTGGTGGCCAGGGAGGCGAGAGCCATGGCGGCGATCCACGACCCTTGACGGGCGCGGGCCAGGGCCACGCCCTGTTTCACCGAGATGCCCAGGTGGGCGAGATTGGAAAGGACCGCCGGAAAGAGTAGGACACTCCAGTAGGCCGTGTACTGGAAGGAAATCTTGAGCAACGGCGGATACTTGGTGGAGAGCAGCGTGAACAGAAGTCCGGGGATGCAACACCAAAGACCGATCGGCCGCCGCAGGGGGAAGAACGCCAGGGGCAGGAGCGTCTGCAACAGATAGACGAGCTTCTCCCGCTCGATCAAGGTCTCCAGCGTGTACACGGGGTTGGTCAGGATGGTCTTGACCACCCCCAAGAACCCTCGCCCCCCGGTGGGGATCAGCAGCTCGTATTGATGGACGAAGGCATCATGCCCCCCCATGGCACGGCGCATGATGACGCCCTTCATCATCAAGAAATAGCCGCCCCCCATGATCAAAAGGGCCATGCCGGCGCGACCGTGGCGCCCGCTGAGCAACAGAAATCCCCCGGCCATTCCCAATCCGAGGGCCACGTCCTCACGGACCGACAAGGCCAGAAGGGCGAACAGTACGACCCAACCCCAGCGCCTCGCCTCCACGAAGTACAGAGCGAACCAGATGAAGAAGGTTCCGAGCGGCAAGTAATGGAAGTCGTAAAGGTTCGAGCCGTGGAGCCCTGGGTACAACAGATAGGCCAACGCCACCCCGCAGGCCAGATAGGGGCCGACGTAGCGCTTACCCATGAGATAGAGCGGAATGGCTGCTCCGCCCAGCAGCGCGGCCTGAATGACGAGCAGGGACTCCGCGTTGGGCCGAATCGCGTAGAGTGGAACCAGCAGGAAGGAGAACCACGTCGCGTGATAGCCAAGATGGCTGGCATCGGGTCCGCCCAGAGGTGACGACTTGAAGAGCGGCCCGCCGTGCAGCGTGTTCCACACCAGATTGTCCTCCAGCCCCATGTCGAGGCTGGCGGTCAGGACGTTTCGATGGTGAACGACGGTGTGGTACCCGAAGAACGCCGTGTAAAGGGCAGCTCCCGCCAACACCACCCACAGCGGCAACGAAGGCGGCAGAGCGCGCAGGAACGCGGCGAAAGCGCCGTCCTGCTGGGGAGCGGTCGGGTCCGGCCCTTCTCGGCCAAGTCCCGGCATCCGAAGAGCCTGGTCGACCAGCCACTTGAAGCCAAAGACGACCGCCGAGCAGTAGAGCAGGAAGGGCAGGTCACGATGTGCCCACAGGCGCCAGTCGAACAGGGCGGGCAGCAGCCCGGCAATGGCGAGCGGACGAAGGCGCCCCCCGAGCCAGGCGATGCGCGGCATGGCACCGAACGAGACTCCAGCCGCCAAGACCAGCACGCCCACCGCGGCACCCACCGCAGTGAAATCCCAGGGCGTGAACCCGAACTCGTGGGCTGACGAAAGCTTGCCGCTCCGCAGAAAATCGGTGCGAGCCTCCCCCAGGCTCATCACGCCCACCGCGAAGCTCAGGCTGGCGAGCTCGACCACCCACCATAGGGCTTGGCTCCAAGCCTCCCGGGAAGGCGGGGCAACAGCCGTATGCGCCAGGGGCGGCTCCGAGGGTGGTCCCTCGGTGGGAAGAAGCCTCGCTGCCGAACTACGCGTCAAGCTCTCGTATTCCATGCCATGCTAGGCTGCCGAGGAGCATGCAACCCCAAGATTCGACGACACCCGGACCGACTCACGCGAAGTTCGATGCCTATGCAGAGACCTACGAATCGCTGCACGCCAATAGCATCGGGCCTTCTGGGGAGCAACCGAGCTATTTCGCTGACTACAAGGCGGATTGCCTGGAGCGACTGGTGGGCAAGGGCATGCCTGACCCGGTTCTGGACTACGGATGCGGCATCGGAGAACTGACCGAGCGGCTCGTCCTGCGCTTCCCGGTCGTGGAAGGCTATGATCCCTCGGAGAAGTCCCTGGAGGTGGCAGCCGCCAAGGTGCCCTCGGCCCAGTTCCACCGAGACCCGGGCCGGATCCCCCAGCGTCGTTTTGGACTGGTGATCCTGGCCAATGTCCTCCACCACGTCCCCCTGGCTGAACGAGAAGGGCTGCTGGGCTCGATTGCACGGCTGCTGCTTCCCGAGCGCGGTCGCCTGGTCATCTTCGAGCATAATCCTTACCATCCCCTGGCAAGGTGGTCGGTCGCGCATTGTCCCTTCGACGATGATGCGGTGCTGCTCGGTCCCGTGGAGACGCGCGGACTGGTCCGACGAGCGGGGTTCGTACCGGTTCGAAGTCAGTTCATCGTGTTCTTTCCCCGCGCCTTGGCCTTTTTGCGCAAGCTGGAACCGAAACTCGGGTGGTTGCCGGCCGGAGCCCAGGTCATGACGGTGGCCCGCCTGGGAAGTCCCGGCTCATCGGCCTGGCCCAAAAAGGCAAGCTTGGACCATTCCTGACCCTAACGCCATGCCCCGGGCAGCACCGACTTCGACGCCGCTCGTGCAACGCCGGATAGCATTCGGGGAGCGAACCGCTAGGATTGGCTCCGACTTCGGGCTATGAGGAGCACGCCATGAACGATGGGAATGGTGAGACGAGCACCAAGACGAGTGATGCGCCGGCCGCTGCCTCCGAGCAGGACAAGGTAGACGCCAAGAGCGAGAAGGACCAAGCGCCTGCCGAGGCTGCGAACAGTAGCGGTGCTTCGACACCGGCTACCGAAAGCGCGACCGCTCCAGCCGCAGCAGCGCCTTCGCCACCCGCGCCGTCTGGTTCCGGTGGGTTCGTCGGATGGTTGCGTCGAACGCTGTGGATGGATGAGCGCCTGGCCGCTGCCAAGAGGATCACCTTCGGTCCCGACCAACCGGGATTTGGAGAATTCGGTCTGGCTCGCCAGGTGAGCGCTGGCATCGTGCAGATTGGGGAGACCGGTGAGTCGAGCGGTGCGGTCCTGGTGCTGCAGCAGCAGGCGGCTTTGCTTCTGGTCAAGGCCCTCTCCCAGAGCCGTAACCTGGCCTTTTCCCAAGACCAGAAGGATGCATTCTCATGGGAGAAGATCCAGGAGCAGCCGGAGCTGGCCAAACACTTTCGCGACCTGACCGAGGCTCAGCGGACCGCGTTGTTGCGCGCCCTTGATGCGGGCAATAGCCACGCGTTGGTGGGCCTGGCCCCGGAGGATCGGCGGGCGTTGGCTCGCGGCTTGAAGATCTTCGTGGATGGCGTGTCGGGCCGTCTGGAGGCCGAGGCAGGACACGTCGGACGTGTCCTGCTGCAACGCTGGGTGCGCGTGGGAGCGGCGGTGGCCATCGTCGTTGGCGTCATCCTGTTGGTGTTGGCTCGCGTGGATTCCTCCTTCGAACGGCCCAACATCGCCCTGCGTCGTCCGGTGACCATGAGCAGCAAGTATGCTGGGGCCGGCACGGATCCCAGCCTCTTGGTGGATGGGGACCGAACCAACCTGGGGTTCCACACCCAGTGCATCTCACGGCAGTGGGTCAGTATCGATCTTGGCTCCTCCCAGGAGTTCGAGAAGGTGGTCGTCTTCAACCGTGCCGACTGCTGCCAGGAGCGGGCGGTTCCGATCCGCATCGAGGTCAGCAACGACAACCGCTCCTTCCGCAAGGTGGCCGAGCAGAACAAGCAGTTCGATCAGTGGACGGCGGATACGCCCAATGCCGAGGGTCGCTACGTTCGGCTGATGAACATGAGCAACAACTGCTTCCACCTCTCCGAGGTGGAGATCTACTGAGTCGCCTCTGCTTGAGGCAATACCGGGTTCGGGTGGGGGTTGGGTCGGCGCAGCCGACGGACCATTCCCCAGCCCGGAGTGTTTCCACTCAGGAAAGACGGGTCGCGTAGTCGGCGTAGCCGAAGCGACGAACCACGGTCAGTTCGTCGGTCTCTGGCTCGTAAGTGACGATGCTGGGCAGGCGAACCCCGTTGAAGGTGGTGGTCTTGACCATCGTGTAATGGGCCATGTCTTCGAAGACGATTCGGTCGCCCAGCTCGGGGAGCTTGTCGAACGAGTAGTCTCCCACCACGTCACCCGCCAGACAGCTCAGCCCCCCCAGTCGCACGGTGACGGCCTTCTCCCCGGGAGCAGAGGCATCGAGCACCCCCGGCCGATACGGCATCTCCAAGACGTCCGGCATGTGGGCGGTGACCGAGGTGTCCAGGATGGCAATGGGACTGCCGTAGTCGACGACATCCAGTACCGAGGACACCAGCCACCCGACGTCCCAACCGACCGCCGAGCCCGGCTCCAGATACACCGTCTTGTCCCATCGGGACTGAAACTCCACGACGACTCGGACCAGGCGCTCCATGTCGTAATCGGGCCGGGTCAGGCGGTGGCCCCCGCCAAAGTTGATCCAGCTGGTTTGCTCCAACAGGGGCTCGAACTGGGACAGGACGGCGTTGAGGGTCCGTTCCAGCGCGTCGCTGTCGCGTTCGCAAAGATTGTGGAAATGCAGGCCATCCAGGCCCTCCAGGCGTTCCCCATCGAGCCCCCGGCGAGGCACCCCGAGGCGCGAACCGGGGGCGCAAGGGTCGTACAGAGCCACCTCGGTTTCACGGTGCTCGGGGTTCACCCGGAGCCCCACCTGGATGGTGGATTTCTGGTTCTTCACGGTAGCGTGGAAGCGTCGCAGCTGGGCCACGGAGTTGAAGACGACGTGATCGACCAACTCGACGAGCTCCTCCATGTCCCGCTCCGAATAGGCCGGGGCATAGGCGTGGACCTCCTTGTCGATCCATTCCCGGGCCAAGCGGGCCTCGTGAACCGAACTGGCCGCCGCCCCCGCCAGCACCCGTCGCACCCAGGGGAACGTGCAATACGCCGCGTAACCCTTCAGGGCCAGAAGCACCCGCGCCCCGGTGCGACGCTGGACCTGATCGAGGATGGCAAGGTTGCGGCGTAACCGTCCCAGATCGATGACGTAAGCGGGGGTCTCGACACGTCGCGGATCGAATGGCAGCATCGATCCTCAGCTCTCCCGGGTTTCCCAGGGGAGGCCGTACCGACCCAGAAGCTCCATGAAGGGATCCGGATCGAGCTGTTCCAGGTTGTGTACGCCGGGTTTCTTCCAGTCGCCGCGCAGGAGCAGCAAGGCCCCGATCATGGCCGGGACCCCGGTTGTGTAGCTGACCGCCTGGGCCCGCACCTCTTTCCAGCAGGCGGCGTGATCGCACACATTGTAGACGAAAAGACGTCGGGGCTTGCCCTGCCAGGTCCCGGTGCACTCGCAGCCGATGCTGGTCTTGCCCGTGTAGTTCTGCCCGAGGCTCGCTGGATCGGGCAACAGGCACTTCAAAAAGGACAACGGTACCACCGGATGCCCCTGGTAATCGACCGGATCGATGCGGGTCATTCCCACGTTCTGAAGCACCCTGAGGTGGGTCAGGTACTGCTCACCGAAGGTCATGAAAAAGCGAATGCGCCGCAGCCCGCGGATGTTCTGAACCAGGCTTTCCAGTTCCTCGTGGTAAAGGAGATAGGATTTCCGCACGCCCACCGCCGGGTAGTCGTAGTCCCAGGTGACGCTGAGCGGATCAGTCTCCAGCCACTGGCCATTTTCCCAGTACCGGCCGCGCTGGGTGATCTCCCGCAGGTTGATCTCGGGGTTGAAATTGGTGGCAAACGGATGACCGTGGTCGCCGGCGTTGCAGTCCAGGATGTCGATGGTTTCGATGCTGTCGAACCAGTGTTTCTGGGCGTACGCGCAGAACACGTTGGTGACGCCCGGATCGAAACCGGACCCCAGAAGGGCGGTCAGCCCGGCCTTCTCGAACCGCTCCCGATACGCCCACTGCCAGCTGTACTCGAACTTGGCCAGCTCCGGGGGCTCATAGTTGGCCGTATCCAGGTAGTTGACCCCTTCGGCCAGGCAGGCGTCCATGATGGACAGGTCCTGATACGGCAAGGCAACGTTGATCACCAGCTCGGGTCGGTAGGAGCGAAGCAATGCCTTCAACGCTTCCCGGTCGTCCGCGTCGATAGCCTGGGTCCGTATCGTTACTCCCCGAAGTTCCCGGACCGTGGCTGCCACCTTCTCGCATCGTGAGACGGTGCGGCTGCCGAGGAGGATCTCGCTGAAGATCTCCGGCACCTGAGCGCACTTGTGCGCCACCACGTTGCCCACACCGCCCGCACCGATGATCAGAACCTTGCTCATGGTCGTCTCCGTAGACTGTCGCCGAACTGCCGAGAGGAACCGCCCTGCGGTCGAAGGGAAATCCGACCGCTGACGGCCCGGGCAAGCTACGGTCCGGCCGACGATGATGCAAGGCCCAAGGCGCCGGGACCGAGCCGACCAGGTCGAAAGTCCGCTTTGCGGCGGCGCCGCGGCTAGCCGGCACCCGATTGGCTCAGACGTTGGAGCAGCTTCACCTGGGCCAGAATGGCCGCCACCGCCGCCTCGACGGTCAAGACGGCGTCACCGAAATGCACGACTTGTGCCCCCAGCTGCTGGAAGCTGGCAAGCTCCCGCTCCACGAAACCCCGGTCGGGACCCACAGCGACGGTGATGGGGCCCGGCGGACGGGAGAGCAGTACCTGTTCGACGGACCGTTGGGCCATCGGGTGCGCGACCACGACGGTTCGCGTCGGCTCCTCGGCGAGTCGCTGGGAAAGCTGGTGCTCCAGGAAGGGCAGGAACAGCCCGTGCACGCCAATCTCGGGGAGGTAGATTTGGCGTCCCTGTTCGCAACCCAGCCGAGCATCATTCTCGACCGAGGAGAGCTCGAGCTTGTGGCTGTGTTGATAGCTCCGATCCACATTCCAGGTGCGAACCAGGTCGAGCCGTCGCAGCCCAGACGCTGCGGCGTTCTGAACGGCTCGAGAAACGGCCTTGGGCCTGGCCCAACCCAACACCAGCTCCAGGGATGGTCGGGGCCGTGCCGTCATCGGTCCGAGCCGCAGCAGCACCCGCTCCGGCTCGATCTTTATCACCTCGCCCTGCCCTTCGGCGGTCCGCGTGATCCCCACCCGCACCCACTGCCCCTCACGGACCCCCAGAACCTCGCGCAGATGCCGAGCCCGTCGGTCTCGAAGCTCGACCCACTCCCCGTCCCTGAGCTCGCCGGGATCGACCAACAACAGATTCATGGGAGCCCTCACCGGTCCTTCAACCCACCACCCAGATCGATAGGCATCCCGCGACCAGCAGCAAGATCGCCGCGGGCAGCAAGGCCATGGCGAGCTTCTTGGAGCCCAGCGCGACGATGAGCCCATACTTTACCAGGTTGTTCGCTACCGAGGCCAACAGGACGGAGCGGGCCAACACCAGCGACGGGACCGAACCAGCGCGGGCAATCTCGGCCAGGCTCAGGACCATGGCGTCAACGTCGGTGGAGCCCGCCAGGGCGGATACCCAGTACAGCCCCCGTTCCGGGGCCGCCTGCTGAGCCAGCTGGGACGCCACCAGAACCAACCCGAAGATGAGAGCGAACTTCATGGCCGACAGGAGACGGAAGGGGTTCTTGATCGAGGCCCCCGCCGAGGCTTGACTGTCTGCGTCCTCGTTTCGCGCCCTCCAGCGAGCCACTGCCACCACCAGACCGTTGAGCAGTCCCAGGCCTAGCAGCGGCACCAGGACGAGCCGCAAGAGATCGAAGCGCAGCATCGCGACCAGCACGATGACCCGCAGAAACATGACGGTCCACGCGACCAGCACCCCCACCGCCAGGGTGTTATCCATCTTCGGTTCGGTGCGGCTCTGCCGGGCGAAGGTCAGGGTGAGCGCCGTCGAGGAAACGACGCCACCGAAGAAGCCGGTCACCAGGACACCCCGTGCCGCCCCCAACAAACGCACGGCTACGTACCCGACCATGGACAGGCCCGAGATGAGGATCACCAGGAGCCACAGCTTGTAGGGGGACAGGACATGCCAGGGGTCGATGGGCTCACGGGGCAGGATGGGCAGGACGATGAAAGAGGCAAATAACAGCCGGAGCGTGGCCAGCAGCTCGGCCTCACTGATTCGCTCCACCGCCTGGTGCAGCACCTTCTTGGTCGCCAGCAACGCGGCGGTGACGATGCCCAGGGCGACCGCCACCACCGGATGCTCCATCACGGCGATCCCGCCCAGGGCGTATGTGACGACCGCCACCACCTCAGTCGTCATCCCCAAGGAGCCACCCGAATTGCGTCGCTCCACCACGTAGGCCGCCCCCACGAAACCAGCGACACACAGAAGCCCCGCTGCGAAGGGCAATACCGACCCGTGGGATTTGGAGATCCACCCCAACACGGCCCCCAGCTCCGCGAACAGGATGAAGGTCCTCAAACCAGCAAAACCAACCGCCTCGGTGCGACGGTGTTGGGTTCTTTCCGTCCCCACCAGTGCGCCGATGAAGAGCGCTGTCACCAGGGCTTGCAGTAGCTTCAGATCCATCCTGGCACCTGCCGTTCGTTACGACTGGCTCCGATATCGTCCTGGATCGAGGACCAGGCGGGACTCGGGGCCACGCACGAACCGTACCAATTTGACATAAAAAAACCTGGCGAGAATTGCGCTGGCCCCTCGAGGTGGCCACCGACTCCCGCCAGGTTCAACCGGCTGCTGGAAGCACTGACGTGCCCAGCTAGCTCACGGCTTTACCGTGCTTTCGCAAATCTGGATTGTCTGCTGAAGCTCGAACGTGACACGGGAAGGACTGCAGCCGGAGTCGCCCGGGGCGCCAAGGGTCGCTGCGCGGTCTGCAGAGCTACCTCCTTTGCTGGTTCTTTGCTGTTTGTTACGACGGCCCCACCCTCCACGTTGCTGACACCGCTTATGTGCCCCATGCCTACGGGGTCACGGAATTTTTCGCCTGTGGCGTTCGGCCGCTTCGGTGGAGAGAAAGGGCAACCGTATGTTCAAGATAAGCCTTTTGCCCCCGACTCGTCAAGGTCATCACGCCGCAAAAAACAAAAAAACGACACCGGCGTCCTCCTGTCAGCATCTCAGCACCACCCATGCCAAAGCGGCCTTCCTCGCCAAAGCGTTGGCGCACTACTGAATGACCGCCGAGCAGTGATTCTCCCTGGTGAGCAGCCCCTGGTTGCCGAGCGGCAGGGACGAAACCACAATCCGGGGCCAGCCCACATAATGGCCTGATTCTTCAATGATCACGACAAGCGCACTCGGCAAGTCCTTCGGGGCGAAGACGCTGTTTGGCGACGCCGCCTTCGAGCTTAGGCCCGGGTCTTGCTACGGCCTGGTTGGAGCCAACGGATGCGGCAAGACGACCCTGCTCCGCATCCTGGCAGGTCGGGAGCCCCCCAGTGAAGGAACCGTAGTCTTTCCGAAGGGGGCCAGGGTGGCACTCCTGGAGCAGGACCGTCCCCTCGAGATGGAGCGACCCATCGTGGAGCTTGCCATGCGGGGTGACGAGGCCGCCCATGACGCGCTGCTGGAGCAACGGCGGCTGGCCGAGGAGCACTGCCCGGACCCATTGCGGGTCGCTGCCCTGGACGACGCCCTGCGCCGGCTGGACGCCTACACCCTGCGGGGACGCGCCGCGGCGGTCCTGGACGGCCTGGGCATCCCCACCCATCAGCAGGACCGGCCCCTGTCCACCCTCTCCGGAGGTTTCCAGCTGCGGGTGCGGCTGGCACAGTTGTTGGTTTCGCAGCCCGACCTTCTGCTCCTGGACGAGCCCACCAATCACCTCGACATCCTGTCCATCCGCTGGCTGGAGAAGTTCCTGTCCACCCGAGCCGGGGTCACGGTGGTCGTCTCCCACGATCGTCGGTTTCTAGACAACGTGGCCCGGTACATCCTGGACGTCGACTATGGCACGGTGAAGACGTACACCGGCACGTACACGGCCTTCGAACGACAGAAGGTCGAGGAGCATGCCCGTCGGGAGCAGGAGCAGGCCCATCAACACAAGCAGCTGGAGGCCCAGCTCGCCTTCGTGGAGCGCTTTCGATACAAGGCCACCAAGGCTCGGCAGGCGCAGAGCCGCCTGCGGCAAATCGAGCGAACCGAGCGGATCGAGGTGGTCCAGACCTCACGCCGGGCTCCGCATTTTCGGTTCCAGGAACGACACCCCAGCGGCCGCGATGTCCTGGTGGTGCGAGCAGTCGCCAAGGACTACGGGGACCATCCGGTCCTGCATGACGTGACCTTCTCGGTGCGCCGCGGCGAGCGGGTGGCCATCATTGGGCCCAACGGGATCGGCAAGTCGACGCTGCTACGGATCATGGCCGGACGGCTCGCTGCCAGTTCGGGCAGCCTGGCCTGGGGTCACAAGACGGACGTGGGCTACTTCGCCCAGGACCATCGGGAGCTGTGGGATGACGCAGACGCCACGGTACTCGGGTGGCTCTGGGCCGCTTGCTCTGATCAGCCCGAGTCCTGGGTGCGCGGAAGACTGGGGCTGGCCCTCTTCTCCGGCGACGATGTGCACAAACGGGTCTCATCCCTGTCCGGGGGGGAGATGTCACGACTGATCCTGGCTCGCCTGGCGCTGACGGCACCCAACGTGATGCTGCTCGACGAGCCCACCAACCACCTGGATATCCAGGCCATCGAGGCTCTGACCCAAGCTCTGGTTGCGTTCGAAGGCACGCTGCTCTTCGTGTCCCACGATCGGTGGTTCGTCTCCAACCTGGCCACTCGCATCATCGAGCTGTCCCCGGCGGGGCTCCGGGACTATCCGGGCACCTACGCCGAGTATCTCGCCCACCTGGGTGATGATCACCTCGATGCTGCATTCGTGGCTCAGGCGGCTCGGGCTGCCCGCGACGAAAGGCGTTCCCAGCTGACAGCCGAGAAACACGACCTTCAACTGGAACGGGAGGAGTTGAAGAGGAAGAAGAACCGCCTGAAGGCGCTTCCCGGTCGGCGGGACGCCTGTCTTGTCACGATCGACGAGCTGGAGCGCGGGCTCTCGGAACACGACCATGCCTACCAGGAGCTCGGCTACTTCGAGCGAACCACGCCCGAGCAGAGAAACCAACACATGGCGGCCCGCCAGGAGCTGCAGGCACGCCTGGAGCAGGCCATGACCGAGTGGGAGGCCCTCGAACGAGAGATCGCCGAGCTGACCGCGGAAATCTCGAGGCAGGACGCGGTGGGCTGAACCCGTCGTCACCATGGTCCAAAAAGGGGGATCGACCTGCCGGACCGACGGCCCAGCCAGTCCCGCCTCCCCAGCCGCGTCAATTGCTTGGCCAGGCGCCGGATCGAGGTCAAGCTCGTGGTCCGCATGCTCCGCCGGGCCGCCCTTTTTCTTTGCGCGTTGGCCGTGAGCCCAGCTGCTCAGGCCAAAAGCCCCGCGCGCCCGCTTCATCACGTGGTGCAGTCCGGGCAGCGCCTGGCCTCAATCGCCAAGCGGTACCAGGTCCGCATCGAGGATCTGTGTGCGGCCAACGGGATTGAAAATCCGAACAAGGTCAAGGTGGGAACGCGCCTCATCGTCCCCAATCCCGACGGTTCGGTACCGGCGAAGGCTCGGGACAGCCAACCGCCGGCTTCCACCAAATCCTCCGCCTCGCCATCCACCCCTGCGGCTTCTTCGACGACGGCTCGCGGGACCAAGGCCACCCCCACTTCCTACGCGCCGTATCAGTCGCGACCGGCCAAACCCGGCTGGGTTCGTCTGGTCTCCTACCACGCCGATTGGTCGGGACGCTTGATGAGCACGCGGGGCGCTCTGTTGCCGCAAGCCACCCGCTCCGTGTCGCGCCTTCTGGCCTGGCCGCGCCGGGACTTCGCCATGGATGAGCGGTTGATACGGCTCCTGGTCCAGGTCAGCGATACCTTTGGCGGCCGTCCCCTACGCATCGTCAGCGGGTATCGTAGAAGCTCGTACAGCTCGGAATCGAGGCATCCCCTGGGCAAGGCGTGCGATTTCAGTGTCCCCGGTGTGCCCAACCGGATCCTTCGCGACTACCTTCGAACCCTGACCAAGGTTGGGGTGGGCTACTACCCGAACTCGAGCTTCGTGCATCTGGACGTGCGCGAACAGACGACCTACTGGGTTGACTATTCGGGACCGGGCGAACGACCGCGGCTTCGTCCTCGCTCGATCGCCCAGGGGGACGGTAACCGCGATCATTCGGGCGCCAGCGGCTCCCTCCCCGCCACCGGGAAGAACGGCCCAGCCGCCGTGGCGGCGGCAACGCCCGGTACTGCGCCGAACCAACCTGAAACGTCCTCGACCGACACCCTGCCAGCCCAAACGACCGGGCTTCCCCGCACTGAGCCCGGCAAGGCCCCGGAGCAACCGCAAGGCTCTTCGCCACCCAACGCTCCCGCCCTGGCCCCGGCGGCGCGGCCCGAGATTGGAGCCGGGACCGAGGCCTCGGCTCAGCCGACCTCGACCGGATGAGACGAGCTCAGGAGCGGGACACGAGCTGCCAAACCCCCACCGACTCGATGGGGCCCGGTTCGCCCTGCACGACCACCTCGTCGTCTTCGCTGAAGCGGGGTCGATCGACACACAGGATGGACTGCATAGCCGAGGTGGGATTGTCGTAGCGATGAGCTAGCCCCCGCGGCCAGCGCCGAACACTGCCGCGTGCAGCCGGCTGTCCCTGGCACAGGAGTCCTGAGCCCATGACCAGCTCCACCTCGTCGAGAACCCGGTGCACGTGCAAAGGGATATGGGACAGCGGGGCCAGATTGAGCCGGTAGATCCCCACCGGACCGGATTCCCACACCACATCGACGCTGCCGAAGGGCTTTTCCTCGCGCACCACCCGGAGCTCCGAAGCCGAACGGGTGATCTCGAGCGACGGAACGGCACGTCCCCAAAGGGCACCGGGCTTACGGAGCTTGACGCGAACCTCCGCCACTCGACAACCGGCGCCGCCGTCTGCCGGGGGCAACAGGAGCAGACGGCTCAAGACGTGAGCGGCTGTCTCCAGCAGCTCGAAGCGTCCGGCCTTGAGGGTGAAAGCAGCCAGCTGAGCCAACCATTCATAGTCGATGGTGTCGGAGAGGGCGCCCGTAGTGGCTGCCCGCTCGGTGTCAACGACCAGTTCCAGATCCACCCTGAGCCGCTGGGACGCCGTCCGTTCGTGAGAGAGCAATCCCACGATGCACTCCACGTCCAGTCCCTCGATCCGGATCCTGTCGGTGTGAACGCAAACGGACACCGAATCCTCTTAGCATCCGGACGTCTCGGTCACCACGGGCCGGACCGCCCCCTCAGCGCCCAGGCCGGATTATTGGCTTTTCGGGTTGGCCCTGGGTCAACGAGAAATCGTCGTATAGTCCCGCGCCATGTCGCAAACCGCGGGTCATCCCGACGATGCGGGCCACACCTGGTCACCCGGTGCGGGAGCCCTCCTTCTCCCCGTGTTGGCGGCGCTGTCCGCCGTGTTGATGCTGCTCTGCATCACCGAGGCGAAGGCCCTCTTGGGTAGCTTGGAACATCCTTCGCCTCTCTGGTTCGGAGCCTTGGCTGCCCTGGCTCGCCTGGCCGCGGTGCGCCTCCGACCGGAAAGGCCGCGCCAGATGGTGCGTGATCGGATGGAGGCATTCGCGCTACTGTGCGCACCGGTCGTTGCGGTCGGTGCCCTCCAGCTGTCCACGGTGATACGCCCCGTCACCTTGGACGAGACGTGGGGCTCCCCCGTGATGGCGTGGCTGGCGGCCAGCCTGGACGCAGCCCAACACGCGACACGAGGCTCAGGGTGGTACGGCATCGAGTGGGGTTGGTTGGCGTTGGCAACTGGTGTGGTGTTGGCCCTGGTCGATTCAGAAG
Source organism: uncultured Polyangiaceae bacterium (assembly GCA_964648165.1). Lineage (GTDB taxonomy): Bacteria > Myxococcota_A > Polyangia > Polyangiales > Polyangiaceae > FEN-1139. The sequence continues at coordinate 23,851 of CAZYKT010000045.1, read as the reverse complement.
AAGGATCGCCATCGCGCGGACCCCTGGGGCGCTGGCTGCTCGTCACGCTCGTCGCCTGGGCGCTGTGTCTGCTCTTCCCTCTGACCGGGCCCTTGGGGCCGTTCGCCGCGGTCGTCCCCGACGGTCCCTTCGATTCTGCCGCGGCGGCCGCCACCACCCCGGCTCGGCTGGGGCTCGTGTCGTTCCCGGTGCTGTGGTCGATGCTGCTCTGCTGGGGCTGGCAAGGGCCAGTGTTGGGACCCGAGGCGCTCCGTCGTTACCTGCGCCCGCTCTTGGGAATCACCCTGTTGGGAGTCGTCGTGGTCGAGCTGGTCTTTGCCAAGAGCTCTCCGCTGTCGGTGCTCCTGGCCGTGAGCTTGGCGGGCTCAACGCTGCTCTTGCGCAAACTCGGGTCGAGCCCGAGGGGGCATGCCATGGCAATCGGGCGGTTGGGCCACGTCAATCTGACCCTGGCCGGGTTGGTCTTCATCTTCTTCACCTCGGGCTTCGCGGCCCTCATCTACCAGGTCGTATTCGCCAAGGGTCTGGCCCTGTCGTTTGGCAGCACGTCGAATGCGAGCACCATCGTGCTGGCCACGTACATGGGGGGCTTGGCCGTGGGATCCTTTTTGGGGGGACGTCTCGCCGAGCGACTCAACAATCCCGTGGTTGCGTACGCGGGTGCCGAGCTGGGCGTGGCAGGACTCTGCGCCGTGGCGCCCTTGACGCTCCGGGGTGTACAGCATCTCTATGTCTGGCTCGCCGCAGGAACGGAACCGTCCGAGCCCCGCCTGGTCGCTCTGCAACTCGTACTGGCCACCCTGGTGCTAGTGCCGCCCACTGTGCTGATGGGGCTCACCATGCCCCTTTTGACGCGGCATTTTTTGACTCGACTGCCAACCCTGGGCTCCTCCGCGGGGCTGCTCTACCTGACCAACACCCTGGGGGCGGCGCTGGGCGCCCTTCTGGCGGGTTACGGACTGCTACCTGGCTTCGGGGTCCGGGGTTCGCTGGGGATCGCGGTGGGGCTCAACGTGTCGGCAGCGGTCGGCGCGTTGCTGATCGTCCGTCGATCCAGGTCGCGAGCGTCGAGCTCCGAACCGACGCCGACCCGGCACGCAGGGGGGCCGACACACCATGTCTTCGGTTCGCGCGCTGGGGAGCGTGATCGACGGACCGAGATCGTCCTCGGTCGGATCGCCATCCTCCAGCTTACCGTGGGCGGGTTCGTGACCTTCGGATTGGAGACCACGTTCGTCCATCTGCTCGCCACCGTGGCAGGAACCAGCGCCTACGCCTTCTCACTGATGCTGTTCGCCTTCCTTCTGGGATTGAGCGGTGGCTCGGCCCTGGGACGTCGCCTCCTCGTTCGCTGCCGCTCCCTGCCCATCCTGCTCTGGGGTTGCCAGGCCGCGCTGGCCCTGGCTCTGCTGCTCGGAGTCCCCTATTTCGACCTGTTGTCTGAGTATTTCGCCACTTTTGGCGACTACGCGCCGACGCGTTCCTTCGCCGCCCGCGAGTTCTTACGTTTTTTGGTGTGCCTGGTGGCCATGTTGCCCCCAGCGATGTGCATTGGAGCCCAGTTCCCACTGGCCATGGAGGCGGTGGGGCAGGGTTGGCCCTACACCAAGGTCGTGGCGCTGGGACGAGCCTCCGCCCTGAACACCCTGGGCAATATCCTGGGCGCCATCCTGGTGGGATTCTGGGCTCTACCTCGCCTCGGCTCCCTCGGCACCATCCACGGGCTCGTCACAACCTGCCTGGTGTTGTCCGTGCCTCCCCTTTTGCTTTTGCCATCGAGGCGGCGGGCCGCGCCGGGCGTCGCGCTGCTGGGTTTGACGGGCACTTTGCTCCTGCAACCCTCCGAGTTCGACCTGACCCGCCTGGCCTCGGGCGGCAACGTCTACTTCAAACCCCAGCACTATGGCACGGTCGTCGATCATGCCGAGAGCCTGGACGGCGGCCTGACCACCGTAACTCGCTCCCCGATGCGCGGGGGGCAGTGGGTCAAGACGCTGCTGACCAACGGCAAATTCCAGGGCAACGATCGGCGGGACTTCTCTGGGGAGCTGGTGGCACAGTCCGCGTTTGCCCTGGCCCCCCTGCTGCACACCCCCCACCGTGAGCGGGCCCTGGTCATCGGCTTTGGTACCGGAACGACCACCAAGGTCCTGCACGATGCCGGCTTTGGTCGGCTGGACGTGGCCGAGCTCAGCGCCGACATCGTGCAGCTGGCGCACCGGCATTTCGGCGCCGTCAATGGCGGGGTCGCCGCTGAACCCGACGTCTTCGTACACGTCACCGATGGCCGCAACTACCTGTTGCTGGACCGCGGTCGCTATGACTTGGTGAGCATCGAGCTGACCAGCGTCTGGTTCGCCGGGGCTGCCAATCTCTACAACGACGAGTTCTATCGTCTGGTCGAGCCTCGGCTGACCGAGCACGGGGTGCTGCAACAGTGGATCCAGTTGCATCGCCTCAACGAACGAGACATCACAACGATTCTCGGTACGATCACCCGACGCTTCGCCCGGGTTTGGCTGTACTACCTGGGCAAGCAGGGGATCATCGTCGCCTGCCAGCACGATTGCTCCCCGCACCCCCAGGCCGTCACGCGACTGTTGAACACGGACACCCTACAACCCACCCTGGCCCTCTTCGAGGGCGGCCTGGGGCAGATCCTCGATGCCCGCCTGCTCGACGATGCGGCACTGCGCGCCCTGATCCGCGCCACCAAAGAGCGGATGGGCCTGTTGCCGCAGGATCTGATCTCGACCGACGACAACCTCGTCCTCGAGTACAGCACGCCGCGCGGCAACGTGTACGGATACGACGAATCCCTGGACCGGAACCTCCGTTTCCTCTCCGCGTTTCGCCCTGGTTCGCCTTGGCGAGGGACGCGGCTCGGCCCAAGCGACGTACCCCGGGGAGGAACCCGGGGCGACCCACTCTGAAGGAGTAGACCGAACCGAACGGACCGTTTGACGACGTCGGATCCGACGATTCAGCTTCGCCGCGATTCCGCCCGGCACCGCCAGCCGGGTTCCCACCTGCTCACCCGCGGCCAGGAATGTCGTCGCTATCGCTCACGGGGTTCCGAGCCTTGAATCCCAGAGCGCCTTGGCTCGTGTGTTCCAGACGACAATCTTGACGTTCTTGGAATCCGACGGATCCCATTTGACAGTCCCCTTCTTGCCATCGACCAGCGGCAAGCCGGTGTATTGCACGCCCATCATCATGATGCTTGCACCAGGATCCAGCTCAATCACACTGCCCTTCTTGAACTCGAAGGTTCCATCTGGTTTCCGCGGAGAATTGGGGGCTGAGTACTCCGTGGACTTGTACAGCTGCATCTCCTGAGCGTACATCTCGCGCTTGAAGACCAATTCCTCCTTCGAGCACGAAATGGCCACCAGGGAGATCGATGCCAGGGCGATTCCTCGGACGATTCCTATGGCGAACATCGGACCTTCTTTGTCGTTTCTTGGGTTGACGGCTGGGCAGGCGGGGTCGCCAAGCCACGGCCTTGGCCTGACTCTACACCCTATGGTCAGCCGCGGGGGTGGTGCTAAAGGTGCGGTGCAACCGTCGCGTGGCCAGGAAAAACCAAGCCTTCCCCATCGGTTAGACACGACCCGTTGACGTAATCTCTCGATCCGCGATTTGGCGTTGTAGCGGCAGAGTCCAAATGTCGGGCTTGGGCAGAGTGGAAATGTCGGGTTCACGGTACGTGACCGGGCATGTCGCCGCCTCCCAGCGAGGCGACCACGGTCACCTCTTCGACGTCGTTCTTGAGCCACTCTGCGAAGGGTTGGTGGAAGTCCCGTCGGGGCTACTGAGCACGATTCCCGGCGCCCGCTGCTAGATGTGCTTCACCGATAGCGCCACTGCCTCCTCTCGACACCCAGGGGGGTCTCCTGCACGGACTGAGCCTGGCGGGGAGGAGGAGCGAGGCGGCCGGTGCCACGTCACGACCATGAGTTGCCGGAACCCAACCTATGCAATCTCGCACCTGACTGGCGGACCTGACGTTCTGGCTCAACGGCAGGTGAGGTCGTCGTACACCTCGACCGTGAAGGCGGCACCATCGATTTCCATCGGTTCGCAGACGGACTCAGGCCCGTGCCAGCAAATCTCGAGCGAGCTGCAGTCGATGCTGGGTCTCATGGTAATCTCGCCAGCTTCGCCGTACAGGGCTCTGCATCCAAGATCGGTAGTCTCCGTGATCTCCAACGGCTTCGCGTGTAGCGATTCGCGGTCAGCACACGTCAGCAGCCTGCCCACCGTACACAGGTCTGAGCAATCGGCCGAGGCATCCTCCGAGCCCCCGGTACACAGGCTCGAACGCACAGTCTCCGTTGGGGAACGGTACAGCAGCACAGTCGTGCCATCCGAATACGTGCACGATTCGACCGGACCACCCGGACAACCATCCTGCATCAGCATCGGCTCCGGGGGATCGGCCAGAGTGCCCTCCTCGGGAATCGCGGCACATGGTGTCCCTGGCTCCAGCTCCCGGCAGTACGTGACTCCGTCCATGGTCGACATGCACCCTATCGTCGGCACCCCCTGACCGTCGTCGCCACCAGAACCTGACGAACCTCCGGTGCTGCTACTTCCAGCCGCGGAGCACCCTGGACCACCGAACACCACGATTGCCACCAGCAAACCACACACCAGGCTGCCAAAGTCCTTGTTCATGACAACAAGCCTCGCTTGGCGGCGGGGCCATTCTCGCGAGATGACCCGCCCTGCCGCCGGCAATGTATGCCGTATCAGCCCGCTGCGTCTACGGATGAGCCGAGTGGGCATGGCGAACCGTGCCTTCCACCCTGGCCGAAATCCCAGCATCAGTCCCCGATCTGGATCGCGCAACGGGGAATAGTAAACTGGCCCCGCGGTCAGGACGGGTCACGGTCAGGGTGCTGAGGGCTGGTCGCGCGCAGTACCGGAGTAGCCGTTGACGACCGTCCTTATCGGCGGCGTGGACGGTCACGCCAGCGTCGACCTCAATTCGATCTCAATTCTCTCCAAACGGGACCTGCGTCACTTGACAGCACCACCCCCTTGCACCCGTATCTCGGCTCCCGTGGTCCGAGCGAACACCTCGGGCTGATACATCTCCTTCACCTCGGCCGGCGGCACCCGGTAGCGCCCTTCTGTTGTGGCGCGTGCGAGATACGTGAAGCGGTGCAGCCCGGGGGGCATCACGTCGACGAAGAAGACGACGCGGTCGTCGTGGATCTCTTCGCGGTAGTCGAGAGCGAGGCCCGCCAAGCCTCGATGGTACCAAGGTGTACGTCGAGCCCGGTGCTGGTCATCCGCGAGCTGTTCGACCACCGAATCGAAGAGCGTCGCGCAGTACCCCTGCGGACAGACGTGGTCGCGAGCAAGTCTCCGGGTTCGCTCGTCCGCTGCGAGCCACCCGGCGGCATTGTCGAGCAGGGCTCGGGGGCTCGTGGTGAGCTCGGGATCGATCGGTTCGAAACCGGCGGGCAGGGCCACGTCGATTACGACCTGGTTACGGCGAACCGGTGTGGACACCAGGACTTCTCCGAGCACGGCCGCTCGGGTGTCGACCTGCTGCACGCTTCCGAACGGCTGCATCGCCCCGGAAAGCTCGGTCGGAACCTTCATCGGGGCCAGCCAGTGTTCGAGAGAGAAACCGTGACCGGTGGGGGCTTGCGGCATCTCGCGGGGCGCAAACGTGAGGCGAGCCGTGTAGTAGAGCGTCCCCTGCCCCCTCTTCTCGAAAACCAAGTTCGTGTCCGATGCCAGGGAAAGCCCGGGGACCTCGAGCAGGTGAGGTCCGTGCTGCTCGGAACCGAAGGACGCCTCCATGAGCCGCTTCGGCCCGAGCCAGGCGTGGGCCACGTAGGCGGCCGAGGCTCCGCGGTGCACGCGCTCGTAATCCTCGAGCGCCAGGAGTGCCTGAGCCGTCGATTGGGTGGAGGACCAACCCAAGCCGCGTCGCATGGATAGGAGTCCACGGACCAGCTCGGGCAAGAGCGGATGGGAAGGTTCGTGAGCGAGCAACGCGCGCAGAACCAAGGCCGTCGTGCGATCCGGGGCGGCGCTGAGCGCTGGGTAGCGGTCGTCGGATGCGGCATACGCTTCGTTGCCACTCAGACGCAGGGCGTTCTCGATGCGTTCGACGAGCGACGCGATCCGAGGGTCGACGGACGAGCCGGGCTTTTTGAACGAGCTCGCCGCGTGGAGCAGGTGCGCTTCTGCGAACAGGGGCAACCCGCTCGTGCCCGCGCATTGGGCCCACTGTGCCTGGTCGATGGGGTGCTCTCGGTCCGAGCTCAGCACGTCGAGCACGTAAGAAACGAGCTCCGGTGTGAGACGGGCACCGGGTCCGTCGTTGCCGCAGCCCGCGTCGTCGATAGCGTACCGGAGGTATCGTCGCGCCGCGGACAGCATCGCCTTCGGGACGGGTTTCCCGGCTCGGACGAGCTCCTCGAGAACCGAAACCACGTAAGCCGTGAGCCATACCGAGGGCTCCTTTTTGGGTTCATCCCAAAAGCAGAAGCCGTTCCGGTGTTGGCGCCTCGACAGGATCTCGAGAATGCGCTCTGCCTCCGGCTGCGAGTACGGGGGAAAAGCGCCGCCAGCGAGCCGTCGCAGCGCCGAAAACCCTCCGAGCCCGAGCAGGCGCCCCGCCAGCTGTTCACTGCAATCGTAGGGGTAGTCTAGAAGATCCCGAGCGCTGCCGTCGAGCCCTGCGAGCGGCGTGTTCGAGAGATAGAGCTCGAGCTTGCTGCGCCGTGGGTCGAGGCGGCTGAGGTCACCGAGGCGCTCGGAGCGGGCCGTCTCGGTCTCGCCGTACAGGGCCACGCTCTCCCGAGCGCTCGGGTAGGTGACGGCGAGCTGCTGTTCGACGGAATCAGTGGCCTCGGGTGAGCGCACGTCGAACCGTAAGCGCGCCTGACCTTCTTCGGTCGCTCGCCAACGGAACCAGACCGTCTCGGGCTTCGGGCCCGTGAGGGTCAGCGAGCGTGTGGGAGGGTCGCGTAGCTCGAGCCGCTCGGCCGCTGCGCGCACCGTGACCTCGGTCGGCTCGGTCACGTCGCCGTAGACGACCACACCGGCTTGGGCTTCGTCTCCGACGCGCAAGAAGCGCGGCAGCGCCGGCCGTACCCACAGGGGCAGCCGGGCCCGAACCGCCGCCTGCCCCGAGCCGAACTCGCCCTCCAGAGTGTGCGCCACGGCCATGATCCGGTATCGGCTGAGCTGCCCCGACAGACGTAGCTCGCCGCGAGTTCGGCCCTGCGCGTCGGTTCTGAGATGAGGCAAGAAAAGCGGCGTGGGCTCGCCCCGCGAACGGAGCCCCGCTGCGGCGAGATCCGCTTGGCGGGGCATCGCCATACCTCCGGCTGTGCCGGCCCCATGCCCGAACGCCGTCCGATTCGATTCGTTCGCCGGCAGCAGGATCCACCCGAGCCCTTTGCGGCTCTCGAAGCTCTGGGTTTCGTCGGAGCGGAGCTCCGTGAACAGCGGGACCCAGTCCGGCGTCTGGTAGTCGCGGAGCAAGAGGACCCCTTCATCGACCGCCCAGAGCGCCACTTCGGCCCGGCGCGGGCGGCCGCCGCCGTCTTTCACCGTGACCTCGATCGGGACGGTCTCACCGGGGCGCGCCGTGCCTCGCTCCGGACGAACGCTCACGGCAAGACGCCAATCCTCGGGATCGATCTCCATGGGCGCGCTGCCGTAGGCGGCGACCGACTGTTGCCCCTCGTTTTCGGGGCAGGTCGCTCTCTCGCGACCTGGCTCGCGCAAGAGCAGGACCTTGACCCATGCATTGCGTCCGATATCGGACGGGATCGGGATCTCGACGACGCTATGGGGACCCACCATCCGCTCGGTGCGCCAGTTGATCTTCGCGCGTTCGAGCGTGATCATGGCCCGGGCCCGGGGATAGGGGGAACGGATCTCGGCCCGGGCCCTTTGTCCTGCATGGTAGAGCGCGTGGTCCAAGCGAATGTCGACCCACTCGAGCGACTTACGATCCCAGCTGCCCCAAGAGCTGGTGTGGCCCGCACGCGGACGTTCGATAACTTCCAACCTGACCGCTGCCTGGACCAGACGCTCCCCGGCATCCGTGCTCCGTGCGTGCAGCATGTACTGTCCTGCTTCGGGGGGGACGAGCTGGCAGGAGCGCGGCTGCTCCGCGGTCACCAGGACGCAGCGCTCGACTTCGGTGAGCCGTGCCTTGCGTCCCCAACGTTCCCGGCGCTCGTCCGAACGCAGCAACACGACTTCGACCTGCCTGCCCACCAGGCGAGCTCCCTCCGACGAAACGCTCCGCACCCCGAAATGAACCGGCTCGCCGGCGCTCGCCGCGCCCGCGAGCTCGAGCGCGAGGTAGTAGTCTCCCGGATGGATCACCGTCGTGGCTCGGGTCGACACGGTCTGACGAGCTGAGTCGAAGACGGTGGTTTCGAGTTCGAGCTCGAGTGGCCCGAGCAGGTTCGCCCGCTGATTCCATGCAAGCTCGGCTCGTCCCTGCGCATCGAGACGGGTTTCGGCCGGCGGCGTGACGAGCCTCGGGGCGTCGTAGCCCTCGAAGTTGGCAAGCTCGCGGGCGTCGGTCACCGCTCCGTCCGCGCCCGGCGGCACGAAGAGCGAGGTCTCCGTGTCCCAGACCGGGATGACACGGGCGCCTGCCAGTGGTTCGCCCGACAGGTACTGCCCCTGAAGCTCGAACACCGCTTTGGTGCCCATGACCACGCCCTTGGGTCCGGCGAGCGTGGCCGAGAACTCGGTGGGCCGGTAGTCGGTCACGTACAGGTTGGCGCTTCCGGAATCTCCTCCGCTCGAAGCGCTGACGTGCCAGCGGCCGCGCGGTCCTTGAGCGGGGAGCTGGAAAGAGGCGGAGAAGCCTCCCCAGTCGTTGGTGCACACAATCTGGCTGCCCCCGGTGGCACCCCCGGGCCCCCTGAGCGAGACATCGACCTGCTCGTGCGGTAGGGCCCGATGCAGCGAGTCGGTTTCTTCCCGCAGCACGCCCTTGATCCGTACGACCTCCCCAGGGCGATAGGGATCGCGATCTGCCAACACGGCAATCAGCCGTTTGGGGTGGTCCTCGAGGCTCACGGCGTACTCGTTGACCGCGTGCGATCCGAGCAGCTCGCTCCCTGTCAGCGGCTGCACCATCCAGTCGCTCCCGTGTCGCACGTACAGCCCCATGCGGTCGTCTGGTTCCAGCCCATCGATCAACGCGGCAGGCGGAGCGGCGGCTGCGCTCTTCGAACAGGCCGGCGGCGGCTGCGCTTCGGGCAGACCGCCGTCCGCTGCGGAGAAACGGACCCGAGGAGCATGCGCATGGTGCCGTGACTCCACTGCGAGGCTCTGGCCTACCTCCGGTCCCAAAACGAGGATGCCCCGCGAGTCTGTCTCGCCGAGCGGTATGACCTTGTCCTTTGCCACAAAAGACACCGAGGCGCGCTCGACGGGCACGGCGTCCGAGAGACGTGTAACCCAGACCAACCCGCCCGCCGGCGAGAGCTGGGTCGAGACCCCGAGATCGGTCACCTGGATCAGACGTTCTATCGGCCTGGGCCCATCCTGCCCGCTCGAGACACCGACGAGCAGGGCGCCATACCGGTGGTCGGGGCCGAGGAGCTGGCGTAGATCCTGCTGTTCGACGTAGGTCCCGTCGCGATCCAGGGTGACGTTGCGCAACCTGTGGAGCTTGTCGAGCGGGCTCTCGACGGGTTCCTTCGCGAATTCGAGCCCGAAGAGCTCGGTCGGCTCGAGCACGGTGGCGGCAAAGCTCAAGCGCGTCAGGCCCTGCGCGCCTACGCTGATCGGCTCGAGCAAGCGCGGCTCGATGGAGCCGCTCTCGAGTCCCATATCGAATGTGGGCACTAGGTCGCCGGTCTCGAAATCGATCTGCTGAACCTCGCTCGTCCCGCCGTAGCGTCCCGCAAGGCCCCCTTGGATCTCGACGTGATAGCGCGTGCGGGCCCGGAGCCTGTAGAAACTGATGCCGTAGTCGGAAGCCGTCACGGCCGTCTCGGGCGACACCACGAGGGCCTGGAGAAGAGCCTTCGGATCGACCAGGTTGGGGGTTCGAAGCTCGATGCTTTCGTCCGGGGTGCAGCGCTTGTCCTTCAATTCACAGCGGAGCGCGAACCAGGGCGCTCGGTGGATCACACGAGCAGAGCTCACGCCGCGGCCTGCAGGCAACGCGCCCTCGATGCCACGAAGTGATGGGTCCACCGCGATGACGATCGAGCTCGCGAGCGGCCAGACGGGGGCCGGAGCGATCCAGTATTCGTGCGCTTTGCGGAGCGGCACGTCCCGGAGCTCGAAAGGGAGCTCCTTGTTTGCACTGCGGACCCGAAGGGCCCGTCGGAGCGCCTCCGGGGCGACCGGCACCTCGAACCGGATGCGGACCGCTCGATCGATGGCGAGCGGCGGACGCTCCTCGGGGTCGCTCGACAGAGCGTCTTCCCAGGGCTCGCGCGGGAAGCTGGCGATGGGCCGCTGGGTCTCGAAACGGAAGGTATACGGATTGTCCAGCGTCGTCTTGTCGAGCGCTGCCAGGCCCGCGGGCACTGTGACCCGAAAGCTCGTACCCTGCGGAAAGAGGCGCGAGGCCGGCGTGAAGACCAGAGCCTGGGTACCCACCCAGTCCCATCGACCTGGGATCTTGGGGTCGAGCTCGATCGCCGGCACCGGGTACTCTCCCGCAACCAGCGGGCGCAGGGACCGATCGAACACCACGGCGACCTGCTGTTCGTTGCCCACTCGGCCCTTGGGCGCTGCGTGCAAGACCCGAAGCCGTCCGCTGGGGGACGAAGCGCGTGGGTCCTGCAGAGGCTCGAGCCTCCGCGGTGCGTCCGTTTTCTCCGACGACCTGTTCGGTGTCGAGCGCGGAAGACAGGCGACCGCCAGACACACGGCCACAGAGAGGCTCTGGAGCCAAGGTCGAACGCGGACGGAGCCGGGCAGGGACATGCCGATATGATACGCGCTTTGCGCGTGCGGGATCCCTGAAACGATGCGACTAGCATCAAGAGCTACACCGATGGCTGCCTGGAGCTCGAGCTCCGAGAACCTGCCCAAGGACAACACGTGTGCCCTGCTGCTCGAGCCAGATGACCCATTTCTTCGGATTCTGCGCGTCCATGCCGCCACCGTCGTTCAACATGATCAGGTGTTGGGACTGGGCGTCTCGGAGTAATGCTGGCACCCTTTGTGGGTGAGATGGTCTCCGGTGATAGGCCTGTTGGGGCACGCAATCACACCGTTGATCAACACTCGGTGGCTGGGCTTGACGCGGCAATAATCGCGAATGCCCTGCAGCGCCATCACACGCTGCCTGAGGTATTGCGGCAACTTGTTCAAGGCTGATGCCTTCTGCCGTCAGTGGGAAGATTCTCGAGGAGAACCTCGCAACACCAACATCCTCGTGAATGCAAAAATGTGCTGCCTTGGCTGTTGGTGGCCAGAGGACCAAGTCCTTTCCAGTCAGTTGGACGTTGGACGCGACCGGTTGACACCAAGAGGTCCAAAAGAGGTCTTATGCGAACCTCGGTTCATCCACCAACGTCGGAACTCCCGGATCACGTTCTGCCGTGGCTAAACGGGGAGAAGAGCAGGCGCACCGGTTCGATATTCCAGAGGCCTTGTGGCCAAGAAGCCCCAATCCTCTCCCATCGGTTAGGCACGGCCAGTTGACATGATCCTTTCGATCCGCGAAGTGGCCTCATGCACTGACGCTGGAAATGCCGGATCTGGTGGCATCCCCGCGGGCCAGAGCGTCTGCGACGATTGCCTCGTGCTCATTCGATCCACTCCTCGGTCTCGGTGAACAGGTCCCCGATGAAGTCGACGGCGCGCCCGCAATGGTTCCAGGAAAGCGGCGTGGCGGCGCGTCGCGAGGGGCCGCCGCCTGTCGGGGAATCGTTCCGCCCCTTGCTCATGGCCAGGGCTTCGGGGGCACAAGGTGCAACGCCGTTCGTGGGGCTCGCGCGCAAGAAGGTCGCCTCCCCCCCTTACCGGATCACCTGCGCCCGTCTCCTGCCATGCCAGAGCCCTGCGATGGCGAGACCGAGAAGAGCCAGCGACCTCTCTCCCCCGGCGCCTGCCATTCGACAACCGCAACCCCCATCATCTTTTGCTGCCGGTTCGCGCGCCGCTCCCCCCGTGCCGTGGCCTGCTTCCCCCGTGTCGCCCGCCCCGGCTGTCTCCCCACCGTCACCTCCGGTCCCCATGTCGCCGCCGGCTCCGCCGTCCTGGGTGGCCCCCCCCAATTCCGTGTCATCACCAGTCCCACCGGCGCCAGCCTCACCGTCGCCAGCCCCAGCCCCACCGGTCCCAGTCCCACCAGCGCCGGTCCCACCGGCACCAGTCTCGCCAGCGCTAGCCCCACCGACACCGGTCTCGCCAGCGCCAGCCCCACCGACACCGGTCTCGCCAGCGCCAGCCCCACCGGCACCAGCCTCACCGGCGCCAGCCCCACCGGTACCAGTCCCGCCAGCGCCACCTGAGCCTGGGGGAATGTACTCATAAGCCCCGATGTCAGGATTGGAATCCCGAGGCAGCCCCCGAATATCCTGCGCTGGCATGTGTGCTGGATCCGCGACATCTCTCGCAGGGCTCGTGGGGGCGATGGCACCGTACGCCTCGACGAGGCGCAGGAACTCCTCCGCGATGGAGGTGCTGCCACTGGGGAAGGCCCCTTCCTGCTCATTCCATCTGGGCAGCACGATATTGTCGGGCACCTGTGCGAAAAGCGGATCTGCAATGACGCGATTGATGTCGCTGTCCGGAGTGACAGAGCCAGTTGAAGGCAGCAACTGGTCTGCATTCCAGTAAAGGTTGTGATCGAGCACCACGCTGGAGACCAGAACGTCACCGTAGGTATTGATCAGGCGGTCGGTCATGGTCCCGGTGGGGTCGGACCAGATGTTGTTGCGAACGCCGAAGTCGCTGACCTGGGGATTCGATCCTTCGGTGCCGATGCGAAAGCCAAAGGAACCTCCAGGCAGGTCGCCTACTATGGTATTCGCCTGAACGCGTATCCCCTGGCTCCCCTTGAACTGAAATGGGGCCACGATAAAGGCCGATGAATCTCCGAGACAGAGGTTGTTCTCCACCAGAGCGTCGGTGATCTCGTGGAAGTCCACGCCATCCTCTCCAAACTGAACGAACGCTTGATCGCTCTTGCCTCCCCAGTGAAAAAAGATGTTGCGGCTCACCTCGTAGCGCGGGCTCGACGGGTCCCCAGGAGGGGGAGCCTGACGCTTGAGGGTGATGAAAGACTGGGACCGGTCATGTTCTGGATTGCCCCAGAAGATGTTTCCCAGAATGCGCAATTCCCCGGGGCGGACCGAGTCTATCATGTCGGAGCCCTCGGCATTGGCGGGATCATAGAAGACATTGCCCTCCACCAGGATATTGCGTGGATAGGCAGTCTCTGACCCGCGGTTGATCTTGAGGAGTTCGTTGCAGCGGCCCGGAGCATTGTTGCCAAAAATGATGTTGTCGACGAGAGCCACGTCGTCGGCGTCCTGGATATGAATGAGGTAGTACGACTCACGCCCATCGGGGCACGTGTAGCTTTCATGGGCATTGGAGATGATGAACCCCTGAAGGGTGATGTTTGCGGTGCCCATGACGTAGATGCGGACGGCTTCGTTTTCCCCCTGGACGTTGGTGAGCTTGGCTCGGTAGGAATTCGCCGCTCGAATCACGACTGGGTTCGGAAATCCGCGATGAAGGTAGACCGTTCCTTCGTAGATACCGTCGGCAACAAGGATTGTATGACCGCCCTCGGCAGGGATTGCCTGGTTGACGGCGTAGTCGATGGTACGAAAGGGACTGGCGGGAGAACCGTCGCCCGATTCGTCGTCGCCCGTCAATGCAACATGGTATTCGGCGGCCTGGGCGAAGCTTGCGGTGGCGACCACGAACGAAACCGTGAGAATGGGGCAGCGCACGAAAACCTCCAGGGTGGATGTGGGCAAGATAACCCAAGCCTCTCCCATCGGTAAGACACGGCCAGTTGACATGATCTCTCGATCCGCGAAGCGACCTCATTCACTGACGCTGGAAATGTCAGATCCGGTGAGCGAAAAGGCCTGCGAATACCCCATCACGCGGGCCGTCTCCCATCCCCCGTGTCATCGGCCCACGGAGCCGAGCGGCGTGTCGAGCGCGATTTCGGGAGCGTGAGCTCGGAGAAGTCGAGAGCTTCTGGGCGCGACACTGCCTTCTCGCATCCAGCAAAAGGAGCTAGAATCATTGGCCACCATGATGGCCACGCGCACCGAATCGAGACGTTCCACCCATCCGGCTGAACGCAGGTTTGTCACCGCATCAAGATGTGAGTCGGCGATGAGAGGCGTCGCCCTCGCGCTGCTGGCCGGGGTGCTTCTGGTGCCGCGAGCGGCCTCGGCGCAGTCTCTGCAAATCACCAACCCGTTGATCCTCCAGCGTGCCGATCCCGACATTTACCGGCACACGGACGGCTACTACTACTTCACGGCGACGGTGCCGGAATACGACCTCATCGAGCTCCGGCGCGCCGAATCGATCCAGGGGCTCAGCACGGCGGCGCCATCCGTGATCTGGAGAGCCCACGCGAGCGGCGAGATGGCCTCCCATATCTGGGCTCCCGAGCTCCACACCGTGGACGGAAGCTGGTACGTCTACTTCGCCGCCGGGAGCTCGAGCAACGTCTGGGATATTCGAGTGTACGTGCTGAGCAATGACTCGGCGAACCCGCTGGAAGGCGCGTGGCAGGAGCTGGGGCAGCTGATGACCAATGGCCCGAACTCCGGGGGTTCCTTCTTCGCCCTGGATGCCACGACCTTCGAGCATCAGGGGGTTCACTACCTCGTGTGGGCCGAGTCCGACCCGAGCTTCGACGCCAATACCGTCATCTACATCGCTCCAATGAGCAATCCTTGGACCCTGGCTGAGCGTGGCGTGCGCATTTCGGCCCCCGAGTATGATTGGGAGAGGGTGGGCTACGCGGTCAACGAGGGGCCGGCAGTCCTGAAACAGAACGGGAAGATCTTCATCACGTACTCGGCCTCGGCCACCGACGCGAACTACTGCATGGGGCTCCTTTCCGCTGACGACAGCAGCGATTTGCTCGATCCAAGCTCCTGGACCAAGTCCCGGGAGCCGGTATTTCGCAGTGCAAATGGGGTCTACGGACCCGGCCACAATCAGTTCACCACCACACCCGACGGCAGCGTGGATCTGCTCGTTTATCATGGCCGCGATTACGAACACATTGCGGGCGATCCTCTAGACGACCCCAATCGAGCAACCCGGGTCCAGCCCATTGCCTGGAACCCCGACGGTACGCCCAACCTCGGTTCGCCCCAGACGGACGGCGTCCTCACCATCGATCTGGAACCACCCGCCGGCGGATCCGCCGGGGCTGCCGGTGCCATCGGCGGTGAAGGTGGCGTCGGTCTTGGTGGCGCGGCGCAGGATCCGAGCGGAGGCAGCAGCGGCCGTTCAGGAAGCGACAGCGGTGGGGGGATGGGCCCGGGAGGGGGTGATCCCACCGAGGGCGGGGGGGCTGGTGGCACCGCCAGTTTGGGTGGGGCTGGCGCCGGTGGCGGTGGGTCGGGCGGCGCAGCCGCGGGTGAAGGCGCGCTCGGTGGCGGCGCGCACGTCGGTGGCGCGGTGGGTGGTACGGGCGGCGCTTCTATCGGTGGCGGCAGCCTGGGCGGTGGGATTGGTTTAGGAGGAACTCAGTCGGACACCGGTGCTGCCGGCGGCTTCGTGGCAGTCAACGGAGGGCACGACACGGCAACAGGGGGCGTTGGAGCCGAGTCGTCTTCCGGCGGGTTCGTGCCCGTCTCGTCTGGGGGAACTGACGGTGTAGGGGGAAGCCGGGATCCCTCGAGCGCTGGGAGTAGCGGTATCATGGGCGTCGGTACTGGCGGCTCCTCGGTGTCCGCGGCCAACAGGGACGCCAGTGACTCTGGTTGCGGTTGCACGGTGCCAGGGAACCCGTCCGGGCGAGGCGCCTCGATGTTAGCCCTCCTCGCCCTGGGTCTTGGTCTACGGATGCGTTCACGACCCTTGAGGCCCCGGCTGTGAGCCCTGCCGCATCGATGAAAAGCGTGAGTCTATTCCGTGGCCGAGAAAACCTAAGCCTCTCCCATCGGTTGGGCACGGCCAGTTGACACAGTCTCTCGATCCGCGAAGTGGCCTCATTCACTGACGCCGGCAATGTCGGATCTGGTGAACGCTCGGCCATTGACCAACCGGGGGCAGATCGAGAACGATAGCCCCAGCTTTGAGGAAGGACCGACCCAAGGCTCTGTCGATCCGTTCTCGCATGCTCAACGCTAGCCGTGAAACACGGCCTGCGTCGAGTCGGCCATGTTCAGGGGCAAAGCACCCCCTATTGGCCCGCGGGGATGACCAGCCGCGGCGCAACAAGAGGTTCCATATCGCTGCCCACGTAGAAGCTCGGCTGCGTCGCCTGGACGTAGCCCATGGTTAGACACGCTATGCTGGTGCGGTATTCCGGATCCTGCATGAACGTGTAGAGGCGATGGTTCGAGACTTCGGTGTTGAGGTAGATACGAAGCTCCTGGTTGTTGTCGCAGAGCCACCAAACCTCTTCCCGCCAATCTCCGACCACATCGCCATAGCCCATTGGGATTTCCCGGGTTCCTTTGGAGCAACCCGAAGCGTTCATGAGGTTACTGAGCTGCCCGCTCTGCCATTTGTCGATCCGAGTGCCATCCAACAGCTCTCGTTCCAGATCCCCATCCCACCAGATGGCCATGTTCGGGGTGTTGGGGCGAGCGCCCAGCAAAGTACCCGTCGGAGCATTGAGGTCACCCGCGCTGGCCCATACCTCGACCCCAGGGCTCTGGGGATCGATGTTGGCGGCCAACCCGCGACCCACGTCGTCCCAGTTGCCTTCCGCCCCCCAGATCAGGGTTCCCGTCGTGGCATCCCACACGCTGATCGGGTGTTCATAGGTATCGGCGAATTCCTGGATATAGAAGACTTCCATCCCTGGACGGTCAGGGATCAAGTCGGTCATATGGACTCGATCACCGTGGGCTTGCTCGGTGCACCAGAGTTCCGTCCCATCGTCGTCGATGGCAACCGTGAAGTAGAGAAGCTCGTCTTTGCCGTCACCGTCGATGTCCCCCACCCTCACGTTGTGACCGTAATTCCCACCATTGGGCGAGCGCACCAGCTCCCATCGGCGTTCCAGAGTCGCGCCGTCGAAGTCCCAAGCCTCGATCTGAGTGCGGGTGTTGCCGCCTCGCATGATGATGATGCTCGGGTTCCGCCCCGCTCCGCTCAGAAACGCGGGCGCAATCATGTTGCGATTGTAGCGGTAGCCGTCGCTGCCCCAGGGCGCAACGTCGATCCAGGGGGCCCTTGCCAAGGTTTCGCCCGTCGCGCCCGACCAAATCTCGAGGAATTCCACGTCGGGGTGATCGTGGGCGTAGAATTCGCCCGTGTCGGAGCTGTAGTCGATGGTTCCATCACCGTTGATATCCCCATCGCCCCCATCTTCGGTGCTCACTTCACTGGCCTTGAGCGCTATTTCCGCTCTGCCATCACCATCGAAATCGAAGATGGTCAATGGGGAGAACCATACCCCCGTGTCGATATTGGGACCGAGATCCCGATGCCAGAGCAGCTCACCCGTGTTGGCATAGGCTTCCAACTTGATGGTCTCGTTGGGTAGGCCCTGGTCGGCAGCTTGGGTAACGTCCTGGTCGTTGTTGCTGAACTTCACCACGAAGTCGAAATCGCAGTCCCCGTCCAGATCGGCAGTCCCCACCAGGCGTGGCGCCTGACCCGTAGAGTTGACGATCGGAATCGCGATGTAGCTCTGCGCCAGTGCCGTCGTGCTTTCCGAGCTTTCGGATTCCGTGCCACCCGAGACGGGGCGCACGGTGTAATTGTCACCAGCGCTCCCCTGGGGATCCAGGATATTGGTTGAGGTCGTGATCGGCTCGGAGTTGATCTTCGTATCGCTGCGATACACGTTGAAGCCGAGATCCTGGGGATCGGTGGCCTTGAATCGCCACCCGACATAGACTCCACTGTCGGTGGCAGCCGCCACCACGCCGCGGCAAGCGCCCAACTCCGTCTGCTGCGGGCCACCGGCAGCTCCACCCACCCCAGGCCACCCAGCGCTGCCCCCACTGGGATCGCCAGCGCTGCCCCCTTCGGCCAAACCACCAAGGTCCCCACCCTGACCCGTCGGACCACCTCCATTCACTCCTCCACCCTCGCCGACCGAAGCTCCTCCCTTGGAACCGGGGCCGCCGCCGGCGGTGTGAGCACCTGCCGCACCCCCTTCCCCGATCGCCCCGCCGAAGGACTGGACTGCACCGCCTCCTCCCCCCTCGGGTAGTCCACCACTGGATAGGGGATTGCCGGCCGCTCCACCCATCGTGGCACCCCCTACCCCGGTTGCTCCCGCACGACCGGCAAGACCCCCGCTCGCGATGTCTCCTCCTCCAACAGAGGAAACGCCTCCACCCGCTCCGATGCCAATCGCGCCAACACCGAGCCCACCCTGGCTCGAGATCGCTGAACCTCCATCCCCATCAGTCGGCTTGGTCTCCTCGGCAGAACAGGCGATGACGAACGAGAAATAGAAAAGGGTGATTGTCGTTAAATTGAAACGCATGGGGACCGCACATTCCCGGAAATAGACTGTCCCCCCTATGGATGCTCGAGGGTGGAGATCACATCGACAACTTTGGGACGAACGGGTGCCCAAGGGAAGGATCTACCTCGCACTGGCTCGAACATCCGTCGTCGTTTGTGTTGCCGGCGGTGGTGGCGCTGCGGATGGAGGAGCTCAGGTCGGCCTGGATCGGAGAACGCGGAAACCGTAGCCTGGCCCCGCGGCCAGACGGTTGGACGCCTCAGGCTCCGCTCGGACTTCGCCGACGCGCTCAAGGATCTGCGCGGGTTCGTCACCACGCGAACGACCTCGGTCACCGCCCAGCTCGCCGGCGGTCCGGAGCCAGATCCGCATCCAGTGCGTTTCATCCTCGTACTCCTCGTTCGCGTAGAGGGTCATGGCGGCCGAGTAGTCGAGCGTGCGGCGGGACCGATAGAGGTTCAGAAACCAGCCTTCACTCAGGTGAACCTGTCGCCGAGCCCGATCGAACGTGACGCGATCGGTGCCCACGAACGCCGAGAACCCAGCCCCGAGCAGCATCAGGACCGCGATGACGGGAGCCGTGCGGCGTAGCTGGACTCGGCCGAGTGCAAGCAGCACGAGCAGGACAAAACCACCCACCCGAGCGAGGCCCGCGAGCACCAGGGGCTCGGGAGGACTCTGCTGATCGACGCCCACCAGTCCATTTAGAACCTGCAGCCTGGCATCGCACGGTGCGATTGGCTCACCCTGCGCCAGCACCGACGAGCGGCGGAGAGCCATGGGCCACTATTCTGGCGTTGGCTGCCACCATGGGCGTCGTGCAGCTCGTCCGCTTCTGGGGCGTGCTCGCTCGAGCCAGCTCGGTCGCCGAGACGCGGTAGACTGGCTCGTGGCCACGAACACCTGAGCCTCTCCCATCGGCCAGACACGACCAGTTGCCACAACCTCTCGATCCGCGAAGTGGCCTCATTCAGTGACGCTGGAAAGGTCGTTTCCGGTGAGCTGGTGACCGAGGTGCCCGATGCGGTCTTTGCCACCGATGAAGGCAACTTCCCCCTGTCCGCGTAACTACAGGCTCATTGGGCAGCGCGCGCGAACCCGGCCTCGATAGGGGCACACCGAGCGGTCCGAGCCGCGATCGACCCTGCGCTTTCGGTCCACACGAAGTTGCCTCTGGAACGGTGAACGACGCTCTGCTGTGATGCACCAATGATCTACCCGAGGGTCCTTCGCGGTCTGCTGCCTTGGCTCGGTGTGCTGCTCTCGGGCTGTTCGCAATGCCAGGCACCCTCGGAACAGGGAACCCCGTCGCAGCCTGCCGGCTCTGCCTCGCCGGTGGTGCCTTCGGCAATCGAGGAGCCGAGCGAGGAAGCCACGAACGCCTTCGCGAAAGCCGCGAATGCCTTCGGGTTGGATCTGTATGGCAGGTTGGTGAAGGACTCGGAGAACCTCGTTTTCTCCCCCGTCAGCCTCGCCGTCGCGCTAACCATGGCCTGGACCGGTGCCGGGAACGAGACCAGGGCGCAGATGGCAAACGTGCTCCATCTGCCGGAGCCTGCCGCTGACACTCACCGGGCAGCCTCCGCCCTGCTCCGCGAGTGGAACGCGCCTCATGGGGATGGGCTCGAGCTTCGCGCAGCAAATGGGTTGTTCTTGGATCGAACCGTCAAGCTGGTGCCCGAATTCTCGAACGCCATGACGCGGTACTACCACACGGGGATGGACCAGCTGGATTTGCGCCTGCGCGAACCCGCCCGGATCCGTATCAACGAATGGGTGAAGACCGAAACGCACCAAAGGATCCGCGAGCTGATCCCGAAGGATAGCCTGAGCCCCTTCGCGCGACTGGTCCTGATCAACGCCGTGTACTTCCAGGGGCGGTGGGAGAGGCGCTTCGCGCGGGAAGCAACCGCCGAGCAGCCATTCTACCTCACTACGGGAGCCCCTACGCGGGTGGCGACGATGTACCAAGAAGACGTGCTTCGCTACGGCGTCCTCCCCGAGGCCCAGGTGATCGAGCTCGGCTACACCGGCGGACAGATGACGATGCTGATCGTCCTACCCACGGCACGCGATGGACTGCGAGCGCTTGAGAGCGGTCTCTCAGGCGCGTCCATTTCCCGCTTCAGGGCGAGCCTTCGCAGGCAACAAGTCAAGGTCTTCCTCCCTCGCTTTCGCATCGACCCGGTCACGCCGCTCTCCTGCAAGCCCGCGCTCATCAGCGCAGGGATGGAGCTCGCGTTCGACAAACGGCGCGCCGACTTCACCAGAATGGCCGCAAACGAGCTACCACCCTTGGTGATTGCGGACGTCTATCATAAGGCGTTCCTGCAGGTGGACGAGACAGGAACGCAGGCCGCCGCTGCCAGTGCCGTGATTCTCCACGCACCAGCGGTCGTGCGAGTGCCTCCACCCATCCCCGAGTTTCGAACGGACCATCCCTTCCTCTTCTTGATCCACGATGCCAGATCGGGCGCCATCCTCTTCATGGGTCGCGTCGAGGATCCGAGCCGAGGATAGACGCGGGCAGCGCGCTCCGCCAGCGGGCGCGATCCCCGCGTTCTCTCGCGCTGCCACCCTCTCCCATCGGTTAGACACGGCCAGGTGACATGATCTCTCGATCCGCGAAGTGACCTCATTCACTGACGCTGGAATGTCGGATCTGGCAAGCTCAGCTGGCTAGATCCGCGATGACATGCTCGAGGCCTGTCACCACTCGGGCTAGGCCCTCGTAGTCGAGCTTCTCCGGAGTGTCGGTCGGTCGGTGGTAGTGCGGGTATCGAAAGGGAGCGGTGTCGGTCACCATGATGGCAGGGTAGCCAAACCGCCAGAACGACCAGTGATCGGACCAGCCAACACCGGGAGTCACTCCGGGGAGAGCAGCTCCCTCCGAAGGAAAGGCGGTGTGCTGGCGAAAGACCGAGAGAGCTCGTTTCAAGAGTGGCCGGCTCTCGAGATTGCTGACGAAGCCGATGAAGTTGCCTCGATCGGGGAAGAGCATCCCGACCGGTGGGGGATAGGCCTGACTCTTCGGATCGTTCGAGAAGTAAGCAATTGTCTCCAAGCTGACCATGGCTGCTACGCGATCCTGTCGCTCCTTGCAGCGTTTAGCCGTGACATAGCTGCCCATCTCGGGCCCGAAGCTGAAGGGAGGTTCCTCGTTGGTGAACGCGACGAAGCGCAACTGCTTGCTCGTCTCTCGACCGACGAAGCGCTCCGCCAAGGCCAGAAGTGCCGCGACCCCGCTCCCGTTGTCGTTGGCCGCGGGGCACCCCACTGCAGAATCGTAATGCGCTCCGATGAGGACAACCTCGCTATCGGGTGGGGCTCTACCGGGCGTGACGATCAGGTTGGTGAACTCGAGGCCACGGGCTGGGTAGCTTTCGAACTCCGGTGAGTAGCCCATCGAACGGAACCGCTGCTCGATGTACTCCTGTGCCCGGATGAGGCGGTCGTAGCGAAGGAAGTTCCGCTCCCCAATCTCCCCGGCCAGCTTTTCTACATCCTTACGGAGTCGAACTGCGAGGATCGTTTCGCGGTCCGAAAGCGGAGGGAGCACCCCTTCGAAGCTCAGCCCGGGACCGCTCAACAAGCTCCTAATCCTCGTCTTCAATCCCATCCTGCCGAATAGCATGCTCGGGGACGGGGCGCGGCTTCTTGGCCGAGGAGCCAAGCCTCGAGGGGCCTTCGGGGTATTGCGGAGAGGATGACACCGAGACGACGCGAGGGGAAACCCAACTACCTTCCGGTAGCCGTGGCGTTGCTTCATCTGGCCGCCGGAGTCCTTCTGATCTCCGAGATCCTGGCCATCGATCTATGGCACTTCGAACCCGGCTCGCTGACGGTGGTCGGGTCACTCGTCGCGGTGAGTCTTGCCTATGGGTTGCGTCGGATCCCGGGGATCCAACTCACCGCCATCCTCGCCTCGGGTTCGATCGGCTGCTTCGAATACGCTCCTTGGCTCGAGAGCGCGGTTCACCACATCGATCGCTGGCGCGCCGAAGACGCCCTGGTCTTTGCTGGCGGCTTCGGTACGGCCATCGCCCTGGTGCTTGCGCTTCCCCTCCAGTGGCAGAAGGATCTCGAACGGGTTGACTCGGGTCCTCGGCTGAGTTGGCTATGGGAGCGCTGCGGGCTCTGGCTGGCTTCTCTGTTCTGCCTCTATGCGGCACTTCCGTGGGCTCGAGCGAGCCACGTGGGCATCTACGCAGGAATGGTCGGCTTGACCGTTGCCATGGCGACTCGGGTCACCTGGTTGAACGAGGCTGCTCGCATCCTTCGTCGACGGAGGCTGGTGAGGCTTCTGGGAGGAACCGCCTTCCTGTTGGGGTTAGGGTTCGTTCTGTATCTCCCTAGGGGATCGAACCTTTTTGCTCTTCACAAGTCTTGGGTTCTGCTCACCTTCGTGAGTGTCATCCTTCCCCTTCTGCCGGCCTACCTCGCCGCTCGACGTCGGTACGAGAAGGCGTTCGGCCAGGCACGGCTCGTGATCTCGCTCGTCTTGATGGTGGCCGGGATCGGGTTCACCTTCTATTGGGGCCATCTCGTGGATGGTCTGGCAACCATCGCCGGGGCCCTGTTCTTCGCCTGGGCCGTGCCTTCGGGGTACGAGCCCAAAGGGATCCGGGAGAAAAGGCGTCAGGTGCCAGGGTGGATCTTGCTGCTCCCCTTGGCGAGCCTAGCTCTGGCGATGCTTCCCCGCCTGACCCTGTACCGACTGGAGCTCACTTTCCAGCGAGCCGAATGGATCTGTTACCTGGTGGTTCTTGCGGCGTGGCATCTCGCTTTGCGGGTGAGGGTCGAAAAGCGGCCTAACCCAGCCCAATTGACACCGCCTTGGCTCTTCGGTTGTCGCGGCGTATCGGTCACGATTCTGGCATTGGGGCTGGCGGTTTTCGGAGAGGCTTCTCCCGTGGCTCGGGCTGCAGCTCAGCTTCGATCCTTCTCGATTGCCGCAGAAGCGCGCGACGGCCCTACCCAGTTCGCAGGGGTGTACACAGCAACCGGACAGAGCACTCTGGGTTTTCTCTATCTTGCTCCTCGTCACGGGTTCGTCAGGGCACGGTGCTCGGCTTCCTGGGGCTGCTGGACCACTTTCGGCAAAGCAGTCTTCGCCAATCAGCGGATCGAGCTGGACGATGATTCATACGGGATGGGGACCCTGATCCCCCTCTCTTGGCTGCCACTTTGCAGCCCCATGCCGCCACATGATTTTCAGCATCATGCCGCCAGGGG
>CAZYKT010000044.1:46973-48951 GCA_964648165.1 uncultured Polyangiaceae bacterium | reverse complement strand
CGTCCGAGTCCTGAGGCGGTGGATCGTCCGAGTCCTGAGGCGGTGGATCGTCCGAATCTCCCAGGTCAGGCGTGCCGCCCTGGCCTGGATCGGGGTCGTCCGAATCGGCGATGGGGATGTCGATCCCGCCGATGCCCACCGAACCAGTGCCCGAGTCACCGCCGGCTCCGGGGCTGCCACCGAAAACGAACGTGTTGGCCGTGCCTGCGTTGGGCGCGTTAGCGGTGCCGGCGTCGTTTCCAGCACCACCCAAACCGGATCCGTTACCAGACTGACCGGTGTCACCGGCGAACGACTCGATGACGAGGCCCGTTCCCGTGTTACCGGCCTGCAGCTGCTGCTCGCCGTCGGCGCCGCCGACTCCATTGGAGTTCGGCTTGAGCGGCTCCTTCGACCCCGAGCTGCAGCTCAGTAGAATTGCCCAACCCAACGCTGACATGATGCCCAACGCGGTCTTGGTCATGACGGTATCCTCGGATCTTCCTGCAAGCTAAACCGGTACGCCCATGCGCTAATCACAGCCTACGCCTAGGATACCCCATGGGCGAGTGGGCCACCAGTCAAATGTCAAGTAAAGTCGAGCAATTCCGCTGGAATGCAGGGGTTTTGTAAACCTACATTGTGGCGCTCGTACTTACCCTGTCTGGATGTTGTGACAACGGAGGATCCCACAGGCGACAACCGCCGACCAACCCGTCCACGTTGGTGAAGATGACCGTGTTCTCCGGGAGCTCCAGCTGGAGGCGTCGGGCATTACCGCCGCCCAGATGGAGACGATCGTAGCAAAAAAGGGCAGAAAGGCGGGCCAAGGCGCGCTCAACCCTGCGATTCCAGCGCTTTTTGCCGATCTTACGCAGTTCCGCGTTGGAAAGCCGCTGTTCGTACGTGCGCCCCTTCTCGAAGGGGTGATGGCCCAGCTCCAAGTTGGGGATGAGGCAGCCGTTGATGAATAGGGCCGAGCCGACGCCGGTTCCCAGCGTCAGGACCAGCTCCACGCCCTGGCCGTGGATCACGCCGTGCCCCTGCAGATCGGCATCGTTGATGGCTCGCGTGGGCTTGCAGAGCAGCTTGGCCAGGGATGCCTCCAGGGGGAAGCCCTGCCACAGCGAGGTCCCTAGGTTGGGGGCGGAACGGACCACGCCATGCACGATCACCCCGGGAAACCCGCAACTGACGCGGTGGTGAACCGGTTGGGTCTGGGCCATGTGCCGGATCACGGAGAGGATGGCGCTGGGCTCGGAGGGATGGGGCGTCAACTCCCGACAGCGGTCGCTGACCGGAACCCCGTCAGGGCCGACCACCAGCATTTTTATGCCCTCGCCACCAATATCGATGCACAGCGTCGACTCGGAGGGGGCACCGGGCGATTCTTCGGCTGGCTCGGCCGTTGGTGCCTTCGCGGCCCGGGGGCGTCGCGGCTTGTTGGGGGCGGCCTGCCGGGCCGCTGGCTCCTTTGCCTTGCGCTGGGCGCGCTGCCGGTTGGAACGTCTTGCCTGGGTGGGGTCGGAAGCTGCAGGGCTGGCCATCGACGCCATTGTAGATCCCCAGGGCCCCGGCCAGAAGACGTGACCACGCCGAACCAACCAAAACGGAGCCCTGCCCGAGGTTAGCCAGGCAGGACCGGGGAATTAAGACGGATGCTTCGCTTGGGCCGACCCAGCTCGGCCACCCAAGCCGGCTAGCCCTGGGCGGTCAGCGGCTGACCTGGCTCCGAGGCACAGAGGTACAGGATGGCCATCCGCACCGCGACCCCGGACTCCACCTGGTCGAGGACCGCGCTCTGCAGGCCGTCGGCCACCTCTTCGGTGATCTCCACGCCGCGATTCATGGGCCCCGGATGCATCACCAGCGCGTCAGGGGCGGCCAGCGCCAGGCGCTCGCGGTTCAAACCGAATTGTCGCGCGTACTCGCGTTGCGAGGGGAACAGCTGCGAGCCCAGCCGCTCCTTCTGGATGCGCAGCATCATGACCACGTCGGC
>CAZYKT010000044.1:0-46873 GCA_964648165.1 uncultured Polyangiaceae bacterium | reverse complement strand
ACAGCTGCGAGCCCAGCCGCTCCTTCTGGATGCGCAGCATCATGACCACGTCGGCACCCTCGATGGCTGGCTCCAGGTGGTCGTGCACGCTGACCCCGAAGCTCTCCACGCCGCGCGGGAGCAGGGTTTGTGGCCCGAACAATCGCACCTCGGCTCCCAGCAGGGGCAACAGCAAGAGATTGGAACGAGCCACCCGACTGTGGCTGATGTCCCCGCAAATCGCCACTTTCAGGCCCTCGATGCGCCCTTTACGGCGCCGAATGGTGAAGGCATCCAGCAGGGCCTGGGTGGGGTGCTCGTGCATCCCGTCGCCCGCGTTGATGACCGAGGCTCGAGTCCGATTGGCCACATAGGCGGGGGCGCCGGAACAGGCGTGTCGGATCACCATGACGTCGGCGTGCATCGCGTCCAGGGTGGCGACCGTGTCGCGCAGGGTCTCCCCCTTGCTGGTGCTGGAGGAGGACCCGCCCACGTTCATGACGTCGGCCCCCAGCCGCTTGCCGGCCAGCTCGAAGGAGCTGCGGGTGCGGGTGGAGGGCTCGAAGAAGAGGTTGAGGATGGTCTTGCCGCGCAGGGTGGGGACCTTGCGGATGGGTCGCTGGGACACCAAAAGGAAGGTCTCGGCCAGCTCCAGGATTCGCTCCGCCGTTGGTCTTGCGAGGCCCTCGATGCCGAGCAGGTGACGCAGGCGGTCTTCACTCATGGCTTTGGCTCCAGGGGCGGGGGAGGAGTGGTGGGGCACGAGATGGGGCGCGCCACGACAACGGTCCGGTGGCCCTCGGACTCCACGTCCACGCGCTCGTTCTCACCGACGCGCAGCTTGCGAACCAGGTAATCGGGCTGGATGGGCAGTTCCCGGCCGCCGCGGTCGATCAGCGTCAAGAGCTGGATGGTGCGGGGGCGTCCATAGTCGAGCAGGGCGTCCAGTGCGGCCCGAACCGTGCGCCCGGTGTCGATGACGTCGTCCACCAGAACCACGCAGCGCCCCTCCAGATGGACCGGGATCTCACTGGGACCGATGCGCGGATTGGGCAGCGCGGTCGCGGCATCGTCGCGGTAGAGCGTGATGTCGACCGAGCCGATGGGGACCACCAGCCCCTCCAGGTCGTGCAACCACCGTCCCACCGTGCGGGCCAGCGGTACCCCGCCCCGACGGATCCCAACCAACACGACATCCCGACAACCCGCGTGACGCTCCAGGATCTCCCCGGCAACCCGGCGAAGCCCTCGGTCGACGCTCTCTGCATCGAGCAACTCTCGCATCGGGCAAGCGGGCTAGCACGCGGTGTCGGTCGGCGCACGGTGCATTGGGGGCGGGTCGGCTGACGCACCTACAGGTCAGTGCAAGGTCGGTCCACCTTTGCCGTGGTTGGGCCCGCGCGGCGGACGCTGGCCGCCCTCGATAACCCGCAAGCGACTCCGGTCCAACTCGCGGCCGCGCGAGCGAACTGGGGCTCGCGCCTCTCGGTCCAAGCGCCCCAGCCGCCATCTCAACCAGAGTTTGCGGGCCGGAGACGGAGTCCCGCCGCCCAAGAACCAACCCGCGAACACCCCGGCAAAGGGGGCGATGTGTCCGGCGGGTCCCAGGGCGTCGGCTATCAGCAAAAGGACGCTGATCCCGATGGTAGCGGCCACCAACGCCTTCGAGCCCACCGGGATCACGAAGAACAGGAGCACCTGGCGGTTCTTCAGACTCAGGGCGAAGGCGATGACCAATGCCTCCAAGACCGGTGTCGAGCCGAACCAGAGCGGCGGAACCAACCGTTCCGACCAAGCAGCCGGCAGCAGCAGATCGAGGAGCAGCTGGATCGCGTAGGAGAGCAGCGCCGAAAGGGCGAGGAACCGGAGCAGGCGCGGCGTGCCCCAGGTCGCTTCGAGCGCTGGGGCCAGAAAGTAGATCCCCAAGAGGGCGAACAGAATGTGCTGCACTCCCTGGCTGGACTCCGGACTGTGCAGCAGGGGAGCGGTGAACAGGCGCCAGAGCTCACCGTGGGCAATGTGCTCGGTGCTGCCCGCCAGGGCCTCGAAGGTGGCCAGTGACGCTCCACCCCAGTTGAGCCCCACCGCGAAGAGCACCCAGATGCAAAGCAGGGCCAGCATCGTCGCCCACAGGGCGCGGCTGGGGCGGGGCAGGGCCAGGCGCGTCGATCCGTCGAACTCGGACCGCATGCTCACTCCATGGGTCGCGGCAGGCAGTAGTGCAAGAAGACCGTGCGATACTCGAGGGATACACCGGGTTGCCCCTCGCCCTCGGCCGAGCCATCGGCGTCGGAGGGGTCAGCCGCTTCAGCCTCCCAGCCGTAACAGCGGTACTGCCAGGAGGGCTCGAGGTAGGGCCCCGTACATTCACCGTCCGCGAGGCTCTGGACGACCGACGAGCCCGGAACGGTGCAGACGTCGAGGTGTTCCGGATCTCCGTCCAGATCCGGATATCCGTCGATGTCGACCACGTAGGAACGCTCCTCGGTGACCAAACCGAAGGCCAGGCTTCGGTTGCACAGCGTGGGCGGAGAGCTCTGCACCGGGTACTCGGACAACTCCTCGCCGTTGCTGGCCAAGTAGGGGGTGACATCGACCAAACGGCCCACGTAGGACTCGAGCCCTGATGGTTCGCCGCAGGCCAGCTCTGCCGCGAAATCGACGGGGTCGACGGCGATCAACGTGTCGCTGTCCGGCGTGTCGTCGTAGTCGCTGCCGCCTCCGCAGCCCAGCGCCATCAAGGCGGCCAAGGCCGAGGGGATTCGCGGATAGGCCATACGAGGGGGGTCTATTAGTCTATGGGCTTGGTTCGAGCCAGGGTTTCGATATGCAGGGTCCGCTCATTCGGACGGGAGGAAGCGACGCCGGTCGGAGGCAGGCTCGACAGCCACCAGCTGATCTTGCCGCAAGACGAACCGCGCCGCCTCCGCCCCGACCGTTGGGTCGAGCTCCGCGGGCAGGGGGGCGTCGCATCGCCAGCTCACCGGGGAAACGGGTCGTCGGAGCTCCAGGGCGGGCTCGCCGCGCCGTCGACCGAACCGGACCTGAGCGGTGAAGTGGGGCGTTGCCTCGCAGTTGATCCGGCTGCCGTCCCGGTACTCGAGGCGTTTTTTGACCAGGAGGTCCTGGTGGGCTGCTTTCGGATCGGACAAATCGAGACGGAGCGTGGATTCCGTGATGACGGCGGCCAGCGGTGACGGCGCATCGAGCAGACGCCGATCCGAGATTTCGGCAGCCCAGACCGCCGATACCTGCAGGATTTCCTCCCGTGCGGAAAGATGCAAGAGCGGCGCACGCGCGACCGGCTCTTCCTTCTGGCAGCCCAGCAGGAACAGTACCCCGAAGCCCACCCAGTGCGGCAGCCGGTTCATGTCCCCACCCTAGTCCTTGCCGCCCGAGCCCGCATCGTCCCCCGAGCCCGAGCCTCCACTCTCACCGCCCGCTCCGGCTCCACCCTCTTCTTCGTCCTCGCCTGGGTCGGGTTCCAGGAATGCGCAGTCGGGCATGGCCTGCGGCTCGGCGACGAGCCCACACACCGTGGTAATCTCGTCGTTGCTGCTGGACACGTCGTCGCATTCGGACAGCTTGCGCTCCTTCGCGGCACAACGCCCCAGCCGTTCGATGGACTCGACGCAGCGGTTGATCTTGGGTCGCCCCGGAGAATTGGAGACGGCCAGTCCGTGCAGGCAATGGTCCCGGTAGAAGCGACTGCAGGAAGCGGCGCTATCGATGTGGAACAGCTTGGGACAGTGCACGGCTGCCTCGCAACGCGCCGTCTCGATGCGCCGGCAGTCCTCGATCCCGACGGCCGAGGTTCCACACCCGGAGGTTATCGCCAATCCAGCCATCAAGGCCAAACCGAGGGTCAGCAGAGCAGGACCATGTGCCACGGGCCTCGGGTAGCACGATCCCTGGGTGCGACGCCACGTCTTGCCAAATACCCCGTGTCACGTAGCCTGGGGAGCGCGCCATGCCCACGACCATGATCCTGGCGGCCGGGCTGGGATCCCGCCTGCGTCCCCTGACCGAGTCCGTGCCCAAACCCATCCTGCCCTTGGGTGATTCCTCGCTGCTGGATTGTCTGGTGCAACGCAGGGACGGGACGATCCGGATGCCGCTGGTGCTCAATGCTTGTCACCGGGCGGAGGCGATTGCTGCAGAACTGGTGCGACTGAACCTGGATGCGAAAGTGTCACTGGAGCCTTACATCCTGGGGACTGGGGGAGGGATTCGCAGGGCCTTGCCCCTGCTCGGAACCGGTCCGTTCCTGGTTCACAACGGTGACGTGCTGGCAAGCTACGAGGAAGCCCCACTCCTCGAGGCCGCGGTCGGGGTGGGGGTGGCCCTGTTGGTGGCACCCCGTCCGAAGGGCGAAGGCACGGTGGGCGTGGATGCGGCAAACCGCGTGGTTCGTTTGAGGAACGAGCGATTCGGTCAAGAGCAGGCCGGTGGTGATTACGTGGGGGTCGCGGCGCTCGGGGACCCGTTCCTGGAGAGGCTGCCGGAAGAAGGCTGTCTGGTCGGCGACGCCATCCTGCCGCACCTGCGCCACGGGGGAACGGTGCGAAGCGTCGAGTACCGAGGTCGATGGCGGGATGTCGGGACCCTGCCTTCGTACCTTGCCGCCAACCTCGACTGGTTGGAGCGGCAGCACTCGGCCACCGGGAGTTTCATCGCCGAGTCGGCCCATGTGGACGATGCGGTCCACCTCGACCGCTCGATCGTGGGCCGAGGTGCGGAGGTTGTGGGGCGAGGGAGTCTCGAGCGGGTCGTGGTGTGGCCAGCGGCGCGGGCAGTGGCTCCGTTGCAGGACGCGATCGTGATGTCCGACGGTCAGGTGGTTGACGTGGACACCAACCAGAGATGACGATTCAGAAACCGACCAGCTCCAGGGTGGAGCGGGAGGATTCCTTCCCCGGAATCAACCCTCCGATCAGCGCCACGTGACCGGTGGGCAGCGCCAATGCCGAGGCGCCCTGGCGGGGCTCACGCAGCTCCAAGGACTCGATGGTTTCCTCGGTCACGCGGTACGCCACCGTCATGTCGTCCTCGTCCTGCCCGACTAGGATGTGAGCCGTCCCGTTGCTGAACCCGACCAGGTGCGCGATGTCCAAGTCGAGGTCGGGCACGAGCACGGGAGCACAGCTGGTGCCGCATCCGAGGTCCAGTCGCACCGAGGGAGCGGGTTCGCCAGCGTCGGTTCGGCCGCCGATGCGCAACAGATGTCGCTCGTCTTCGACCAATAGGGCCGCACCCGTCACCGGATCGGGGGCGTAGGCGAGGGTGACGAACGACGTCGTGTCCACCGCGGCCAGCTCCACACCAGCACCCTCGGCGCTGCCGCCCACCACGACCAGGCCACGACCATCCACCCAGGTAGCAGCGGCGCCGGCTCGGGCCACGTTCAGGGGCATGGCGGAGACCAGGCCGCTCTCGTCAATCAGCGCGGCACCGGAGGTCGGGGCTTCGTCACGCGTGGCGCCCACGATGAACGCGGTGGTTCGTGGCCCCGAAATGGTCCGTCCCTTGGCCAGATCCTCCCAGGAATCCAGGCCCTCGGGAGGCTGAAGCTCCGCATAATAGACGTCGCGGGAGTCAATCCCGATCGCCTTGTCACCGGCGATGGCGATGGCGTACCGCTCACCGCCCACCGCGAAGGAGTCGAATCGGCAGCTGGAATTGGGGCAGTCGAGCGCGGCCAGCATGGCGGGGGGTTGGAGCTCCGACCAAGACAAGAGGCTGTAACCATCGGTCGGCACGACCTCTCCGTCCGATTCGCCCAGGACCCACAGGTTGGCCCCCCCCACGATGGCCACGGGGGGGAACGCTCCCGGCGCCACCGCGAACCCCTCGGGCGGCCGGCAAAAGATGTCGGTTCGTCCGACGAAAAGCGGGATCTCCGCGCCGGCGAACTCACTGGATTCGGCGCTGAAGCTGCGTCCCACCGCCCGCAAGGTGCCATCCTCATCGAGCCCTTCGACCGCGAACCAATAACGACCCGAGGTTCCCATGTGGATGAGCTCGGGCGGCTCCTTGGTGCGCGAGACACGCTCCTGTCTCCCAGCGCCGGTGACCCGGACCACGTCGATCTCGGTGACGGCGGGGCTGCGGGCCCAGGTGTCGTCCTCTCGCCCGATGGTGATGGCATAGGCTCCATCGGGGATCTCGGACCCGCAGGCGCACAGCCCTGTTACCGAAACGAGCATCCAGAGACGGGCCTTCATGGCGAAGGCCTATCGCGAAAGACCGAGCATCGCCACCAGGGGCGGCGGGGATGCTAGAGAGCGGAGGGTGACCTCACTTGGGATCCAGAGTTTGCCGGTGCCAGCCGACGTGGAGCTGTTGGGCTCCCGGCTCGCCGACGCGCCGGGAGCGTTCCTCCTTCATAGCGCGGTCGGAAGACCGGGCTCCTTCCTCGGTGCTGACCCCCTGTCGGAAACCTTCGGTTGGGATCCCGAGCCGGACCTGGGTCTGTCGGGTTGCCGGCCTGAGCTGCCGGTCGTGCCGCGCTGGGTGGGGCTGTTGCCGTTCGAGGCCTGTCGCGAACTGGAACGAGGGACCGCGAGCCGCAGCGATCCTCGAGCGATGCCACTGTTTTCGCGCTGCCAATGGTGGCGCTACGGAGCCGTGGCGCTGATCGACGACCAGGTTCGAGTCATCGGTGACGATCAGGCGTCCATCACGCGGCTCTGCCAGCGCCTGTCCCGGCCCGTTCCAGTCCGCCCCGTTTCCATCGAGCTGTTGGCCGAGCAGGAACCGGATGATGTCCATGACCAGCGGGTGCAGGCAGCCCTGGTCGAGATCGCGGCGGGCAACATCTACCAGGTGAACCTGGCTCGGTGCCTGGGGTTGAGCACTCGAGGCTCGGCTGTGGAGCTGTGTTTGGAGCTGGGACGTCGTTCTCCCGGTCCCTTTGGCTTCGGGCTCGACGCTGGCGCAGCGGGGCGCATCTTCGGAACCTCGCCGGAGCTCTGCCTGTGGGTCGATGTCGAGGGTCGGGTCGTCACCTGTCCCATCAAAGGCACGCGACCTCGGTGTGGCTCTGCCGCACAGGACCAGGGGGTTCTGGCGGAGCTTGACGCCGATCCGAAGGAGCGCGCCGAACTGGTGATGGTGGTCGATCTGGAACGCAACGACCTGGGGCGCATTGGCATACCGGGAAGCGTCGTGGTGAGTGAGCCGGGCGCACTCCGGAGCTATGCGACGGTCCACCACCGGCAGGCGACCGTGGAAGCTCGGCTCGCCCCTGGGATCTCGCGCGAGTCGCTGCTGCGCCATTTCCTTCCGAGCGGCAGCGTCACCGGAGCACCCAAGGTCGCTGCCATGGAGCTCATTGCGCGTCTCGAGTCGACTCGGCGCGGACTTTATACCGGGGCCTACGGCTACCTGGCCCACGATGGCTCGCTGTGTCTGGCCATGGCCATTCGGACGGGGGTCGTCGGACCCGACGGGCTCGGCTCCTATCACTCGGGCGGTGGAGTCGTTGCCGACAGCCAACCCCACCGGGAAACCCAGGAAACCCACTGGAAGGCGCGCCAGCTCCAGGGGAGGCTGGGCTCCGCTCCCCCCAACGCCCCCTCCGCCGCGCCGGCCGATGCAGAAAACTGGGCCCATCCGCCCCGTCGCGGTACCGATCGCGATCGGACCCTGCGCTGAGCTGTGTCCGGAGAGGTCCAAGGTCGCCATGCAATCCGTCAATCTTCGGAATCTCGAGGAGATTCAGGAACGAGACGAGCCACGGGTTCGGGCTCGCCTGGCAACCCTTTTGTTCGCGGCGATTGGCTGTGGGACGCTGGTGGTGGCGTCGGTCATCGGCCTGGGAAAGACGAGCTCGACTGGTCGCGCCAAGGCGGTCGACCCCCTGGTCAGCCTGTCGCTGGCACAGCGCTCGCCAGCTACTGCTCCCGAGGACCTGGGGAATACGCCGGTCCGATTCCCTTCCGTCTTGAGCGACGCGCAGCAGCCGACGACCGCGCTGGCCGCGGTCAAGGATCCACGGGGACGCCTGGTCGCAAAAGCGCCGGAGCTGGATCCCGTGCAGGCCGTTACCGCCAGCTCGGCCGAGGGTCTGGCCTCTCCCCGGCCAGCGGGTGAGCTCCTGCGGGCCACCTCGGTGACGACGGAGCCCAAGGACGAACTGGTTCGGATCGCCCTGTCCGCCAACCAGACCAGCAACGACGGTCCCGCTGCGCCCGAGGGGCACGACGGCGGGTTTCAGATCCAGGTGGCCAGCTTTCGTAGTGCCGACGACGCCGATGCCTTCGCGCAGGATCTCCGGAAACGTCAGCACCAGGCCTATCGCCAGGCAGCCTACGTGCCGGACCGCGGCCTGTGGCACCGGGTGAGAATCGGGCCCTTCAAGACCAAGTTCGAAGCGACCATGTACAAGAACAAGCTGGAGCGCGCCGAACGGATTGCCGGCTTCGTCGTGGATCCGGATCGACAGAAACGGCCGGTGGTCGATCGCGAGAGTGGCCTGTCCAATCGGGAGAGCAAGAAGCCGGCCCCCCCCCTCATGCCGGGGACCTGAGCCAGCGAGCTTTAACCCTAGCTGCGACGAGTCTGTTGCTTCCTCGAGATCTGTTGGGTGATGGCCTGGGCCACGGTGCCGGTCACGTTCTTGCTGCGTGACAGGGAGCGCAGATCCGCGTCGCGCAGGTGGGGAATGAGTCGGGAGACGAAGGTGAACGGTGTCCGCGGGTTGGTGACCAGGTTGTACTTCACCTGGTAGCTGCGGGTCAGCTCACGGTTGAGGGCGATGACTCGCAAGACCTCGTCGGCTACGCTGCGACTGGCCGTGATCTGTACCACCTCGTTCTCGCGCATCCGAGGACTCTTGACCGCTGCAACCGCCACCAGCCGGTTGTGGTCGCGCGCCAGCATCAAGCGCTCGGCGGCGGTCCCCAGGGTGGCGCGACGGATCTTCTGGGTGACGGTCAGCTGAGCCATCTGGACGTGAAGAGGCAAGAAGCGTTCCTTGAGCGTCTCCTTGCCCTCCTCGTCGAGCTCGTGGGTGTCCTCGCCCTCTTCGGCGAGCTCGGTGGCCGCGGCGACGGCCTCGGTCTCGGTGAAGAGCTCGTCGTCGAAGGTTCGTTCCGCGGTGGGCTCCGGAATCAACTGCTGGGTGATGGCCTGAGCCGCCTCGTCGAATGCCGGGATGTCGAGGTTGACGTGATTGCGCACCGCCAGTTCGATCAAGCGATCCGCAGTGGACATGCGGACGCTCTTGTTCATGTAGAGCTTCTCGATGACTCGGGGATGGGCCAGCATCAGCTCTTCGTTGGTCGCGATCAACTCACCGGTCTGTTCGGTGGCCCGTTCTGCGAGTCGCTCCAGGGTGGCCCCATCCAGGTGGGGCTGACGCAGACCCAGCTCCACGGCGGCGGGATCGGTGGCGTGCGCCTGCAGCAGGCGGTCCAGCACCGCAGACTGCAGGTCGGTTCCCAGGGCGCCGAGCAGAACGGGCTTGGGTAGCTCGGCGAGGGTACGGCGGGCGGTCTCGGCGAGCTCGGCATCGCCCGACGCGCACAACAGCGCCACCATCGTCACGATGTCCTCCGGCTTGGCCCCGGGCAGGATCCCCCGTGCCGC
Source organism: uncultured Polyangiaceae bacterium (assembly GCA_964648165.1). Lineage (GTDB taxonomy): Bacteria > Myxococcota_A > Polyangia > Polyangiales > Polyangiaceae > FEN-1139. The sequence goes on along the minus strand of CAZYKT010000044.1, from coordinate 37,303 downwards.
CATCAGCTGCAGGGGGCGCGGTGCGTCGGGGGCCACCGCCTTTCTCGCCGGCGCTGGGAGGCGACTTGGGTCAATCGATTCGGTCGTCACGTCCACAGCATAACCGAGCCGGTTCCACCGGGATATCCCAACCGGTCGCCAAAACGGCGTTGCGGGGCCAGGGCACGGGGAATATGCTGCCAAGGTCGTAAGTTTCCCACGTGTTGGAGTGTCTCGACCCGGAGACCCGGGGTCGAAGGACGTCAGAAGACAGGAGAGTGCTGGTCATGGGCATCATCGATTTCGTCAAGGGTGGCGTGCAGCGGATGATGATTGCGCGACCGGATGCTGAGAAGGAAAAGGTCGTATACAAGCATCCGGATCAGAACTTCCCCTTCTGGAGCCAGCTCACCGTCGACTCTGACGAGGTCTGCCTGTTCTTCAAGGATGGGCAGTACAAGGGGATCCTGGGCCCTGGTCGCCACACCCTGGACACCCAGAACATCCCGTTCTTGGGTTCCTTGGTCGACAAGTTCACCGGGGGCAACGTCTTCATCAGCGAGCTGTTCTTCGTCACCACCAGCCCCCTGTTCAATCAGGGCTTCGGCGGTCCCATTGGCTCGATGCGGGATCCGGAGCTGGATATTCGAGTCAATCCCCGGGTGTTCGGCACCTACGCCTTCCGGGTGGTCGATCCGACCCGATTCGTCGTGGAGTTTTGGCGCCAGCGGGCCGGTGATGCGGACGCGGCCCTGCAGTGGGTTCGCGATCAGGTGGTGATGGGCGTCCGTTCCACCCTCACCGCGCTGATGAAGTCTGGTCAGTTGACCATGATGGATCTGGGTTCGGCGGGCCCCGAGGTGGCGCGCGCGATCGTCCAAGCCTGCCCCGATCTGGCCAACATCGGTGTCCAGGTATTGGAGATCGCCAAGCTCAACATCAACCTTTCGGAGGAAGACCAGGCGCGCATCGACGAATTCCAGGACCAGATCGTGGCGGCCAAGATCGAGGCCAGGAAGGCCAAGATCCAGGTTGATCAAGCCGCCGCTCAGGCCCAAGCGCGACAGTTCGCGCTGGATCAGGATTTCGCCAACCGTGCCCGCTACATGAACCAGCTGGACATGGCCCGCTACCAACAGTACGCGGCGGCCGAGGCGACCATGAACCTGGGTCAGGGGTTGGCACAGGGAGGGGAGGGCGCCGGCGCAGGGGTCGCGGGGGCACAGATGATGGCGGGCATGGGCCTTGGCGCGGGGTTGGTGGCTGGGCACCAGGTAGCTGCCTATCCGCCCGGCTATCCTCCCCCTGGCTACCCTCCGCCCGGCTATCCCCCACCGGGTTATCCCCCACCAGGTTACCCGCCGCCTCAGGGTTATCCGCCCGCCGGGGCTCCGGGGGCCTATCCCGCAGCGGTGGCGCAGCCGGTTCCGGCGCAAGCGGCCCCCGCTCCGGCGGGTGTTCCCTGTCCACAGTGCGGGGCCATCACCTCGGGTCGATTCTGCTCGAGCTGCGGCAAGGCGCTGGGCTAGCCCGTCACGGAGAGTTCTGCTCGGTCCGCTCCTCGGCAGATGCCCTGGATGGGACCGCGACGAAGGCCACCGATGTCTTCTGATCCGGACACCCCCGTGCAAGGGGAACTGGCGTTGGGCCTGCGGGTCTGTGGGGTCTGTGGTCGTTCATACTCATGCCATTTGGGTTTCTGTCCCTTCGATGGCGAGCGGCTCGTCGAAAAGCCGACGACCGAACGCCGTCCCGATCCCCTGCTGGGTCAGCTCATCGACGACCGGTACGAGATCGTGGAATGGGTGGGCGAGGGGGGCATGGGACGGGTGTACCGGGTGCGGCATCGGATCCTGGCGCGCGAGCTGGCCATCAAGGTGTTGCGCGCCGATCTCGCCGACGATTCGGCGCTGGTGGCTCGGTTCGAACGCGAGGCGCGTGCCGCTGCGACCATCGCCCATCCCAACGTGGTCAAGATCGTCGACTTCGGCGTGCTACCCACCCAGCAGCCGTACTTCGTGATGGAATGGATCCCGGGGGCCACCCTGGGGCGCATCCTGATTCGGGAGGGGAGCCTGCCGCTGCAGCGCGGTTTGGCGATCGCGCGACAAATCGCGGCGGGACTGGGCGCTGCCCACCAGGCCGGAGTGGTGCATCGCGATCTCAAACCCGACAACGTATTGATCAGCTCTCGGGGCTCCGCTGCCGAGGAGGTCAAGGTCGTCGATTTCGGCCTGGCCAAGGTGGTCGGGGCCAGCCGTTTGACACGCACCGGCGTGGCCTTCGGGACCCCCCACTACATGAGTCCCGAACAGGCCTGTGGCGAGACATTGGACGGTCGAGCCGATGTGTACGCCCTGGGCGTGTTGATGTTCCAAATGCTCGCCGGCTATCCGCCCTTCGAGGATCCGACCTTCCTTGGCGTGCTCACCCAGCAGCTTTATGCGGAGCCGCCCCGGTTATGTCAAAGACCTGATGATGCGACGGAGCTTGCCCGGTTCGATGCCGTCGTCCAACGCTGTCTGCGCAAACGGCGCGAGGAACGCTTCGCCTCGATGCAGGAGTTGCTGGGCAGTCTGAGCGCCATCGAAGCTTCGCTGGTGCCCTCGCCAGTCCGGCGGTCGCAGCCCTCGTTCAATCACGTCGCCAAGCGTCGCGGAGTCTCCATGTCCACTCGCTGGGCGTTGGGTGGTGCCGTGGCGTTGGTGGTGGCGGTGGCCCTGCTCATCGACAGTACGACCCGAACCCAAGCCGGTCCTCGGCAGCCCGCCGTCACCACGGACCACCGGCATGCTGCGGCCAGCGGACCGGATCTGGCTGCCACCTCGACGCGAGACGGGTCCACTCCTTGCGCGGGTCCTGGGCGTTGCGCAAAGGGGCAATCGGCTAGCGGTTCCAGCATCGAGAGTGCTTCCGTTGAGGTTCCGGGACCGGGACAAGACGCCGGTCTCGGGCGCCGTCCAGGGCGCCTGCGCGGTGGCCCTCCCGAGAGCAAGGCCGCGGGTCCTAGCGGGACGTCGAGCGGAAGCGGATACGAAAGTAGCGGCTTGGTCGATCCGTGGGCACAATGACCGCGCTGATGGCGGCTGTCCCCGGTGCGGTGGGGCGTCTACCGTCGGCTCCACATCGAACGTGGTACCCCGAGGCGATCGCAAGCCGTGGCAAAACAACAACTTCTCTTGGTCGACGCGGATCCCCGTAGCATTCGTGTACTCGAGGTCAGTCTCAAGAAGGCGGGATACATCGTCACGACCTCCTCCGATGGGGTGGACGCCCTCTCCAAGGTGCAGCTGTCTGTTCCGGACCTCATCCTGGCCGACACTCGCCTGCCGCGTCTGGACGGTTACGAGCTGGTCAAGCGCTTGAAGGAGGTCCCCGAGCACGCTTCCATCCCGGTGGTCTTCTTGACCAACCAACGTTCCTTACCCGACAAGATCAAGGGTTTGGAGCTGGGGGTCGAGGACTACTTGACCAAGCCCATTTTCGTCCGGGAGCTCATCGCTCGCGTCAATCTTTTGTTGGCCAAGCGCACGCAGGAACGGCTGGCTGACGATGTCCCCAACGCACCCCGCAACCGCCTGACCGGATCCTTGGAAGACATGGGATTGGTCGACCTTCTGCAGACCTTCGAGGTCAGCCGCAAGAGCGGTATTGCTCGGGTCCGGGAGCCCCGTGGGGGTCGCGTCGTCATCGCCTTCCGCGAGGGCAAGGTGGTGGATGCCGAGCTGGGTCGGCTGCGAGGTGAGGAGGCAGTCTACCGGGCTCTCATCTGGAACGCGGGAACCTTCGAGGTCGAATTCCGTCCGGTGCCCAACGCCGACATCATCGCTGCGTCCACGCAGGGCCTGTTGATGGAAGGCATGCGTCGCCTCGACGAGTGGGGCCGTCTCCTGGAACAGCTCCCCGATCTACGCACCGTGTTCGAGATCGATCACGAACAGCTGGTCGAGCGATTGAGCGAGATCCCCGATGAGCTCAACGGGATCCTGCGGCTCTTCGACGGTCGTCGCACCCTGATGGACGTGGTCGACGATTCGCCGTTCGACGATCTGTCGACGCTCTCCACCATCACCAAGCTCTTCTTCGAAGGCATGCTGGTCATCTCGGCTTCGCCGCCGGCCCCCTTCGAGGACGAGCCGGACAGCGTGGTGCCCAGTGTGGATGCCGAAGGTTTCCACCGTACGGAGGCCAACGCGGTCGCAGGGGAAGAACTGGTGCCCAGCAAGGATCCGAGCGAGCCTCGCCTGTCGGCCGCCGGACGGGGAACGACCCCGTCTTTTAGACCAGCCGCGCCGCTGGCGTTGGAGCTGCCGGGAGAACGGCTCTTCGGTTCCGTCCCGCGCGCCGCCAAGCTGCCCGGTCAATCCGAGCCCGGGCTACCAGCCCAGGCCCGGGGGCTCAGCTCGACGCGCTCCTCGCGTTCGGTTCCTCCCCGCCCCGATTCCGGCCCCAAATCCTCGGGCGCGCCGCCCATGCAGGCGCATCCAGTCATTCCCGTGCGCGCCAGTGGAGCCGCCGAGGCATCCGCAGCCGCCCATGTGACCCCCACCGGGACCCTGCGTCCTTCCGCCATGCCAGTGGCCCCCGCGGTCATGGTTCCGTCGCTGGAGCCCACCATGCCCCTGGGGGCGGAGCGGCTGTACGCGGTCAAGGAAATCCCGCCCAGCTCTCCGACCCCCGTCGCCGGCCAGGCGAGCCACGTCGCGGCGCCCAGCACCGACTATCTCCGAGAAGCGGAGCGCGCGGCCCGGGAAGCAGAGCGTGCCGAGCGGGAGGCGGAGCGCGCGCGGGAAGCGGAACGTGCGGCCCGGGAAGCGGAGCGTGCCGAGCGGGAAGCGGAGCGCGCGCGGGAAGCAGAGCGTGCAGCCCGGGAAGCGGAGCGTGCCCGGGAAGCGGAGCGTGCTCGGGAAGCGGAGCGTGCTCGGGAGTCCGAGCGGCTGCGCGTTTCGGAGAAGGATCCGGCGAGTCGACGCAGCGGCAAAGACAGGCTGGCTGACGAGTTCTTCTCCTCCGGTGAGGAGCCCCCCTACGGTTCGGAGCCGGCTTCGTATGGCTCCCATTCCGACGAGTTCTTGGGCGAAGCCGATGCGGAGCGCCGCATGCGACCCCCGCCCACGCCTCAGCAGCAGGCGCGCCGCCGAAAGGCGATCATGGGCGTGGCAGTCGTGATCGGCGTGGGTCTGGCCATGGTGGCCCTGGGCGGCATCCGGGCCATGATGTCCCCCGAGGCAGGGACCAATCCCGAGGCGGGTCCCGCCACGTCAGCCACGCTGGAGCAGAGTCCCGAACCGGAGCAGCTGCTGCGTGATCCTCAGCTGGCCGTTCCACCGCCGCCGGTCGACTCCGCTTCGGCGGCCGCACCAGCCGCTTCCGCGCCTTCGCGCGCCGAGGATCTCCCGCGCGTTCCCGACGAGCCACCGCCGGCCCCGCCGGTCGAAGAGCCGAAGCCACGCGAGCCAGCAGCGGCTGCTCCCGTCGCCCCACGCCCCGCTGCTCCTTCGGGGGCAAGACGTGGTGGCGCGACGACGAAACCCGCAGCGCCTGCGGCTGCCCCCGTGATCAAGCCGCCGACCGCGTCGTTCCCGGCGGAATAGGGGTTGGGGCAAATCCGCGGAACGAGGTCGGTCGAGCCCCACGTTTCGCCGACCTTGGCAACCACTCGCCCCGACGACCGTTCTCGGGGGATGGTACACTCACCCGCAGTGTCAGCGGCCACCTTCAACACGAAGAACGAAACCTATCGCAAGCTGATGGGTAACGGGCTGACCTACCGAATCCCCAGTTTCCAACGCGACTACAGCTGGACGGAACAGGAGTGGGAAGATCTGTGGACGGACATTCTCGGCACGATGGTGCCGGGCGGTGAGCCTGCCCACTACATGGGTTACCTGGTCCTGCAGTCCGAGAACGACAAGGTCTTCGACGTGATCGACGGCCAGCAGCGTCTCACCACGATGAATATCATCGTGCTCGCCGTGCTCAAGAACCTGCAGCGGTTGGTCGATGAAGGCAAGGATGCCGACCGCAACCGGCAGCGTCTCGAGCAAATCCGGCAGACTTACGTGGGTTATCTCGACCCTGTCACGTTGGTCTCACGCTCGAAGCTCACGCTGAATCGCAACAACGACCGGTACTTCCAGTCCTATCTGGTGCCTTTGGGCCATCTACCCATGCGCGGCTTTCGTGCCTCGGAGCATGGCCTTCGTAAGGCGTTCGAGTGGTTCGATGAGCGCGTGGCGTGTCAAATGGTCAAGAGCCAGGTTGACCCAGGCGTGGCACTCGCGCAATTCGTGGAGGAGATGAGCGACAAGCTGTTCTTCACGATCATTACCGTTACCGATGAGCTCAATGCGTACAAGGTCTTCGAGACGCTCAACGCGCGCGGCGTGCGCCTTTCCGCCACGGATCTGCTGAAGAACCATCTCTTTTCGGTCCTGCACCAAGAGGGACAGCACGAGCACGAAATGAAGTCGCTCGAGGCTCGCTGGGAAGCGATGGTGGGACGCCTGGGCAGCGAGAGCTTCCCGGACTTTCTGCGCACCCATTGGAACAGCCGCCGGTCGTTCGTTCGTCAGACCGAGTTGTTCAAGACCATTCGCGGGAAGATCGCGTCGCGTGACACGGTGTTCTGTCTGATCCGCGAGATGGAGGAAGATGTCGACGGGTACATGGGCCTCACCCAGCCGGAGGCTTCGTCTTGGTCTCCGTCGCTGAAGCAGCATGCCAGTGACCTTCGCCTGTTCGGGGTGAGGCAGCCCTTTCCCCTGTTGCTGGCGGCACGCAGGATCTTCGACGACAGGGGGTTCGAAACCATCGTGCGGGCCAGCGCGATCATCTCATTTCGATACAACGTGATTGCTGGTCAGGCCACAAATGAGCAGGAACGCGTCTACAACGACGTTGCGGAAAGGGTGTCTCACGGGCAGTTGACGACCCCAGGTGCCGTGCTTCAGGCAATGGCCTCGGTCTACCTGTCTGACGACGCATTCCGAGCGGCGTTTGCCGAGAAGTCCCTTCGCACGATGCAGTCACGGAACAGTCGGGTGGCGCGGTACATCCTGTGCGCGATGGAACGGCACCTGACCGGGACAGCACTGGACTTCGGCAGCGATAGCTTCAATCTGGAACACATCCTACCGGAGAGCGCCGAGGTGGGATGGGAAGGGTTCTCGGACGAGGAAGTGGAGTCGCTGGTCTACCGATTGGGAAATATCACGCTCCTTTCCACAGCGGAGAACAGGGCTCTGGGCAATCGGTCCTACCCTGCTAAGCGGGCGGTCTACGCAGACAGCCAGTTCGGAATCACCAAGAAGATTGCCGAGGACAACGCCGACTGGACACCGGAGCGCCTGACGGCCCGGCAGAAATGGATGGCCCACCAGGCGACGGCGATCTGGCGGATTGATCAGCTGTCCTGATGGTTGGGGAGGAAGTGTCGCGGCCCAGGCGGCAACTCCGCGGAATCACTCAAGGGTCCAGCTGACTGGTGCTGGGTGGTGTCCCCAACAACAGTAAGAATCGACAAGGCTCGCTGTGGCTGCGCAAGAGCAAACCTTCTGCTGGACATGTGTTCCATTCTGCCCGACCTTTGTGGTCCTCCCACTTTCTGAGCAGGTTTCAAAATGCCGACCATTGTTCTGCGGGTGACCACAGGGGAGATCGACCCCGACGCCTGCTTGTCCGTGTTCTCTCAACTCAAGGTGGAAACCGTATGGAGAAAGGGAGAGCCCCAGTCTCGGGGTAGGGTCTGCCAGACCAACGGAATTAACGTATTCCTTGCGGAAGATGATTCAAGTCAAGGTGCGGTTACGTGTGCGATGACGATGCTGGCGCCAATCGGACCTGATCTGTCGAGGTTGATTGCAGGTGGGGCCTCTCTCGATATGGACATCGGTCTGATGCTCGCCCCTGATGCGCTGAATCAGTCGGTGGCGCTGGACGTGAGCACCCTTCGGAGCCTAGCCGAATGGGGTGTGAACGTGGTGGTGAGTGCATACGCTTGTAGCGACTAGACAAGGAGTTCACCCGATGAACCAGCGCAAAGGCGATGGCGAATGACCACGCACGCCTTCGAGCGAGACCTCCAGCCCCGCCGGCCTGGTCCCCCGCCGTTACATCGACGACCTGGGCCGTACCACTCGCATCGAGCACAACGGCATCCTGCCCACGGTGTTCGAGTACGATATGGAGTCGTACGTCCCGCCGCCGACCGAGGATGCCACTGCGCCGGCCACGACCTACAGCTACAACCTGGACCGTAACCTGACCTCCACGAGCCGGCCTGATTCGCAGGTCATCACGCGCGACTACGATCCTGCGGGCCGCCTGTCCCACGTGGTGACCCCCCAGGGCACGCTGACCTACGACTACTTCCCCCCCACGCCCGAAGGCGAAACCACGCCCGTCGGCACGGCCCCCGGCAAGCTCGCCAGCATCCAGGGCCCGATGGGCGTATCCTTGAGCTTCGGGTACGATGGCTTCCTGCAGACAGGAGTGACCTGGAGTGGAGAGGTATCCGGCAGAATGCAAAGCCCACGACGAATGCTACCAGACATGCTGCTCCAACAAAGCGGGCTGCGACATGGCGCTAGCTTATGACATGGCCATGGCCTGCGAAAGACAGGGTGGCGGACTGGATTGCACAACGGTCGGTGGCACTTACCGCTGGTTTGTAACGCATTTCGGCGAGGATGCGTGGGCCGCTGCGCAGGCGTCGTGTTCATGCCCATAGCGCCGAGCATGTCATCCGTCTTCCTGCGACGGTTTCAGTCGACAGTTGTTGCCGTTGGTGCGGTCCTCCGGCTCGGCGAATTGATCTACTCGTACCGATCGGGAAGGCTCGACATATTCGAATGGCTGATGATCATCCTTTTCGGGCTCCCACCCTATGTCGCGCTCGCCATCATGGCTGGGCGGATAGCCCACAAGGTCATCCTGATCGTAGCCGCCATCTTCATTGTCGCCGGTGAGCTTGCAACGTTCTGGGGCGTGATTCACTCGAGATCCTCCACGGGGGCCGTAGCCCTTTTCTTCGAACCCTTTTTGGCAGCAATTATCGTTGTGCCTTTGGCATGGTACATCGCCTACGTGCTCCGTCATTGACCCGCGGCTTGTGCTGGCTGGGGTGAAGACCAGGCGAGAGGAATGCCCACACGCACTGGCAGACGATCAGGGGTCACGAAGTCGGGCATCCGGATAACCCAGCGATGCTCCCCTGAAGACGACGCTACGCGTCTTGTTGCAGCGTTTCCTCGAGGGACGGAGCGGTCAGAACCCTGTCGAGATAAACCTCTAGCTGCTCGACGGAAGCCTGCTCGACCCGTTCCGAGGCCCAGGCTGGCAGGGGGCCGAAACGGTTGGCTAGTTGGCGGGAAACCGCCCGCCGCAGGCCCTCAGTCCGGCCCTCAGTTCGGCCCTCGACCCAGCCCTCCAGGCGCTCGGCAGCGATGGTGTGATAGTGGGCCCGAAGCGCGGTTTCGCGGTCGTAGGCGCGCTACTGGACATCGGGGTCACAAGAGAGGGCTTCGAGGGTCTTCTTGGCGGTGTCCATGATCCTCCTCGGCGAGGAGTTGGAGCTCTTCGATCGAATCGGTGACGAGGAAGCGCGACCAGCGATAATGCTTGGGGCTGGCGGAGCGAGAAAGGAAGTGGAGCTTCTTGAGCTCGAGGGTGTGGATTTCGATATCGCTGGAGAAACGCTCGCGGGTGGTGTCCTCCGAGAGATGGAAGACGCTGTGGAACTGCTGGGAAGCAAGGAGGTCTTCGGCGAGCCAGATGACCGAAACGACGGGGACGAGAACCGAGTAATCGTCGCCACGCTGGAGACCATGGCCGTAGTCCCTTGCCCAGTAGTAGAGGAAGCGGGAAGCAGTCTGGGCGGTGACCTGGGACTGCATCTCGATGTCGACGCGGGTGAGGTTCTTGAGCCGGACGCGAACGTCGAGGGAGATGGGCTTGTCGACGGGGTAGTCCCGATCGATGTCGGGATTGAGGAGCTCGATGCTTTCGATGGGAGAAACCGGGCAGATGACGCAGTCGAGCACGGAGCGCAGCAGAGGGAATCCCTGATCGCGCTGTAGCAGCAGCTTGAAGACGAGATCGGTGGTGGGTTTGAGGAGCTGTACGGGAGACCCAATGACAGCAGGGAGGGGTAGGGGTGCATAGACGCGCCGAAGGGGGCGAGAACACCACCGGAGATGCGGGGTATGGGGCAAGACGGTCCATGCTGAGCATTCGTTGGAGTCGCGTCAGCTTCTCCCCCGCTCGCGCGCAGGGCATGCCGTAGCGGAGGTACCAACGAGCCCGAGCACGGGCTTGGGGGAGCCCGCCCGCCGAGGAAGCACGAGTGGGGGCAACCCAAACTTCCCCCCGACACCCGAGGGCGAAACCACGCCTGTCCCACCACCGACCGAGGCGGCGTGTTCACTGTGGAGGCATCCGGAATTCGCACCGAGGCCCGCGAGCTCGGGCAAGTTTCCGATCCAGTGTTGCCAGGGGCGACCCGAGCTGTTCGGCCAGTGCGACGTAACAGGCGTCGTACGCGGTAATGCCGTGGCGTAGCTCCCAGACTCGCAGAGCGACCGCTTCATAGGGGAAGAGCTCGACGCGCAGGTCGAGCAGATCCGCGTGAGCGAGTGCCCCCACGTCCTCGGAAATGTCCCCCTTCTGCACGGCGCGACGCAGGATGTTCGACACCTCGACGGGCAGCAGGTGCGGTGCAGCGAGAGCGTCGCCCCACAACTCCGACTCCGCCCAGCGACCGATGGAGCCACTGTCGACGAGTGCCGCGACCACCACCGACGCGTCGACGACGCGCGTCACCGTCGGTCCCGTTGGCGATGGGCCAGGATCTTGGAGCGCGACAGGGTACTCCCCGTGCCAGCCTTCCGGGCGCGGACCCGTTCCATCATGGCCATTGCGCTGGGGCGGCGCGCCAGCTCGATCAGTTCGGCCCGCAGATGCTCCTGCAATGAACGACCCGCTCGGGCGGCGCGCGCCGCCAGTTCGTCGCGGACCTCGGTGGGAACGTCACGGATTGTCATCGAGGTTGGCATTGTCTTCATTATGCAGCGAATAGCAGCATAATGCAAGCAGCGGCCCAGACCGGTCGCTTCTCCCCCGCTCGCGCGCAGGGCGAGCCGTGGCGGTGGGCGAAGCACGAGAGGGGGCAACCCAAACTTTCCGGCGACGCCACTCGAGCCGACATTTCCGGCGTTGGTCAACGAGACCACTTCGTGGATACGCCAACTGGCCGTGTCCAGCCGATGGGAGGGGTACGGAAGTTCTTGGCCGTTCGGGAACCATTTTCGCCCCAAACAGGTCCCCGTAGCTCGACGGCTCACTGAAGGCAGTCGATGAATGCCTCCTGTTCGGCGGAGCAGCGACGTGCCCGCAATCACTCGGTCCACCCAGCACGGGATGCCGCGCGTCGAGCATGGCGAGCGATGGCTACGTGATAACCGCCGCGGTGACCAACACCGTGGGCTGCACGCGGTGGGGGTTCAAACCCACGACCGGACCGTTACAATCGCTCGTCCGTCAGAAATTGGGATTGCCTGTGCGCCCACTCTCGATGCCTTGCCGGCCATTGCACCAGACTGGTGAGATCCGGGGCCATGCGAGTGACAGTCCCAATCCGCGGACCAATTTGCATGGACCGTGTCAGTGGCAGGGGGCAGATTGCTCGGGCCAGACGCCGGCGCACCCCTGGATTCGAGTTTTGGGCACCCGTGGGACTTGCCATTCCGGATCGATGGCTTAGATCTTCGGGCGCCGAGATGTCGGACGATGATGAGCTGCGAGTTGGGCGTCGAGCGGCCCTGGGCGGTCTGGTTGCCGCTGGGGGTTTCTGGTTCCTTCCCATGTCGGGCTGCGCTCACTCGAATCCGCCCCAGTCGCCGTGCGCGCCGGCACCTCGAGGTACCCTGTCACCCGAGCCTTCGGAGATCGTCATGCCCACCGAGTACACCCTTTCGCCACTTCCCTACGCCTACGACGCGCTGGAACCGGTCATCGATGCGGCCACCCTTCGTCTCCACCACGACGTGCACCATGCGGGCTACGTGAAGGGTGCCAATGGGGCGGCACAAGCCCTGAAGGAGGCGCGTGCCAGCGGCGACTTCAAGCTCGTCGATCACTGGTCGAAGAAGCTTGCGTTCCACTCCTCCGGGCACCTGCTGCACGCGCTCTACTGGGAGAACATGGCGCCGGCCGGCAAGGGTGGGACTCCGAGCAAGGAGCTCGATGCAGCCATCCGTGCGGCGTTCGATACACCGGAGGCGATGAAGGCTCAGCTGGGCGCCGCCGCCAAGAGCGTGGAGGGCAGCGGCTGGGGCGTTTTGGGATACAATCCGTTCGAAAAGGGCCTGACCCTGCTTCAGTGCGAAAACCACGAGAAGAAGGTGATCTGGTCGGTGATTCCGTTGCTCGTCGTCGACGTGTGGGAGCACGCGTACTACCTCAAGTACCAGAGCAAGCGCGCAGACTACGTGGACGCTTGGTGGAGCGTGGTCAACTGGGAGGACGTGTCGAAGCGTTTTGCCAAGGCACGAACGCTGGACGCGCTGCGCTGAGTTCGGCGACGTACCAGGCGGCGGCCGCTGGCGTAGGTCCCCGCTCACCGAGAACCCACTCGATCCCGAGACGGCGCGTGGGATCGCCACGCCAGCGGGCGCAATGCTCATCATGGGCACGTACTCGCCAGTGCGGATGCGCAACGCGGAGCCGTCAACATCGAACCCATCGCGCTCTGCCGCCGCATGGACGATGCCACGGTGGGGAGCCGTCTATCCAGACATGAGGCAGTAGACGACGAGTCCCGTGCCGACCAAGAAGAGGGCACCGTAGCCTATGACAGTACGAACCTTGCTGCGGTCCTCCTGAAAGCGGGCGTTCTCGGGATGGTGTGGATCAAAAACGATGACGACCTCTCGATTCATGTATTCTTCCGGCGAAAAGCCGACGAACCGAGATGCCACCCGATGCTCTTCGCCATCCACGACGAAGCGGGCGATGTAGCGGTACATCCCGCTGGAAAGGCCGTCGTCATCGGGAAAGGTGACTGCATCAACGATGCTGCCGACGGTCGAGTTTCCCTTTCTCAACAACTCTTCGTCCGAACGCCACTCGATGAGACCGATCACCACCTGCGTCCCGCCGATGAGCAGGAAGGCGACCCCGAGAACGAGAGCGAGCCAGTCAGGCATCGTGCAGTCAGAATAACAGGCACGGGCCCCGTTGCCACGGTCCAGGTGGGGGCAACCAAGAAGCCTTACGCACTCGCGGAGCGCTCGGCGCGCAGGAAGCGACGCACCACGTTGGCAAGCGCCACGGGGACCTCCTCCTGGGGAGAATGCCCACTGTCCAGCAGTTCGAACCCCGCGCCGCGGATCTCGCGAGCCAGGCGTTGGCCCAGGGTGGCGGACTGCAATCGGTCGTGGCGGCCCCACACGACCAGGGTGGGGGCACCGATCCGCACCGTCTGGGCCACGATGGGACGGGTGTCGACCGTGGCGCGCAGGGTGGCGAGCAGACTCGCGCGCCCGGTGGGGCTGCTCAGGGTCTCGTAATAGGCGTCGATGCGGTCGCGGTCGACGTTGGCCCCTGGCCCCACCAACCAGTCTCGAAACAGGACCCGATACCCGTGGCGTCCCAGGAGCTGTTTGAGGAACAGGCCGCCCAGGACCGGGAGCAGCAGGGTGCGCTGCAGACTCCCGGCGGGAGGAGGGCGGCAGATGGGATCGATCAGGACCAGCCGCGCCACCAACTCGGGGTGGCGCGCGGCCAGGGTCATGGCAATCGCACCGCCCAGCCCGTGCCCGACCACCGAGGCACGGGACAGACCCAGCGCCCCGTACAGATCCACCAGGGACTCCGTGAAAGCCTCCACCGTGTAGGGAAACCGGCTCGGTGCCGGCTTCTCGCTGTCACCAAACCCGGGCAAGTCGGGACTGAACATCCGAAACTCCTGGCCGAGCTGGTCCAACAGACCATGCCAGGTGCGAGAGTCGACGAAGGCGCCGTGGACCAGAACCACTGCCGGGCCAGAAAGGGGGCCGCACTCGGCCACGCGGATCCGCACACCGCTCCCCAGTAGGTCGTGCTGGGCCAGGTCCATGTTGAGCCCGGGAGCGATAGCACCAAACGGGCCAGCCCGGGAGTCGGTGCGGGCAGGGCCCGGATGGGTGCCGAATCGCCCATGGACGGTGGATTATCTCCATGGACCTTCCATTGGATGAGACAAAAAATGTCACACCAAAGGAGGGGGCCAGCATCCATGGAGGCCTGGGCACGTTGGGCCAAATAATCGCAAGGTATTTGCTTCATGCATTCCATTGAGTGGAATACATTCGCTGGCGACCCCGGGCACCCGTACCGGTGGTGATGGTTCACGGTAGGTCATGATGGTTCAATTCGACGAGGTTGCCATCCAGCGAATCGAGGCGGAATACCCGCGGGGACTGACCTCGGCCCAGATCTTGGAGCTGTGTGCCGGGCACGGCATCGTGTTCAGCGAGGCGTGCCTGCGCAAGTACGTGCAGCTGGGCCTATTGCCGCGGAGCGTTCGGGTTGGCAAGAAGGGCAAGCACCAGGGATCCCTGGGGGTCTACCCAGTCCGAGTCATTCGGCAGATTGGTTGGCTCCGCCAATTGATGGCCGAGGAGTTGACCATCGAGCAGATCCAGCAGGGATACGCCCTCATCCATGGGGACATCGAGCAGCTCGAAGACTGCCTGGATGGGCTCTTTGGCAAGCTGGAACAGAGGATGGGACGACGCCCTCGACCCGTCGAGGCCAGTGGGATGGCCCACCGAGTGTTGGAGGCCAAGGGCAAGGGGCGTGACCTCTTGGCCAGTCTGCGCAGTATCGAAACCCAATTGAGTCGGCCACGGACCCTGCTGGGGGCCGTGGCTTCGTAGAACGGATTTGAGAATCTGACCGAGGCGTCCCCCCGGGGACGCTTCCCAATCCCGCGGTGGTGGCTGGGTGACCGGTGGCGGAACCCAGGGCAGTCGGGAGGCAAACGATGACCTCGAGATCAGTCGCAAAACAATTAGTGGAACCCTCGGAACCGGTCGAGCAGACAGCGGAGGTCGAAGGCTCCTTGGCGGTGGACACCGAGGCTGGGATAACCAGAGAGCAGCGACGGTCTCGTCGCAAGCGCGACGTGCGAGCCCGCACCATCAGCGTCAAGCGGATGACCAAGCGGGAATTGGAAATCGGGCGCCTTTTGTATCCGGAGAGCGACTACTGGCGACCGGTCCATCGAGCCGAATGCCAGAACGGGGCGCGTCCCTGTCCCTTCGTGTCCTGCAAGCACCATCTGTTCATCGATGTGTCTTCTCGGACGGGTGCCATCAAGCTGAACTTCCCGGATCTGGAGGTCTGGGAGATGTCCGAATCCTGTGCTCTGGACGTCGCCGACCGGGGGGGGACTACCCTGGAAGACGTGGGGGCGATCATGAACCTGACCCGCGAGCGAATTCGTCAGGTGGAGGTCAAGGCCCTGGCCAAGCTGGAGGCCTTGCGCGACATGAACGCGCTCCGCGATTACGTTGATGTGGGTCCGGTGGGCAAGCGCCGTCTTCCCAAGCTGGTCACGGAAAAGGCCTCGGACGTCGCGGACGACGACGATCTGGATGAGCCCGTCCAGGCGACCGACGAGGCGTCGGACTGGGACGGCCTCTAGGGGTTGGGGCGCACGCGCTCGAGGACGTCGAGGAAGCTCTGACCCAGGACCTTGATCACCGCCTCGGGGGTGACGCGGAGGTCCAACAGGGCTTGCACCAGGCGGGGTAGCTCCAGACAGGTGGGCATGTCACGGGGGGTGGCGATGAGACCGTCCCAATCGCTGCCCAGTGAGACATGCTCGGCGCCGACGGTTTGGACGGCGTGGCGGATGTGTTCGGCCACGGTCCGTACCCGCCCACCGAAGAACCCGTCTCCCAGGTAGGGACCGTGATAGAGGATGCCGACGACGCCACCGCTGTCGGCCACCGCCTTGAGCTGGGTGTCATCCAGGTTGCGCCAATGGCGGTGCACAGCCGAAAAACCCGTGTGGGACACGATGAGCGGGCGAGAATGGTCGTGGCAGGCCACCACGTCCCAGAAGGTGGCGGGGGAGGCGTGGGCGAGGTCGACCAGGACTCGACGGGACTCGAGCAGCTCCACCCACTGTTGACCCTGGGGACCCAAGCCGTGATCGCCGTGACAACAGGGTGCGAAGCTGGAAGCCGCGGCCGGGGAGCTGGTCATGTGCACCAGGGTGGCCAGGACCAGGCGGTCGAAGGGGACCCGGTCCGCGCTTTTTGGACTGGCCAGGGCGTTGGCTCCTTGCAGGCCCAGAAAGGCGGCCTGCTTGCCTTGCGCCCGGGCGGCCAAGAACTCGCCCCGCGTCGTCACCCAGGCAAAGTCCTGGGGGAATCGCAGAAGCTGCGCCTGCAGACGCTCGATGTTAATAAGCAGTGCGCGTAGGCGGCCCTCTTGCGAGCGCCAGGGATTGGTGGTGATGATCCACACCGCACCGGACAGGCCGGACTCACGCAGGCGCGGCAGATCCACCTGGCGCGCCCAGCGGGCTCCCAGCGGACCTGGGCTGTGCCGACGCCCCAGATCGTAGCCGCCCATCCTGACCCACAGGTACGAGTCGACGTGCAGATCGAGGCTCGGACTCTCCAGCAGCAACTCGACGGCTTGCTGGGACACGCCCAGACGCTGTGCCCATTGGGCTGGCTCCCGCCGCGGATCGACGAAATCGAGCGAAGCCCCGGGAGGCCGGCTACAGGCCACGGGGAACGCGGTCCAGATCGACCTGGGACAGAGCGTATCGGATCAGCGCGCTGCGATTGGCCTTGGTCAATCCGCGCGCCTTGAGTCGATCGACCATCCCGTCCAGGTTGTTCAGATCCTCCGTGTACAGACTGATGCAGATGATCTTGTAGTGGGTGGGGCGTTCCTCGGGGACGGTCCGAGCCGGCTCTGTCCGCGGCTCCGGGGAGTAGAACGTCTGCTTTAGTACCCCTGCCACTTCGTCGTGGGCGAGGACACCCGCGGCCGCTTGACGAAGACTGGCTCGACTGGTCATCGGCTCGCTCCTGCGGCGCTGGGCCGTATCTCGGGTTGTGCCTGGGATCTGTCCAGCAAACGCTCGACGACCCGCAGGTAGTCTTGGGTGGCCGTCGCTTCGGGGGCGTGTTCGAACAGACTGCGGGCCTGGGAGGGGGCCTCCTTGACTCGACTGGTCAGGCGGATTGGCTCGAAGCAACGCTCGCCGAAATGGTCGCGCAAAGCCTGGTAAGCCTCCACACAGACCTTGGCTCTGGCATCGTACAAGGTTGGCAGCACGCCATACAGCTGGACGGGGTGGGATAGCAGGCGGTGGACCTGCTGAATGGTTCGCAGGACCTGGCGGACTCCGACCAAGGACAGGTAATCACAAGCCACCGGACACAGGACCCCGTCGGCGAAGACCAGCGCGTTCTGGTTGAGCAGCGACAGACTGGGCGAGCAGTCCACCAGGATATGGTCGTAGCTGGCCCGCAGCTTGGCCAGGCGGGTCGCCAGCACCCGGTCACGTCGCTTCTGTCCCGCCAGGTAGAGCTCGGCGGCGGCCAGCGTTTCGTTGGAGGGGATGACGTCCAGGCCTGGGCGCGGCGTGAGGATGGCCTCGTCGGGTGACAGGCCCATCACCAGAACATGGTAGAGGGATCGAGTCGACTCGAGCCCCAGCGACACGGCCACGTTCCCCTGACCATCCGTGTCGACCAGAAGGACGCGCCGTCCGCGGGCGGCCAATCCTGCGGCCAGCGTGACGGCAGTGGTGGTCTTACCCGTGCCGCCCTTGTGATTGAAGATGGCCAGGACCTGGGGGGGACCGTTCAGGCCCGCCGCGATCCGTCGCCAAGTCATGGATGACTGCCCGGTGGGGGTCAAAGGGGGGATTGGGGCGGGGCTTGTCGATTCAGGCTCGCCGCCAAACAGGGGGCGTGCCGCAGCACCATGGTGCTGGTCTGAGAACCTGCGGCGGCAGGCTGGACTGCAGACGTGGACGCGACGCCCCTCGTGCTGCAGGACCTGAACCGCGAACTGTACCGAGAACTCCTTCTGACAGACCTCGCACTGGGCTCGCCCCTGCGACTCATGGCTCTTGGCGAAGCAGTCCAGGGAACAGGTGGCCACCGTGACGGTCTCCCGGGTGCCGTTGGCGCCGGTGCGGATCCTCTTCTCGACCTGGTAGGTCAGCTCGGGGACGAACTCGATTCCACAGACAGAACAGGAAACGGGGTGATTGGGCATGGGACGTCCGGCCGAAACGATCGACGGCTTGTCGATGTCGTTATTGAAGCGACCCATGGCAGAAAGCGGCCCACGGGGCCAAGTTCTCGACTGGGCCCGCGCCGCTTCCGACGCCGTTCGGTGTTGGTCAGTGCCGGAAGTGACGGACCCCGGTGAACACCATGCAAAGGCCCAGCTCGTCCGCTCGAGTCGTAACCTCGGGATCCTTCTTGCTGCCGCCGGGTTGCGCCACCGCGGCCACGCCGGCCTGGGCTGCCACCTCGATCCCGTCCGGGAACGGGAAGTAGGCATCCGAGGCCAAGACGCTGCCCTTGGCTCGCTCCCCCGCCTTCTCGCAGGCGATGCGCACCGCGTCGACCCGCGAGGTCTGTCCAGCCCCGATTCCGACGGTGACGTACGAGCCGGCGACGGGGCCGCCGTTGGCCAGCACGATGGCATTGCTCTTGGCGTGCTTGCAGACCGCCCAGGCGAATTGCAGGGCCTGGATCTGTGAAGCCGTGGGGCTGACGCGGGTGACGGCCTTGGCGCCGGTGAGCTCCTGGGAGCCGGTGCGGTCCCGATCCTGGGCGACGTACCCACCGCCGACCCTGCGCAGCTGAAGGCTCGGGTGATCGGCGGGCAGCCAGGCCCCCGTGGCCAGCAGCCGGAGCGCCTTCTTCTCGCGCAAGCGGGCGAGTGCCGGAGCCGAGAAACTGGGCGCGACGATGCATTCGAGGAAGGTCTCGGCGAGCAGGTTGGCGGTCGTTTCGTCGACCTCGCGGTTCAGCGCCACGATACCGCCGAAAGCGCTCAGAGGGTCTGCCTCGCGCGCCAGGCGATAGGCATCGGCCAGGGTGGGCGCCACCGCAACCCCACAGGGGCTGTTGTGCTTGACCACGACGGCAGCGGGCGCCTCGTGCTCGCGCACGGCATCCAAGGCTGCCTCCGTGTCCACCAGGTTGTTGTAGCTGAGTTCCTTGGCCCCGGTGCCCAGGCTCGTCGCGGCAGCCAGACTCCCGGGTAGCACCCGGCGTTCGCGGTAGAATGCCCCGGATTGGTGGGGGTTCTCGCCGTATCTTAGGCCGTAGACTCTCTCCAGGGCCACAGTGAGGTGGCGCGGATAGCCGTCGGGTTCGCCGATCCCCGTCAACCAGTTGCTGATGGCGGCGTCGTAGGCGGCGGTGTGCGCGAACACCTTGCCTGCCAAGAGGCGTCGGGTATCCGGACTGGTATCGCCCTGCGCCTCGATCTCCTTCAGAACGAAGGCGTAATCCCTCGGGTCGCACAGCACCGTCACCCGCGCGTGGTTCTTGGCGGCGGAACGGAGCATGCTGGGCCCACCGATGTCGATGTTCTCGATCAACTCGTCGAAGTGGGCGTTACCGCGGGCCAAGGTGGCTTCGAACGGATAGAGGTTGACCACGACCATGTCGATGTACGCTCCCCCCAACCGCTCCAGATCGGCATCATCCGTGCCGGCACGTCCCAGCAGGGCGCCGTGGATGCGAGGGTGCAGGGTCTTGACCCGTCCCGCCATGACCTCGGGAGAGCCCGTGTAGCTCTCCACCGTCTGCACCGGGATCCCCGCGGCGGCCAGGGCAGCGTGGGTTCCGCCGGTCGACAGTAACTCCACGCCTCGGGCCGCGAGTGCGCGGGCCAGGTCGACCAGGCCAGTCTTGTCGGAAACGGAAAGCAGGGCACGACGAAGGGGCATGGGGGCCCGGTACGCCGTTGTCGGCGCCTCGTCAACCCATCCCAGAGGAACGGTCGACCGGGGTGCATCTCTGGCCGTTTCGGCAGCCTCTTTCGCGCGTCGCCGCTGGCGACTAGGCTCGGCGATTCGATGTCGGAACCAGAGCAGGCGGCAGCACCCCAGCCCACCCGGCGGGCCGTTATCGGCTGGGTTCTCTATGATCTGGCCAACACCCTCTTTGCCATGGGGGTCGTCTCGACCACCTTCTCGCTGTGGGTGCGCGATCAGGTGGGAAAGGAACGCGTCGATTCAGTGGTCGGTATGGTGACGGCCGTATCGATGGCCATCGTATTCTGCTTGGCGCCCATTCTGGGGGCCATGGCGGACCGAGGTCGCCGTCGCATGCCATTCCTTTTGGTCAGTACGATGCTCTGCATCCTGGGAACGGCGCTCCTCGGTCGAGCTGGTTATGCTGGCACGCTCGTCCTGTTCGCGTTCGCCAACATCGCCTACCAGGCGGGGCAACAGTTTTACGACGCGCTGTTGCCTTCGGTGGCCACCCCAGAGCGACGCGGCAAGGTGGGTGGGTTGGGTGTTGGGATTGGCTACTTCGGCTCCTTTCTCGCCATCGGTTTGGGCCTTTTGGCGCCGCGCCTGGGCTGGGACAAGCCGATGGTCTTTCTGGTGATTGCCCTGCTCTTTCTGGGCTTCTCCTGGCCCTGCTTTCTTTGGGTGAAGGAACGGGAGAACCCCCAGCCGACGGCGGTGTTCTCCCTTCAGGCGATCGGCCAGAGCCTGCGTCAGACCGGGCAAACCCTGCGCGACACGCGGCAGCACCCCGGGCTGCTGCGCTTCCTCATCGGCCGAGTATTCTACACCGATCCGGTCAACACCGTCATCTCGGTGATGATGCTCTATTCGGTCAACGTGGCCGTACAGGGAGGGTTGACCGATGTGGCAGCCGAGAAGGCTGCCCGGCTCGTCATGCTCCAGGCGATCCTGTTTGCCATCCTAGGTGGTGTGGCCTGGGGTCATCTGGTCGATCGCCTCGGTCCTCGGCGAGTCCTGGGTTGGGTGCTGTGGCTGTGGATGGGCACTTTCGCTCTGGGGGCTCTGATGGCTTTCGTACGGCTTCCCGCCGCTGCCCTGTCGGTGGTGGGGATCCTGACCGGGCTATGCCTGGGGGGCACTTGGACGGCGGATCGCCCCTTGATGCTGGAACTGACGCCGCCCGCGCGGGTCGGTGAATTCTATGGTCTTTACGGAATGGTGGGGCGATTCGCGGCCGTCATCGGTCCACTCATCTGGGGGCTCGTGTTCGGGTTCCTGACGACCACGTGGGGCACCAAACCTCTCAAGGCGCAGGGCGTGGCCATTTTGGTGCTGCTGCTCTTGGTCGTCGCATCCCGCGTCATCCTTGCGCCTTTGCTGAAAGAGCGGCGAGCCCCGAGCCAGTAGTCGAGCGCCATCTGTCCGTGGTTTGGGCGTTGTTAGCGTGTGACATTTGGGGTTGGTGCGGCGCAGGCACGGCCGTGATTGCGCCGAACCGGTAAGAAACGGCAGGTTGCGGAGGCTGTGGGTGTGTCTGCTACCCGTAGAAATCGAGACCGAGCTTGGCTAGACTCGAGGCCTCGGTTCCATGGCGGTTGGTCCCAGAAAAAAAGGTGGCCTCATGCGTTCACATGTCCTGCTTCACGGTCTTCTCGGTACGTCCCTGTTCAGCCTGGCTGCGGCGGCGCAGATCCCCCAAACCCCAGTCAGTCAACCCATCCTGGGGGCCTACGGAACCGCTGGTGAATACGCGCCCGCGGTGGCCAACAGTGGCACGGGCTACCTGGTGGGGTGGCACGCCAGAGCGGGGAACGACGATATGCGGATCCTTCTGAACCGCGTCGACGCCGAGGGTAACGCCCTGGACGGTTCAGGGTTCTGGGCTTGTGACATGGCAGGTGGGCAGACCAACGTCGATCTAATCTTCGACGGTACGGAGTACTGGGCGGTTTGGCAAGACGACCGAGGTTATGGGGCCACGGGCACCGACGTGTATGCGACGCGGGTGAGCACGACCGGCGAGGTGCTCGATCCGGAGGGGATCCTGGTCTCGGGGGCGTCGGGGGATCAGACCAACCCGCGCCTGGCTTTCAACGGCAGCACGCTGTTGGTCGTGTTCGAGGATACCCGCGCGGCGGGAGCCTTGGACGTGTATGGTGCGCGGATCGATCCGACCGCGGCGACGGTCCTGGATCCGAACGGGATCGAGATTTCACGCGAACCCAATGACCAGTCCGGGCCGAATGCCACCACGGTGGGCACGGACTTCTTCGTTACCTTCGACGACCGCAGCCCAGATCACAGCGGTCAGCTGATCGTGGTCAAGGTGGGGGATGACGGCACGGTGGACGTACGCGGGGGCACACCGGTTGTCACGCTCACCACCGACTACACCATGCCGCGCATCACGGCCAGCGCGGACACGCTCTTCTTCGGCGCCATCGCCAGCTATTCGGTGCCGCTGTACGCCGTGGATCCAACCGACTACACGCTCTTGACCCCGGACCCGCTCATCTACACATTCCAATCATTCTCACGGAACTACCTGGCGCTCGGTTATGGCAGCGACCGCCTCTACGCCGCCTGGGCCCAAACGACGAGCTCGTTCTTCTACAATGGAGACATCGTCAATCCCGCCGAGGAGCCAACCTTGGCGAACGAGCACACGATCGCAACGAACTCCGGCTCGAACCTGGGCCTGGACATGAGCGTGGCCGGTGCAGACTTCGCCTTCTCGTTCTTGGGCGACCAGCGAGTTTACATGAGCTCCCGCTCCGTGGACGATCAGACCTCCACCCAGAACTTCAGTACCCTGGTTTCGCCCCGCGCCACCGAACAGCGAAGCTTGAGTATGGTCTACGGGGGGGGTCAGTACCTGGCGGCCTGGGCGGAGGAGGCGGTCGAGGACAGCCTCAGGGAAGTCCGCGCCACTCGGATCAGCGAGTCGGGCCAGGTCGTCGACGAACCGTCCATCCTGGTGGCGAACACGGGCGTTACCGGGCTGGTTCAGGGGACTGCGGTCGCGATCTCCGGGACCACGGGGCTAGTCGCGTGGTCCGACGAACGTTCCGGCGTCGACGCCGACATCTACGCGGCGCGGTTGAACGTGACCGACGGCACGGTCCTGGATGCGACCCCCCTTTATGTCTCGACCGCCGAGGACCAGCAATGGGATCCCAAGCTGGCCGCGGGGAACGAGCAGTTCTTGGCTACTTGGTTCGATCTCAGAACCGGGGTGTACGACGTGTATGCGGCCCGCGTGGGCCTGGACGGCCAGGTCCTGGACGTCGGCGGCATCCAAGTGGCGCACGAGCAGAGTCTGACCCGCCCCGACGTCGTGTTCGACGGCGCGAACTACGTGGTGGCGTACTGCTCGGGGGAGACGCTCTACGTTCGGCGGATCACTCCGGATGGAACGCTGGTTGGCGAGGAAGGCGTCGCCATTGCCTCGGTAGGCGAAAGCGCGACGGCTCCGTCGCTCGTGCAACAGGGCTCGAACACCATCGCCGTTTTCGGTGGAGCGGACGCCTGGGACCCAAACGTCATGGCATACGTCGTGTTCGATCGGAACGATCAGGTGGTATTCTCGAAGACCTTCGATTCCGCGCCGGATTACCCCTTCCGCACTCCCGCCGTGACGAGCAACGGCACGGTCGCGGTGAGTGTCACCGCCGATTCTGGTGATCAAATCGCTTGGGGGTACACCCACAGTCTGACCGACACGGACACCGGACCCATCATGAGTCTGGGTGACACGAAATCTGCAGGCTACGGCTACGCCATGGCGGCCAGCCCTGTCACCGGGACAATCCTGCTTGGTTACGTGGGGCAATCTGGCCAGAATACGTATGGTAGCCTTCGCGCATACTACCAGGAGATTGTCCCAGATATCGCAGTCGGTGGGGCGGGTGGGGAGGCCCCGGTTGCTGGGGCGGCGGGTCTGGGTCAAGCGGGGTTGGCTCAGGGTGGTGGTGGGGGTCAAGCGGGCAGCATCGCGCAAGCGGGCGCGCTCGTGGCTGGCAATGCCGGCGTGGTCGAGCAGGCAGGCGCGGCGGGCGAAATCGGTATGGGTGGTGGTGCCGGCACGACCGAACAGGGTGGCACTGCGGGTGACACACAGGCTGGATCCGCGGGCACGGCCGATGGCATGGGTGGTGCCCCCACGGGTGGGCGCGCCCAGGGGGGCGCCGTCGGACAAGGTGGCAACCAGAGTCGAGGTGGCACGACCGGTCGCGGTGGCAACACCGGCTCGGGCGGACGCCAGGGTTTCGGTGGGGCGCGTGCCCAGGCTGGTGACGACGTGTCCGAAGCGGGAGTCGGTTCGCCGGAGGCGGGCCAGAGCGCAGTTGCCGGCGGAACCCAGGAGGATTCCGGGGATGACGACTCCGGTTGCGGCTGCCGCACGGCCCCCTCCCGGGATTCGTCGAGCGCCCTGGGTTGGCTCCTCGGGCTCGGTCTGTGGATGCGATACCGGTCGCGAAGGAATCCAAGCCAGACTTTGGCCTCAAAGCTCCCCTAACCATCGGGGGGGCAGTCCCAGTCCGTCGTCCAGCTTGATCGGGACGTAGTCGGAGCCAGGCTCGGACGGATCCTGCCAATACTGAAGGAGCCCTGCATCGGTCTCGGCGTCGGCGACCATGCACATCCCACAGGCAGGGCTGCAGCGCAGCTCCCCCAGGGCGAAGGCCTCGGCGCGGGTCCGAAAGAGCACCGTGTATTCGTTGGTCCGGGAATCGAAGCGGAGCAATCGATCCGGTTCGACGAGCTCACCCTTATCGTCGCGACTGCCAAAGGCCGTCACCAGGAGCTCGGTTTCAGACACATAGTCAAGGCCAAAGCCGAAGGACTGGGGGGGATCCAGCTCCTGGGCAGCGAACCGCCATTGTTCGACGAGTCCTGCGTCGATTCGGATCCCGACCACCGCGGAGTTGGCGGGAGCCGCTGCCTTGATCCCCTGCCAGCGTCCGTTGCAGGCGACGGCGAGCTCCCCGCCGTTCGGGGAGACCGCCAGTGACGTACAACCGCTCAGATCTTCGAGCGCGAGCGTGCCGACCACGCTGTCATCCTCCGGAGCGAGCTCGAACAGGATGCTACCGCCGGACTCTGCGTAGTCCCGACTGTACGTGGAAGCTACGACGAAGACGCGCTCCTCGACGCGCACCGCGCGGTCGGGGTGCAGGCGCAGCGGCACAATGGGTTCCGGCAGCGCGGCCTCCAGCTGCAGGCTGCCCAGGATCCGTGGTTGCGACGGATCGACCACCAGTAGATCACTGCCCTGGTCGTGGGGTTCTGTGCCCGGGTTCGGATTGGGATCGAATCGCGTCACGTAGGCCTTGTCCTTGGAGATCTTGACCACGTCATGGGGGTTGGCGGCGAACCCGGTGGAGACGTCGAGCTGCCCGCGGATCTCGGCAGTCTTCAGCTCCACGAAGGTGAGCACTCCCGCCGGATAACGGTCGACCAGAATCAGCTCCTGGGGCCCGGAAGGCCCGGTCGGCAGCGCGACGTCACCTGACATCCCCGCGCTCAGTCCGGTGCTGAGCGAGCCCGAGGAGACCAGGTGCGGGGTCAGGATCTTGCCGTGCCAATCCAGAATCGCCACGCCAGAAGATTGGTAGTCCGAAGCGATGACCGCTACGCCCAAGCCGCAGGGATCGGTCTTGTCCAGGGCATTCCCCACGCCCTGGTCCCGCGGCGTCTGTGGCGTCGAGCAGGCCCAGGAGAAGACACAGAACAGAAGGACTCGTCTTTTCATCCCTCGTCGCTCCACGAGAACTCCACGGAACCATGGTACGTCCGACCAGGGAGGGGATAGCCGACCAGATCGGTCGTCGAGTCCTCGAACAGATTGTAGACCGCGGCGCGCAGGGTAAAGGGCAGGGGCAGCAGCAGGTAACGCACCTCCACGTCGACGGTGGAGGCTGAGGGCAATGTCACGTCCCCGGACGGTACGACGGAACGGGCGTTTCTGTACTGCCAGCGCAAGAGCAGCCCCGCCATCTTGCAGCCCCAGGCGGGGGCGGGCCCGCGCAGATGCAGATCCAGATCCAGATTGGCGACCACCCCGGCAAGATAGGCAAGCTTGCGACCTTTGCCACCGCTGGTGTCTTGCGGATCGACCAGCGACAGGGCTCCATCGAACCGAACGGCCCGTTGCCATTCGGCGGCTCCCTCGACCTCCAGCCCCAGCGTGCGGGAGCTACCCACGTTGTAGGGTTGGACCTGTCCGAACGTCGAGCGACGCCAGGCGATGAGTTGTGAAGCGGATTGGTGATAGGCGCTGATGCGGAGCAACCGCGGCAGGGCTCCCTCCCGCACCGCCGTCTCGGCCCCGAGATCCGCGTTGGTGCTGGTCTCGGCAACCAGAGTGCGGTTCCCCACCGAGGAGGCGGAGATCCCGTACAGCTCACCCAGCGTGGGGTTGCGCACGGCGCGTCCCAGGTTGCCAAACAGCTCGACGGTTCTGCCGAGGCGATAGCGTGCACCCACGCGGCCCAGCGGTGACAGGGTGGGCGCGGGAGAATCTGCCGAGCCAGCCTGGGTTCGTGAGAGCTCCGCACGACCGTTCGCCAGCAGAGTCAGGGCTTGTTGGCTGTCGTAGCGGAGCCCAAGCCCCAGGTTGCCGTGATCACGATGGGCAGACAGCCCGCTGAAGCTGGGCGAAACGAGCTCCAAATCCTCGCGAGCCAGGAAGAGATGGGTGCCCATCGAGAGCTCGTCGCCCAGGGGCAGGGTCAGGTGCCCGGCATGCTCGACGCGACGACCCAGGCTGCGTTGTCCGTTGGCACCCCAGCCGAGCTCGAGGGCTGGATCGGACAGCTCGGTCAGTCCGCGCAGGGCGGTGGTGGTGACCTCCAGACGGCACGAGCTCGAACCCGCGAAGGGGCAAGCATTGCGTGCGGTCAAGCCCAAGAGCTGTCGCTCGGTTCGCAGGCGGGCCCGGTGGGCCGGGATTCTGCCCAAACCCGTCAATCCTTGTTCACGAGCCATCGTGTCAAGGACCCACAGCACTGTCGAGCGCCGAGAGGGACGCTGGCTTCCGGTGAGGAAGACCTCGTTGGCTGTGAAGTCGGCGTTGTCTCGCCGCACCCAGCGATCGTCGGCGCTGGTGAATCGAGTCCCGCGGTCATCCCGATACCGGTAGTCGTTGGTGGCGCGCGAGTGTTGATAGGCGACCATCGCGGATGCAGAGGGCTGACCGGTGCCGAATCCGACCAGTGACGAAGCGGCTCCGTGGCTGCCCAGACTCTGAGCCAGCTCCAGGTGGTTGCCGCGAGCCAATCTCGGTTCGAGCAGCACCGCACCCCCGATCCCGGGTTGATCCACGAAATCGGGGGCCTGGCCTCGGTAGATCTCAATCCGGTCCAGGAAGAACAAGGGCAAATTCGACAGATCGGCCGTGCCGGTGACGTCATCGTTCAGACGGATCCCGGCCAGATACACCGGGGTCTGGCTGCTGGCCGTCCCGCGCAGGCGCAGCGTCGCCAGATCGGCGGCGGACCCGGTGCGCAACACCTGGGCGCCTGGAACTCGGGACAGCGCGCTCTGCGCGGTTGTTCCGGGGGCATCCAGCTCGGCTCGGCGCAGCACCGTCGAGGCGGCGGTCGGATCGCGACTGGAGCGGCTGTCCAGGGCATTCCCGTGAACCGTCACCTCCAGCGGCTGTGCTGCGACGCGCCCTTGTACCAGGCAACAGCCAACCATCCACAAAAGGCTCCACCGGGCGGTTCTGAGAGTCATTCGGCGACGTGGAGTGCGGCGACGCCATCCAGATCGAAGCCGGCGCTGTCGCGCGTGGGATAGGGGTCGTAGATGGGATGGCCCGCGCAGTCCTTCTGTTCACCATCGCCCACCACGTCGACCAGGCGCACCGCCTCGATCGAGCTGAGCTCGAGGCGTCCATCCCGGACTTCGGGACGTTCGCGCAGAGCGGCCAGATCGAAGGGGGTCCCCAGGCCCAACCGATACTGACCCGCCAGGCCGCCCAGCTCTGCCGCATCGACCGCGCCGTAGTCCCCAACCGGCTCTGGCGTCGTGGAGCGGGCGGCGAAGCGCACGAACACGCCACCACTGGACACCTCCACCAAGGCCAGCTCCAGGAACTCCTCGGAGAAGCCGTTCTCGAAGACCGCAAAATCATGCCCCTTCCCGTCGACGAGCGGGGGGTCGAAGGCCAGTGTGATGGAGCCCCCCTCTCCCAGCGACACGACGGCGTCACTCCGACCCTCGGCGGGGCCGAGGGCCTGGGAGACGTCGCGCCAACCATCCTCGACTCGCTCGCCGAACTCGACGTCCTCGACGGAGCTGGCCCATCCGAGGATTCGCGGCGAGTCGAGGGGGAGTGCCGTCTCATCGGCGTCCAGGATCTCGTCGCCATCGCCGCACAAGGGAGTGGCTAGCTCCGACTCCTCGGTCTTCTCCAGATCCAGAGTTCGACCCGAACAGGACAGAGTCGCGAGGGCGAGCAGAAGCATCAACCGGACCCGTCGTCTCATCTCCGCCAAACCTTCCTTGCACGTGGCTCAGGCGAATCGCAGCGGAAGGTGTTCGACGGGACCGAGGGCTTCCTTCGACCGAGGAAGAACCATCCGGGTTCCCGACGCCGGGTATTCCGGCTTGCGAATCAACCTACTTCCGGCGCCTTCCCAGGAAATCTCCCAGTGGCAGACTGGCCGGTTTCGTCCTCGCTTACGGCGGCGGGACCGCGTCGGCTTCTCACCGAGCTTCCCCGTTCGTCGGGATATTGCGCTGCCTGACAGCCTCTCAGTTACCAGTCGCTCCAATTCCGGTCAAGGAGCTAGTCACTGGTCTTCGGTTCGGTCGCCGTCCTGGGTGCCAACAGCGACTCCAACCAGCTCAGGCGGGGTCGGATCCGCGCCATGATGCTGCGCTGCGGTGCGTTCTGCATCTCCGCCTCGAAGGAGCGAATCCTGGGCCGCCCTGCGTTGGACGCGACCCAGGTCGGCATCTCGGTGATGGGATCCTTGGCGACGATGAAGAACGAGTGATAGTGGAGCAGCCCGTCGTCACGCGGCCCGAGGATCGCTACCATGTCGCCGGGCTGGAAATTGTGGCGCTGCTCGAAGAGGCGCTGGAAGAAGCGACGCCGTCCCTGAAGGGGAACCCGTTCCGACTCTGGCACCCGCAGAACCTCGAACCACTCGGGGTGGGTCTCGGCGAAGACAATCAGCTGCTCGACGCTACGGCGGTTCTCGATGTCCAGGGCGTCGAAATCCAAGGCCCCTATCTGACGGCGGCGTCCCTTTTGCCGCTCCAGCCAACGGGTGCCCGACATTCGTTCCCAGGTCTCGGTGATGAAGTCAGCGCAGACCTGGGGCGGCCGGGGGCGGCCCTTGGAATCGAACACGAAGTACTTATCGTCGTTGAACATGAAGGCCCACTGACCATTCTTGTAGGCCTGCCTCCACTCCTGACGCAGCTTGCCATCCTGCTGACCCTCTTCGGTCCTGGGCTCGTCGAAGGGGATCGATAGGTCAACCTGTTCGGCAATGGCCTGGTTCAAGGCGGCAAGAACCCGTTGCTGGCGTCGCACCAGGGCTCGAGCGGCTTCGAGCTTTTCGCGTTCGGCGGCGGGCACCAGCTCGCACCCAAGGACCAGCTCCGTGTCCCGGATCTCGAACACGGCCGTCGTTTCCAGTTCCCCGTAGCGGAGCTTGGCGATGGCATGGTCGTACGTGACCTGTTCGAAGCTCACGCTGTCCGCCCCTACGTCCTCGAGGAGTCCGCCGATTCCGAGATGCACGGTGGGTCCCAGGGTCTCACCGTCTGCTGCGACGCGATCGAACATCCAGAGGCGAGCCAGCTCACCAACCTCGGGTCCATCCACCCAGCGGTACTCACCGTCCTTGCGCTCGACGTGGAGGATCTGGTGACCGCGCGTCACCACCAGTTTTGGCTCGGAGAACAGGAGCCGCAGCGTGATTCCTCCCGCCAGGAGCGCCGCCAGATGGGGCGTCTCCGCGTAGAGATATCCATCCACCAAGAGAGCCTGGCGCAACTTGCTGGGTTGTCCGCGGAGCTTTTTCAACATCGGATCCAGGATCCGCCAAGGTGCGGGATCGTTCACCAGTCGTTCACGCCAAGCCATTAGCTCGGGGGCGAGCGTCGGATCGCGGGGACGCTCCAGGAACAGGACCGGCTCCGCCTTGGCTCGCGCGAAGAGCTCGGCCCGCACCGCCTCGAGCTCGGGGACTCCAGGGGCCGCGGTTTCCGACAGGACTGCCACTTTGCGCTTCTCGCAGTCCAGGTAGGCAGCGTCCACCGTCGGCTTGGGGGGGATGATGCGAGCGGCCTTGGGCTGTCGAACGGGGGGCTGAGGGTAATGCTCGACCACCAGGAACCCCACCAGAGACAACAAGCCCAAGCCAGGGAGCACTCGTTTCAACCAAAAGCCAAGGAGCATGGAACCTGGCAATCATCCTTGGATTTGGCCAAGGATGCAACCGGGACCGGTGGGGCAGGGGCCCTGTGGGGAGGGTCTGGGCTCGGTGGCTGTTGCCTGGGCGAACGACAAAGCTGGTACTGGGGTGCCCGAACCAGCGATTGGCTCACTAGTGTAGCGTCCCCCGGAAGGGGGCGCGGGTTGCACAAGGCTGCGACCGGAAGGGGGGCTCACAGCTCGCCACAAACCCTTTGCATACATAATAATACCCCGGCAGGTTGGAGAGGGCCCGCCATGCCTGCACCCCTTTGGTCGAGCCAGCCCCGTGGACTCCCGAAGCGATTCGCACAGACCGTCTAGCGATATTGCGGCGCCGCAGCGAAGGCCTCACCCAGGGGGGTAATGACCCGGACTTCGTTCTCGTCGGGAAGGTACAGGTGGTTGTAGTCGTTCCAGGGGTACCAGGCGTAGCGCTCCACCTCGGGACGGCCCTCCAGCAAGGTGACGGCGCCGTTGAAAAAGTCGAGCACGGTCTGCTCGTCGGGGTTGCTGGAGCCCATGCATCCCCACTCCGTGATCCAGATGGGTAGCCCCCACTGCGCGGCCCAGTTGACAGCCCCCCCGAGCGCGCTCGGCACACAGGAGCCCGCATTCCAACCGTACCAGTGCATGGCGATGAAATCGACGCGAAGACCATTCGCCTGCACCTGGTCCATGAAATCCTCGAGCCAGGCTCGGCCATCGTCGGAGACGGCTGGGCTGCCCACGCGAATGTCCGGATTGCTGGTGAGCCCCGGCCACAGCTGGATCGCCTGCTGTACCGTCATGTTGGCCTGATCGGTCTTGTTCGGCTCGTTGAAGCCGAGCACCGTGTCGTATCCAGCGTCCGCAATCTGCTGGATGGCACCCGGGACGTCATCCGCCCCCCAGATCATGGGCACGAAGAGGGGATCGTCACAGTCCGTCGACTGCGGCGTCTTCATCCAATTGTAGCACCAGGTGGCTCCCAGCGCGGCGATCTCGTTGGCGGGGGAGTTCGCAATGCCCTTGTACGGACCATCGGGAACGACGGTTGGCTCACCCACCACGCAGGCAAGCTCGACGGCAAGGCTCTTGGTGACGCTGTTGCAGGGATCACCGAAGGTGCCGTTGGCGGCCGCCACGCTGCAGCTCTCGCGGCCCACGCACAGCGAGTTGACCCGGGTCTCGCTGGTCTCGGAATGACAGTCCCCGGTCGAAAAGCCTCCACATTGCCCGGTAGGGGTGCCGTAGCTGGCGAAGACTACCGAGTCGATGACCATGCCCTCGGGACAGGTCAAGCGAACGCTCGAGTCTTCCTCCGCTGTACCGCAGATCGTCTCACCAGCTGCTGCCCCGCCTTGACCCGCGGTACCACCATCACCGACCGCGCCGCCCTCGTTCGGTGAACCGCCTTCGCCGATCGCGCCGCCCTGGTTCGGTGAACCGCCTTCGCTGATCGCGCCGCCCTCGCCAATAGCGCCCCCTTCACCAACGGCACCGCCGCTACCAGGAACTCCGCCGCTTTCCGGAGTCCCTCCTTCGCCCGGTGCCCCACCGTTGCTCGGAGTGCCGCCTCGATCCGATGCACCGCCCTGGCCCACTGCGCCGCCGGGTCCAGCGAGCCCACCGGTGCCGGTTCCTCCGGCGCCGAGCGGCGGGGCACCACCAGTTCCGGGGGCTCCACCGACACCAGGCGAGCCTCCCGGTGCCGCGCCCAAGCCACCTTTGCCGGTTGCTCCGCCAGGGGCTGCTCCAGCATCTTCGTTCGTTGCACCTCCGGTTGTGGTGTCACCACCGCCATCCTTGCTCTCGGAACAGGCAACGGCGGCAAGGAGAACCAACGAGGCGCTGAGGGCAGGGAACGTGGGCCGCCAGAGCATGTCCTTAAGGTGGCACGCGACGGGCAGATCGGTCACGGATCTTGCCGGAACCACTGGCTAGGCGACCGATGGTGCGCCGCTCTTGGCGAATTCCTGCACCGGGACAGGAATGGGTGCTCCTTCTGAGGTTGGTTGGTGCGTCGCAGCTTGCCGCCCAATGGACGGGTGGAGTTGATGCTACGCGAGTTCGAGCAGTTGTAGATTCAAGAGCGCGACCCGCTCGCTGGGCTCCGACGCAGCGACGATGGACTGCACTTCGCGAAAGGTTCGCCGAAGCAGTTCACGAATGCGCTCGAAGTCCGCGAGTGACGTGGACATCACGTTGTACGCGAACAGATCGCGTGCGCGCCGCTGTTGGGTTCGGTCATGAGCCACCTTTGTCCAGTGATGCAGGAGCACGGTCATGGACTCTTCGTCACCCCGAGTGTCGACGCTGAGTGGCCGTTGCTCACGCAACAGACCCCTTTCCATTCGGATCACTCCGGCCCGCTTCAGCCTGACCAGGCAGTCACGCTCCATCGCCAGGGAGATCCCAAGGCGCGATGCGATGAAACCCTCGGTATGAACGTCCAACCGCTGGTACGCCGTCGTCTCCAAAATCCGCAAGATGGCTTCCGTCCACGGGGCATCGAAGGCGAGGGTTCGCGCGGCCTGCATGCTGCGATGGCGTGCCACCAGTGAGGGAACGGCCTGTATCGGAACCAATGCTGCCACGAGATCCGGAAGTCGCCCCGTCGTGGCGTCGACGCAGCGGAAGAAATCCGGCAGGCGCGGTTCTGCCGTCCCGTTGAGCCAGCGCCCCAGGGCGAATCGCGAGCATCCAGCCCGAATTGCCAGATCCCGGATGGATGACGTGCCACGGAGCGCGGTCAGCCAGGTGGCCACGGTGATGCGCCCAGAGCTGTCGAGCGGCGGGGGCGTTGGATGAAATGCGCGGAACGCCCCGGCCACGTCGACATGCACGAGCCGAGCCGCGCGAAGGAACTCGGTTGCCGTGGGAAACCTGCGACCATGTTCCCAGTCGGTGATCGGGTTGGCGCGATAGCCCAAGCGCCGCGCAAAGGCCCGCTGTGACCGAGTGGCGCGAAGCGCCCTGAGGGTTTCCGCCGCGCACTGGTCGTAGTTTCCCGCCTTCGCTCTCATTGGGGCGTATTGGAGCACAGAATGCTCGGAAATGGGAAAGAACGGACTCGACACGGGTCGTTCGGTCGCTCACTATGGAGTCGTTGGTGAGCCGTCAAGGCATTGGGAGCGATGTCACCATGGGCAGACTGAGCTGGCGACTGGGACTGGGACTGGGCTTCCTCGGGACCGCTTGCGCGGGTGGTCAGTCGGGGACGGAAGGCTCGCCGATTGAGGACTCTTGCCATGAGGCGACCACAACCGTCGTGGCATCGGACGAGTCGACCCCCATCGGAACCCCGCGAGACCTACTCACGTCCATGGCAGCCCCGCTCGAGACGACCCTTCGGTGGTACACTCATGACGAGGCCTCCGCATTCCGGGACACCACACTGACGCTGGCACTCGACGGCCAACTGGGAGAAGCCACCTACGTGGTTCCCGAGGCAGAATCGTGCCCGCAGGAGCTGAGGATCGAAACCACGATAAAGTTTGCGACGCTGGACGGCGCCTTCGCCGAACGCTTCTCGGGAACCCTCTATCGCACGACGGGAGGGAGCACCGGGTTCACCGGAACCCTGCCCGTCACCGAATTCAAGGGTAGCTACGACGCGTCGTCTCTCATCCAAAGGCGAATCGACCCATACTACACGCTTTACACGACGCTCTCCCCGCCCACAGGCACTCTGTCGCTCGACGGCCCCCTTGAAGACGCGTCGCCGAACGGAGTTGCGGTCTCTGCAGCCGTCGCCGATTGGCCCAACGGCAGCAATCAGCCGTAGCCTCGCTGCAGAAAGCCCTCGTTCGTTGGACCAGAGGGAGAGACGGCGCCTGGACGCTGCACGTCCATCTCGACGAGGATCGTTGCCCATCCCATGGCTCAACAGGGTTGAAAGACTCCTTGCATCCCAGGAAACGTCGGCGCTGCGCATCGCGTCGACCATGGCTTGCCCCCTTCCCCGGGGCGCGCGCAATCGAGGATTAGTCGTGACGGATACGCGAGAGGGTGGTATGCAATCTTCGTGGGTTCCTGACGCGAGGATGTCATGAGTGTGTTGGGCGGCACCTTCCGAACTGGTGGGCTGGTATCAGCAACACGTTTCCTCATGTGCTTGGTCCTAGGTGTGTATTGGAGCTCGGCATGCGTTGACGGCGGTGAACGGACGCCAGCCGAACCATCCTCTGATGCGGATGGCGATGGGATCATGGGCGCCGACGACAACTGCCCAGAGATCGCCAACGAGAGTCAGGTTGACGACAACGAGAACGGACTCGGAGATGACTGTGAGTTCGTCCAGCTGGCGGCTGGTGACACCTACACGTGCGTGCTCGCAGAGGCTGGCTCCGTGAGTTGCTGGGGTACGCTCGACTGCGCCGATCCGGACTACGATGGACTGTTGATGCAGGCAGTAGCGCCGATGGCCATCGCCAACCTCGATGAGGTGACAGCCATCACTGCTGGTTCCAATCACGCGTGCGCGCTTCGTCGCAATGGGTCAGTGGTCTGTTGGGGCTTCAACCACGCGGGAGAGCTGGGTCATGGCGGCTCGCTGGACTCCAGCGCGACTCCGGTCTCCGTGGTTGGCATCGACGACGCGACTGCGATCGACGCCAAGGGCCGACGAACGTGCGTCTTGCATGCTAGCGGTGCGGTAAGTTGCTGGGGATTGGTCGGCGTGGACAGTTCCGGAATCGACCCAATCACGATCAGCCAGGACACACCAGAGCTCGTTCCCGAGATCGACAATGCGGTGGACGTAGCGGTGGGCGGTATGCACGCTTGTGCGGTTCTCGCGACCGGATCGGTCAGATGCTGGGGAACCAACAGTTACGGCGAGCTCGGAAACGGTTCCGCCATGAATAGCGAGACCCCGGTCACGGTCGACGGTCTCGAGGACGCTGTTGCCGTAGTGGCCGGACCAGGACGAACCTGTGCTCTCCGACAGAACAACACCGTGGCATGTTGGGGCAGCGGCGGCTTGGGCGATGGGTCCGGCGCGGCGAGCAGCAGTCCTGTCGAGGTGGTTGGGCTCGATGAGGTTACCGGTCTCGCATCGTACGGCACCACATGTGCTCTTCTCTCCGATGGCACCGTCAGCTGCTGGGGGCGCAATGACTACGGCGAGCTCGGTGACGGCTCGTTCACTGTGCGCAACAGCCCAACCCAGGTATCTGAGGTGGACGAGGCAACGGCTATCGCGGTTGGGGAGATGCATGCCTGTGCCATTCGGAATGGGGGAACCCAGATCGCCTGTTGGGGCAGCGACGCCGAAGGCCAGCTCGGAAGGGGGCGTCGCCTGGACATGAGTACGACGCCCAGTGCCGTGTCGGGCCTCGACGACGTCACGAGCGTGTTTGCGGGTTCTGGTGCAACTTGCGCGCTGCGCCGCAACGGCTCTGCTGTCTGTTGGGGTTGTCTGGCTTGGGAGGAACCCGGGTGTGGGCTGGGGAGCACTCCAACCAGGCTCGCTGCCGCTGACGACTCCACGGCCCTTGATGTCGGATGGCACGAGTGGTGCGCGCTGCAGGAGAGCGGGTCGGTCACGTGCTGGAGAAGCGAGATCACGATTGTGGACGGCGATGTGGTCATCGATAACAGCAACGAGCCGGCGCCAGTCCCCGCCCTGAGCGACGCGACCAGCATCGCCGTAGGCGGCGGCACCGACTGCGCACTGCGAAAGAATGGCTCGGTCGTGTGCTGGGGCGATGGCGCCAATGGCTCACTCGGCAATGGGACTTCCGATGAATCGACCAGTACACCGGTTCAGGTAACCGGTATCACGGGCGCCACGGCCGTGGCTGCTGGAGGAAGCAACTGCGCCCTGCGTCAAAATGGCTCGGTTGCCTGTTGGGGAAGCAATAGCGTTGGCCAGCTCGGCGATGGGACCATGGATACTAGGAACACCCCGGTCCGGGTGAGTGGTCTGACAGACGCCGTCCAAATCAATGTGGGGGAAGAATTCGCGTGTGCGCTCCTGGAGACAGGGTCAGTATCCTGTTGGGGCTTCGGGAACCAGGGCCAACTCGGCGATGGGTCGTTTGCAATGAGCACCGCGCCGGTTGCTGTCTCAGGGCTGTCGGACACCGTCCAGCTCAGCGCTGGGCGCCGTCACGTGTGCGCGCTACGGGAGAACGGCTCGGTCGTGTGTTGGGGTGCGAACACGAAGGGCGCGCTCGGCGATGGCACGATGACGGACCGGGCAACTCCAGTACAGGTTTCTGGTTTGAGTGACGTGATTGCTGTCAGCGCTGGCGACGGCCACTCTTGCGCGTTGCGCTCCGGCGGTTCGGTGGTCTGTTGGGGTGACAACACTACCGGTCAACTCGGAAACGGAGAATCGTGGATTGCCCGGGCTGCGGAGGCCGTCGTCTGGCGGTGACGCTGGGGGGACTAGCCCCAAAGGTCAGCTGGGCTCGTGTGGTCTGGCTAGTGTCGCGCCATCCTCACGGTAGCAATCCAAACCGCTTGCCGCCCAATAGACCGGTGGAGTTGAACCAATCTCTCCATCCGCGAGGTGGTCTCGTTCGGTGAAGCTGGAAATGTTGGAGCTTGTGAGCACCTGCGGTTTGGAAACCGCGGAAGAGGTCGTCTGCTGTAGCGCCAACACCGCCCATCAGATGACGTCCCCGCTCGGGGCATTTGCGTCCGTGGACGCGGGAGCGGCCTATGCCGGAGGCACGGTCAGGGCGTGCATTGCGATGTCGTTTCATTTTGGGGGCCTGGGCAATGGGAGGAACGCTCACGCACAGGATCGGGGAATCGCCATGTCTTTCGCATCAACTCGCCTGGTCCCTTGCGCGGTGCTGACCGGGTGGCAAACTCAAGTGGTGTCAATCCGGGGATGGAGGCATTTCGGGGTGTGTCTGGTCGGCTTGACGGGG
>CAZYKT010000043.1:32485-51029 GCA_964648165.1 uncultured Polyangiaceae bacterium | reverse complement strand
GCCATCCTGTTGGCGGTGCCAATGCTCGAAACCGCCGTAACGGAGCCAGCGACGGGCTTGGGGCTCCGTGACGGATTGGAGCTCGGGATCTTGGAACCGGAGGGGGCAGGTTTCGACTATTTCCTCACGCCCGGGTATCGCGTCGGGGGTTTCGGGTTGTTCGGTGGGGCCGCGGGCGTCCTTTCGCTCATCGATCTGGAATTCACGTACAAGCTCCTGGGTCGCATGGAGATCGCGTGCCCCTGGACACCATCACCCTTCGTGGTCGGCGTCTCCGGCAAGCCGAGTTCGCCGGGGTTCATCGGGGTTCAGGGCAATATCCCCATTGGGGCAGGCTTCTACCTGTACGGTGGGATGGCGCGGATTCGGCGCTCGGTCACCAGCACCGGCACCGACGAAGAAGACTGGACGGTGCGTTGGACCGCGGATGTCTACCAGTTCGGAATCGGTTACGACGGATTCGATCGGTATCGGGTGTTTGGTCCCGCGCGTCAATCCCCGGCTCGATAATGACAGATCTTGTGCTTGGCGATCCAAGGGTGTTTGCTGAGCTCGGCGAAGATGGGACCCCAGTAATCCGGGCCTGGTGGGGCGCAGGCCTCCAGCTCGAACAGGGTGCCTGCCATTCGGGGTGGACAATCCGATACCGACTCGCACAGGCTGGGCTCGTCGACGCATTCGGTGCCGCAGTAGGAACCTCCCGAATACTCTAGGCAGCACTGCATTCCCGAAGGACAATCCATGCGCCCGTCGCAACGGAACGCACCGGCTTCGCCGGAGCGGCAGGCATCCGCTCCGGTGCAGCGCGGGGCTCGGCCTTTCTTCACGCAGCAGACCTGGTTTGGCGCCTTGCAGATCTGGTTGCCGCAGCTGACCTCGGCGGTTGGTGCCGCGCAATGACCGTTCGTGCAACCTTCAGGTCCGGCACCGCAGTCCACTCGGTGAAGGCAGATCCCGGGAGGCGTGAAGCAGTCCCAAGCATAGCGTAGCGAGATGGGCAGGCACTGCTGCAGATCCTTTCGCTCCCCCGCCACCCGACAGCAGT
The DNA here is from genome assembly GCA_964648165.1 of uncultured Polyangiaceae bacterium. Taxonomy (GTDB): domain Bacteria; phylum Myxococcota_A; class Polyangia; order Polyangiales; family Polyangiaceae; genus FEN-1139. Next base: position 49,984 of record CAZYKT010000043.1, on the reverse strand, counting down.
AGTCATACTCGCCGCAGTCAGTGGATTCCCCGCACAGAAGGATGGAGCCCGAAGCGTCCGGTGAAAGCTTGCAGAGCCGTTCCAGCTCGGCCAGGTCCGGTTCGCTCTGGGGGCGGGGGACGCAAGTTGCCGTGGTCCCGTTGTCGCAGCAGAGCTCGGTGCCCACGTGGCACCAGCCCTTGCCGCAGGGGATGCTGGGTGGAGTCGCAGGGTATGGATTGGGCGGTGGGCGAACCCGACTGGCCAGGTCCAAGGGAGCCTTGGTCGATGTCGAAGGGCGGTGAGCTGGCCCGGCCGTGCCAAGCGCTCGCACCAGGAGCCCCGCAACCGTCCGTTCACCTTGGCACCGTGCGAACGGGTAGAGCTTGGTGCCCAGCCGGCAGAAGGCACGCTTCCTGGCCTCGCCTAGGGCGGTACCCAAGAGCTCGAGCCTGCCGTGTGCATCGGTGACGTACGCTGCGTCGGATCCAAATAGGGCTCGGGTCGAGACGAGATGCTGGAGGTCGCGTAGGTCATAGTATTTGACCGCGCCGTCGTACGAGCTCGCTAGCAGCCACCGACCATCCGGGGAGAAGGCAAGGTCGGAGATGCCCTTTTCTGTTCGAGGCGGCGCAATAACGGCCTTCTCCTTGGGGGACGAAGTGCCATGAAGGTGCACGGTTCCGTCCACCAGACCGCGAGCCACCCTGCTGCTGGTCGGGTCGAACGCGATCGCTTCGTCTCCCGCGCTGCTCTCCAGCCGATAGACGAGCTGGCGGGTGCCGAGATCCCACAGCTGTGTGCCACCGCCCACCGTAGCCACCCAGAGGAGTCTTCCGTCGGCGGAAACCCTGAGTCGATCGATGTCGGCTCCACCCAGCTCCAGTGTCCCCGTCCGTCTCATGGCCAGGGGATCCCACAGCGTGACCTTCCCGCGCGCGCCGTTGGTGACGAGCAACCGGCCGTCCCCGGAGACGTCGAGGGTCTTGATGGGGTCATCCGGGGTCTCGACCCGCGCGAGGCGCTGACCGTCGGTGACCCTCCAGGTTCGCACGGCCTGGTACGAGGCAGCGACGAGGATGTCGCTCTGGGGCAGGAACCGAAGCGAGCGCACCGCGATCGCCCTGGGTTCAATTAACGTCCCGAGCCTTTGGCCATCGCTGACCCGCCACAGGGCGACTCCCCCATCCGAGCCGCCGGTTGCCAACAGGCTCGAATCGGAAGAAAACGCCAACGCCTCCACCTCGCCGCCCTGCGCCAAGCTGCGAAGACCCGGGCCTTCGCCGAGGGAGTAGAGCCGCACCAGGCCGTCCTTGGCACCCGTTGCGACGTGAGCCCCATCCTGGGACATCGCGAGGCAACGGATGGGTGCGGAAGCTGACCCCAAGGTCCCGAGTCTCTTGGCGCCATCCGTTTGCCAGATGCTGACGCTTGGTACGTCGGTCGCGATGGCCACCCGGGTCCTGGCCGCATCCCAGGCCGCGACGCGGAGATCCCCCGGCTCGGCCAGCATGTGCCGGCTCATGGGGCGCCGGTCGACGGTCGAGAAGCGCCACAGGGACTTGTCGTCGGTGACCGCCCACAACCCGACTCGATCAGGCGAGAAGCCAAGGTTCAGCGGTCTTGGCGTATCCGTCCCTGTCGGCAAGGGCAGGGCTCGGCCCGAGGCGGGCTCCCAGAGAAACGTCCCTTCGTCCTGTTCGCCCCAAGCCACCAGCGATCCGTCATCGGCAACGGCCAGTGAGCGAATCGAGGACTCGCCCTTGGCGCTCTTTTGTTCCTTGCCATCGGCGAGGCGGAAAAGCCGAACCAGATTGCTCGTGTCACCCACGACCAGTAACTTGCCATCGGGAGAGAAGACCAGGGACGACACTCCGGTCTTCCCGATGTCCAGGGGACGAACCGAGTCGTTCGTCGAGAGATCGACCAAGAGCAGTCTGCCGAGCGCTGAACCTGCGGCGAGCCACCTTCCATCCACGGAGAACGCGAGGGTCGAGGGTCCCTTCTTCTCCAGCGAGAGCTCGCGCAACAGCGAGCCATCCTTGGGGTCCCACAGCGCCAACGTCCCATCCAGGGACGCGGAGGCCAGGATGTTCCCCTTTGGTGAATAGGCCAGCGTCATCACCCAGCCATGCCGCGAGCGCCAACGCAGCTGCTCGGTCATGCCCCTCGCGTTCAGCACGACCAGCTCGTTCCCATCCGTGAGGGCCAGCTCGTTCCCATCAGGCGAGAAGGCCAGGTCGTGAACCGACTCCCGAATCCCCATGGGGCCGCCCGCTTCGACCCTGCCCCCCAATTCGGCCTCCAAGGCAACCAGGGAATGATCCAAGGATTTCCGAGGAGTCCCAGCCGTTTGGCGGACATGCTCGACGTTCGAGGGGGTTGTTTCCTTGACCCTCGTGCAAGCAAGCGCGACCAGCATCGAACCGAGGAAATGCCAAGTGGCTGACCTGCGCATGAATTGAGCCCGAGCATAGCAGGAGCGTCGATCTGACGAAGACCGATCTACCGGATCGCCCCCCAGCCGGTGTATACAGGGTCACCATGCTCCAAACCATCCTGTCCGTGCTGGTGATCGGGGGGATTTACGCCCTTTACTACCTGTACCTCCGAAAGAAGCAGAGCCAACCGTCGAAGCCTGCGACCAGTGACAACGGGGATGCAGAGGAGCGCGCGGCGCTGGTGCGCGAGCTGGGTCAGTACTGGGGACCGCTCTACGACGCGGCCGTGAACGGCAACGTGAGCATCCTGCTGGGGGAGCTCGCCACGACGCGTGGTAATTGGCCGCGCTATCACCGGATGTGTCTGGTTGCCAGTGACGTGCCGATCGACAAGGCGCTGGGTTGGGCGCAGTCCGGCGGCAATCCGGAGGCGGAGCTGGTGGCGGCCTGCGCCTGCATGGGTGAGGGATGGCGCATTCGCGGCCATGGGGGCGGCAGCTCGGTCAGCCAGAAGCGTCGCGAGCAGTTTCAGCAATGGCAACAGCAAGCCCGTGAGCGGCTGTTGCGCGTCACGGCGATGGATCCCACCAACCCGACGCCCTGGGCCTTGCTGGTGTCGGTGGCGCGCAACCTGGCCCTCTCCGACGACGAGAAGCGGCAGTACGCGCGGGAGGCGGTGGCGCGCTTCCCCGACCATTTCGGCGCGGTCAACGTCCTGCTCGACGGGTTCGCGCCCCACTGGCACGACGACGAGAACGCCGGCCTGATGCTGGCGCGGGAGCTAGCCCGGTCCGCCCCGGACAATACCCTGGTGGCCGGCTGTATCATCAACGCCTATGTCGGCAAATGGCACCACGCCTTCCACTTCGGCAATGGGGACGAGGCCTTCGCCCCGCTGTTGCGCCAACCGGAGGTACAGCAGGAGCTCGCCTGGTCCTTCCAGCGTGCCATGGGCCACGCCGAGAACGAATGGTCCCCAGGGTGGCTCAGTGCGGCGGCGGCCATCCTGGCGCGCGCCGGAATGCGAGATCTGGCTGCCGCGGCCTTCCAGCGCCTGGGTGAACGGGGGAACCCGGTCACGCCCTGGTACTACATCTCCAAGACCGCGAAGCTCAAGGAATCGAAGTGCTTCGAGGCGTTGCGGGGTTGGGCGCAAGGGACGCGCAATCATCCCTGCCGCGATCTGCAGTAGGGCTCAATCGACCTTCAGCTTGGAGAGCGCGATGGCAACGCCGCCCTGCGGCGTGAAGCAGAGCTGCCGGAGCACGTTGCGCCTGCCGGGCGATTCATAGGTGTTGATCTCGCAGCACTCGTTGGGACACTTGTACGACATCCCGTTGGGGGGGCCGATCCTGCCGCCCCATTTGCGTCCATCGGGGAAGTTCTTCTTCTCGTCGTCGACCACGTACTCGAGGAAGGCCTTGACGCCGAGGAACTGCTTGAAGCCGACCCCGGGCTGTTCGAGCACGATGAAGGTGCGAGAATCGACGATGGACGGCAGGTTGTCCATTCGAGGGTCACCCAGCCAGGTGAGCACCTGTCTCGCGGCTGCCTCGATGGTGGGGAGCTTCTTGCCCACGTTCTCGGTGCGCTCCTTGAACTCGGGACGGGCCGCGATCGGGGCAAAGTCCTTGGTCTGGGCGGCCTTCAACAAGAGCCCCTGACAGGCGAAGCAGTCGTTGGCCCGGTAGAACTGATCGAGCACACCGATCGCGGCGTCCCCTTGCTCGTTCAACACCAGCGTGCGCGCCAGGCGAAAGCGTGCTCCGCGGTTGGCCGGATCGATCTTGAGAGCCTCGACGTACAGCCGAGTGGCTTCGGCGTAGTCCTTGCGTTTGAGGGCCTTGTCGGCCTGCGTGTCCGTGTCCCTCGACCTTTTCATGGTCTCCAGGTCGAGGGTCGGGATCGAGTAGTCCACCAGGCCCGCCGGCAACTTGTCGGCGAAGAGCCCCAGTGCCGGCACCGCCGCAGCCGTCGCGCTGGGGGCAGCGCTGGCTGGGAGCTGCACAGGGACGGACACGACGGCCACCGGTTGGACCGAGGCCGCCGGAGGTGGAGGCTGCTCTTTGGATTTCTCGCAGGCGGTGAGTGCAAGCGTGACTATCGCAAGGACGATGGATCGTCGCACGGCTCCTCCTCAGGCTCATGGCGAGCGGCTAACCCACCCGCAACCGCGCACGATAGGGTGAACCACCGAGCCAAGGCAAGCCCCGAGGCTCCGGCAAGGTTCTTTGCCCGGGCACCGACGCTAGATCGGCGTCGGGTGGGATGCCGGCTGGCTGCAGGAGCCGTTGACGATCGAGACCGGAGTCTCGGCGGGACCCTGCAGCGTCGCCAGCATATCGAGGTGCCGCTCGATTCCCCAGGGCGCCACGATGCGGGCTCTCGGCCGCCGCTCCTCGCAGGCAGCGAGCCTTACCGGAGCCAGGGTCACCTGGGTTGCCCCGAGCCGAACCGTCGTGGTGTCGTCGGTGTTCACTACCGAGTAGGCCGTGCCGTTGTCCGATTCGCGCTCCCAAACGGCGTACCAGCTGGCGTCGGGATCCTCGAACGTGATCTCGACGTCGGGTCGATCCGGCGAATCGACCAGCGACGGTTCGGAATCACTCGGCTGTAATTCGAAAGAGAACCTGACGAGGACCGGTACCGTCTCCCTGTTGGTCAGCCACAGATCGCAGTCACAGGGGATCGGCTGCCATTCACCCGCGACATAGGCGTAGCAGCCGGGCTGGGCGGGTGACTGTTGCGGATCCGATCCAAAGGGTGACGACGCCGAGCCCGAACAGGTGCCCCCAACCTCTTCACTCGCACCCGCTTCGGCCCCCGCCGAACCCGACTCGGTTCCGCCAACCCCACCGCCTCCATCGCTCACCTCCAGCATGCGACCGCCACAGCCCGTCATCACGGTGGCGAGCAACAGTATTTCGATCCAGCTTGGCATGGGTTCCGTGGGTTGCCGTCTGCTGCGACGGACTCAACACCAAGAATGTACCGCGTTCGGTGCTGACTCGACTGAGCGCAGCATAGGGTGGCGATGACGAGGGAGCTCGTCCCGACGTCACGGCCAGACTGACACGCTGGAGCACCTTCCCGGTGGAGGCCAGGTGTCCTTACCAAGCTGCCCAAGGGACCCCAGCCGCAAACCAGGCTGCCTCTGTTGGCATTGACGGCGTAGGAACGACCAGGCTCGGGCGCGCGGAGGCCAGCGTTCCACAGCCGCTGAAACATTACAGCCAGGGTCGCGCCCATCTTTGGAATGTTCTGGCGCGTCGAGGGAAACGGGCAGTCGGAATGGGAACCGCCCCTTGCCATCGGCGACCGCTTCCGATCGGTTGCCACCCCCAAATGACAAACCAGTCCATGAAATGTGAAAAGGACTACCACTAAGGGCTACCACTCTTGACCACAAGGCGGCACAATAGGCACGTCCACTGGTTGCGGCTGGAGCCCCTACCCCCAGGGGTCCAGCGGCTCGGCGCGGTTCTGCGGAAAGCTTGGCTGCCTGCTCCGTGTAGCGGGCGTTCGGGTAGCCTTCATCTTGTCTTTGCGGCCACAGGTATGAACTCGAGCCACGGTGAAGGACTGTTGTCTGGATCCTGGCGGTCGGCGCACTGGTTGTGGGTGAAGATCGACTGCCTGCAATCGAAAGGGAGCGAGCTATGAAACGACGTATCCGGACCATCAGTGTGGCCCTGGCATTCGGAATCCTGTGGGGATGTGGCGGCTCGCCGAAAACGGAATCCTCCGGCAGCAATACCGCGGGCAAGCGGAACGGCTCGAGCGATGACGGCGGGGCTACCAACCAGGGTGGCAACTCCGCCGACGGAGCCACCGGTCCCGCCAGCGGTGGCAGCAATATTCCCGACATCGATCTTACCAGTGGTGGCAGTCAGTCGAACTGCCCGAGCAGCTGTGAGGCTCTGAACGCCAACTGCGGCATGGTGACCGACGTCCGGTGCGCCGGGGTCGTCGATTGCGGCACCTGTGCCGAGGACGAGATGTGCGGCTCGGTCACGCCCAACCAATGCACCAAGATCAAGCCCCCCTGTACCCCCAAGACCTGTGAGGAGCTGGGGGCCACCTGTGGGGCCATCAACGATGGCTGCAACGACACCCTTCTGCTCGACTGTGGCGCGTGTCCGGTGGGTCAGCTGTGCGGGGTCGTGACGCCCAATCGCTGCGACGTTGGGGCCGTCTGCGTTCCCATGACCTGCGCGGATCTACCGGGGGTCGAGTGCGGGTTCCAGGGGGATGGCTGCGGCGCATCGATCGACTGCGGCAGTTGCCCCGCCGGAGATCTGTGCGTCAAGGAGGGCGACCTAACTCATTGCGTCACGCCGGTGCCCGATTGCACCCCCAAGACCTGCGCGGAACTCGGCGTCGACTGTGGCATGACCGGTGACGGCTGCAACAACACGCTGGACTGCGGCAACCCCTGTGTAGCGCCGAAGATCTGCGGCGGCGACCCCACCGCACCCGGGAAATGTGGGTGCACGGGGCTGTGCAGTCAGATCCCCAACTGCGAGGCCGGGACCACCACTAGCATCCGGGGCACGGTCTACGACCCGGGTGGGCGCAATCCTCTGTACAACGCGCTCGTCTACATTCCCAACAACCCCTCCGATCCGGGCCTGCAGCCCTTCACCATTCGGACCAGCACCTGCGACGTGTGCGGGTCGACGGCAGCAGGGGATCCGCTGGTGTCCACCAAGACGGGGACGGACGGAACCTTCACCCTGACGGATGTCCCGGTGGGCCAAGGTCTGACCCTCGTGGTGCAGCTGGGTCGCTGGCGTCGCATCTACACGATCGACATACCCACGCCTTGTGCCGATAACCCCCTGCCGGACGACGGCAAGTTGACGCTGCCCAAGAACAAGAGCGAGGGCGACATCCCACTGATTGCCGCGGTGACGGGCTCGCGTGATGGCATGGAGTGCGTGCTCTGGAAAGCCGGCATCGACACCGAGGAGTTCACCAACCCCAGCGGTGACGGGCGTGTGCACCTGTACCAGGGCAGCGGGCAAGATGGCGCCGGAACCAGTATCGACGAGGCCACGCCCTCGGAGACGGAGCTCTTCGCCCCCGATGCCGACGGGAACGTCCCGCTCAACAGCTACGACATGTTGATCCTGGCCTGCCAGGGCTCGGACAATGATCTCGACGAAACCCTGCAACCGTCACTCGCCTACTGGCAGCAGCTCGTGGACTACGTGGACAACGGCGGGCGCACCTTCGCAACCCACTGGTCCTACTCGTACATGCGCGCGGGTGGTGCCGCGAATCCGCTCAGCACGACGGCCACCTGGATGGAGGACGAACGGCAGAACACGTCGACTGGCACCATCGTGACCGACCCTCAGATCAACCCAATGGCTGCCGACTTCACTGCCTGGCTCGGGTTGGTAGGGGGCCTGGATACGCCCGTCACCGATCCGGCGACCTTCCCCTTGGTTGACGCGCGTTTCAACGTCTCCGCGGTCACACCGCCGGGACAGACCTGGGTCACCGCGCCGCGGCCCCCGATCCTCGGGGACGACGAGCCGGACCCCACGCTGCCCGAGCCGGGTCAGCCCCTGCCCGTTCACTACACGTTCAACACCCCGGTGTCGGACGGCACTGGCGACTCGTGCGGGAAGTTCGTGTACAGCGATTTTCATGTGAGCGAAGGCAACCCGCGCCTGAACTTCCCGGAGAACTGCGGAAGCTGGGACGACTTCACGGCCCAGGAGAAGGTCCTGGAGTTCATGCTCTTCGACCTGTCCGCTTGCGTGACCCCCTACATCCCCGAATGCGAGCCCACCACCTGCGAGGTCCTCGGGTACGAATGCGGCATCTCGGGTGATGGCTGCGGGAACTCCATCGATTGTGGCCCCTGCCCGGTGGGCGAGATCTGCGGGCTCATCACGGCCAACATGTGCGATCCGTTCACCTGCACCCCCACCACCTGCGAAGCCCTGGGCTACGAGTGCGGCCTGGCCGGCGATGGCTGCGGGAACGCTATCGACTGCGGCCCCTGCCCTCCCGGCGAGGTCTGCGGCGCTGGGGGCCCTGGCATCTGCGGCACGGACACCTGTGACCCGATCGACTGCGCCGTCCAGGGGATCGAGTGCGGCCTGGCCGGCGACGGTTGCGGGAACGCTATCGACTGCGGCCCCTGTCCTCCCGGCCTGATCTGTGGCGCAGGCGGACCCGGCAAGTGCGGCATACCGAGCTGCATACCGCTGACCTGTGAGCAACAGGATATCCCGTGTGGCAAGGCCGGCGACGGCTGCGGTGCGGAGATTGACTGCGGCAGTTGCGAGATGGAATGAGCGACCCATCAGGCTGGCCCTGTGGGGTGTTGCTCCACAGGGCTGCCGGTGCGACGGCCGCCGCGATCACTCGGTGAACAGCGTCAGGGGGACGGCATTCCCCATGGCTTCGTAACCGGCGATGCTGGGGTGAAGCCCATCATTGCTATAGTTTGACAGGAGATTGTCCGGATTGCCCGGGTCGGCCACGGCTTGGGCAAGGTCGACCACGGCGTCGAAATGGGTTCCCTCTCGGACCCAGTCGTTGATGTCGTTGCGGATCTGCTTGGCCGAGCCCCCCGCATAGTCGGCATTGGTTCCGAAGGGCGTGATGGGGGAGCCAAACACCTTGTGGCCCGCCTCGCGACCTTGGTCGATCATGTCCTGGTAAGCATCCGTGATCCGACCCACCAGGTCCATGTTGGTCGAGGACTTGATGTCGTTGACACCCTCCAGAATGATGTCCCACTTGACCTTGGGGCGACCCACGCAGTCACGCACGAATCGGATGGTCCCCGCATCCTGTTCGCCACTGCTCAGCAGCGAGTTGGCACCCATGCCGGCGTTGATCACCGAGACCTTGCCCCTGACCGTGGGATCCTCGTTGATGGCGATGGTCAAGAAATCCGACCATCGTTCGAACCGGTTGTTGGCCGCGTCGACGCCATAGCCGTCGGTGATGGAGTCGCCCAGCAGGCAAACGGCAAAGGCGTCGGCCGGGGCCATCACCTCGATGGTGTTGAGGAAATACCAGCGTTCCCGGGTCTCCCCACTGATGCTGGCTTCGGATACGACGTCACCATCGGCAACATAGGAGGTGGTGCGCGCCCCCGGGTGCCCCGTGATCTCGTTAGGCACGCTAGTGAAATGGATGCTGATCGCGGTCAGTTGCATCTCCTGGAGGTCGAAATCGAGGGCATCGGACCACGCCGTCTCTCCGGCAGGAATGCTGACGCCGGCCGAACCGGAGAATGTGAACTCCGCGTCGGTTCCAGCATCGATGGCGGAGCCGCTCGCGCCAGCCATGGCGATGTGGACCTTGGTGATCACCACCGGGGCGGTGCCTTTGATGTTGCTGAGCTCGACTCGGATCTGGCTGCCCGGATAGGTGGGCCACAAAAACTGGCGCAGCGTCTTGCCGGCCAGAGGCGGAGGCAGGTTCCGGTCTTCTGTCTTCTGGCAGGTGGTGCCCCAGGACGGCAACCATTCCTCGTCCGTCGCGCCACCGGCCGCGGCGCCACCGGCGGCATCGCCACCACTGCCACCGGCGAGCTCTCCCGCTTGCCCGGCGGTGCCACCGGTGCCGGGGTCCGTTCCACCCACGTTCGGATCCAATCCGCCAGTGCCAGGGTTCGTTCCTCCGGCGTCGGGATTGGTTCCACCCACGCCTGGATCGGCACCACCAGTAACGGGGTTCAGACCACCGGCACCACCGACACCCGGATTGGTTCCACCGACGCCCGGATTGGTTCCACCGACGCCCGGATTGGTTCCACCGACGCCCGGATTGGTTCCGCCGACACCCGGATTGGTTCCGCCGACGCCCGGATTGGTTCCGCCGACACCCGGATTGGTTCCACCGGTGGTCGGTGGAGAGCCGCCGGTTGGCGCACCACCCCGGGCCGTGCTTCCACCCAGAGCGCTACCCCCCGTGCTCGGAGAGCCGCCAGCGCTGGCTCCCCCAGATGAGATCTGGCTGCCCCCGACGTCAGTGGTCGTGGCACCACCCGGATCACCGTCCGTCGTGGCGTCCGAACCGCAAGCGGTTCCCAGCAGGGGCAGGATTATCGGGAGAAACCTGGGACCGAACGCGCGATGAGCTTTCATGACGTCATCCTCTGGTCGACGCGCCTTCCTTGCGTGGGTCGGTACGTGCCGTGGTAAGTGAAGCTCCTTCCAGGATGGCGGTCAACCCGTGTGACCGCGCCCAAACGTCCTCGGTGGTCATCGGGCCGCGCCCTTTTTCAGACGTTCTTGGGGCTTTGGATGGTTGGGTCGGTTCGGCGCAGTCACGGCGCGGTCCGCGCCCGAGAGGCGCGCCCCAAGCTCACGCGTTGGGATGGCCGCTATCTCGCCTGCACAAACCATCAGTCGACCACAGCTAGCGGTCGACGAGAATCACCACGGGAGCATCACCGATGTGTTTCCCGTCTGCCAGGTGCAGCGCACCCCTACCAATGGCTCGCTACAGCACGGTTGGTGATCGCCGTCGCGATCCGACGGCGGTGGCGGCAACAGACGAGGCCATTCCGCGCAAGCGCCATCGCGACCACGCTATTGGCAGCATGCGCGACTCACGCGGTGGCCCCGAGCCAACCGTTGCCCTTCGTCAAGATGGCGAAACCGTCGCCTCGATCAGGACCCATCGCGCGCTATGAAACCGTCTCCAGGTTGGGGACGGACGCCAGCCGCAAGGTTGCGCCTCGATCCCCGGACTTGCCGCAACCGGTCTCGCCGTCCTACCACCGAGCGACGTTCGGGTAAGCCATGTCTCCTTGGGACATGACACGCCCAGGGCGCCGTTTGGCGCGCTGGGCGTCTGCCGGTCCAGAAGCCAGCCCTCAGCCGCCCAGCGATTCTGGCCGATCTGCCCCCAGTTGATGGGAGGCCGCTCTTGCTTTCGCGCCCAAGGAGCGCGAGAGTCCACCCCCGACACCCAGGGAGAACGAATCATGCCGCCGGAAAAAGGCTCCACGAACTTCAAGTTTGTCATTCTCATCACCCTCGTCGCGACCATCGGAGGGTTCCTGTTTGGCTACGACAGTGGCGTCATCAACGGCACCGTCGACGGGCTGAAGAAGGCATTCCATTCGGACAGCGTCGGCACTGGCTTCAACGTGGCGAGTATCTTGTTGGGCTGTGCGGTGGGCGCCTTCATGGCGGGGTGGCTGGCCGACAAGTTTGGGCGGCGCGCGATCCTCCTGGTCTCCGCGGTGTGCTTCACGGCGAGTGCCGTCGGGGCCGGAATCTCCCAGACCTCCCTGCAGTTCATTCTGTACCGCGTGCTGGGCGGCTTGGCGGTGGGTGCTGCCAGCGTGTTGGCTCCCGCGTACATCAGCGAGGTGACCCCCGCCAAGTATCGCGGGGCGCTCACCTCGATCCAGCAGATCGCCATCATCTCGGGCCTGTTCTTCTCGTTTCTGAGCAACTACGTGCTGGCTCGGGTCGCTGGCGGCTCCACCCAAATTCTGGCCCTGGGCTTCGAGGCCTGGCGTTGGATGTTCTGGGTCATGGTCATCCCATCCGTGCTGTTCTTCTTCTCGCTGCTGTCGATCCCAGAGAGCCCGCGCTATCTGGTGGCTCGCGGCAAGAAGGACAAGGCCCTCGCCGTCTTGACGCGGCTGATGGGCGCCGAAGCACAGGCCAAGGTGGATGAGATCGATGCTTCGTTGGCGGCCGCTCGCCACGGCCCGAAACTCTCCGACGTGTTGGCGCCCAAGACGGTGTTCCGCCCCATCATCTGGGTGGGTATTGGCCTGGCCAGCTTCCAGCAGCTGGTGGGCATCAACATCGTCTTCTATTACGGCGCCGTGATGTGGCAGTCGGCCGGCTTCACCGAGAGTGACTCTCTGCTCATCAACGTCATCAACGGCGGTGCCAGCATTCTGGCCTGCTTCATCGCCACCGCGTTGGTGGACCGCGTGGGACGCAAACCCCTGCTGCTCGTCGGTTCCATCGGCATGGCTGCAACGCTCGGTACCCTGGCGGTCATCTTCTCCACCGCGGACGTGGTCAACGGCACCTTGGCTCTCAAGGGCAGCCAAGGCCCGATCGCCCTGGTGGCGGCGGTGCTCTACTCGATGCTGTTCAATACCTCCTGGGGTCCGGTGATGTGGATCATGCTGGGCGAGATGTTCCCCAACCAGCTGCGTGGGTCGGGTCTAGCCGTCAGCGGCCTTTCCCAGTGGCTGTCCAACTTCGGGATCACCATGACCTTCCCCATCATGCTCACCGGCATTGGCCTGGGCGGTGCCTACGGCTTCTACACGGTGTGCGCGGTCATCTCCGCATTCTTCATCATCAAGTTCGTTCACGAGACCAAGGGGCTCGAACTGGAACAGATGAAGGGCTAGCCTCGGGACTCGCAGGCTAGAAGCCGAAATGAGAAAAGGGGCCGCACCCACTGGGTGGCGGCCCCTTTCCTTAGTGAATGTCCGTGTGCTACCGAAGCAGCGTCACACGGGGTCAGAGATACTGATTGATGATGTTCTCGAGCAGCTCCTGCTTGCCACTGATGAGCGGGAGGTTCTCGTTCCTCTCCGCCAGCTTGGCGAGCTCGGCCAGGCCCAGCTGACCCTGGCTGAACTTCAGCCCGTCACCCTGGGTGAAGGACGCGTAGCGCTTCTGCTTGAGATCGCTGAAAGGCGGCGTCGCCATCAGCTTGGCGGCTAGCTCGAGCCCCCGCGCGAAGGCGTCCATGCCCCCGATATGGGCCAGGAACAGATCCTCCAGATCGGTCGAATTGCGCCGCAGCTTGGCGTCGAAATTCAGTCCGCCGGTCGTGAACCCACCCGCGGCGAGCACAATCATCATCGCCTCGGCGGTCTGGTAGATGTCGGTGGGGAACTGGTCGGTGTCCCAGCCATTCTGGACGTCGCCACGGTTGGCGTCGATGCTGCCGAGCATGCCCGCGTCCGCCGCCACCTGTAGCTCGTGCGAGAACGAGTGCCCGGCCAGCGTCGCATGGTTGGCTTCGATGTTCAGCTTGAAATCCTTCTCCAGCCCGTGGGAGCGCAAGAAGCCGATGACCGTTGCGGCATCGAAGTCGTATTGGTGCTTGGAGGGCTCCATGGGCTTGGGCTCGATGTAGAACGTGCCCTTGAACCCCTGGGACCGCGCGTAGTCGCGGGCCATGGCCAAGAAGCGCCCCATGTTCTCCAGCTCGCGCTTCATGTCAGTGTTGAGTAGGCAGGTGTAACCCTCACGCCCTCCCCAGAAGACGTATCCCTGACCACCGAGCTCGATGGTGGCGTCAATGGCTGCCTTGACCTGCGAGGCCGCATGGGTCACCACGCGAAAATCCGGGTTGGTGGCGGCGCCGTTCATGTAACGGGGGTGGGAGAACAGGTTCGCCGTGCCCCACAAAAGCTTGATGCCCGTCGATTGCTGGCGCTCCTTGGCCAAAGCCACCAGGGCTTTCAGGTTCTTCTCCGATTCGCCAACCGTATCGCCCGCGGGGGCAATGTCACGATCGTGGAAGCAGTAGAACGGCGCACCGAGCTTGGAGGTGAACTCGAAGGCGGCATCCAGCCTCATCTTGGCGCAGTCCATGGGGTTGGCGCCCTTGTCCCAGGGCATATCGCGGGTGCCCGCCCCAAACGGATCGGAGCCGGTGCCGCAGTAGCTGTGCCAGTAGCACACGGCAAAGCGCAGATGATCCTGCATGGCCTTGCCGGCTACGACCTTCTTGGGATCGTAGAACTTGAAGCTCAGGGGGTTCTTGGAATCCTTTCCCTCGTACTGGATTGCGCCAATGCCCGGGAAAAACTCTTGTTTGCCAACGAATATCGACATCTCATTCTCCTCGACGGCTCTAGATGAACCGCGGCTTGAGTAGCTCCACGTACTCCAGGTACGTTTTGTAGGTTTCGGCATAGCGTGCGCGATTGGACGCATCGGGCTGGGTCTCCGAACCCGAATTGGGGACGTGTGCCTCGACGACCTTGGCCATGCTGGGCGTCTGGCCATTGGCATGACCCAGCATCCACAGCGCCTGAAGCGCGCCGCCGAAGGCGGCGGTCTCGGCCACGTCCGGTACCACGACGCTACAGCCAAAAATGTCAGCGGCCAGCTGTTGCCAGACGCGGCTCTTGGCTCCGCCCCCGGTGAGGCGGATTTGTCGTGGGCTCGCGCCCAGACTGGTGAAGGCATCTTGCCCGAAGCGCAAGGCATAGAGCGCGCCTTCCATGGCGGAGCGCACCAGGTGGGCCTTCTGGAAATTCTGCGGGGTAATCCCCAGCAGGCCGCCCCGCGCCTTGGGCAGGTTGGGGGTCCGCTCCCCGCTGTAGAAGGGCAGTGTCAACAGACCGTCACTCCCGGCGGGAACCGAGCCAGCCAGACCATCGAGCTCGGCCACCGGCAGAGCCAACAGACCGCGGGTCAGCTCGGTGGATACCGTGCAGTTCATGGTGCAGACCAGCGGCAACCAACCGCCCGTCGACGAGCAGAACGCCGCCACCAGGCCCTTGGGATCCACGACCGGTGCGTCCGCGAACGCAAACAAGGTCCCCGAGGTTCCCAGGCTCACCGTGAAACTCCCCGGCGTGACGCAGCCGGTGCCGATGGCGGCCATCATGTTGTCGCCGCCCCCCGCCGAAACCAACACCTGCTCGGAGAAGCCAAAACGCTGGGCGATCTCGGGGCGAATCCGCCCGCTCGAGGCATGGGGGGCGATGAGTTCCGGCAGGCATTCCATCAGATTGCGCTCGGCATCGATGGCAGCCAGGACCTTGGGAGCGAACTTGCGACCCCGCACGTCGAACCAGCCGGACCCCGAAGCATCCCCGGCTTCCATGGTGTATTTCCCGGTCAGGTAGAAGTTCAGATAGTCGTGGGGCAGAAGGATGTGCGCAAGGGCTCGATACTGCTCGGGCTTGTGGCGCTTGAGCCACAGCACCTTGGGTGCCGTGTACCCAGGAACGATGGGGTTGCCCACCTCCGCAATCAATCGATCGCGGCTGCCGTATGCCTTGGTGATGAGCTCACATTCCTCGGCCGTCGACGTGTCATTCCACAACTTGACGCGATACAAGGGCTCCCCTTTGGCGTCGAGCGGCACGAACCCGTGCTGCTGACCCGAGACCCCGATCGCCTTGACCGAGCGGCGTAGCTGTGGATCGGTACGCTCCAGGCAGCTCTCCAGCGCCGTCGTCCAGAACTTGGTCTCCTGCTCGCTGGTCCCGTCGGATTGCTGCACGATGTCATGCGGAGCCTGTGTCACGGACAGCGTCTTCTTTTCGTCCGCGTCATAGACGAGCACCTTGGTGCTCTGTGTACCGAGATCGATCCCAAGCGTTAGATTCGTTGAAGTCATGCCGAGCTCCGAGCAGGGATGGATGGTGCGTGCCCCGCTTCTGGTTTCTTTTGCGCGGTATCTTATCCAATGGAGCCGGCCGCAAGGCAAGCGAGAATCGTCCCCCCGATCCCGGCAAGGATTCCAGCTTTTTTGCCGCAAAGCCGAGCCGACTGGAGCCAACCAGCCGCGAGCTATTGGCGGTCCGGCCCGCAGGGGTTTAATCAGGTCAGGCTTCTGGCCGTTGGGTGTCGATATGTCGAATCTCGCGCATCTCGTTTGGTGCTTGTTCGGTTTGGTAGGGACCGCCTGTGCAACGACGGCGCCACCGGAGTCGCCAACGCGACCCGTTGGTGCGGCCCTGCCAAAGAGCGATGCAACGGTGGGGGCCACAGCCACCCAGGCCAAACCCGAGCCGCCCCCGCCAGTCGACAACGCCGAACCAGAAGGGCCGAGCGACGAAACGACTGCCACGAGTCAAGCCGAGCCCGCGCCGGCGGCCGACCTCTTGCCGACGACCTGTGCAACGATGGGGGATCTCTGTCTCCCCCCCGCGGGCTTCGCCCCCCGTGTCTGTTCCGGCAAGAACCCCGACCTCGCTCTTTACATGATGCAAAAGGGCCAACCGTGGACCCACGGGTACATCCGTGTCGAGAACATCGACACCATCAACACCCTGGGCGGGCCAACCGGTGACACCCAACTGGTGATGGGCGAAGAGGTCATCGTCCTTCGCGGAAGAACCGAGAAAGCCGGGAACGTCCAGGTGAGCGGCACCGGTGGTTACATCGTCCTGCGTTGGGATGGAACCTGCGCCACCTTGGCCGAGCACGAGCTGGTCACCTGGATCCCGGGGCTCCTACATCACGCGACCCTGGTCTGGAAATACCTGGGCGACGACGTGCAGGCCGCCCTACTCGAAAACGGTCGGGTGCGTGAGGCTCGCAAGAAGCATCGTGAGCAGTGTCAGGGTGCCAACCTGATGAAGAACCCCGTTTGTCTGAAGGCGACCGAGCGGCTCAACGAAGCGATCGTGCTGGCGGTGCGCACCGGCACCAAGGTCCCGTCACCGGAGCGACTCCGGTAGAACGAGACGGCACAACCTGTTCGCTGTGGACCCGCGGTGAATGGTTGTAGCCGGATACGTTTCCCGTCAGCCACAGCCAGTTGCTTCGGGTGGCGTGGTCACAAAGTTGGCGCGTACCTGATCCGACGCCGTGACGAGTACAGGGGTCCTTCCCCTCAGGACACACAATGCTGCCCATACGCGACTCGTCGCGCCGCTCACGCTGATGATGGGGGGACCGAAGCGTCCCTCCGCGGCGCGCCCGCGGGCACGTAGCATTCACGGCAGAGTTTCGGGCAACTGCTGCGAGGTGAACATGTCCTCGAATCATGACTTCACAATGGTGCATCGTCGGAGAAGCCTTGCCGCGCGCCGGCACCTGCTGATCCTCATCGCGTTTGGTGGATCGGGCCTGGTCGGTTGCGGCTCGGACTCCGAGATCAAGGACAGCCAGGGTTCGCAGGGTGGTGCGATTCTGTCTGCGAGTGGTGGCAGCCAAACCGGCGGCGCGAGCGCCACCGGTGGAACGCCTGCTGCTGGCGGTGCCACGGGTTCCGGTGGCGCGGGTGTCGGAGGGTCACCCCCAGCCAACGGCGGGGCACTTCCAGCCAACGGCGGGGCACTCCCGGCAAACGGCGGGGCACTCCCGGCCAACGGCGGGGCACCACCGGCCAACGGCGGGGCACCACCGGCCAACGGCGGGGCACC
>CAZYKT010000043.1:17824-32385 GCA_964648165.1 uncultured Polyangiaceae bacterium | reverse complement strand
ACGGCGGGGCACCACCGGCCAACGGCGGGGCACCACCGGCCAACGGCGGGGCACCACCGGCCAACGGCGGGGCACCTCCAGCTAACGGCGGGGCACCTCCAGCCAATGGCGGCGCACCTCCGGCCAATGGCGGCGCACCTCCGGCTAACGGGGGCTCGGGCCCAGCTGGCGCAGCCAATGGCGGTGCACCGGACGGGGACGCGGGCGCACCCGCCCAAGGCAGCCCTGGTTGCGGCTCCGACACCCCGCTGGAGAGCGGAGAGTTCACGATCGACGTCGACGGCACGGAGCGCAGCTACGTGCTGGACGTCCCGAGCTCGTACGACACGAATCGCCCCTATCGCCTGATCTTCGGTTGGCACTGGATGGGTGGCTCCGCCGCCGACGTGGTAAGCGGCGGTATCATCGGCGGGCCCTATTACGGCCAGAAAGAACGCTCGGAGGGGTCGGCCATCCTGGTGTCCCCGGAGGGGATCGACCAAGGCTGGGCGAACCCAAACGGTCGCGACATGGACTTTCTGCGCGCCATGCTCGACCACTTCAACGCCAACCTGTGCATCGACCAGGGCCGGATCTTCTCCACGGGGTTCAGTTACGGCGGGATGATGTCCTACGCGATCGGCTGTGAGATGGCCGACGTGTTCCGCGCCATCGCTCCGATGTCTGGTGCCACGTACAGTGGCTGCGAGGAGGTCAATGACCATCCCATCGCCATGTGGGGCGCCCACGGCGACGCCGACAAGACAGTTCCGCCGGAAAATGGTCGATCGGCGCGGGACCGGTTCGTGGCCAGGAACCACTGCCAGACCGAGACGCAGCCTGTCGACCCGAGTCCCTGCGTTGCCTACCAGGGATGTGACGAGGGCTACCCCGTCGTGTGGTGCGAGTTCGACGGGGGGCACGGTCCGGCGAGTTTCGGCCCTGACGCCATCTGGGATTTCTTCTCGCAGTTCTGAGGCAGTTGCTCCGGGGTCCACCGGCAACGGTGCAAGAGCCCGCGCCGTCGCCGTGATTGCGCCGTTCCGGCAAAAAATCCAAACGACTGGACCCGAGGTCTCTAAGTGGCATGGTGCGTGGGTCGGCCCATGTCCCTGCGTCCATCCGATACACCGCCCCCACCCGTGGTGCGATTCTCCGAGCACCCCTCGGCGATGCCACCCGTCAGTGCGCCCTCCCTGTTGACGGCGCTCGGCGTGGTGTACCTGCACGAGAAGACCAGCGACGGCGGAGACCTGTATCTGACCCGTTTTGGTCGCGAGTGGAAGAAGCACCTGCAGATCGAGAACTGGTACGCTGACGACTGGTTCTCCGAGCACAAGGAGCCACTGTGTGGGACCAGCGCCGTCTTTCGCATCCCCACGCGACCGGTGGACGGCGTACAGCTGGAGCTGGTGGTCAAGAATTGCCGGGTCGGTGAGGATATCCCGGTTGAGACCATGTCGCTATTGGCCGAGATCGCCTCGGAGTTCAACAGCCCCTGGGAGGAGTTTGCGCTGGTCAACGAGTTGCGCCAGGGGCGTTTCGGGCCCCAGGAGCTCAAGATTCGCGCTCAGGAACCCCTGGCCATCTACGTCCCGCCCGAGGTCATGCAGCTCTGGCAGACGGGTCGTTCCCGGCACAAGATCAACAAGATCTACGCCCGGCATCCGGGGATCGATCTGGATATCCTCAAGCAGTATAAGCTCATCTATCGCTGGATCCACGGGCAGGACGCGGTAGCCCTGGTGCAGAGCTGTGGGCTGGGCGAGGAGCAAACTGCAGCGGAGCTTGCCCTCATCACCGAGCAAGCCAATCGGGATCTGCAGAGCAAGGGCTTCATCGTCGCGGACATGAAGCCCGCCCACGTGATAATCGACCAGGTCGACCTGACCCAGGACGAGCAAGGAGCATGGAAACCGGACATCCCGGTGGGGAAGACCGGGCTTCCCTGGGTGCGGGAACTGGTCCACCGGGGGCGCTATTCGATCATCGACTACGAGTTACTGGCCCGGACTCCCGAACATGAAGAGCAGGTCAAACAGGAACGCCGTGCCTGCTATCTGGACGATCAGAGGATCCGTTTCGAGGTGACCGAGCGCCCGCCCCACCTCGACGCGACCGAGATCATGGGGGTGCCGTACATCCACGGTCGCGTGGAGAGCACCGGTGGGCAGCTCTGGGTGGTGGGGCGCAACGCCCGCCTGTTCGACTATTTCTTACCCGAGCGTTGGCGCAAGACACCCTCGTGGCGGCTCTCCCATAACAGTGACCTTTTCTACACGCTGACCAAGGACCGCATCCACCTGGTGTGGAAGGTGTCCCGGGTTGGGGAGTGGCCCGCGGACGCCGACGGTTCGCCCGTTTCGCTGGCGTGCCTGGAACAGGGTTACAACAGCCCCTTCGAGGAGTTCGCGGTGGCGCACAAGCTGTGCACCAACGGGGTACCCAGCGTGTACGTGCGGGCCATTTACATGACCGGCACCGAGAAGCTGGAGCCGTCGACCGATCGCCGCCGCTA
The DNA here is from genome assembly GCA_964648165.1 of uncultured Polyangiaceae bacterium. Lineage (GTDB taxonomy): Bacteria > Myxococcota_A > Polyangia > Polyangiales > Polyangiaceae > FEN-1139. The sequence continues at coordinate 29,888 of CAZYKT010000043.1, read as the reverse complement.
CGACTCCCACCGTGGCCTGAAAGGCAGCGACGGGCTGCCCATGCTCCGCGACGACCGCAACTACATCACCCTGCGTGGCTTCTACAACGGTCCGGACGGTACGGTTGGCGCCCACCCCAGCGATCTGCGCTGGCCCTTGCGGTTGTCCGAGGTCATGGCGCGGGAGCTGGTGCCCATCGACGAAGGAATGTCGCACGTCATCCGCTTGCGCCAACGCGTACAGGAGCTAGGCCTTGGCGCGGAGTGGTTGGACGCGGACGATCTGTTGGTGGACATGCTCAAACCGGCCGTCCCGGCGCGCGATGCCAACGGGATGCTCGACGTGCGGATCTCGAATTTCGAATGGATACGCTGCGGCTCGGAGTTTCTGCCATGACCACGCTTCTGGACTATGGCGCCGGCAACGTTCGAAGTGTGATAAACGCTCTGGAACGGCTGGGGACCTCGGTCAAGGTTGCCAAAAGTCCCGCCGACATCCTGGCCGCCGAGAGGCTGGTGTTCCCCGGGGTGGGCAGTTTCGGCCAGATGATACAGCAGCTCCGCGAGCAGGGATTCCTCGAACCGCTCCGCGAGTACCTGCTGCAAAATCGCCCATTTTTGGGGATCTGCCTGGGGCTTCAGGCGCTGTTCGAGGGCAGTGAAGAGTCGCCGGGTACACCCGGGCTCGGCATCCTCGCCGGGCGGGTGCGCCGCTTCACCTCGGAGCGCCCGGTGCCACAGATCGGCTGGAACGGCTATCGCGCTCACCAGGCCTCGCCCCTATTCCGCGGCCTTCGTGGGGACGAGAAGGTCTATTACGTCCACAGCTATTACGTGCAGCCCGAGGACGAGTCGGTGGTCCTGACCACCACGGACTACGGTCAGCGCTTCGTGTCTGCCATCCAGCGCGGCAACATCCTGGCTACCCAGTTCCACCCCGAGAAGAGCGGAACGGTGGGGCTGAAGATGCTGGAGAACTTCCTTCACGGCGGGTCGGCGGTTCTTCCCCCCGTTGTTCCGGAGCGAACCGAGCTGGCGCGCCGGATCATCGCCTGCCTCGACGTGCGCAGCACGGACGCGGGTGAGCTGGTGGTGACCAAGGGTGAGGCGTACGACGTCCGACAGGGTGGCCAGGTGCGCAACCTGGGGGAACCCGTGGAGCTGGCGCGCCGGTATTACGAAGAGGGTGCGGACGAGATAACCTTCTTGAACATCACCGGTTATCGCCAGGATCCCTTGGGGGATCTGCCCATGTTGGAGGTGCTACGGCAGACCTCGCGCCATGTCTTCGTGCCCTTGACGATCGGGGGAGGGATCCGTCCCTACGCCGACCAGACCGGTCAAAAGTACACCGCGCTCGATGTGGCCAGCGCCTATTTCCGTTCGGGGGCGGACAAGATCTCGATCGGCAGTGAAGCGGTCGACATCGTCGAGAAGGTGCTGGCCGAGGGACCGAGTGGCCAGAGCGCCATCGAACAGATTGCCCAGGTGTACGGGAATCAGGCGGTCGTCATCTCCATCGATCCCAAGCGAGTCTACGTGAAGGAGCCGGCGGGCTGCCCCCACCCCTTGATCGAGACTTCTATCCCGGGTCCCGAGGGGCAACGGTACTGCTACTACGCTTGCACCGTGAAGGGCGGGCGGGTGGTTCGCGACGTGGACGCCGTAACCCTGGCCCGGACCTGTGAGTCGTTGGGCGCGGGTGAGATCCTGTTGAACTGTATCGACCGCGACGGAACCAACCAAGGGTTCGATCTGGAGCTGGTCGCGGCGGTGAAGGCTGCGGTCACCATCCCCGTCATTGCCTCCAGCGGTGCTGGCAAAGTCGAGCATTTCTCGGAGGTTTTCGAGAAAGCCAACGCCGACGCGGCGTTAGCGGCGGGGATCCTCCACCGTCAAGAGATCCCGCTCCGCTGCATCAAGCAGCATCTTGAAGGACGGGTCGAGGTGCGGTTCGACGCCACCCTGGCCCCGGCGTAGGCTCCGCGCCTAGAACAGCTTTTTGCCCACGAAGGCGAGATTGTCGGCGAAGCGCTCGATCGTCTGCAGGCCCTCGGCGTCCTTCTCGATGTCCCCCGGATCCCTGGCCACCGCGACGTTCCAATACGTCGAGCCGACCAGGATCATGTCGTTGATCGTGTACCAGAAGGCCAGCTGAGCGTACGTGAAGTTCTGACCGGCGCGGCGCGCCACCGCGATGGGTCCCCCGATCTTGCGCGAGAAGGGCTGGCCGTTCCGGCGCGCGACGTAGCCGGCCCGCTCCAAGAGGCCCATCAGCGACGGGGTGGCCGAACCGAAGTAGACCGGCGAGCCCACGATCAAGATCTCGGCCTTTAGCATCTGGTCGTAGATGAGGCCGAAGTCGTCACTGATGCTGGGGCAGGTTCCGTCCTTGGTCTCGCCGCAGGCGCCGCAGCCGTCACAGCCGTGCAGATCCTTGTCGTGCAGGGAGACGAGCTCCGTCTGTATGCCGTGGGTCTTGAGGCGATTCAGGCAATGGTTCAGCAGCGCGACGGTGTTCCCCTGGGGTCGGGGGCTGCCAGAGATGGCGAGAGCACGGAGCGTCATGGGCCGCATCCTAGCGCGCCTAGGGGCGGTAGGGGAGCTTGTAGCCGGGTTTCTTCAGGGCATGCGCCGCGAAGAAGCTTCTTAGCTGCATCAGGCGGTCCTGCATCCGCGGGTCCGAAGGCTCGAACTGGTTATCGAGCTCCCCGGGATCGGCCAGAAGGTCATAGGCTTCGACGATCCCGCGCCGCCTGTCTTCGATGACCTTGAAGCCGTCGTCGAAGAACATGGCGCGCATCCAGCGCCCCGACTCGGCCACCCGGGGCCGCGTCAGCTTCGGGTTCTGTCCGCGCAGGAACGGCACAAGGCTCTGTCCCAGAAAGGTCGCCGGGGTCGGGAGCCCGAAGAGATCCAGGACAGTGGGCCCCAGGTCAGTGAGCGAAACCGGGGTGTCGATACTGCGGGGTTCGACGCCGGGGACGCGCACCCAGAGCGGGACATGCAGCAGCACCTCGTACATCGTCGTGCCATGGTGGTCCGAGTTGTGCTCGCCGAAGGCCTCACCGTGATCGGCCGCCAGCACCAAGACCACTCGCTCCCAGAGCCCCTTCTCCTCGAGCTCGCTGACGAAATCGGCCAACGCCTTGCCCACCAGAGCGACCTCGCGACGATAGTTCTCGAAGGGGGTTCCGTCTTTCCCTCCCCGATCATAGGGAGCGTGGGGCTCTACCAGATGCGCGTAGAGGAACATCGGCCCCTCGGGTTGGTCCTCGATGCGCTTGAGCATCGCGCGGAAGGCCAGCTCGCTGGGTGCGCTGTTCCTTCCTAGCGATACCTCCTTCTTGAACCGACCACCGAGACCGAAGCTTTTGCGAAGTCCTCCGGTGGTCAGATAGACACTGGTGTCCACCTTGTTGCGGGTCAGAATCGACGGGAACCGCGGGGACTTGTCCTTGGGCAAGAAATACTTGCCCCTGGCTCGACCCTTCGCCGTGCGCTTGGTCCAATAGAGCTGCGAATAGTACCGTCCGCTGAAGATCCCCGCGAAGGAGGGGGCGGTCTGGGGTGCCGCGGTGCGGGCCTGTGTGAAGCGCAGCGAGGCGTCGCCCAGACCGAAGAACTCGGGGAGCTCCTTGCGATAGCGCTGGTCGGATACCACGTCGTAGCGAAGTGCCTCCACCGTCAGGAGGATCACGATGGGGTTTTCGGGGACGAGGCGCGGTTGGCTGGGTGGGATAGCGGGCAGCCGCCTGCGGTCGCGGTACCACGGGTCGTCGATCTCCCGCGCCCGAGTGGGATCGAACACGGCCCGCGCTCGACCCAGATAGGGCGCGAATACTGCCCCCGGATCCGCCATCAACGCCGTGGTCGCCTTGGTGCTGGGCGTGCCCCATGAAGCCCACAGTCCCAGAACGGCCGTCCCCGCCAGGGCCAAGGCCCTGACGCGCGGTCCCCGTTCCGGCAGCGGCATTCCCCACAGCGCCGCCGCCAGAGCCGTGGCAGCGACCCAGGCCACGAACAGGTGGATCCCAAGGTAGTTGCCCACCAGCACCAGGTGATTCACCGCCGCCAACCCGAAAGCGCCTGCCGCCACCATGGTCCGCCACAGCCCGTTTCGGAACCAGCGAGCCACGAAGAACGTGAACGGAACGCTGAGACTGACGCCCGCCACCATCGACCACAGAAGGACGTCTTCGGGCATCAGGCGAGTCATCCTGGAGGCAAAGTTCTGGAAATCCTCGGGGAGGATCAGCGCCCCCACGCCGAGGGCACCCAGCGACGCACCCAGCCAACTGAAGCGCGCCCCAACCAGCCTTCGCCAGCCGAAGACCACCGCGCAGAGCACGAGCCCTGCCAGCAGCATCTGACCTGTCCCCAGCCCCACCGTCGCCAACAGCGCGCCGGCTGCCAGCTTCCCCTTCAGCCCCAGCATCGTGGCCAGGCCCGCGTGCAGAACGCCGAGTGCTGCCCAAGCCCACAGATGAGCCTCTGCCGGTCGAATCCCCGCAGTCAGTCGCCCTCCGAAACCTGATCTCACCGAATCCCTACCTATCCAAGAACGCGTATCCTGCCATCAACGCGCAGCGACCCTAGAACATTCGCGGCAAGCGCGCCGTGGCAACGCAACGTACGGCAATTCGGCCGCTTGGGCTTTTGGCCGGTCCGGCGCAATAACGGGGTGGGTTGTCGGGCAGCCAGGGGAAGGGGTTGGTTGGCAGGCAGGCAGGGGACGGGGTGGGTTGTCGGGCAGCCAGAAGAAGGGGGTTGGTTGTCAGGCAGCCAGGCGAAGGGGTGGGTTGTCATGCAGCCAGAGGGGGTCACGGGTCGCCAAAACCATTCAGTATACAAAGGGATTTCCGGAGGTGAGAGATAGGTCGCCGTGGTGGCGCGAAGGCGGTCGTTGTCAGGTAGCCAGGGGAGGGGGTTGGTTGTCATGCAGCCAGAGGGGGTCACGGGTCGCCAAAACCATTCAGTATACAAAGGGACTTCCGGAAGTGAGAGATAGGCCGGCGTGGCGGCGCGAAGGGGTAGGAGGGCAACCGCTGTGATCGCGCGAAGCGGTTGGAGGCTTGCCGCCGTGGCGGCGCGAACCGCCTGGAGGACAAGCAAATACCGCCAAGCGGTCGCCCGTTGCGGCACCCCGTGTCAAGCTATGGCTTGTTGTTGGCTACGCCGGAACGGACCATGGCTCGCGTCTATCTCGAAACCTCGATTGTCAGCTACGTGAGCGCATTTCCAAGCCGGGATTTGGTCGTTGCCGGACACCAGCAGGTGACACGCGACTGGTGGGACCAGCGCACGACTTACGAGTTGTTCGTCTCTGAGGCGGTCATCGCCGAAGCGTCACGCGGTGACGGTGACGCTGTTCGGCGTCGGCTTGAAGTCCTGGATGGCATCCCCGTCCTACCCATGGCCGAAGAGGCGCGTGTACTGGCACATACGTTGCTTGGCGCGGCCGCTTTGCCCGCCAAGGCAGCTTTCGACGCGTTGCATGTGGCCCTGGCCGCGGTCCACGGCATGGAATACCTCCTTACCTGGAACTGCACGCATCTCGCGAACGCTGCGATCCGACCTCAGCTTGAGCTTCTGTGTTGGAAGGCGGGCTATCGCCCTGCCACAATTTGTACCCCTCTGGAACTCGTTCAGGAGGACTCGCCATGAAGAAGGACCCGATCGTCGCAGAGGTGCGAGCGATCCGTGACGCGATTGCTCGTGAGCACAACTACGATCTCGATTCCATATTTCGTATGCTCTGCGAGGCGGAGGCGAGGTCAACGAGGGTACATGTCTCTCCCCCGCCACCTAGCGTCGAGCCAATGCCCAAGGCAGCTGAGCTGGCGATTAGACCACGTGGCGTTCCGGCACGCTGAGAGGGTTCGGCCACGTATTGGCGGCCCGCCTGCTTGGGCTTTTGGCTGGTCCGGCGCAATGACGGGGGTTGCAGCCAGGGGAACGGGGTCGCTGGTCGCCAAAACCATTCAGTGTACAAAGGGATTTCTGGAGGTGAGAGATAGGCCGCCGTGGCGGCGCCAAGGGGTAGGAGGGCAACCGCCATGACCAAGCGAAGCGGTTGGAGGCTAGCCGCCGTGGCCGAGCCGTCGCCGTCTTGTCGTCACTGCGAGCCCCAGGATCAAAGCCACCACGACAATAGCCGACGCATCCCGGGAGCCCTCGCGCCGCGACAGCGAGGACCGCGACAGCGAGCACCCGGAATCGACGCTCTTCTGACGAAGGCTCGTCGGGCCTGAGCTCGGCGCTGGCTGGGTCCTAATCGGGGGCTCGCGGTCGGCCAGGTTGGCCGCCTCGGCGGCGGCCTCGGTGAGCCAGTTCAAGTGGGGCCCCAGCGGTTGATAGGCGGTTGTCGAGCAATCGTCTTCGCTGCGCGAGGCCAAGGCGAAGATTCTGCCCTCATCGTCCAACGCGGGACCCCCCGAGTCACCCTGGCAGGCACCGGACTCGGCCAAGAACTCCATGAGCCCGATGCGGTCGTCGTCACAGGCGAGCCCTGCGCAAGACACCTCGACATCCTTTGTTTCTCGGCGCAGCCCCGCCACGCCGTCCTCATCCAGGCCATAGCCGACGGCGCGGAAGCTCTCGGGGATCTCGCGGATTGGCAGCAGGGGCTCGACGTCAACCTCCTCCTCTAGCCAGAGAAGGGCGATGTCGTCTTCACACCAGCGGGCCTCGCCCTCGGGCAGCCACAGCTCGCGCACGTTCACCCGCTGCTCGTCCGTGGCCTGCTCCACGTCGGCCGCGAACGTCACCGTGACCGTCGCATCCGCTTCTGGCTCGGGGATGAGCTCGTTGCAGTCGATCCCCTCCGTGCGGGGAGGCAAGACACTCAGACAGTGACGCGCGGTCAGGACCAGATCGGGTGTTAGCAAGGTTCCGGTACAGAGCTCGGAACCCGCCGCCTCCAGCTTGACCGCGACGACTGCCTGTTCGGAAGAGTCGGAAGAGTCGAGCAAAGATTGATGGGCGACTGCCGCAGCCTCTGGCTCTACTGCCGCAGCCTCTGGCTCCGCCACCGCGAAAGCCTCTGGCTCCGCGCATCCCACGGCGAGACCAACCAACAACGCTCCGAGGTTTGACTTCGACACCCCGGGCAGCATTACGGAGAACTGGGGAGCTGTGCTAGGGATATCGAATGCGAGGCTCCATCGCGGCCCTTGGTACGATCCTGGTCTTCGCCATCCCGTTCGGGGGCTGCTCGAGCACCGAGGAGACCCAGCGCCAAAACGGACAGGGTGGGCAAGCCGGTGAAATCGGTGAAATGTCGGCGGGAAACGGGGGGGAAGGGGCCCTTGGCCTGGGCCGAGGCTGCGACGACGACGGTGACTGCCCCGAGCCGCTGAAATGCAAGAGCGCCGCGGAGCCGAACGCGGCGTACACTCCGCCCGGAGGCCTCTGCAGCCGTGACTGCACCGAGGATTCGGGCTGCGCGGAGCTTCAAGAGGGGGCCCGTTGTCTGGAGATGGTGCAGGGCGACGAAACAACTCGCCTGTGCCACCCGAGTTGCGAGCTCGGGGACGAACAGGCCTGCGGTGGCCGCAAGGAGCTGATCTGCTGGCCCCTGCTCCAGAGTGACGAAACCAGGATCTGCTCCCCCTGGTGCAACAACGACGAGCAGTGCCCGGAGGGTCGGGTCTGCGACAGCTTCGTTGGATTATGCTCGGAGTACGCCGAAGGGGGGGGCCTGGAACTCGGCGAGGTCTGCGATCCGAAAGCGGCCGATCCGTGCCGGGCCGGGTTCTGCCAACCCCTCGAAGAATCGGGGGTTTGTACGGCGTACTGCCGGCGCGGCACCTTCCCTCAATGCGATAGCGATGACGAGCTCTCGCTCTGCGCTTGGGTCCTGCCCGGGGACGAAGCGGCGGGCCCCGCCGATGTGGGACTCTGTGCCTCCACCTGTGCCTGCGACAGCGACTGCACCGCGGGCCTGCACTGTGAAGCCCATCCGGATCGCGAGGGACTCGACAGGCCGGGCCTATGCGTGGTGGGGAGCGAGGCGGGGATTGCCGACTGCCCCTGACCAGCCCCGCCCGGCCGTTGGGTTGCTTCGAGAAAGAATTGAGATCGAATTGCGATGCCCACCGGCTCCGATGGTCGGAGCCGCGGCCCTTGGGCCAATGCCGTAAGCACAACGTGGAAGCGGTTTGCGCGAACTTTTGACGGAAACGTTGCGGAACGGCGTCACAAAGCGCTACTAAGGTACCGACGAGCCCACCATGCTGATTCAATTCCGGGTCCAGAACCACCGGTCCCTAAAGGACGAGCAGACCCTGTCTCTGGTGGCAGCCAGCAGGGATGGTGACGCGCACTTGGTGCATCCGCAGGGCTTGGAGGAGGCATTGCTCCCGGCGGTCGCGCTGTATGGCGCCAATGCGTCCGGGAAGACCAACGTCCTTCTGGCTTTGTGCTTCATGCGCGATGCCGTTCTGGACTCGCACCGGATCTGGGAACCTGACGCAGGTGTTCCCCAGGAGGCCTTCGCACTTTCGGACCAGCGTAACCAACCGTCCCTGTATGAAGTCGAGGCGGTCATCTCCGGTGTTCGCTATCGCTACGGCTTTTCGCTGAGCTCGGACCGTATCGAACAGGAATGGCTTTACGCATGGCCAAACGGCCGAAAGCAGTCATGGTTCGAGCGCGAGGGTCACGAGATATCCTTTGGGAGGCTTCTGCAGGGTGAGAACGAAACGATCCGTGGGCTCACCCGCGATAACAGCTTGTTCTTGTCCGCCGCGGCGCAGAACAATCATCCAGCATTGCTCCCCATCTTCCGCTGGTTTCGCGAACTGACCTTCGAATTGAGGCGGTCACGGTCGCCATTGTCCAGAGCACCCAGTCTCAGAGAGGCACTGACGCGTCGGACGTTCGAGGAACGATTCTCCTCCCAGCTACCCCTCCTTCCCGAGGAACACGCCCTATTGAGCGATCGTGAAGCGATCGTGGAACTGCTGCGTGCCGCGGACACGGGGATCATGGATGTCCGAGTGGTCCACGCCGCGGAGGAGCAGAAAGGTCGCCCGGCTCCTCGAACCAGGCTCTACTTCAAGCACAAGACCGGCGAGGCCGAGACGGCCTGGCTTCCGCTGGAGGTCGAGTCTGCCGGCACCGTGACTTTGCTCGATCTAGCGATTCGCCTGGTTCCCGTTCTGCGTACGGGTGGCCTGCTGTGCATCGACGAGATCGAAGCGAGTCTGCACCCCATGTTGGCGGGTGCGTTGCTCCAGCTCTTCTGCGACACCCAAACCAATCCCAAGGGTGCTCAGCTCATATTCACCACACATGACACCAATCTTCTGGGCAACTCCCTGGGTGTCGGGCCGCTCCGCCGTGATCAGATTTGGTTCACGGAGAAAGACGAACAGGGGGCAACCCACTTGTACCCTCTGACCGATTTCCATCCGCGCAAGGAGGAAAATCTCGAGCGTGGGTACCTGCAGGGAAGATACGGGGCGGTGCCCTATCTTGGCGATCTGGTAGCGGAGAAGGCGAACGGACAGGCGACATGACCCGGGGACGATTCTCCGAGCAACGGTCACTCAGTAGGCGGAGCCCCAGCCGGTCACCGAAGACGCGAATACTGGTGGTCTGCGAGGGCCGGGTGACGGAACGCCAGTACGTGAAAGCGTTCCAGCATCAGGTCAGAAACCCACGAGTTCACGTGGAGGTCGCGAAGGAAACCGGGGTGCCCCTGACGGTCGTGGAATGCGCCGTGCGGTTGCGCGACGAAGCCGTCTCGGATGCAAGACGCCTGCGTGACGAGAACCTTCTCTGGGACGAAGTGTGGGGCGTCTTCGATATCGACGACCACCCCAATCTGGACAAGGCCATCAATCTGGCGCGGGAAAAGGGGATCCATCTGGCCATCTCGAACCCGTCCTTCGAACTCTGGGCGTTGCTTCATTTCCAGGAACAGCGAGCCTTTGCGACCCGACAGCAGGTGCGAGTATCACTCAAAGTTCACCTCCCCAATTACGACAAGGAGCTGGACTTCGCTTTGATGGTTCCTCGGTATGCCGCAGCCGTCAGTCGCGCACAGGCCCTCGACCACGAGGCACAAGTGCACAATGAACCCGGTCGCAATCCAAGCAGCGGCGTCTACCGCCTGACCCAAGCCATCGCGACGAGCGCCTAGAGCTCGCGAGGGCATGTCCTGAAGATCCGGGGTTGCAGGAACCATCGAGTGTCCCTGACTGGTCCCGCCCTGCCGGTGGGAGAAGCTTCGTCCGCATGCGCGTCTTCGTCGACCGTCGACTCCGACGTCGTCACCGAGCTTCGCCCCCGTGGTGCAACAACGATGAGCAGTGCCCGGAGGGCTTCCTCCGAGGCTCAGGTTGTTTGGCTCGGCGCAACCACGGCTCTGGGGTGCACGTAGGGAACCGCGACCGGCGGTGGGCAAGGGGGGAGCTGGAAGCCAGCCACGGGAAGGGGGTTGCTGGTTGCCACAACCATTATGTATACAAAGGAAGTTCCGGCAGTGGGAGATGGGTCGCCGTGGGCGTCCGTAGTGGTTGGTGGGCAACTGAGACGCGAGTGAGCCGAGGCGCTGCGCAGGGAAGTTCCCCCGAGTTGTCTGCCCGGCGACGAAGAGGCCAGCATGGAACGGTTTTTGCTGACCAGGGAGCGAGGCGGGGATTGCCGACTGCCCCTGACCAGCCCCGCCCGGCCGTTGGGTTGCTTCGAGAAAGAATTGAGATCGAATTGAGATCTCGGCTGGCCGAAACGTGGTGGGGTTGAAGTCTGATCGGCATTGAACGGCGCATGCGACGTCGCGTGCAGGGCTTTGTCCAGAGCTACGCGCAGACTCAGGACAAACCTCTCCCGTGGTCCGTCTTGCGACCGCGAATTGAGATGACGATCGCAGCTTCGCTCCTCGTGAGCTGTGCTCCGTCATTATGGATGACGATCGCCGCGGCAGATGTCGCACGGAAAAATGAAAGGTCCGTCGTTTTTTTTGAGACGGACGAGGGACGAGGGACGAGGGACAAGGGACGAGGGACGAGGGACAAGGGACGAGGGACGAGGCACGACCAACGAAGGCTCCGTCATTTATCGATGACGGAACCCAAAGTGGATTGACGATACCGACGCGACCGGTTTAGCCTCGACGCAACATGTCGGGCACGTGCGGCGAACCTTCGGGGGGAGGTGGGAGGCTGCCTCTCTGGGCGTTCCTGTGGCTCTTGGGCTGTTCGGCGGCGTCCACGGGCGCGCCCATCGACGAATCCCAGGGCGGCAGGGGCTTGGTGCGGGTGGTTTTGGACGACGGAGAGGGCGGAAGACCCCCCGTGAGCGTCACGGGCTTCGCCCCGGGCGATGTCGTCGAGGCACAGGGCCAGGCGGGTGCCGCGGGGTCGGAGCCGGGCTTCGTTCCCCTTCCTCTGCTCTCCGAGCTGTGCGGCGACCAGATCCGCGATCCGGTCTTGGAAGAATGCGATGACGGTCAAATCGAGGAGCAGCTCTTCTGCAGCTGGGCCTGCCAACAGCAGGACGTCCTGGCCCTGCCCGAGCCGGAGAGCGAGCTTGGCCAGCGCCATGCAAGGCGCCTGGGCAAGGGTCGTCACCCGGTAGCGGCTTCGGACAGCGGATTTGCCGTGGGTGTGCTGGAAGAGCAATCCGGGATCACCGGGACGAAGCTTCGCTTGGCGCGCTATTCGGCACTGGGTGAGCGCCTGCCAACCGCCGAGCTCACGGTGGACGCAATAGAGGACGCCGATCCGGTCGTCGCGGCGCTGCCCAACGGCGAATACGCGGTGGCGTATACCGAGTTTGGGGGAGACGGTGACGGCCTGGGCATCGCGCTACGCCGCGTCGCGTCAGACGCGTCAATCGGGCAAGCGCAGTTTCCCGCGACGCATACGGCCTTCGGCCAGTACCAGCCGGATCTACTGGCTCTGTCGGATCGGCTGATTTTGGCCTACGTGGACGAATCGGATGGCGTCTCGGGCCCGGATCTCCGCGTAGAGGAGCTCGATCTGGAGCTTATCCCGCTCGGCGAAGCCTCCACGCTGGCCGCTTCGGAGGCGGTGGAGGGCCGCGTGGCCCTGGCGCCCATCGCGGACAGCTACGG
>CAZYKT010000043.1:2681-17724 GCA_964648165.1 uncultured Polyangiaceae bacterium | reverse complement strand
CAGCGTGCCGCGCTGGGCGCGCGAGACCCTCGGCGACCAGCGGGCCCCGAACCTGGCCGTCCTTGCGCCGAGCCAACAACATCAAGAAGGCGCCATCGCCTGGGCCTTCGAAGACTACTCGAGGGCCCAAGCCGAGACCGAAGGGGGTCCCGACGTGCTGGTGTCCCTCTCACCCCTGCCGCTGGTGCGCGGTCCCGAGGAATGGCGGGACTGCACGGTCGAGGAGCCCTGCGACGACAGCGACGGCCAGTGCGAGTCGGACGCGGAGTGCGTCCCGCCCCTTATCTGCGCGCCGGGGATCGGCAAGAACTTCGGCTGGTGGCTGGACGTGGGCGTCTGCGTGCCCCCCCACTGCGCCAACGGCGTGATGGACGCGGGCGAAGAGGGCATCGACTGCGGCGAGCCCGACTGCGGCACCTGCCTGTGCGGCGACGGAGAGATCTCCGAGCTCTTCGAGGAAGAGTGCGATGACGGCGGCGAGAGCGAGACCTGCGATCTTGATTGCACGTTTGCCTCCTGCGGCGACGGCATGCTCAACGAAACCGCCGGCGAGGAATGCGATCTCGGTACCGCTGGCAACAACGGCGTACAGTGCAACCCGGACTGCACGCTACCCGGCGCCTGCCAGGACGGCAGCCAGTGCCTGAGCGTGTATGCCCAGACCCAGAGCTCGGCCCAGAACCAGATCTCCGTCCGCCTGCGCGTGGTCAACCACAGCGACACCTCCGCTTCCCTGAACGGCCTGAAGATCTCCTACTGGCTGATCGGCGATACCTCCTCCCCCCTACTCACCGCCTGCGACTACGCCGCCATCGGCTGCAACAAGGTGGCCTTCGCCACCTCCCTCGTTAACCCGCACCTGGACGGCTCGGACCGACGCGTCGACATCACGCTTTCCAGCACGACCGTCCTTTCCCCCAACCAGGACAGCGGCGACATCCAGTTCCGGATCTACAAGCAGAACTCCTCCAACTTCGTCCAGACCAACGACTACTCCTACCCCGGCACCACATACCGGGCCGTGCCGCACATCACCATGTACCGTGCGAGCGACCTCATCTGGGGTCTGCCCCCGGTCAACGATTTCGTCTGTGGCAACGGGGAGCTCGAATTCGGCGAGATCTGCGAGCAAGCCCTGGACTCGCACTGCAAGTCGGACTGCAGCGGCTACAACATCACCAACAAGACGGCCTGCACAACCGCAGCCTCCTGCCTGTCCCTCAAACACAAATACGGCGGGAGCCTGACCGATCAGCACCTCGAGCCCTACCTCTGGGTCACCAACCACACCGGCGTCGACATCCCGGTCAACCAGATCCGGATCCGCTACTGGTTCACGGCGGACTCCGCCAACCCAACCTTCGGCTCCAACTGCAGCCAGGCGATAATCCTGGCCGACGATCTCATCAGCCGCTGCGAGCTGAACCAGCGCGTCTTCCAGTCGCTGAGCCCCACGTTCCCCACCGCCACCCACTACCTGGAGCTCCGCTTCACCGGCTCCTACGTCCTGGAACCCGGCGACGGCATCGGACCGTTACAAACCGACGTGTGGAAGACCGACTGGTCCAACTTCAACGAATCCAACGACTGGTCCCAGAGCCTCTCCACCACCTGGGCCATTAGCACCAAGAGCACCGTCTACGTCAACGGCGCCCTCTACTGGGGCCAAGAACCGTGATGAACAAGAACAGCCTTATTCCCTTGGGTCTATGTGTCGCCTGCGTCTTCGGAAGTGGGGCGGCTTGGGGGTATCGCACCGCCGAGGACGCGCCGGATTTCGAGGGGGCGGGGGTGGTGAGATGGAACCAGGAGAGCGTGGCGTTCTCCATGTACTCCACGTTGCCCCATGGCATGTCCTGGGAGCTCGTGAAATCCGAGATCGAGGCGGGATTCAACGTCTGGGGCACCGCGAACTGCGGCCAACCATGGATGCGCATCGAGGGACCCGCAGCAGAACCCGCGATCCCGAACGATGGCATCAACACCGTGGAGTGGGTCTTGGAAGGATGGGATGACCGCGGCTTTTCGGCGCGAGCAGCCGCCATCACCGACGTGCAGTACCAGGAAACCGAAGACGGTGGATGGGAGATCGTCGAAGTCGATCTCTACTTCAATGCGGAGTCCTTCGCATGGACCACTGATCCCGAGCCAGGCGACAGCGAAAAGGACATCCAGGTAGCAGCAACCCATGAGGCCGGACATGTCCTGGGTCTGCTCCATCCGTGCGAACCCAACGGATCAGACGATGCTCCGTCATGTGACGAGGACCAGTCCTACCAACAGGCTATCATGTACCCGGAGTACACGCTGGGACGCAGCGCCCTGGGAACCGACGACATTCAAGGCGTCTGCCACCTGTATTCTACGGAGGCCTGTCCCGAAGACGGTTGTCCCAGGGACACCATCTGCACGGCGTCCGGCTGTCTTCCCGTCTGTGGTGACCTAGTGTGCAACAGTGGCTACCTGTGCGTGGAAGGCGCCTGCATCGAGGACCGACGAGCCGAACTCGCAACTTGTGACTCAATCGACCCGAGTGACGACGACTACTGTGAAAAGGGGGAGGGCCTCGTCGCGGATCCTTGCGACAGCGACGCCGACTGCGCCCCCACGCTTCGCTGTTCGGTCGACGGCTACTGTGGCGTGGCCTGTTCTTCCGGAGTCACCTGTCTAGAATCCCAAGAATGCCCGTTGACCGGCGTATGCCCACTGGAAGGCGCTGGGTTCGAACAGTCCTGTGAGAAGGCGCAGGATTGTGACAGCCGCATCTGCGTCGATCGCGAAGGCAAAGGAGCGGTGTGCACGAGGAGCTGCGCCCGCGAAGACTCACATTGCCCTTCGGGCTGGGAATGCCGAGACGTCGACGAAGAAGGTCCCATCTGCGCTCCCATTATCAACGACTCTAGCTGCAGCACCAGCCGCGAACCCGCAACCCACCAGCCACTCTATTGGTTGGTCACAGCGGGGCTCTGCGGCTGCATTGGTTGTCGCAAGCTCCGGCACCGAAGGGCCGTACGCCCTTCCCAACATAGTTCGACACGAACAACGAATAGGTAGCTCATGTCCAAACGAAACATCCTACTGGCACTTGGCGTTTCGAGCATGTTCCTGGCGTGCGGAGACGGAGAGGAATCAACGCGCCTGTCCGTGTTGCGCGACAAGCCCACCATTGACGTGAACGCCGAGGCCGAGCGCAAGCGCAAGATGCAGGCCATCATTGCCACGAAGGACGGGGAGTCGAAGGAGATCTACCTCCCTTGGGCGGCGGAGTTTCGTTGTGCGGAGCAGATCGCCCAAACTGAGCTGACAACAGACACCTATACCACCTGGCGGACCAACTGTACGGGGCAGTGCGACGTCGCTCTCCAAATCTGCACAGCGGAGGTTCAACTGACTCTAGCGCAGGGCAACGGCATGAAGCTCTGCGACGTGCTGTGGGCGGGACCCGTGTGCACACAGATCACTCCAGGGTATTGGGTCGAACCTCAACCGGCCTCAGCTCGGGCGAAGCTCGCAAAGGACGCGCGAGATCGCTACAGAAGGGCTACCGATGCGACACAAGGCCAAATCTGGCTCCACAAGGACGACGGAATAGGCCTGGACAAGCTAGCAGCTGCGCTTGCCGAATCGTACGTGAAGGCCGAAGAGGCCGGCGCGCTAGCGTTCGAACTGATATTGGCAGTGTCGGACGCGGAGCGGTCCACCACACCATCACTTGAGCTGGGAGTCCACCGTTCGGTAACCGCTGCCGAACTGTCCCGGTCAGCGGCGGCGGCCGTACAGTTCGGTGGATTTGAGATCCCGCCCGACGAGGGCGAGGAGGGAGACGATGAGCCGTTCCTGATGTTTCCCGGCCTAGGTCAGGGAATGTGTACACAACCACGTTTGAGCCCACCTGCGGAGGGGGCGTTGGCCATTCTTCGTGAGGCCGCCTTGGCCCCCGAGTACATTATCGCGTTGCCGAATTCCGCGAGTGCGAACCCGATCTCGACGCAGGATCTGTTGACGTCCACGGCATGTCCCGGTGGCTCGGTTCTGCAGCGTCTTGGTGACAAGTGGAGCATCGATCCAAACGAGCACTTTGAATTCACGGACGCAAACAGCGAGATCTTTGGGCTACGCCTCCAGGATTTCGAGGAGGCACGGCGCTACCTGGCGCAGGACATCACCATCAATGGTAGGTCCTTGACGCAGCAGATGCCGGGCTCGTCGGAGTTCTTCCCGCGCTATGCCGCAACCGCAACCAAAGGAGCCCAGCAGAATTCGGCATTCTATGCCGCAATCGCGCGAAGTGCAGATGTGGTCGGAATGCGCGAAAGTGGCCCGGCAGGGGGAAACCCCGTTCGCTGGTATCTATCAGAGGCAGATTGGAATCTTGCCGAGTGTCACCTTCCCGTCCCCTTCATCTACAACGGCGGTCGAGACATCCAGAGGGAGCTGATGCGCAATCTCATAGATTGTCTCGCAGCCCAGGTGGCTCCCGAACACCGTGGTGCTCTCGCGGTTCTCGACCCGATACGGGCTGATCTGGATAGAGGCTGGGAAGGGACGCTGAGTCACGCGTACTTTCCCTTGCCGAATGAAAACTATCTGACCCTTACGGTTCCCGTTGCCGAAGAATCACGAGGTTACCGGGTCGTGCGGGGAGAGGAGGCGCTCAGTTGCTACACGACGGGAATGATCGAGGGTGTTCCCTGTGCCGACATTGAAATTGGCCGGGCTCTCGGGACGGATGGTTGGGACGGTTGGATCTTGAAGGATTTGGTAGTTCCGATGCCTCCTGAGGGGCAGGATGTGCCCTTTTCGGAGCTGGACCTAACGCCACAGCGCTGGTATCTGCTTCGAAGCAGGGCGACAGGAACGACGGAGGGTGCGGCACGCCGTTATTGGACGAACGGAGTGGGGGAGTGGGAGGCGCTCACCGGATTCGTTCCAGGTCCAGGGCGCCAACCTTTGGGAGGACGGCGCAAGATCCCCATCTACCGTGATCTAGAAGACAGCGCCAAGACCGTGCTGGCCCCCAATCCCAGCTGGTGTAGCGAACCCGCGACCAGCTGTGTGGGGCTTGGGGTCAACGATCCAATCCCCCTTGAAGATGAGCTTTCGGCGGACGGCTCGGACTACGAAAGTTCTTGGCGTCATTACCTCGACATGGCTGAGGCTGCCGCTACCAAGGCCGACGACCTTGGCAAATCCTACATCGAAGTTTCCATTTCCAATGACGAGTTCCAGCTCAGCGAGGAGCGTTTCCGCCAGGCCCAGGAAGAAAAGGCTATGGGGAAGCTCGATACAATCCAGGACATCTGCGGGACGAAGGTTGACCCGGCCACGCTACTTCGTGCGCTTGGGGGTGGCATCGGCGACGGGAACATGGACTATGATCTAGCGGCTCTCGAGGCCGGGCCGTGCACGGATGCCTCTCCCGGTGACGAGTACGAGTGTCTGGGGGGTCGATGGGTGAAGTCATGGCGCAAGGTGGCCGACTCAGATCCAGAACTTGGCAAGCTGCGTGACTGCCTACTGCCATCAGGGGCCGGAGGTCCGGGTTCCACGGAGGACTTTGTTCACCTCGGCGACGCATCGCTCTGCGTTCCTGACGCGGTCAAACGGAGGGCATGCGGTGGAACCACCGACAGCAATCCCTGCGGCGACGTGGCCATCGCGGACCTGGTACAGGTTGTGGATGATGGGAACACGGATATGGTTGAACAGTGCACCAGGCCAGGCGACCACCTGGTTGGGCCGGAACAGGGGCTCGGATTCTTCCAGACCCGAGCCGAGCTTGGGGACTTGGACGACGACAACACCTGCGAACAGATCCGAAAGGCGCAGCGATCACGCGCTCAGGATGCTGTCGATGCCTTGAAGTTTGCTACCAAGCTTGATCTTGCGAATCTACGCAGCGCTGCGGAAAACCTCAAGCTCGAACCTCGATATGGTGGGTACGTGGGTATCTACGCTGGGGATCGGATGTGGGCGACGGGGAGCACAGAGACTGGACCAGGAGCCAACCAGTGGCCCTGCCAAACCGACCCCCTCGCGCCGGAGCTGCCGCAGTCGTGCAAGGACAATTCGGGCTATGGGTTGTTCTGCACCACACCCAACTGCTCAGACCCATACGTTCGAGCACTGATCAACGAGCGCCTCATGGACGCTGTGATCGCTGCCAAGCTACTGGTATGGGATAATACGGACGAGGACGTGGCGGTGCCTCTGCCAACATACGTATATGGAGGACTGCATCCGGCCCACTCTCAGGGGACTCCACTGCAGGCGTGGACCGGAGCGGAACCCGTCGCAATCTCGCTCTGGTCAGGAGGGGACTGGCAGCTCTTCGATGGCAGTGCTGACGACGTCGCGTGGCTGACATTAAGTGAGCCAGCGCCTGACCGCGCACTAATAGAGTGGCCCCTGAGCGGAATTAATGACGGCATCCCCGAGGCTTTCGCGTTCCGAACCCAGAGCGCAACGCCGCCCGTAGTTGCCGATCGGATGTTGGCTGGCCTCGGTAATGCCCCGGGCGAAGGTTGTCTGCGGCGTTGGCTATTGGGGAACCCGGAAGCCATGAAGGACTGTGCCGAAACCTTCCATGTCGACGACCGGCGCGAATCGAAGCTCTGCGACGATTTCGGGGCGGGGAATTGGGTCGACTGGATGGCGTATAGCGCGATGTTGGGGTTGGCGGAGGACGTCGGACTTGGAGCCACCGAGACCGAACTGGAGGCGGCGTTAGATATCGTGGCTGACGAAGACGCCTGTCGGCAGCTGGACGCAGACGATTTCCGCCTCTGGCTCTTCAACCATGACGACTACATCCGCGATTACGAAATGTTCACGGGTGCATTCATCGACGGTCTGGAGCTCCTTTGCGAGGCCCAGAGTCCTGGGACCGAACAAGCCGATTGTGGCGCGGAGCCGCCGCCACCCAGCAACGTCGAGAGTCTTGGCGCTCTCGGTACATACATGGAGTGTCTGGGGAGGAAGATTCAAACCAAGGCGGCTCTCGCGGTGTTCCGAGATGTGCCAAGGGCAGTTTTGGACCCGTTCCGGAATAACGGGTCGAGCGTGTACGAAAACGCCACCGGGCAGCTGAACCAGGCGCTCGGACGGGTCCGCACTGCGTTGATGGGCACCTATTCGGCGCAATCAACCATTGGCCACACCGTGAGACAGGTGGGAAGCGCCATCAAGGGCGTGCAAGCCGTGTTCCGCCAATACGCAGCCGAGGAGAAGATCGCCGATATCACGTTCGAGTCCACCCGGGTACGCGAAATCACCAGCTGCCTGTCCTCGGCGAGCAGTCTGATTGGGCTGAGCACGTTGGCCAACCCTGGGAACATCGGGAGCTCGGCGGCCACCTGTGCCAACTCCTTTGCTCAGATCCGATTCGCCGACCAACTCCGGGATGCGCGAAAAGAAGGCCTCGAAGCCGCAGCAGAGGGGGCCATTGCCAACTTCGACGAAACCTTCAGCGACAAGTCACTGACGCTGGACCGTGTCTCCAGCGATCTTCAGCAGGGCCTGGAGGACATCAACCTAGCAATTGGCGCTGTACTGACCCTGCGCGCCCAAGTTGACAGGGAATTCTCTGACGTACTCTGGCTCCTGTCAACTCAGGCCAAGACGAGTGGCGAAGTCAGAATGGCGCTGACGAACCGCAAGGCTCTCACGTACGAGCAGTACCGGCGGGCTCAACTCAACGCTCGCAAGCTCGCGTTTTTGGCCAAGCGTGCCATCGAGCAGCGACTTGGCATTCGGTTGGACTCGATGGTGGAGAACCTCCCGCTGGTCGAGGCCCCAGCAACCTGGGAATCCACCGTGTGCTCGAACGCCGGTGTCGATTACGAGGCGCTGAAGGCGGCTGAGCTCGGCGAAGGCGAAGTCTCTGCTCTGGCGGACGGGTTTGTAGGGGACTACGTAACGAAGCTCCGGAACGTCATAGAGTCCTACCGTCTCCAAGAAGGGTTCCAGAACGGTCAGGACACAGCAGTGGTGTCCATACGTGACGACCTGCTTGGTGTCAGGCAGTTGTGCGAAGTGGAGTCCAGGAATCTGTTCAGATCCACGGAAGCGCTGCAGCCGGAGGGCTACCACCTGAGTGGCTCGACAAGGGGCTGGTATGTGGATTGGTGCAACGGATGGCAGAACATCACCACTGACCTGGCGGAGCCGCCGTCCGGCTGCGTGGGCGTGGAGCGACTGGGAGAAACGGTGATGCCCACGGGTGCGGAGTCCCCAAGCCAGATCTTCCGTGTCATCTTGGGCCACGGAACAGACAATGATCCCTGCAATGGCCCAGGCGAGTGCGACTGGGTGCCGGAAGCCGGGTTAGTGCAGGACGTCGAGCTTGAGCCGGGGTTCTACGCACTGTCCTGGCAGGACAGGTCGTCTCTGGTAGGTTTCCCTCTGTTGCCCGCAGTCGAAGCGGACGACCAGAGTTCGATAATCGACCCAAACTGGGGAGATGCGTTGCTCACACCTACCGAGCAGCACTGGGTCAAGCGCTGGTACACGTTTGAAGTGACGAATCCGGTGACCGCTCAGGTTGGCTTCCGCGCAAATGTCTCTGGTGAAAACGTCAAGGCATCAATTGAAATGGCGGCTCCCATGCTGGAGAGGATCTCGGAAAGGGAAGCGGTGGAAAACACGGGCATGTCCATCGGCTTCTACGACGCGACCTCGATCAATGGCACAACGCGACGCCGTACCTGTGAGGACCGGGATGGTGACGCGTTTCGACGCCTGTGGACCCGGGGTTGCCTCAAGCTCTGCAGCGACGGCTATTCCAGTGACTGCAGCGATTACATGAGCGAAGCCTGTTATCGGGAGATAGTAGTCCCCGTCACGCAAAAAGCGATCGATTCCAACGAGATCTTCTCCCAGAGCGGTTTTGCGCGAGGCAACTTCAACTACCGGTTCAACAAGGTTGGTGTGAACGTCGTGGGTACTGGGGTCCGAGATTGCTCCACAGTAACCACCGGCCAGACGTGCCACGGGGCTGGATATGCAACGTATACACTGCTTCACGAAGGCCCCTACTTCGTGCGCAACCATCTGGGAGCGGACTTCGAGGCGTCACTGTTCAACGGACGCATTGAACACGCGCGTGCGCTGGCGGCCGAACGATACATTACCAACCCCATTGGCTCGACGGACCGTGGTTTGCTCAATGACTACATGCGGCGCGAGTACGCCGGTCGGCCATTGAATGGCGTGCTGCGACTTCGAGTGTGGGAAGAGCCCGGTGTCAACTTCCAGGCTATCCAGGACGTTCAGCTGATCATCGACTACGGTTATTGGACGAGGCCCGAGTGATGTGCGGGAGACATAGAACGATGATAGGCACCAGATACCACCGGCCATGGCTGCTGCCGATGCTTGCGGTCATGGCTTGTGGTGAAGGTGAAAACGGAGGCGCCCGCTGTGGCGAAGGAACCGTCCTCGTCGACGGAGTCTGCCAATCCAGCAACACCGGTGGAGGTGGAGGCATGCTCTCCTCCGGCGATGCGGGGGTGGGCTCCGCGGGCGCATCCGGACTTGCCCAAGTCGGAGGTACATCGGGGAATGCTGGAGCCGCGGAGCTGCCGGAGGGCTGTGCGGTTGCCAATAGCGACGGATGGAGCTGTCAGGCTGGATTCAAGATTCAGTGCGATGCGGCAGGCAAGATCACGAAATGGGAACTGTGCCTATCAGGCGAATGCTCTGGCTCGTCGTGCAAGCCGTCGGATGGGTGTCCACCGGAAGAGTCAGATGACTGCTGCTATGCACCATCGTATCAAACCACCGAAGACGCGTGGGGACCCTGCTGGGTCGAATCCCAGGACGGCGTCAATTACACCATCGCTGACGCATGGATCTCCTACGAGGTGTACGTTGGCGGTGCCTACTGGCAGACCTACTACCATGGTCCAGCAGGTTGGCCGAACTCGTGCGACAAACCAGCATTGAACGTCATCACAGAAGAGGGGTTTTTGGGATACACCATTGAGGTCCCGCCACCGTACTACGCGACCTTAGTCACCTCCCGCAATTCGCTTGGGAGGCCTTGCATAGACTCGGCACCGAGCGACCCACGGAACTCTTGCGTTGACTCTTCCGGTGCGGGGTTGGGCGACTCAACAATAGCCATATGGACCGACGAGCCCAGTTCGCCTCCGTTCGCTTTCCGCGTCGACTTCGATCGGCAGTACTGTTCTAGGCTTCCAATTGTACTCCGATGACGTCCTGCCACCCCTTCCCCATTTCGTCCGCGCTGCCGATCCTCGGTTGTGCCGTCCTGTACCTTGGCGTTTCCTGCAGCAGCTCCGCCGGCTCCAGCCTCCACTGCGGCCCCGGCACCGAAGCCAAAGACGGCCAGTGTGTCCCAGTTTCGTCAGGAGAGGGCGGCAATGCAGGAACCGCGAGTTCGCCAGGAGGCACCGCGCCGAACGCGGGCGGTTCCTCCGGAACCACGGTTTCATCGGGTGGGACCTCGGGAACGGCGGGTGCCCCGCTGGTCGAGGTTGAGGATGGTGCTGAGTGTTCACCGGTTGGAGCACGCGCGTGCGTCGCGAGCGACCACAGTGTGACCATGGAGTGCAGCGTGGGCGGGGTTTGGCAATTCGCAACCGACTGCGAAACGGGAATGGTGTGCGATCCCCGTCCGGGATTGCGGGTTGGTACATGCATCTCACCTGACCGACAATGTGAGAATACAGACGAGCAAGGGAGGGCGTGTAGTGGGATGTCGAAATGTGGCGCCCGCATGGTGACCTGCGATTCCTACGGCTTTCTGCTTGGGCGTGACTGGTGTTCCTCGGATAGCTGCAGCAGCGACGGTTGTAATGCCTGGGACGACGTCCATGGCACGTGCAACGGGCTCACCTTGACGTGCACGGACGCATGCCCCGAGCAGCGCATTGCAGAATGTCTATCGTGGGGTGGCTCAGATTACGCGGGCATTGACTTCACAACGCTTGTCGACGAAACGCCGGCGTTCCACTTTGCGGGAGGCGCATTGTTTCCCGAGGTTCCTGCATGTCCGGGAGTGCACGCCCTCGTTGTCACGACGAGCAATAACGGGATGGACTACTTTCTTGCTGTGCCCGAGCCGTACTGGGTCGTGAGGGCGTCCAAGGTTCGCGTGGATACTGGCTTTGCCGACATGGTGGCGGCAGCATGTACGGCGGAAGCCAGGGTGAGCCATGCGGTAACGATCGAACCGAATTTCGACGTTGCCGTGATTGCCACGGATGATCTCTCGGCCCCACGGTTCTCAGTCAACATTTGCCCTACTGACGAAGCCCCATGACCCCCTCCGTCCCCCCGGCCGCTCCCCCCGTGCCACAGCTGGTTCACCCAGACTGCGCAATTTTACCGCACCGCGCCGTTCCCCGTTTCTCTTCGAGCCGGCGAGACGCTCCGCGCCCCCTTTCCTGGAGATGGTGAAGTTACAGTAGCCCCATGACTTCCCCTCGTTCGTCGTCCATTCGGTTTGCGTCTTCCCTGTTCGGGCTCGCCGTTCTTTGTTCTGCCTGCAGTAGTAAGGATGATTCCTCGCCGAACGGAGACGGCGGAGATGGCGGCACGGCCGGCACTGCGGGTACCGCTGGTTCCGCGGGGACCGCGGGGACCGACCAGCCTCTTGCTGGGTCCGGTGGGCTTGCGCTGGTGGCGGAGGGGACGGCTTGTGGGACACCGGGGGCGCGCGCTTGCTCGAGTGCCAGTCGGGCTACCAAGCTTGTCTGTGGAGACGGCAATCTCTGGGAGGCGGATGCGGATTGTCCGGCGGGGAATACTTGTGATCCGAGGCCTGGGGAGCGGCAGGGGTTGTGCGGGATGTCCCAGGCGCTCTGCGCGGATAAGGTGGATGGGACGAGCTGGTGCGAGGAGGGGGCGACGTATACCTGTGCGGATGCAGGGTTCGAGATCAACGGCGAGTTTTGTCCGCTGGCGGCGCCCTGTGCGGATGAGACGAGCTGCGGGACGCGGGCCGAGTTCTGTGCGGACGTGGCGGCGTGCTCGGATGCCTGCCCGGAGGAGCGCGATGGGGGTTGCTTTGCGGCGGCGGGCTCGGAGTACGCGGGCTGGCACCTGAACACGTTTTACCTGGATGTGGATGCGGCCAGTGTCGCGCTGCCCAGTGCGGCGGCGCTTCCCACGGTGTCCGCCTGTCCGGAGGTTCGGGCGTTCATTGTCGATTTGGAGCGGTCGACCGGGGCCAGGGTTTGGGTGGGGACGCCCGAGCCCTATTGGGTGGTGCTGGTGCCCAAGGCTTCTGTACAGACGGATTACGAGACGATGGCGGCGGCTGCCTGCGACGAGACGGCTCGCGCTGGGCACTGCGTCGCTAGTGTGGACTTCAACGATAACGTTGCCGTCGTGGCGACGGCGGATGCGACGGCTCAGCCGACGGTCGTGCATGTCCATCTCGATCAGGCCGGTCTTGAAGAATGTGAGGGTCTAGGGCCATGAAAATCCTCCGACTTTCGTCTGTGTTTTCGGCTATCTCGGCGTTGGTACTTCTGGCATCGACGACGCTGGCCGGGGACGAGACGGGAGCGGAGGAGACGAGCACGCGACGGACGCTGGGTACGGATGCTCCGTCTACTGCGACGCATCTAGCTGAAGACGAGGGAGACGAAGGGGAGGGGACGGGGACTCGTGCTGCCGAGGACTCCGAGGATGCTGCGGAGCAGGACACCCCCACGTCCGATGGTGACGACGCCCTTTTACCCATCTCGCTGCCCACTGGGGCGGACAAGAGCGGGGTCACGACCAAGACCGTGTCGATGCCCAAGGGCTCGGGATCGATCGAGGGGATGGGGGAGAGCTTCTCTGCCCAGCTCTCGACGGGTATCGCCACGTTCAACGTGCCGTTTGCCCTGCCCAAGGCGCGCGGCGCGGCCCAGCCCAGTTTGGGGCTCTCTTACAGTTCGGGATCGGGGCAGGGGCTGGCGGGGCTCGGCTGGGATGTCGGGGTGCCGTTCATTGCTCGGCAGACGGATCGGGGGCTGCCCAGGTACGATGATCGGGCGGATTGGCACGCGGAGCAGGACCGGTTCGTTTTCAACGGGGGGCAGGAGCTGGTGCCGCTCTGCACGGTGGATGCCAACCTCGGTTGCAGCGCGGCGCTTTCGCAGAGCCTGGACGTGGATGGTACGGCGCTCGTGCTCGAGGAGGCGATGCCGGTCTGGGCGTCGGGGTGGCAGCTCTTCCGGCCCAGGGTGGAAGGGAGCTTTTTGCGCTTCTTCTGGTCGCCCGATCATCTGACCTGGCGGGTGCAGGACAAGAACGGCGTCACGCTGGAGCTGGGCGTACCGCTCGACGAGCCGACGGTTCTGACCGCGCTGGACCGGAATCCCCAGAACGATCAAGAAGTCTATCGCTGGCACCTGGTAAGGCAGTTCGACGCCCAGGGTACGCCCAATGCGGCAACCGGGGCGGTGGCGCTCAACCAGGTGGTCTATCGGTACCAGCAAGAGGGCAACCAGGCCCTGTTGACCGACATCTACGACACGCCGGCGGTGGGCGGGACGGCGGGGCTAGCCGGGTATGCCCATCACACCCGGCTCGTCTACGAGGAGCGCAGCGATCCGACGCTTTCCTACCGGAGCGGCTGGGCCATTCAGCAGCTTTCTAGGCTGGTGCGCGTGGATGTGACCAGCATGCCGTTCGATGGGGCGGATGGCGTCACGCGGCGGATGGTGCGGCGCTATCACCTGGGTTACGCGGAGGATTGGCATGCCTCGCTGCTCTCCAGCGTGACGGTGGAGGGGCGCTGCGGGAGCGGTGAAGGGGCGGGGGCCGAGGAGGGTTACGACGGGGCGCTGCCGGCCACGGATTGCCCCACGCTGCCCGCCATGCTCTTCGACTACTCGCACGTGGAGCCCTACACGACCCAGGGCAACCCCAGCTCGGCCGATCTGCCCGGCTACGAGGGCTTCGACGAGCGCGTGCGCACGATGGGGGGCACGCCCGAGCATTCCCTTGACGAGGAGCTCACCGAGCTCTTCGACATCAACTCGGATGGCCTGCCCGACGTCCTGGTGACGGCCCCCGGACTTTACGATGGGGACCACGGAGTCTACTTCAACGGCCACCAGGGCCAGCTCGGCTTCTCCGACGCGGTCAAGATGGGCGTTGACGGCGTGCTGAACGCGGATTCTGGCACCATCACGCTGCGCAATCCCAACATCGCACCCTTGGATCTGGATGGGGATGGTCGGGTCAATCTGCTGCACATGCCGAGGGTCAAGGAATACTCCATCTACGACCCCCAGAAGCGGTCGGGGCGCTGGCGCTGGGTGGGTCGCAGCGTCGAGACGGCCACGCGGCAAGATGCCAAGATCGATTTCGGTCAGGACACGGTGGATGTCCAGGTGGTGGACGTCAACGCCGACGGCCTGGTGGACGTCCTGGTCAGCACCGGGACCGAGTATCAGACGTACTTCTCCCTGGGCAGGCTGCCCGGGGGCCATGGGCAGTTCGGGTATGGCAGCTGGTCTTCGGCGGTCACCTCCCAGCTCTCCAACGATCCGGTGGTGGCCTGCGTGCCCTGGGCGGGGACGCCGGTCCGGCTGAGCGACGCGGAGACCAAGCTCGCCGACATGAACGGCGACGGGCTGGTGGACATCGTGCGCCTGCAGCGGGGCAATATCCGCTACTGGCCGGGGCGCGGGAATGGCTATTTCGGCACGGGCCTGCGCAATGACTGCGAGGGGGGCAGCTTCGGCTCCGACCGGCATGTCACGATGGATGACAGCCCCAACTACTCGGACATCGAGGGGGACAGCCTGCGCCTGGACGACGTGAACGGCGATGGCTTGGCTGACTTGGTGCAGGTTCGGTACGACGCAGTGGACGTCTGGCTCAACGTTGACGGCCAGGGCTTCACGGCGGATCGGCACATCATCGACGAGACGCCGTACAGCCCGAGCTACGCCCAGCGCGTCCGGCTGACGGACATCGACGGCTCCGGGACGCTGGACATCCTGTGGGGGAATGCCTCCGGGTACCAGTACATCGATCTGACCGGGAGCCGGAAGCCGGGCCTTCTGATCCGCGT
>CAZYKT010000043.1:0-2581 GCA_964648165.1 uncultured Polyangiaceae bacterium | reverse complement strand
GCGTCGATGCCTGCGCGGTCGAAGAGCGCTGGCGCGACAACCCCATGGAGGCTCTGAAGGGCCTGCCCGTGGTCACCGAGCAGCGCGACGCGGCGGGAAGGGCCCTCTCCACGGAGGTCACCCGCTATCGCCTGCGCCATCTGTACACCGGCCTCGACGGGCGGAGCGTCCGGCACGCGGTGGCCATCGGCAAGACTAGCTTCCTCTACGATCAGACCGCGGCTTTCGCCGACACGGCCGGCCCGCCCTTCACGGTGGCCGAGCGCACCAACCTCTCCGCCTCCAACGAATCCGCGCCGACCGCCCTGGTGAGCCTGGACGTACCGCTGCGCAGCTCCGCGTACGCGCGGCTGGAGAGCGAGACGGATGTCGACTTCTTCGGCAACCAGACGGCCTCCTTCGCCTATGGCTGCGTCAACTGCAGCCCGACGGACGAGACGATCACCAGCGTAACGTTACCCGGCCGCATCGCCGACGACGACTCGCGCTGGCTCTTCCGCACGGTCAGGAGCTACACCAAGGGCAGCCTTCACGGGGATAACCGCTACAGCGACCAACGCACCGAGTACGACGCTCAGGGCAACCCGACGGACGTCTACGCCCAGCTGGAGGGCAGCCTGGGCCTATCCCGCGCCCATGCGCCATCGGACAGCTCCACGGACGGGGAGCTTTTGCTCTCCGACACCCAGTACGACGACTTCGGCAATCCGACGACCGTCACCGGGCCCAACCAGCGTTGCACGGATCTGGCTTACGACGAGGCCTACGCCCAGCTGCCGGTGAGCGAGGCGATCCACACCGCGGGTTGCGGTGGGGCCTCCCTTGTGGCGACCCAGGATTACGACCGAGGCCTCGGCCTCGTCACGCGGGCCGTCAACGTCCAGGAGCAGCAAACCCAATTCGAATACGACGGTTTGGGGCGCCTCTCCCGCGTTTACAAGCCCGATCCGGCCGGGGGCGCCTCCTCTGCTACCCCCAGCGTCGAGGTCGAGTATTTCCTGCCCCCCACGCTGGGTCCGGCGCTCTCTGCCATCTACACCAGGACCGAGGATGGCGCGGCGATCGGCGACCCCGAGTACCTCGAATCCTACCAGTACATCGACGGCCTGGGCCGGACCCGCGCCGTCCTCTCCGAAGCCGACGAGGCAGCGGGCGACAAGGGCGGCTTCGTCCTCTCCTCGCTCACCAACCATGATGCCAAGGGGGCGGTGAGCCGCAAGTACGTGGAGAGCTTCTGGGACGGCTCGCCGCTCAGCTTCAACATCGCCGAGGTCCCGGACAGCTCCTTCGGCAACCAGCGTTACGACGCCTTCGGCCGCCCCACGCACACGAGCGACGTGGACGGCACGACAACGCTTCGTACCACGTACCACGCCCTTTCCACCGATCTGGCGGACGCCGCCGATCTGGCCCCGGGTCCCCATTCCTCCACCCCGGCCAGCGCCCAGAAGGACGGCCATGGCCGGGCCATCCGCGTCACCGAGCGCGTCCACACCGAAGACGGCATCGAAGAGCGCCACGTCATCACGGAATACCTCCCCACCGGGCAACCGGAGGTCATCACCCGCCGCCGGGGCAGCGACGAGGTGACGCGCTTCATGCGTTACGACTCCCTGGGGCGGATGGTCCTCAACGTCGATCCGCACACCAGCGAAGGCACGGTAACCCCCCCCGATCCCTCGACGGGCTTCGCCGACTACGAGGTCCCCGAAAGCCTTCACACCTGGCGCTACGTCTATAACGACGCAGGCGATCTGCTCGGCACGGAAGACGCACGGACCTGCGGCGCCAACTACGCCTACGACGGCGCGGGGCGCCTGTTGGGCGAGGACTTCAGCCCCTGCCAGACCAACCACCAGGACTACTCCGCCCCCACGGATCCCACCCACGGCTGGGAAGTCGTCTACCACTACGACAGCCTCCCCACCGGCTTAGCCCCCAGCGGCTTCGACGCCACGCACACCCAGGGCCGCCTGGTCGCCGTGCGTGATCGCGCCAGCGAAACCTACACCAGCGTCGACGGCCGCGGCCGGACCACCGCCACCTGGCGCCGCGTGGGCAAGCCGGGGACAGGCACGATCGACCGAGTGGACATCGTCTCCGACACCGTCTCCGACCGCTACGCGCCCAGGTGGTACGTGAAGCGCCAGGCCTACGACGCAGCGGATCGCCCCGTCCTCTCCAGCACCGGCGCGAGCCGCACCGAGCTGCAAGGCACGGCGGTGGGCACCATCTTCCCCGGCACCGAACGCAACCACGTCGTCCGCACCAACTACACCCGCCGCGGCACGGTCGCCACGGTCGACGGCAGCTACGGCACGCTAGTCCAAGAACTAGTCCGCCGCGCCGACGGCCAAATCGAAAAACTAACCTACGGCGACGCCGCCTCCACCACAACCGCCACCGCCTACGACGACCGCCGAAGACCACGATCGATACAGACCTATAGGGCACAAGCACCACTTTGGATGGCGTATGCGCAGGGAGGGACGCCGTTGCCAGGGGTTACGTATTCTCCTGCGCCACTCCCCGGAGAAATACCGTCGAGCAGCTTCCAGATGCTTCTCGGGGACATGGACAT
>CAZYKT010000042.1:30366-51738 GCA_964648165.1 uncultured Polyangiaceae bacterium | reverse complement strand
TGCCTGGCAAGCCACCGTTGCCTGGCAAGCCACCGTTGCCTGGCAAGCCACCGTTGCCTGGCAAGCCACCGTTACCTGGCAAGCCACCGTTGCCCGGCGTGTATCCACCGGCGCCGGGGCTGCCACCGTTGCCGGGCATGAATCCACCGGCGCCGGGGCTGCCGCCGCTGCCCGGTGCCCCGCCATTCGTCAGCCCCCCGCTGGGCAGTGGACCCCCCGTTCCCAGCGCTCCGCCTGCCCCCGGTTGTGCTCCGCCCGCGTTGCCCAGGGCTGCGCCGCCCGAACCGACGGATCCGCCAGTACCCATCGCAAGCGCCTCCAACGAACCCTCACCATCCGCGCAGGCGACGAGGAGCAGAATCGACAACCCAGTGAGAAACCGGTCACTCATGGTGGACGTCTCCTTCGCGTTGGTGGCGCACGACCCATCCTCGCTCGTTTGCTGGTGTAGCGGCGTGGCGACTACGGCCCAAATGCCATTCGGCTCTGAAGGCAGAGTCGAACGACATTTCTTAGCATCGTGGTTTCTTCGCGTCGATCCAACCCGGCCCCTGCAATCGTTCTCACATCACCGGTTGACGCTGCGACCACCACCCGTTGGATTGCATCGGGACACAGGTCTCGACGCTGGGGCTTCTCGTCCACCGCAAGAGGGCTGCAAACTTCCAGCCTCCTGGGACTATCACCGCGCTACGCCGTCCCCACGGTTCGCATCCACCGTGGTGGCATTAACCTCGTCCATGATGCGACATGTTCACACCATCCTGCCATCCGCAACGATGGCCTTCCGAGTCAGCTCTCTTCGCTGCGAGCAGAGAGGACTCAATACTGGTCGGAGTCGACGTCGTTGCCTCTGGGGCAAACGTCTACAGCGCCGAGATGACCAACAGATACCCGGTGCCGCCCACGATGGCGCCTTCCCCTTTGCCCGCCGCGTAGCCCAGACCGAGACGGGCTCCGCGCCGGTAGCCCAGGAACAGATCGAACCACAGCTCTGCGGTCAGGCCGAGGTGAAGGACGTCCGTCGGGTCATCGGGATCGATGGCCCGAAAGGCCCCACCGTAGTCGGCGCCCAGTGCCGCGTGGATCCGGCGCAAAAAGAGGGGCAGGGTGCCCAGGCCATGGTCCACGATGGCGAGGGGCCAACGATACTCGACTTGGCCGAGTACCAGGCGGTTTCCGCGGAAGCGTTGGCTCGGGTAGCCACGCAGCGACATCCGACTCTGGCCGATGCCCGCCAACAGATTCCTCAACAACTCGGAGTCCTGATACCCGCCCAGCGAATAGCCACTACCCGCCGCGCCGCTGCTGGCGCCCAGGGTCGCGCTGAACGCCAGGGTGTGGTGGCGCAGATAAGGCATGGGGACGTAGTGACGATAGCGCGCCATGGTCGAGGTCCCCTCCAGTTCGCTCCCTAGCCGCCGATCGGCTCGGTCCAGGTTGAGCTCCAGGATCGAGCCCCTCTCGCGACTCACCGAGTAGGTCTGGGTCTCCACGTCGGAGTAGCTGTAGTTCAGGTGTACGGCGCCGATCAGCCCGCGCCGCGGCTCGATGGGGACGGTGGCGTAGGGATCCGCGGCCGTGCCAGTGGGCAGACGGGCATCCAGCCAACTCATCTCGTACTCGAGGCCCAGGTTCTGACCCGAGAATTCCTCGGGGAGGTTGAAGTCCACCCGGGTGGACAA
The DNA here is from genome assembly GCA_964648165.1 of uncultured Polyangiaceae bacterium. Lineage (GTDB taxonomy): Bacteria > Myxococcota_A > Polyangia > Polyangiales > Polyangiaceae > FEN-1139. The sequence continues at coordinate 50,053 of CAZYKT010000042.1, read as the reverse complement.
TCCGCTGCGGATCTCTACGATCTCCGGGGAGATGCTGCCATACTCGTACCGGTTGCTGGGATCCGACAGGCGGTGCGCTCCGAACGAAAAGGAGAAGGGCAGACGATGGTAGCTGACCCTGCCAAATAGATCCGGATCGTTCCCCTCCGGTTCGAAAACGGCACTGGCCGAGACGCCGTACAGACCCACGGCGTCGGAGCCGGAGGCAGACAGGATCAATCGCTGGCCCTCCTCACCGCTTCGATAGTCAAGGTGAAGGGCTCGCGGACGCAGCGACGGCCAGGCGGAGTAGTTGGAGACCGAGTGTTGGCCGCGATCCGCAAGCGGGATCCGATCCGGGGGTAACGGACGGGGGTGGTCGGGTACCAGCCAGGTCTTCGGATCGAGATCGAGGGCGTACAGATCGAACCCATCCGAACCATACCCGACATACACGAGCCTCGAACCATCCGGTGAGACCTCGGGCATGAAGGCGCCGGTCTTGACGTTGGTCACCTGGTGCAGGCGGCCCGAACCCAGCTCCAAGGCGTAGATATTGGAGATCCCCGAGCGATCCGAGGAGAAGAAGAGGGTGCGGCCATCCGGTGACCAGCTCGGCTGTTGCTCGACGAACCGGTCTCTCCAGGGCTGGAAGATCCGGCCGCTGCTGACCTCGAGGATCCTCAGGTCACGGTAGCCTCCGCGGGTCCAGACACCATACGCCACGTAGCGGTCGTCGGGTGAGAAGCGGGGAGTGAAGACCTGCTCCCCCGGAACCTCCTCGGTCAACGGGCGCTCGAAGCGCAGGCGTCCGTCGCGATAGGCCGCCAAGCGCAGGCGGGTCGTTCCGGCACGGTTGGTCACGTACACGATCCACCGGCCATCGTGGCTCACATCGGGCTCGGTGGCTCGCCGCCCCGTGGTCAGACGCTCTCGTCGAATACCACCGGGTCCCTCGGGGGTGGCCTCCAGGGACACCTGAAACAGATCGTGGAAATAGTGGAGGCGTCGGGAGGGCGCGATGCTCTCGAAGACGAGCCGGCAATTGGACGTCGGGGTTGCCACATCCCCTCCTGCAACGCGGGTCAACAGCCGCGCCTCGGTTCCCTCGCCGTTCATGGACAAGGTGTACAAGCCGGGACGTTCGTGGCCATCATCCCGCGCGTAGACGAGCGCCGCATTCGAGGAAGAACTGCACCGTTGTGGAAGAAAACGCGGGTGTGCGATGGAGCCGCCTTGCCAGGTCAGGCGGCGCCCCTCGCGGATACCGCGGGCGTTGACCCGTGCGAGTTGCTCTGCGACGCGGCGCTTCAGCCGCTCCTGATAGGCCCGGTACAGCTCCTCCACGGTGCGACCCGTGGCGTGATAAAACGCGCGGCCCACCGCAAAGGGCATCACGTCATCACTGGTCTCGGCTGATATCACCGCAAACACGCTGGGTCCGTACAAGCTCTCCACGAATTCCAGGAACTTGCCTCCGTGGAGGTACCAGACTGTCGCGCCCGGCCAATCCGAGGGTAGACCACTGATTTGGTCCAGGGTCGGCAGCCGATTCTCGATGACGTTGGCGCGCAGGAACATCTCGGCCTGCGTGGAGCGCAATCGTCCCCCGCTGGAGAGCCGCGTCTCGGCCATCACGGCCAGGCCCTCGATCAGCCAACGGGGCATCAGGTGGTTGGGAGCGGTCAGCTTGCCGAGCAGGGTCCGAACCAGGGCCGGCAAGCCTGCGACGTTGTCGGTGTGCACGACATGGGTCATCTCGTGGGCGGTGAGCATCGCCGGCCAGTCGTCGGTGTCGCCCAACAGGCTCATATCGTCCGGAGCAGCGACCAGCAGGGTTACCGATGAGTAGGGCAGGACCGACGTGTAGCCATTGGCATCGTCGGAGGTGTCGGTCAGCACCAGTTCGGTGGGCTCGCGATCGGGGTTGCCCAACCAGGTGGAGAGCTCAAAATCCAGCTGTTCTGCCAGCGTCGCGGTGCGTTGAGCCAAGGCCTCCAGGCCCGTGTGATAATGAACGCGGAAGTGGGGAGTCTCGATCGTGTGCCAGGCCAGATAGGGATCACCCGCGTAGGCCGTTCTTGCGCCGACCCAGACAACCAGAAATAGAACCCACACCCGAACCAGTGCGGCTGCGCTGGCTGGCCGCGGCCGGGATGAAGGACGGGACGAAGGATGCAAGGGGGGACGGGTGGGCCCCGTGCGAAGGGAGCTCCGTTACAGGTCGTCGTGGAAGAGGGGTTCGCGATTCCTCGCGTACCGGTAGACCAGCTGTCGCCCCTCTGGCGAGATGTGCGTGAACTGCGCGCCAAATCCGGGGGGCGCAGAGGCGGAGCTACCCGAGGTGGCCTCCCTCAACCAACGCACCGTGGCCTGCGCTTCGAACTCGTAGCCCCCCGGCAGGGAGACCTTGAGCCATATCGGCGTTCCGATGGGCGGGATGCGGTAGGTTGCGACGAAGATGCCACCGGAATCGACCACGTCGTTCCCGCTGAGCCCCTTGTAGAAGTTGGATGCGCTGTGGGCGCCCAGGTTGGCTTCGATGCGCAGCGAGTCCGGGGGTGGACTCTGGCCCAAGGCCGAGGCCTCGGGCCAGGTATCGCCCCGGGGGGGGGGCTGGGCGGGAGACTGTGAGGAGGCCAGGGTGGAGGGGTGTTGTTGTTGATCGGTTTGGGCGACGGCTGCCTGGGCCCGCGGTTCACGGCTCTGATGAGGGCTGGGGGTCGAGGGCATCGTCGAGCCGAAGCCCTCCGGCCCCATCGCGGTTGGGGCCTGCGGGACCTGGTTGAAAGCCGGCTGGGCTGGATAGGGTTGGCCGGCGGCCGGCGGTGCCGCGGCCGCCGGAGCCGGGACCGTGGCGGTTTGCGCGATGCCGTGGACGATCCCCAAAGAACCGGCCACCGCCTGCATGGCGCGGTCGACCGAGGGGTGCTGGATCGGCTGCTCCTGGAGTGCCGCCAGGGCTCGCCTCACGGAGTCGAGTGCCACCGGCCCCGCCTGAGCTGCCGCCATTCCCCCCGTCGTCTCGATCTGATGCAGGGCCCCCATGGCCCGGGCGATTGGTTCCGCAACGGCCAGCAGGCGTTCCGGGACACCGGGGCTCTGCAACGCCCCAAGGCCCTGGGAGAGGCATTCACGAGCAGTCCGTGCGGAACTCACGAGGTCGGTCATTCAAACCCTCCGGGTATGGCCAGCATAACATCATGCCTGCTGGATGAGGCGCACCAAGCCCTTGCCGTCCGTTCGTTCGGGTTCTTGGTCCTCTCCGGTCACCACTTGAGCTCGCTCCACAGCGATGGCCCCATCCCCGGTTCGAAGGACCAAACGCTCGCCCAGATAGGCTTCCTTTGGCAGCAGCGCGCGTGGGTAGTCGTCGGTCTGTACGGCGTCAGTCACGTAGAATCGACAGCCGAGGAGCTCCAGAGCCAGGCCTGGTACCGGGCTCAGCGCCCGAATCCGGCGAAGGACCGAGGCGGTCGAGCCCTCCCAGTCCGCGCTCAAGAGAGCCCCCTCCGGTTCCGGAGCCCAGGTCGCAAGCGACTCGTCTTGGGCACGGGCCTCCGGAGGGCCGCCCTGGGCGAAGGCGTCGACGACCCGGCACAGGGCCTGAAGGGACGGCGCATCCAGGGCGCGGGCCAGCTGCCAAGAATTGCGGTTGCCGACCTCCACCGGCACCTGACACAGGATTGCTCCCCGGTCGTACTCACCCGTCAGGCAATGGACCGTGACGCCGGTCAAAGGTTCACCGGCGTCGATGACGGCGAAATAGGGATTGGGTCCCCGGTGGCGCGGCAAAAGTGACGGGTGGACTCCGACAGCCCCCAGCCTTGGCCGCTCGACCCACGCGGTTGGAAGCAAACGGGTCCAGAACCAGCTCACCAACAGATCGATGGGCTCGCGGTGGAGGCGTTCATGCAGCTCGGCCTCGTCGACGGGACCGTCATAGCAGTCAACGATGCGTTCGGTCCCCAACCGGCGCCGCAGGCGGCGCCGCCCCGGCTGATGGACAGGCGACAAGGCTGCGAAGCACAGATGATGGCCCCTGGCGGCGAGAGCCAGTGCTCCCACCGGCAGACCGAAGTAGGCGATGCGCAGGGTCGAGGCCATGGGTACCGAGAAGTTGTCCGAATTCGGCCCGGGCTGCTACCCGAACCAGGATGATGCTTGGCCTCGGCTCCCGCATCTTCGGACCTGCCCTGCGCCCCGGATTGCGTTTCGATCCAGAGGCGGCCGATCGACCCGTGCTCGTTTTCGAGGATGTCCACAAGGCCTACCGCGCGGATTGCCCGGTATTGCGGGGCTTTACGTTCACGGTGAGGCGGGGGGAGTTCGTGTTCGTCACCGGACCCAGCGGCTCGGGCAAGAGCACGTTGCTCCGCATGCTGTACGCGGCCGAGAGGGTCGACTCGGGCCGGATCCTGTTTTTGGGCAAGGAGATCGGTCGCCTGGCACCCCGATCCATCCCCTATATGCGACGCAACATCGGCGTCGTGTTCCAGGACTTCAAGCTGGTCGAGAGCTGGACGGTCCTGGATAACGTCGCGGTTCCCCTGCAGGTGTTGGGGCTGCCGGAACGCGCCGTACGGCGCAGGGTCGGGGAGGTCTTGGAGCGTGTGGGTCTGGGGGGTCGCGGTTCGGAGCGCGCTGGAACGCTGTCCGGGGGTGAGAAACAGCGGGTTGCCATTGCCCGGGCACTTGCCGGCGAGCCCGCCCTTTTGCTTGCCGACGAACCAACCGGCAACCTCGACCCCCAACTGGCCACCGACATCCTGGGCCTGTTCGAGGACATCCACGCCACCGGTGTGACGGTTCTGTTCGCCACCCATGATCGTTCACTACTCGATTTGCGCCCCCATCGCGTGGTCGTCCTCGACGAGGGACGTGCCTATGACGTTTCCGGGGGTTTGGATTCGGCGGATCTCCGCGTTGCCTAAGGAGATGGGAGATGAACACCCTGGAGCGCGTGTGGCGAGGGATCCGTGGTGATTGGCGACTCCACCTGCTCAGCGTCTTCTCGGTTGGGGTGGCCTTCGTGTGCCTGGTCGCTTCGCTTCTGTTCATGGTCAACGTGGCCAGGGTGCAGGACCGCTGGGAGCACGTGGGGCGAATGTCGGTGTTTCTGCGGGAAAACGCCAACGAAGCACAGGTGGACGCCCTGGAGGAGGCGCTGCGCGGAACGGCCGGGGTTGACACGGTACGCTACCTGTCCAGCGCCGCCGCCCGTCGTGAGATGCTCAAGGACGACGTCGACGACACCTTCGCCGCGCTTCCCGACGGGGCCTTCCCGGCCTCGCTGGAGCTCGTGACCCGGGAGGGCCTGGCACTCCAGCAACGTCAGGCGATTGCGCAGCAGCTCAAGACGCTGGCCATCGTCGACTCGGTCGAGACCTACGCCGCGTGGGGTGACCGGTTGGGTGCGGTGCTCAACGGTGCCGTCTCGGCGGCGGGTCTTCTGGCGTTGGTGGTGCTGGCCTCGGTGGTCAGTGTGGTGTCCTCCACCATGCGGCTAAGCCTTCAGCGACGTCGCATCGAGGTGGAGGTGCTAAAGCTCGTGGGGGCCACCGACCCCTACGTTCGACGCCCCTATCTGGTCGAGGGAGCTGCCCAGGGAGCCTTGGGTGCGCTGGGAGCGCTCCTGCTGGTGGCTTCGCTCTACCTCATCGTTCGTTCCCCCGTGGTGGCGCATTTGACCCTGTTGCTTGGCACCGAACCGGTCTTTTTGCCCTGGCCGCTGAGCTTGGGGCTGCTGGTCCTGGGCTCGGTCCTGGGTGTCGTCGCTGCATCCCTCAGTTTGCGCAAGATGCTGGTGGTATGAGGCTTTCTGTCGCGCTCAGCGCCATCCTGTTGCTGGCCCTCGCCGGGGATCCACCGCCGGCTCGGGGTGAGGCCTCGCCGCTCGGTGAGCCGGGGGTCACGTCGGTGGCTGCCTCGACTGAACCATCCCAGGAGCTGAACGTCCTTTCCGAGAAGCTCTTGGCACAGGCGGCTGCGGCGGGTGAGCTCGACCGTGCCGCTTCCCTGTTGGACGCCGAGGAGCGTCAGACTCGCGACGAGTATCAACGGATTCAGCAACAGATGGCGGAGCTGGACCGACGTATCGCTCTCAATGGACGGACCTACGTTCGGATGGCGCGCCACGGCCTTCTGCCCATGAGCGGGGGACTCGAGACGTTTCTGGGCCGTGCGTCGCGCCTCGAGCGGCTGCGTCACTCATTGAGGCGAGATCTCACTCGCCAACGGGAGCTGGCACGAAGGACCGGTGAGCTCTCCGGGCGTCTGGAGTCCCTGCGCAATCAGCGGGGCCCGATGTCGGCGCAGGAGCTGGCGAGTTTACGCAACCGGTCGACGGTGGTCGAGGCGCAGGAGCGCGCTTTGGCGTTCGAGCGCGCCTTCGCCAACGTGCCCTTCTCCGAGCACACAGCCGTTTACGGGGCGATGGTCCCATTTGGCGGGCAAGCCGATCCGGAGGCGGGTTTCGTCGCGATGCGAGGTCGCCTCCCCTTCCCAGTGGCAGGCCGGGCCGAGATCCTCCGAGCCCGCCGTCGTGGAGGAGAAGGTCCGGGGCTGGAGCTCCGGGTCATGGCGGGGGCGGCGGTCCAGGCCGTCTATCCGGGGCGCGTGGTGTTTGCGGACCGTTATGCGGACTACGGCAAGACGGTCATCGTGGACCACGGCCAAGGCTACTTCACGGTTAGCGCCGGCCTGGACAGGCTCAATGTCACCGTTGGACAGGATCTGGAGAGCGGCGCCAGCGTCGGTACGGTCGGCGATTCGGGTTCCGGTCCGGCCATGTACTTCGAGGTTCGCCACGAGGGCGACCCGGTCGATCCAGCTCCTTGGTTCGGTATCTGACTTTCCGCTATGCTGGGGCGGCATCATGCGAAAAATTCGGCGATTTTACCGTGTCCCTCGGGCGGGGGATTCGGCGAGCGCATCGGGCTTACTATTTTGTTGGTTCATCGCAGTCACGACCCTGACCGGTCCAGCGTGGGGTCAGGTTCGTTTCCCGCCGCCTTCGGGCGGGCCTCGTCCCGCACAATCGCCAGCACCTGCGGCAGCGAGCTCGACCGTCACGCCAGCGCCGGCGACATCCCCTGCGCCGGGCCCCGGTGCGAAGCCACCGGTTGCTCCGGGCTCGTCGGTCCAGTTCCCCCCACCCGGTTCGGGTGCAAGGCCGGCACCTTCGCCAGGGGCATCGCCCTCCCCGTCTTCTCAACCGGGTGCGGATAGCCAACCAGCCGCGGTCCATTTCCCCCCGCCCAGCTCGGGCGTCAGGCCGTCCCCTGCAGCCGATGCGCCGGTGCAGCACTCGGGAGACTCGGCCCCTTCGGCATCACCCTGGTCAGGCACGCCAAGCCGCGGCGGAACCGGGGCCGTCGCTCCTTGGCCACCGGCCATTTTGCCCTACCGAGAGGGACTGCCGGTACCGCAGGGCTATCACCTCGAGACCAAGCGAAGCGACGGCCTTGTCTATGGCGGGCTCGCTCTATGGGGGATTCCCTACACCAGCGGATTGGTCGTTGCGGCCGCCAACGGATTCGACCACGGCACCGGATGGCTCTTGGTGCCGGTGGCGGGCCCGTTCATCGGCCTGGGGAGCCGGGAAATCAACTGCAATCTTGACCGATTCGAGACTGACCCCAGCGTCGAGCTGAAGGATCTCGAGGAGCAGTGCCTCGACTCCGCGATCGACGAGGTAACGGCCGTGGCATTTCTGACCGCCTCCGGACTATTCCAGACCTCGGGCGTGCTCCTCCTGGTTGCTGGTCTTGCCACCTCCGAAGAGCAGCTGGTTCGCGACGATGTTTCCAAGGTGGCCATTCACCCGGTGGTTGGCCCTGGCCAGATGGGACTCATTGCCACAGGACGTTTCTGAGTCCGCACCACGCAACTATCTCCGCCCTGGACCGAGAGGCGAACAACGGCGCCACCGAGCGCCCGGAGGTGTTGCATGACCACACGCATCGAATCCCAGGGTCCGAATCCCGGCGTTGCCTCGCTACCCACGGCGGCCAGGGTCACTCCCGCCCCGGCCAGGCCGTTCAGGAACGTCCTTTCGGCCAGTGCCAATGTCGTCGTGTCGAGCGCGGAGTCCGCTGTGCGCTCCTTACCCGGAGGACCGGTCCTGGCGGCGGCGGTTCGAACCACGCCCACCATCCCGGCCGGCTCCAGTCCGGAGGGCTCGGCGGGTACGGCTGGTCTCGTCCCGACGCCCAGCCCCGGGGTTGACGAGACGGCCATCGAGGGCTCGCTCGACGCGTCGGCGGACCGTAATCTCTACTATCTCGAGCTCCAGGAGCGGATCAGCGCGGAAAGCCGGGAGTACTCCACCCTTTCCAACGTCCTGAAGGCTCGCCACGATACCATGAAGAACGCCATCGGCAATTTGCGCTAGGCTAGGGGCGTCTATGGGAATCGATGGCATCGGTGGACCACCCATTCCAGGCGCTCCCGGCGCAGCGGGCAGTGTCGACGCGACGGTTCGAGCCACGGAGTCCTTTCGGGTGGAGGCTGGCGTGTCCGTCGAGAAGGGTGAGGGACCGTTCGATCGCCTCAGGAGCGGAGAGCTGACCAGCGAACAGTACCTCGAAATCCGCGTCGAGCAGGCGATAACGCCATTTTTGCACACGCTCGGGCCCGAACAACTCGAGTTCGTTCGTGCCACGCTGCGTGAGCGCCTGCAGAGCGATCCCATGCTCGTCGAGCTAGCTCGTCGCGCGACGGCGGGTGTTGGCGAGCGGTGAGTCATCCAGTTTCTCCCCTTGGTCAGGGCCGAGAACGGCAATGGATTGCCGAACGGGAGCAACCACTCGGTGAGATCCTGGCCTGCCTAGCCCCGGAAGACCCCGACGCCCTGGCGCAGGGCCGCATCTTCGTCGAAAGGAAGCGAGTCAACGACCCCGAGGTGTTGGTTACGGCCGGGTGCAGGGTGGTCTGGCACGGCGCCCGCGATCCGGGTCACGAGCGTCCGGTGGTCTTGGGCGAACGCTCCGGGATCCTGGCTGTCCATAAACCGGCGGGGTGGTGTTCCGAACCGGACCGTTCGGGGCGCGGTTCATCGCTCCTTTCGGCCATTGGTGGACGACCCGATACGGAATCTTGGCACGTCGTGACTCGGCTTGACGTTCCCGTGAGCGGTCTGGTGCTGGTGGCCAAGGACTCGCGAGCCAGACGGCATCTTGCCCGACTGCAGGACACGGGGCGACTTCACAGAAGCTACGTGGCGCTCACCGCCGGTGCTCCGCTGGTGCGAGGCGTCTGGCGAGGGTCGGTGGGGCGCGCGCAGCCGGCGCGCAAGGCGCGTCCGGCGGAGACCCGATTCGAGCGCATGTCCTGCGTGGTGCTCGACGGGAACGCCTCGGTGGACGGGAGAGGGTCGGCAGAAACCAGCCTGGGGCTCCTGCTGATCCACCCTCAGACCGGGCGTTACCACCAGATCAGGGTTCACGCGTCGCGCAACGGGACCCCCATCCTGGGGGATGGTCGCTATGGAGGTCCGCGACGACTGACCCTGTCGGATGGAAGCGTACTGCCCTTGGGACGGGTCATGCTGCACGCCCTGGGTGCTACCTTTCCCTTGCCCGATGGGAGGTTCTGGGCCATCCAGAGCCCGGTGGCCAAAGACCTGATTGACACCTGGACGGCCGTGGGTGGCTGCCCCGAGATCTGGGAAACGGTCGCCACCGGCGCCTTCCCTTTGGTGCCTGGGGGGTGAAGTTGGTAAGTTACCCATCGCTTGGTGCCACCGGCCCGCGAGAGCCCAATCAAATCCGGCGAGTCCTTCCCTTGACCTTGCTCGTGACTGCCTGCGGCTTGGGTCATGCCGAGCGGGCCAACAATGGTTCAGTGATGTGGAAACTGGACGAACCGCCGCCACCCGAGACCTCCTCGGTAGCCTCGGCCTCTCCCGCCCCGTCCGGGGCGCAGAGCGCGGCCGTCGGCTCATCGACACCGCTGCCACCGGGAATGCGCTGCGCCACCGATCCGCCCGACCCCGCGCCGCTCGGAACACGCGACTGGGTTCGCCTCAGGCTCCGCTACGATTCCGGGCGTGTCGAGCTGGTGGAGAGCCGAAGCGAGCGGACGGAACGGGTCGAGTCGACTGAGCGCAAGATGGGGCGCTTCGCGGTCGAGCTCTGGATAGGCTGCGAACTGGTGGACCGGGTTCGCTACAACTTCCCGCTGCTCGGCGGCGCCGAGCCTGAAGCGGGTTCCGATCCGCCCGTCACGTTTGCCTCCAAGCTTCGTGCCGAACAGGTGGTCCGAATCCCGGACAGTCCCCGTGCAACCAGCCTGGTCCTGGTGGACCGCGCCACCCAACAGCGAACCACCCTGCGCTGGCCCCTCCCGGTGGCGGATGGGGTGCGCCCCGCCGCGGAGCCCCTCGACGCCGGTGTGGAGAGCACCCCGGCCAGCCCTGGGCCCCTCGGCCGCCGCTCGCCCTGACCGGGTTCCTCCGGACCTCCCAAGGGAAGTGGAATTCGACGTCCGGTTCGTGCGAATCTCAGAGGCACCATGAAGTGCGAGTCCTGTGGCAACGAAAACATCGATGGTGCAAGGTTCTGCGCCACCTGTGGGCTGGCCCTGCCCATGCGGGTCGAGAGTACCGAGCAGGATCCGATGGTGGGTCAAATCATCGGAGGGCGTTTCCGCATCACCGGGGTTCTGGGCGAAGGGGGCATGGGGATCGTCTACGTTGGTGAACAACAGATGGGTTCGGCCACGCGCAAGGTGGCTGTCAAGACCTTGCACAGTCACTTGTCCAAGGATGCCAGCGTGCTGGCCCGGTTCCACCGCGAGTGCGGGACGGTCGCTCAGCTCGAACACCCCAACACCATCAAGGTCTACGATTTTGGAGCGACACCCGATGGGACCCTGTACATCGCGATGGAGTTCGTCTCGGGCCGCTCCCTGAGCGAAGCCATCGAGAAAGAGGGTGCTATGGCCACTGACCGGGTCATCGGCATCCTTCGGCAGATGTGCGGCGCGCTGGAAGAGGCGCACGGCCAGGGGATCGTCCACCGCGATCTCAAACCCGAAAACGTCATCCTGACCCATCGCGCGGGGGACGACAATTTCGTCAAGGTCCTCGATTTCGGCATCGCCGCTCGAACCGAATCGGCGGACGCCCAGAGGGAGAAGAAACTGACCCAGCAGGGAATGGTCCTGGGGACGCCACCCTACATGAGTCCCGAGCAGTTCACCGGCAAGTCGCTGGATGCGCGCAGCGACGTGTATTCGCTGGGTGTGATGGCTTACGAGATGCTCACCGGGCGACTTCCCTTCGAGGCGGACACCCCATGGCAATGGGCGACTCAACACATGACGGCCCAGCCGACGCCCTTCGAGGTTGCGGCGCCGAGCCAGTCCATCCCCGAGGGGATGCGTGCGGCCATCCTCCAAGCGCTGAGCAAGGATCGGGAATTGCGCCCCAAGGGAGCCCGGGCCTTCTTCGAGGCGCTCTCGGGAGGGGCCCGCATGACGGCGGAGGCTCCGGTCATCGCAGACGTGGGTGGCGGTGGCTATCAACCCACCGCAGCCATGCCGGCAGTGCCTGCGGGTGCTGCGGCTGCACCGACCGCAGCCTTCGCGGCTCCTGCCGGTGTGGTGCCGGCAGCCGCCGCACCGGTGGCGATGGCACCCCAGGCTGCCGCAGCCATGCCGGTGCCTCCGGCCCCGGCTCGCCGCTCCGGTGGCGGCAAGGGACTGGTCGTCGGTCTCGTCGGTGTCGGTTTGGTCTTGGTGGTTGCCATGGTCATCGTCGTGGTCCGGAACCGGGCGCCCGACGAGGAGACCACCCTAACCGGGTCATTTGGGACCGATGCCGGGTCGTCCGGTCCGGCGGTGGTCAGCGGCGAATCGCCCAGCACGGAGACGACATCCACTGCCCCAATTCCGGGCAGCACAGAGGGTTCGTTGCTCGGCACCAGCCAGAGCACGACTGGCAATCGCCCTCGCCCCGGTTCCGGTGCCAAGCCCGGGGCCACCGCCGGAGCGGTGGCGACGGCGGCGGCGGTGGCTTCGGCGACCGGCGCCCAGACGGCGGCAACCGCGACGCAGGGCTCCGGTTCGACCGCGACGACCGCGTCGAGTTCCACTTCGAGCGGAACGACCTCTACGGGGTCTTCGACGACCACTCCCGCCGCCGGTGGTGGCAACGCCAACGCCTGCGCGGCGTGCATCACGGCGGCCAGTGGGGGCAACATCACCGGAGCCTTGAGCTCATATCAGCAATGCTCGGACGCGGCACAGAAGGCGCGATGCTCGTCGCAGGTGCGACGCAACGCCAACACCGCCGCCCAGCGCGCCGCGCGCAATCAGCAGTGTGGCCAGGCCCGAGCCATCGTCAGCGCGGCGCAGGCCATGGGTGCCGGTGCCTCGGTTGCGGGCGCTCTGGCTGGAACCAGCTGCCAATAGTGCAAAACGAACAGCCGACCTGTGCCCGGTTCCCTTGACGCGCCCCGTCATGCGCGTCTACGTTCTGGGCCGTACGAGACCAGTCACGCTTCCCCAGAGGAAGCCCCCCTAAGGGGACGGTCCAACCGCTACCCATCTTCTTTCGAGTTTTATGAAGCGTCCATTGCCATGGTCTGACCTCTGCCGCTCTCCCGAGCTCTTCGGCATGTGGGTCGCGCTAGACAACTGCCGTTACGACAAGGAAACGCGTCGCCCTGTCGAGGGGGATCTGGTGGACGCCGACGAGGATCTCGCCGCTCTGTGCGGCCGGATGCGCGAGAAGGGGCGCAGCAACTGCACGATTCTCCGCTGTGAGGAGGATGTCTTCGTCGAGGCGCGCAACAGCCAGCCGCCGCCTCCCGCCCTTCGGTCGACGGGCGCTGGCGGATGAGAGGCTGACCGCCGCCTTCCGCCCTTCGGTCGACGGGCGCTGGCGGATGCTGACCCCGAGCGAGGGGCGACGGCTGGGCATGCGCTCGGGCAACCCAGCGGTGCCGGTAAATACGGGACACCACGCCCTGTCGGGGCCATGCTTGACTGGAGCTCGGCTGGTGGTTCCCCGGGTCCGGTGGTTGCCGAATTCCCGATTCCTTTCGAGCCCTGGCTCGGTTTTCCGCACACATTCAGGTCAAGATGGCATTCTTGCAGACGGTAAGGTCATTCTTGCGCGTGGGAGAGCTGGCGGTTTTCGCGGTGCTGGTTGGTGCCGTGGGGGGCTGTTCGTCTCCTGGGGAGATCGTACGGATGACGGGGGGCGATACGGGCTTGGGTGGAGATGGCCAGGCCAACGCGGGTGTGACGAGCACGGCAGGCAACGCGACCCCGAATTCGGGGGGCAGTGGATTGGGGGGAGTCTCCGCGGACGGTGGTTCGATACCCGACGTGGGGGGAGGGCCGGCCGGTTTGGGGGGAGGACCGGCCGGCGGTAATGGTCCGGCTTCCGGTGGGGTGCCGTTGGGTTCGGGAGGAGACGAAGCCGCGGGTGGAAGACCAACCGGCGGAGGGCCAGCGAGCGGCGGCTCGGGTGGTTCCACCGAGCAAGGTGGCGTCGCCGACCAGGGAGGACTTGGCAATGGTGGAAGCACCAGCGACGGCGGGGTGCTCGGTGCGGGGGGCGACGTGCCACAGGCTGGTTGCAGCGCGACCAGCACCACGTGCCCGGACGGCTGTTTCGATCTGGACTCCGATCCCACCCACTGTGGGGACTGTACCAAGGCATGTGCCGAGGGGCAGTACTGCGACGCAGGGCGCTGCCGGTGTCCGGAAGGCCAGGTCGTCTGCTTCGGTGCCTGTCATCTCCCCGCCGAGTGCACCGCGATCGCAGGGTCGTACGAGAACGCGGGTGGGGGCTCCTCGGTGAGCGGCTTCACTGGCGTCAGCGAGGCCTGTGAGGCGGACGCCCCCGTCTACACCGCCACCGCCACTTGGTACGAGCTTCCCACCAACCTGGTCAACTGCAGCTACAAGGGGACCGAGCTTGGGACCTTCGTGGCCGCCATTGCCGGCCAGCAGTACGCGGACTCTGCCACCTGCGGCGCTTGCGTGGAGGTGACTTGCACCGACACGCGAGCTGACGTGTGCCTCGGTACCCCCGTCATTACCGTCCAAATCGTGGATAACTGCGCGGCGGAGCAGAACCCGACCCACTGCTTCGACGGCTCCTATCACATCGATCTCAACAAGCCGGCCTTCGCCGAGATGGTGGGGGGTACGGAGGCTGCTGGTCGGGTGGGCGTGATGGATATCAGCTGGCGCTATGTCCCTTGTCCTGCCGAGCTCGTCACCGGGAACCTACAGTACGCGATCAAGGACGGCAGCAGTCCCGGCTGGACGGGGATTGCCTTCAAGAACTACCCCATCGCGCTCACCGGTGTGGAGGTGCAGGCGAGGGGTGGACACGTCAGCACCCCGGTGCGGATGGACTACAACTACTGGGTGGACACGGATGGGTTCGGCAATGGCCCCTACACGGTGCGGGTGACCAACGCCAACGGTCAGACCGTCACGTTCACCATGCCCGCCTTGGGCAGCGAGCTCACCGGTGAGCCCGTCTTCACCGAGACCGACGTGCAGTTCACGGGCTGTGCGCCGTGAGTCGACTCACCGGACCACCGGCTTTACCACTGCTTTGCCGTTCTTGATCACGACGTCAAAATCGATGGTCTTGCCGGCGTGCTTCTTGCGAAGCTCGGCAGCGGTGGCTTCCAGCTTCCTGGTCAGTGCTTCAACGGAGACATCGGCTTTCTCGTGGGTCTGCTGCCTGGCGTCGCGCAGCTTGTTGGCAATCCGTTCCACGCGGTCGTGGCTGAGCGTGCCCAAGGGCGGTGTGGCTCGGCCGGGTCGCGGAGAACCAGACGGCTTGGCTCCGCGGGCGGGTGAGGCCGGCTTGGCGCTCGTTGGTTGAGTGGGTGGCGCGGCCTGGGGCTCTGGGGACTTGGGGGATCGTTGCGATGGCGGTGGGGGTCGAGGCATTCCCGTCTGTGTCTGGGCAGGTGCGGTGCGGACGGGTCTTGGGGGCGGAGCGGCCCGCGCGGCCGGTGGAGCGCCGGCATGGGCAGATGGTGTCTCGACCGGTACCACCTTGGCGGGGATGAGACTGGCTCGCCTGCGTCGCGGTGGGGACTGGCTCTCTCCCGGGACACCGAGCCCAGGACGGGTCGGTTCCGACGAGGGGGGAGGTTCGAGGTCATCAGCCTCTGCCGGCGCGGCCTTTTTTCCGGAAGGGGTCGGTTTGGGTCTGGCTTTTTCTCGTGCCGCTGGTGGGATGGAGCGGCGCAGTGGATCGTCGAGATCCAGTCCGGCAAGGAGCCCCTCCAAGTCCGCCGAGGCGCCAAGCTCGCCCAGATCCTCGCCGAGCTCCACGCTGGCGAGCTGAGCCGGGTTCGGGCCCTCGAGGGTCGCGGCACCCTTCTGGCCTGCCGCCGCCGCCAGCGCCAGGGCTCCTGCGGTCCGCTCGGCGCGCAGGACGTGGCGACGATAGGTCCCGTTCTCGATCTCGCGCATGATGCGCATCCAGTACTGCTGAAACGTATTGTAGCGTTGGATGATGGTCTGCAGTTTGAAGCGCTTGGCCGTGTTGCGGATCTGCTCCCGACGCAGCATGTAGATGCGGCGCTCCACGTCCTTGTGAACGACGTGGGGTGGGATCTTCTCGATGCCCATGAAGTACTGCTCGTACAGGGCGCGCAATCGCTCTACCCGAGTCTCGAGTTCCTCGATGGCGGTGTCGAGCTCGATGGGTTCCACGGTGCCCTAGTCCGAAAGGGGGGTGATGCTCAGGTCGTCGAAGCAGACCTCGGCGGCCCAGTCGTTGAAGGCGAAGTACTCGTGCCCCAGCCCCGTCAGCGGGGAATCGTCCTCGAACCGCAGCCAGTCAACGGAGTCGACCTGCCAGCGCACGGTTCGGCCGTCCTGCCTTTCCACCAGGAATCTGTAGGTTTTCTGGGGAACCACCGGCTGCAAGCGGACGTCTTGACTCTCCGGATCGACACGCAGCTCCTTTCGGTCGTTGCCATGCTCGTCGAGGCGTGCCAGGGCATGGATTCGATTCTTCCAGCCCCCCATGATCCCCACGTAGGAGGTGGCATGGTCATAGGTGACGGAGCGCGAGGTGCTCTTTCCGTCGCCGAAGATCTCGAACTTCAAATCTCCCTCCGGCGACAGGCTCCGAGCCGAAAACTGGACTCGTGCGTTGACCGGGAGGCGCCGGCGAAGCCACACCGGATGGTTCCGCGCGCCCTTGGCACACAGTCTGCCGTCCACGATTCTCCAGGCATCACTGGTCGCGAACCAGTCGGAGCCCAGAGTGGCTCGCTCGAAGTCGTCATGAAAAGGGGCCGTCAGCCTGACAGCTGGTGGTAATGGGGGTGATGCGTCGGCGGAGCGCGCCGAGTCCGCGACCTTCCAAGGTGTCATCTCCGGGGCCCGGCGCAGACCCCGGGGCGCAGCCAATGGGTTGGACTTGGCATGCGGTCGCTCGGGTGCGGCGTCGGTTGCCTGGCCACCGGGTGGCTCATTGGGGACACACTGGACCGGCAGGATCCACGCCAACCAGATGCACCTCGACCGACGACTCACGGAAAGGGATGCTACCACAGGCCCTGCGACGCGCGGGCGAGTCGGCCGGCGCGTCGGAACCGTCTCGATGCACCCGGTCCTGCTCGTCCTTTTCGTGCCCCCTTGGGTCACCTCCTCCCGCACGCTGTTGGGGGTGCTCGCCGCTCTCGGTTTTCTGTTGGCGGGATGGGCGGTCCACAAGCACGACCGGAGCAGGCTGGTGGCGGGTGTGGTCGTGGGTTTGGGCTGCGCCCTGGCAGCATGGTTGGCAAAGGATCATCGCGTCCAACTCGCGCCCCTGGATGTGACCGCATTCGGTCTCTCCTTGGCTGCCGCTCTGGCCATGGGTTGGATGGTGCTGCTCCTGGTTGCCAATCGGTTGCATCTCTCCGCCGAACACCTGGGGCCGGCCTTCTGGGTCGTGCTGGTGAGCGGTCTTCTGGGAGCTCGCGGCACCCAGCTGCTCATTGAGGGCACAAGGGATCCGCTGTTCACCCAGGTCGGTCCCCAGTCGGGCGGACTGCACGGTTACGGTGGCTTGTTGGTTGCCGGATGGGCCCTGGCACGATTCTGCCAGCGTCGTCATCTGCCGCTCGCCCCATGGCTCGATGCCTTCGCTCTGGCTTCAGTGTTCGGTGCCACGGCGGTCAGGTTGGGCTGCCATCTGGGAGGGTGCGATTTCGGTCGCAATCTCCCGGCCTCCAGCCCCGTCTGGCTGGCGCGCCTGGGCACCTTCCCGCGCTTCGCTGCCGCCGAGGACGGGAGCATCGCTGGGTCCTACGCGTGGCTCGAGCAGGTTCGCCATCAAGGCCTGCCCATTGAGGCCCTCTGGGCTCACCCCGTGCACCCCACCCAGCTTTACGAGTGGCTGCTCGCAATGTCCTGCTTCGCCTTCGGGTGGTGGTGGCTCTCTCGCCCGCGCTTTCCCGGTCAGTTGGGGCTTGTCCTGATCCTCGCCTACGGGTTGGGGCGGTTCCTGCTCGAGCTATTGCGCGGAGACAGCGACCGCGGCCTGGTGGGTCCCAATCTTGCCGCGGCCGAGCTGGGTGTTGTGCTCCTGGGCGGGGCCCTTCTGACCATCGAGGCGCTGGTCCTGGAAGGGCGCTGGTCTCGAGCCAGCCGGGCTTGGTTGGCCCGAGTCCTGCTACTGACGACCCTGCTGGTCGGCATCCTGCTGTTCAGAGGTCTGGGTGGTTCGGCGCAGCCACGACTGTCCGCGAGTGTGACCCAGTGGCTCATCCTTCTGACCGTGCCCTGGGCGTGCCTGAAATGGCGCAGCTGGCGCGGCGTGGTCGCGGACGGGGCCGGTACTGCGCCGCACCAACCCAAGCAGGAGCCCCCTGCTACTGAGCGTCTGCCTTCTTGCCTTCGCTCAGGATATCCCGGATCTCTTCCAACAGGACCTCCTGGCGTGGGGGTGCGGGCGGAGCGGCTGCCGGCTTCGGTTCCTCGCGACGGAGCCGGTTGATCAACTTGACCAACAGGAATACGGCCCAGGCCACGATCAGAAAGTCGACCGTGTTCTGTAGGAACTTGCCGTAGCCTATCACCACCGCCGGATGGTTCGGACCCTGCGCTTCGCGCAGCGTCAAGGCCAGCCCGCTGAAATCCATCCCACCCACCAAAAGCCCGATGGGAGGCATGACCACGTCGGCAACAATCGAGCTAACGATCTTGCCGAACGCCCCGCCGATGATGACACCGACGGCGAGATCGACCACGTTGCCCTTGACCGCGAACTCTCGGAACTCCTTGATGAGACTCATCACGCTTTCCTTCCAGGCTCAGGACCGAAGTGCTCTTTTCAGGTCCGATTGACCAGAACGCCTCTCCGCGGCCCGATTCTTGGGGGATCGGCGGGGGCTGTCAACCGGACCGGGGCTCGGCACAGCCGTTTTGGTCGATTGCGGCCTGGCTCGACTTTCGGCTCGCTCCGGCCTAAAACCAGCCGCGGAAATCGGCATGGCAGTCCTGGAGGACGACAAGGGAAGAGCGGTCACACTGGGGCCCCAAGCGCTGGTGGGGCGAGCCCCTCACTGTGGGCCACGGATTGACGACCCACGGGTTTCCTGGGACCACGCCAAAATCGGTTGGGCCAGGAATGCCTGGTGGCTCCGGGATCTCAACAGCACCAACGGGACCTGGGTGGACGGGCGTCGGCTTGCCTCCGCGGACAGGATCCAGCTTGCCCTGGACCAGAAGCTCGTCTTTGGACATCGGGACATCTGCTGGCACGTCGTCTCCGTTGATTCGCCGCGGTTCCGGCTGCGCGCCACCCACTCTGAAGCCATCCTGTGTCCGGAATCGACGCTCATTGCGCTGCCGTCCGAAGAGGAGCCGGAGCTGACCCTATACCTCGGCGCCCAGGGCTGGTGCGTGGATGATGGCGTTGGGGTTAGCCGGAAGTTGGTTGACCAAGAAGTCCTTGGAGACGGGCGCGCCGCCTGGCGGGTCGAGATGCCCCCTTACACCGATGAGGTGGCCGAGACTGGGATGCAGCGCGAATGGCAGCTCGAGGATTTCCGCACCGTTCGGCTCAGTCTGCGGGTGAGCGCCGACCGGGAGCAGATCCCGGCGGTTGCTACGATCGGTGCGCGCGTCTATACGCTGCCCAGTCGGGCCTCCCACGAACTTCTGCTCGTTCTTGCCGAGGCACGGCTCAATGACCAACGGCAGGGTGTCAAGGAGCCGGAAGCAGGATGGATCACCGTGGAAGATGCGGCGCGCTTCACGGGGGCCGAGGTGAACAAGCTCAACCTCGACATTTTTCGGTTGCGTCGTGAGTTCGAGGGGATGCCACTCAAGGAACCGTATCGGGTGGTGGAGCGTCGCCCGTCGGTCAGGCAGCTCCGCCTTGGGACGGCGCTCATCGACCTCGAATATGAGCAATGAGTCACCGTTCGGTCGCGGCCGAATGGTCGTCCGGTTCGATCCGTTGACGCCGATTCTATGGACCCTGGCACCCCTCTGAGGGTAGGGTGTCACGTCGAACCTGACAGGCGGCGATTGCCCGGCCTGTCAACCACCGAAGGACAGGGAGCCTGGTCATGCATCCTACGCGTCGCCATCATCTTCTTCTTGGTCTCGCCGCATTCGCCATGGGGGCCTGTGGCGGTAGCTCGCAGGAATCTGCCCCTCCGAACACCCAGCAGCAGGGGTTCCAGCAGCAGTATCCGCAGCAGCAGGCATACCCGCA
>CAZYKT010000042.1:0-30266 GCA_964648165.1 uncultured Polyangiaceae bacterium | reverse complement strand
GCGCCCGCCGCCGGGGGAGCCGCTCAGCGCGTCGACATCTCCATGGCCGCGGCCGTGCAGCCCGTGGTCCAGCAGCTTGGCAAGGGCCAGGCAGTCCCGGGATCCAAGCCGTTCGGGAACTTGATCGTGGGGAATTTTGCCCAGGGTCAGACGCTCGAAGAGCCTGTCCAGCTCGGCGCCAACAAGACCTATACCGTCGTTGCCGTGGGCGGACCCGGGGTGACCGAGGTCAACGTCAAGCTGCTTCCGCCGATGGTATCCATGATCATTGCACAGGATCAGACCTCGGGTCCGCAAGCGGTCCTGGGTCCCAACCCGGGCTGGAAATCCGGGCCGATCGCGGCGCCGATGCGTATCATCATCGAGGTTCCGCAGGGGCAGGGTGTGGTTGCTGCCCAGATCTACGAAAAGTAGTCGGACTCTGGCGCGAGCGCGCTCACGAGTCGCGAGGCGTTGGACGGGATGCAGCGTCATCCTGCTAGCGTTCTGCGCTTGCCGTGGGCCGAGCAGCGATCCAAGTCCCGATCGGCGCGGTGAGCCGGAATCTCCCCGGCTTGCCGCGGCTCGACGCGCCGAGGCACTCCGGGATATCCGGGGGATCTCCAAGGACGATCAGTCGAGCCGTGACGTGCGGGTGCGCCGGGCAGCCCTGCGCGCGATCGCCCGGATCGGGGGTGATTCAGCGCAGGCACTACTCCTACGCGGTCTCGCCGACGAGGACGGGGAGGTGGTGGCCTGGTCCGCCTTCGGCCTTGGGCGTCGCTGCGCGCAAAAGGAACCGGACCGAACGGCGACCGCGCTCATCCTGCGCGCGGCCAGCCTTCTACCCGATGACTCACACCGCGAGGCGCCGGCCACCATTCCCGGCGACGGTTCGCCGGCCCCGGAGGCGGTGGCGGCGATCGCCGACGCTCTGGGGCGTTGCGCGTCGCCCCTAGCCGAAGGGACGCTGCGCAACTGGTTGCGCCTGCCTGCTGCGTGGGCGGACAAGGCGGCGTTCGGCCTGGGCAGGATGGTGGATGAACGACACCAGCTCGACACCACGACGTTGGTGGCGCTGCTGGACGAGGCCGACAAAGAGCACCCCAATCCTACCGCACTTTTCCCATTCTCCCGCCTTTCTGCGGTCGACGCGCCGATTGGCAAACGGTTGCTGACCGTGGCTCCACGGCTCCTTCGGGGCGGCGGTGCGTCCAGGCGGTACGCAATCCGTGCTCTGCCTTTGGCGGGCGACTCGGCCGTACCCCTGCTGGAGCGGGTCCTGTTCGACAGCAGTGGTTTCGATGCGACCGAGAGGGCTGACGCGGCTCGCTCGCTGGCTCGGTTGGGTTCTGTCGGTCAGAGCGCGCTGGGCCGGGTTCTTCACCGCCTGGCGTGGCGCGCCGATCAGGTGAGCGAGGCCGTTGTGGTTTCGGACACCTGGGGCCCGCTGCTGTCGACCTTGGAGGGCCTACGTGGCGCGCCGCCCGAGGCTCGCTCGACCCTGGAACAACTGGTGAAGATCCCCATTCCCGAGGGGCGGTCGCCAGCCCTTTTGCGCCGGGTGGTGGAGCTCCGTTGTCGAGCGGCGGCCCTATTGACCGATCGGGAGCAGGCGGAGAGCCTGGTGACCTGTGACCCGGATCGAGAAGGACGACAGGGCCGGCTGGCGCGTCTCGCCGTGTTGGATCGCGGCAACTGGAAGGGGACCAAGGGCGTAGCGTGGCGGCAACTTGCCGAGAGTTCGGATCCGGTCGTGCGCATGGAGGCCCTCGCGGCGCTGGCTCACCACGTGGAAATGGTCGACCCGGTTCCCACCCTGGTCGCGGCGCTGCGCGCCGAGGAGCAGGGCGTCGTTGCGACGGCGGCTCGACTGCTTGGGAACCACCCGGAGCGAGCTCGCCTCTCCAAATCCGAGCGACCGAGTCCGGACATCCTGGTGGCAGTCGAGCAAGCACTCAAGCGTTCCTTCCCTCCCGACGCCATCGAGGTGCGAGCTGCCCTGTTCGACGCGGCGGGATCCCTCGGGGTTCTGAGCGTCAAAGCCATTCTGGACGCTGCATGCACCGGCGAGCATCCGGTGCTTCGTTCTCACGCCGAGGCCGCGCTGCGACGCTTGGGGGAACCCAGCCGCCAATGTCCCCTGGTGGTGCCCCGTTCCGACAAGGACGTGGCCTTGGCGTCGCAGGACCCGACGCGGTTGCGCTTCGAGACCGATGTGGGGCCGCTGGAGTTGACGCTCCTGCCCGGTGAGGCGCCTCTGGCCAGCCTGAGGGTGCTAGAGCTGGTGCGGCAGGGGTACTATGACGGAGTCGTGGTTCACCGCGTCGTGCCCGGGTTCGTCGTTCAGCTGGGAGACCGGGGCGGCGACGGTTACGGAGGGGCAGGGCGTGTCCCCTTGCCCTGCGAGCCCGCGCCGGGGCCCTTCGACACGCGTGACGTGGGGATGGCGCTTTCCGGGCCGGACACGGGCTCGGGCCAGATCTTCGTGACGCTGGGCCCCTATCCGCATCTCGGCGGCACGCACAGTCGGATTGGACGCGCTGACCGTGGCTGGGACCGGCTGACGGTCGGGGACGTGATTCGCCGGGTGACGGTCGTACCCTGACCTCCAATGCTAAGCTGACGGCCATGCTGCTTGCGGTCGATGTCGGTAACACCAACGTGGTCTTTGGGATCTACGAGGACAGCTGCCTCGAACACACCTTTCGGACATCCACTGATCCCAACCGCACCGTCGACGAGCAGCTCGTGCTCCTTGACCAGCTCTTGAGCCTTCGGGGTCTAAAGAGCAGAGTCCTGGACGGGGCCATCATCGCCAGCGTAGTGCCGGCCCTGACCGACCTCATGGTTCAGGTCATTCGCACCCATTTCGCGCGCGAGCCGCTGGTGGTGGGTCCGGGCCTGAAGACGGGAATGCCCATCCTGTACGATAATCCGCGGGAGGTCGGGGCGGACCGAATCGCCAACGCGGTCGCCGCCTATGAAAGGGTTCACGATGCCTGCATCGTCGTCGATTTCGGAACCGCCACGACCTTCGACTGCATCTCGGGGGCGGGCGAATACCTGGGCGGGGTGATTGCTCCCGGGATGCTGGTCAGTCTGGATGGCCTTCTGGCTCACGCGGCCAAGCTTTCCCGGATCGAGATCGCCGAGCCCCCTCGGGTGCTCGGTCGCAACACCACACATGCGATGCAGTCCGGGGTGGTGCATGGCTACGCGTCGCTGGTCGACGGGGTGGTGGACAAGCTGCGTGCGGAAATGGGCGTAACCGCCGCAGTTCTGGCGACTGGGGGCCTGGCCAGCACCATCGCCAAGTTCACCCGGGTCATTGACAACGTCGATCCCAACCTGACCCTGGACGGCCTTCGCCTGATCCACGAGCGCAATCTGCGCACCGTCCCGAGCTCCCCGACGGCGATTCGTCGTCCCGTGCGGTCGAGCTGACCCCCGGGGAAACGGCAGTGAACCGTCGTGGCGCATCGTTGCTTTGGATCGTCTGGGTCGGTTGCGCTCTGTTGGCGACGTTCCGTGGGGCCATGGGCTGCTCCCCGACCGGTGATTCTTCACGGCGCCCCGGTAAGGAGAGCCGACTGGTGAGTCTCGCCCCGGCCGTCACGGAAACCTTAGTCGCCCTGAAGGCCCAGGATAGCCTCGTCGGGATCAGCGATCACTGCCGGGTTCCTGCCCCGTTGCAGGCCTTGCCCCGCGTTGGCAGCGGGTACTCCCCGCGCCTCGAGGCGATCGCTCTGACCCGCCCCACGAGGATCCTGGCCCTCACCGTTCGGGGCGTTTCCCTGGATGACTTGCGTGGCCTGGGCCCCGTGGAGGCTCTCCCATGGCTCACCCTTGACGACATCATCGCGTCGACGCGTCGACTGGGGCAGCTGGTCAACGAGGGGCCATTGGCCGAGGACTTGGCGCGGCGTTATCAGCGCGAGCTGGACGTTGCAACGGCGCCCGGTGCTCCCTCGGTCCTGCTTGCGCTGGCCCAAGTTCCAGGTCAGCTTGCCGAGGTGTGGTTCATTCGCGACCAGTCGGTGCACGGCAATTTGCTGCGCGCCGCGGGTGGTCGCAACGCGGTCACCTGGGAAGTGACGACCGCCCCTCGGCTCAGCCTGGAACAGACGGTGATGCTCGACCCGGACATGATCGTTCTGCTCGATGCGGCTAACACCGACCCGGAGCTGTTGCGCAAGGATTGGATGGGTCTGTCCGGGATGCGCGCCATCGCCCAGCGGCGGCTGGGTATCCTTTCCAGCCCCGAGATCGAGGTACCGGGTCCGGCTCTGTTGCGGCTCTTGCCCCGTTTGCGAGCCGAGCTGCTTCGTCTGCGACATAGGAGCAGAGAGTGACCGCGCTCAGCGTGTCGGGGCTGGTCGTGGAACGACGCGGCGGTCGCATCTTGAACGGCCTGTCGTTGGCCGTCCGGCAAACGGAATCGGTGGCCTTGGTCGGCCCCAACGGAGCTGGCAAGACGACTCTTCTGCGGTGCTGGCTGGGTCTGATTCGCCCCCAGCAGGGTCAGGTAACCGTCGGTGGTGACGACCCGTTGCAGCTGTTGCCCCGGGAACGCGCCAGAAGGCTGGCCTGGTTGCCCCAGGAACCAACCCTGGAGGAAGGCCTGTCGGTTGAACAAACCGTCGCAGTTGCACGGTATCGCTTTCGGGAGACCCATCAGGCCAGCCTGGAGGCAGCTCGGCAGGCTCTGCACAGAGTGGGTGCAGCTGCCCTGGCCTCACGGCTCCTCGGTACCCTGTCGGGCGGCGAGCGCCAGCGTGTCGCCTTGGCAGCGCTCTTGGCGCAGGACGCAGGCGCCGTGTTGCTGGACGAGCCCGCCAATCATCTGGATCCGGCTCAGCGCTCCGCGGTGTACAAAAGGCTGGGGATGCTCGGACAGAACGGAGTGACCGTCGTGGTGGTCACCCACGACGTGAATCTTCTGGCCCACTGGGAGAACGCCGAGTCGATTCGGGTGGTTGGGATCGACAAGGGACGTGTCCAGTTCGACGTCGCCTGGGGCTCGTCGGACCTGGGTTCCTGCCTGGGGGAGCTGTATCGGACCACGATGGTGACTCTGGGCGAGGGCCGCTCCCGCCTGATCGTTCCGCAGCCCGGATCCTGCATCGACCAGGTGCCTTTGCCATGACTGGGCGCGCCAAGCTCGGTTCCCGGCTGATCCTTGGCCTATTCCTGGTGGGACCTGTCCTTTTGTGCCTCTTGCCGCTCCCGCCCCCGCAGCTCTGGGAGTTCGTGCTGTTTCGCTTGCGACTCCCCCGGCTCCTGGCTGGACTCCTGGTGGGGGGGACGCTGGGTTTGGCTGGAGCCACCACCCAAGCCCTGTTTCGCAATCCCCTGGCCACGCCCAGCACCATCGGCAGCATGGCGGGTGCCACCCTGGGCGCGCTGCTGGCCATGGTCATCGGACCATGGCTGGGTTGGACCGGCCTGTCCTTGGTGACGGTCTTGTCCTTCTCGGGTGCTCTCGCGACCAGTCTCTGGGTGGTGGCGCTCTCCGCCAGCGGTCGGGCACGAACCGTCGACGTCTTGCTGGTGGGTATTGCCGTGACGTTGGCAACCACCGCTCTGGCGACCGCAATCCAGGATCTTGCAGACACGGCGCAACTGGCGGCGGTGAGCCGCTGGTCCCTGGGTCACCTGGCGCAGATCGGATTCGATGCAGGCCTTCTGGCGGCGGTCCTACTGGTTCCCACCTGGATAGCGCTATTGGGTCTGTCCAGGCCCCTGCAGGCGCTGGCCCTGGGCGAGGAACTCGCGTCAGCCCAGGGGGTCGCGGTGGCCAGGGTACGAGCCGTGGCCTTGGCGGCGGTCGCCCTGGGCGTGGCAACGGTGGTGGCTTTCGCGGGTCCCATCGTCTTCGTCGGACTTGTCGTGCCGCAAATCGTGCGGTTGGCTTGGGGAGCGCAACTGCGGGTGGTCCTGCCTGGTTCGCTCCTGGCGGGGGCTGGTTTCTTGGTCACCTGCGACGCCCTGGCCAGATTGGCCATGCCCCAGCATGAGATCCCGGTAGGCGTCATCACCGCTTGTTTAGGGGCACCTCTGCTGGCTTTTTTGGTTGCCAGTCGTAACCGGGGCCAAGGGACCTAGCGTTCAAACCTCAGCGGGCCGGGGTCCTGGTCGCGAGTGACCGGAAGGGCACTCACGAACGTGGCCCCAGCGCCTGGTTCAAGTCGGCGGACCATCGGTCCAGTCGACCATCGGGGAACCACCCGGCCATGGTGGAAATGGCCTGGCGCAACCGATCGACGTCCCGACCCTCGAACCACTGGCCCCGCTGCAATCGAGCCTGCACGACCGCGCCGATCGACGTCTGCAACATGATGACCTTCTCTTGGCGATTGGGTAAGACGTCGGTTGCCTCCACCAGCTCGGTCATCAGACGAATCGTGTCCTGATCGGTGACGGTGCTCGAATCGTCATCGAAGGCTGACGCCAGGGACCGCAGGGCATCCAGGGAAGGGATGCACCCCCCCAACCGGGGTTGGGTATCTTGGGACGGGGAAGCCACTTGCTGCGGTCCGGTCGCTTGCATCCCGGTGTCCGTCGACAACACCTCGATCGCGTCGGAACCGATCCGCACGATGTCCCCAGCCTCAAGCGTGCGGCGCCCCTCCAACTTCTCGCCGTTGACGGTGGTGCCGTTGCGACTGCTCAGATCGACCACGGTCAGGCCATCGGAGGTGAGCTGAATGGTGCAGTGCTGTCGGGAGGCCAGCGCGTTGCTGACGACGATGCTGCAGTAAGGACTGCGGCCCAATACGTACTCACCGCGTCGTACCGGGAAGCGCGTCCCGCGATATCTAAGCCAGTAGGTATGCACTTTTGGGGGCATTTTTGCGCGCCTGATGGCGGCTGGCTAGCCGAATTCGGCAACCTGCGCGGAATCGGTTGTCCAACCTACTGGTCGGCAGGGCGGTGTGCTGCTAAGCGGAGTGAACGGCGCATCGCCCGCTCGAATTTGAAGTTTCGGTCTGCCTCGATGGGTACTCCCCCGCCTCCCACTCTCGCTCGCAAAGCCGAGCTGTCCCTCCCTCTGGAAATCGCGGCCGATTCCGCAGACTCCACGCTTGGCGTCGAAACCCCGCGGCCGTCGCGAAGACGTCGCCGTAGCCGCCGAGTAACCCAGAGCGTTGTCGATCGGCTGCTCGATTCGAGCCAGCCTGCACTGGCTGGCGAAGACCTCGCCCTGCCAAGATTCCAGATCTCCGACATCCCTCCCGATTTGGCAATGGTCGCTGACGCGGAGCCGGCGGAACCCAGTGGGACGCCCGCGCCGGAGCGCCACCCGGTGGTGTTGGACGAGAGCCGCATCGATCCGGATGCTGCCAAGGTGGTGTGGCGTCTGGTGCGTGCGCGGCACGAGGCCTACCTGGTCGGTGGTTGTGTTCGGGATCTCCTGCTGGGCTTCCAGCCCAAGGATTTCGATGTTGCCACCAGCGCGGCCCCCGACGAGGTTCGCCGCCTGTTCCGGAATTCTCGCATCATCGGGCGCCGCTTCCGTCTGGTCCACGTCCTGTTCGGTTCCAACAAGGTGATTGAAACCGCCACCTTCCGCCGGGCCCCGCAGCACGAGGAGGATCGGGCTGGTGGGGATCTTCTGATTCGCAGTGACAACGAGTTCGGCGCTGCCCACGAAGACGCTCGGCGCCGGGATTTTACCGTCAACGGCCTCTTTTACGACTTGGAAGCGCAACAGGTCCTGGACTGGGTCGGCGGCATGCCGGACATCGCTCGGCGCACCATCAACACCATCGGTGATCCGGTGGTGCGTTTCCGCGAGGATCCGGTGCGGATGCTGCGGGCCATCAAGTTCTCGGCGCGCCTGGACTGCGGCATCGCTCCCGAGGTGTACGACGCCCTGGTGTGTTGCCGCGAGGCCCTGGTCATGGCCGCCCGCCCCCGACTGTTCGAGGAGCTGCTGCGCCTGTTGCGGGGTGGGGCCGCGCACCGCTCCTTCTGGCTGGCGTGGGAGACGGGCCTATTGGACGTCCTGCTGCCGGAGCTGGCCACGTATCTCGCCGACGAGGGCGAAGCGGGCGGCCTGCTGTGGCCCATGTTGACCCAGATCGATCGATATCGCAGGGAGAACGGCGACGCGCCCGACGACGTCGTGCTGTGGACGGTCCTGTTGATCGAACCGCTCCTGGAGGCCTGTTCCCATTCACGGGATCGTCTGGTGGCCTGCACCCGATTCCTGGAGCCCATCATCGATCGCCTCAACGTGCCGCGCCGCATCGCCGACGCGATGCGACGGATCCTGGGAATGTGGCCACGGCTGGAGGCAGGGCGCCCGGGGCGTTTCCAGCGCAGCGCGATCTACGCGACCGCCGAGGCGGTGCTGGAGATGCGCCGCCGCGCGCAGGCGGCCATGAACGGCGCGCCCATTGAGGCCCCCGCAGAGCTCCCGGCGTCGAACGCCGAGCCCCGCCGCCGTTCGCGTCGCCAGCGCGGTTCGCGGCCGCCGAAGCGGTGAAACGATCACGCCGCAGGTTTGCGCCTCGCGACCAGCGGTTTGGGAAGCTCACGGAGCTTGCTCTTCGCCGCGTAAAGGTCCACTGCCTTCTGCGCATTCAGCCAGAATTCGGGGGTCGTCCGGAACGCCGCCGCGAGCTTCAACGCGACCTCGGCGGTCACGGCGGATCTGCCGTTCACGATGCGGTTGATGACTTTCACGTCCTGACCGAGGTGGTCGGCCAGCTCCTTCTGACTCAAGCCGAGCGGGACGAGGTATTCCTCCCGAAGGATCTCCCCGGGTGGAGTCGGACTTCGTGTCATTCGGGAACGGTCCATGGCGCGCACTCCTTCAGTGATAGTCGCAAACGTCGACCTCAGTCGGCCCCTCTTGGACCCAGCGAAACACGATTCGCCACTGGTCGTTGACACGAATGCCGTGGAGCCCCTGCAGGTTCCCGCGGAGGGCTTCGAGCCGGTTGCCGGGAGGTGACGCAAGGTCGCCCAGCGTAGACGCGTAGTCGAGCACATCGAGCTTCCTTCTTACGATACTGGCCACCGAGAACCATCCCTCTCGTCGCGGCAGCCGGCCCGTCAGAAAGAATTCCTCAACGCTCTTTCGCGCGAAGCCCTGAATGGTCACTCGAGAACAATATACCTCTGTCAGGTATACCTAGCAAGGGTATACTGGCGAGTCTCGGCGCGCAAGCGGCCGAAACCTGCTGCAGCCATCCGGCCAGCGGGCGCGCGCCACGCTCCGTGCCCCCCCAATGGATTGTTGGCGGTCATCAAGAGTCTCTGCGACGGACTGCGCCAAGTCCGAGCGCGGGCGAGGCGTTCCAGCGTGAGCTGCACGACATCGCTGCTGGTGCGGTGCCGACAATGGCTGGTGTCTTTGTCGGTGCGGCGCAGTCACGGTGTGTTGCTCGCCCCACGCGAGCCGTGGATCCTTGTTGTCAAGTCAGCCAGACCCCGATTTGAAAGAATTGAGATCAAATTGAGATCGGCAGTCGCGGGACCTGACGATTGAAAGCAACCGCATCCGGCAAGAGACCGACAAGGGCCATTGTCGTGGTTGACACGAAGACAAACGAAGGCGTACCCTTCACGAGGCTGGGCGTTGGCTGTTCGGCGCGTCCACGCGCGAGACATATGTGGGTTTGGTGCGGGGAAGTGAACCTCGTACCCTTCTTGTAGGGTGGTTCCCATGAGCTCCAAGCAATCTGCGGTTTGGGCCGTTTGTGGCGCGTTCCTGATGGTTGGTGGTTGCGGCGATGGCGAAATTCCAGGGGGGGGGAATCCTCTTCTGAAACTGTAAGCGCGGTGGCCCAACCATTGCCGGGTTCGGGGATCAACGCCGATCTCAGAATCGTCTCCGATTGGGGGAGCGGCTATGTGGCGGAGATCAAGGTCACCAATACCGGGACGACGCCGACCGCGAGCTGGCGGGTTCGCGTCGCCATGAACCAGTCGTACATCGTGGGGCCTCCCTGGAGAGCGATGTACCAGCAGCAGGAGAACCAGGTTCTCTTCGCCCCGGAGCCCTACGACGCAGTCATTGCCCCAGGAGCGTCGGAGCTCTTCGGTTTTCAGGCTGCGACCACGGGACCGCAACATCAACCCGTGATCGTCGACGTTCAGCGCATCGATGACAACGCTGGCACCGGGGGCACATCAGGGATTGGGGGCGCGGCCGGATCGGGTGGCACCTCGATCAGTGGAGGGACGACGGGCAACGGTGGCTCGTTCGGTCTGGGAGGAGCCCAGGATTTCGGGGGGAGCAGCACCAATGGCGGCTCCTCGGGGTTCGGAGGGGAAAGCATCGGGGGTACGCCAGAAGAGCCCGAGCTCTTCGAGCTGTCCGTTACGATCCCGGTGGATGTCGCGTTGCGTAACGTAGTGTTGGGCGCGAAGGGTACCCTGACGGTTGGGGACTACGCGGAAGTTCCCCCCAACTTCGGTGCTACCAGTTGGCCCCTCTGTGTGAACGCGGAGGACGGAACGACGCGGCTGGATGCGGACGCCTATGTCGGCAACCTGGACGCAGTCGGCTCCGTGACCACCAGGAACCGGACGAACATCCCAGGGCGGCTCCGGGCCCCAACCCTCGACCGTCAAATCGACTCTTCGGTTCCGTATTGGTTGCCGGTCGTTCCCACCATGCGCACCTTCACCCGTACTGTGGCGGTGCCGCCGCTGCCAGAGGGTTTCATGACTCTCGAGCAAGGTCAGTCCGTGAACCTCGTGCCGGGAGCCTGGCCCAATGTTGGCGTGCATACTGGCGCCACGCTGCGACTGGTATCGGGCCGGTATTTCTTCCAGTCCCTCTCGTTCGAGCCAGGTTCGACGCTCAGAGTCGATGGCTCCTCGGACGCCGTCTTCGTCTACGTCATGGACGACTTCGTGTTTCGGGGAACGGAGTTGCGAGAGACTGCTGAGACGGACCTGTTAGTTGGGGTGCTGGGCGACCGGCAGGTCGTGATCGAACGGCCATTCACTGGTGCCATCATTGCTCCGCGAGCTCACCTCATTCTCGCGGAGGTCGGAGAAGCCATACATGTTGGCCAGTTCTTCGCCAGACAGATCGAGGTGCGCAGCCATGCTCGGGTTCAGCTCGAGCCGTTCGACTCCGGGATCTGGGACGACGGGGACGAATGCGCCTGGGGTGCCCCGCCGGATTCCGCCTGCAGCTACGACGTGGCGTGCCCCGGTGCCTCTTCGCGCCGCTGCCACGACAACACTTGCACCTGTTTCCTTGGTCCAGGGGGCGGCACCCCCGACGACCAGGCAAACGGCTGCATCAGCATCTCCGAGGACGACCAGGGACGACTGATAGCCGTCAACAAGGCTGACGGAACCCCCTGTGTGCCCGCGTTCGGCTGCCAAGGGGATGCTACCTGCGACGGTTACGGATACTGTACCTGCTCCACGTACGAGCCCGGAAACGAAACGGAGTGCACGGAGCCAGACCCGAGTAGACCCGGAACTCTCCGGCCAGTCACAGACGGCACTCCGTGCGCCAGCTATCAAGGAACGTGCCAAGTGGCGACAACCTGCGCCCGAGGCCTCTGCAGCTGTTCGGAGCCGACCTATCCGAGTGACGTGAATCCGGATTGTCTTCAAGACCGCGTCGCACACTGCGTAGATTGGGATTGCCTGGATGGTCACTGCGACGCCAATGGAGCGTGCGGATGCGAGCCCGGTCCCTACTACGGCAACGGCACCCCTATTCGCGTGGGGACGCAGAATGTCCAGGCGCTACCTGGCTTCTCGACGGAACTGGCGGGTTGCGAGGACTTTGGCTGCAAGGCCCGGGAATTCGCCAAGAAGATCAAGAAGAGCAATTATGACGTCTTGATGCTCAACGAGACGTTCGAGGAAGACGACTTTCGGGACACCATCGTGGATGAACTCTACGACGGTGGAAACGGGCCATTCCCGTACGTGGCCCGGAAGCTGTACACCGACACGGGAATGACAGACTTTCGCCAGGACAGCGGCCTGATGCTCTTCAGCCGTTGGCCCTTTGATACCCGGGACGAACAGGACGCGGATTGTTTCGGCGGAGCCTCGACCGTTTCGGTTCTCGGTGAAGGCACGTACGCCCTTGAGGAGGGACTGCTGAGTCCCCTGCTCGGCCCACAACTCACGGCGGCCGTATATTTCCGCGAATTCGGCAACGGTGTGGGAGCAGACCAGTTCGCCAGCAAAGGAGTCGGCTACGCGCGCGTCGTGACCCCCTACGGCAAGAAGATGAGCGTGTTCTTCACCCATCTCCAGGCCCATGACCAGGCAGTCGACAACTACCTGTGGGATGCTCTGGGTCTTATGGATGAGTGGTCCAACCCGCGGAAGTACGGGTACACGGAGCCCGTTCGGAACGCGCAGGTTGAGTCGATCAACGATGCTATCCAGTGCATCTATGCCAACCGAGACCCGGACGATGAGCTGTTCGTTCTGGGGGGCGACTTGAACGTCAACGGCGACCTATCGAACCCTGTCGCGCAGGGCTCGATCGAGGACAGGTTTCTCCACTTCTTGGACCCGAGCATCGAGTTCGATCCTGCGTGGAGCGAGCCGACCGAGACGCGTAACGAGTGGGACGAGCACTTCAACTCCTCGGGCCCGAACGCGGCACCGGATTTGGATGCCGCCGACCTCAGGGATGCATGGGCGTTCAACATGACGCGGAAGTGTGTGCCGGAAAGTGGAACTCGATGGCCGGCGACGGGTTGTACGGTCAACAATCTCGACCCCCTTTACGAAGAAAGGGCGGAACTGTATCAGGGGGGACGCGTCACCTTCGATCGTGGAGCCACCGCAGGCATCAGTGCTGGCTCGGAAGAGCGACTCGACTACCTCTTCCTGGGCACTATGGCCAAGGTGCAGCACGTCTCCCGTGCCTACAACTTGAGAAAGGGGGAATCAGGACCGAGCGGCTTCACCCGCGCCGGATCATTGGCGCCGGCTGGGGGCGACCCGATATCGGACCATATGGGGTTGAACGCAGAGATCGATGGCTTTGAGCTGTACATGGATCCTGCCTCCGCCTATGGAGTGCCGGACACCGACGAAATCGGCGAGATTGACATGCACCTGCCCTACCGGACAGCAGTCCATTGGTTCAAGGTGACCAAGCCGGGCGACTACGTATTCTCTGTGAATCCAAGGGACGAGTTCCGGAACGGAGTTCACGGACTGGACAATGGTCTGACCTTTCAGGTTTTCGACAACACCGAGCTGTCGGCTCCCATCCACGGCTACAAGAAAGAGACCATCACGGTGCCTCCTCACAAACTGTGTGAGGATGGCCAGGAAAACCGGGTCTGCCGATGGACCCCATCCTACAAGCAAGCCCGGTTCGTTTCCCCGAACTTCCCGCTGTGGGTCAAGGTGTTTGCCGAGGACCCAGCCAAGCTGGAAAGAAGCCAAGGCAGATACGTCTTCTACTTCCATCGGGCCACCTGTGCGACCCCTGAAGAGGCTTGCGTTCTCTCCCCCTATGCCACGCTACTGGGAGACGAGGGCGGCGATGCGAAGATGACAACTGCAAGAACTGAGCTCCACGCCGGGGCGGACGCATGGTTCAAGATCCGCTTGGAACGACCTGACAGCTCCGAGCTGCAGAACATTCGCATCTTTGCCGCAGAACCGGCCGCAAAGGAACTGATTGACGCCGTGGAGCTGATCGATCCAGAGACGATGTTGCCGGTGGAGAATGGACCAGCATTCGGCACCGCGGTGCGTGCATTGGACAATCCGGTAGCAGAATGGCGTGTCTGGTCGCACACCGGGGCATACCGAGGAGAGATTGGGGGAACGTCAGGAGGTGTGGCGGGCTCGGCCGAGGGGACTCCGTACTATCTTCATCTTGTCAGAGCCCCGTCCGAAAACTACGGCACCACGGACGAGATCCTGGTCGGATGGAGCACGAGCCTTACGTGGGTCTACGGGCCAACATTTGGACGGAAAGACTCTTGCATGCTCGCATGCAAGACATCTCAGGAATACGGACACGACGAGATTTACATGTTCCTTGTGGACACCTTCGACCCGAACCTGGTCTGTGCTTGGCCTTCCGGAGAACAGGAGGCAAAGGCGGGCATCAAGATCGACGATTTCGAAGACGATGACGCCCGGGAATGGACCTCTCGCTTCTTCGCTGGAATGCCGAGTGGTCTGAAACACCCGGATGGAACCAGCTTCCAGCAGCTCCCGGCCCTGGGCTTCACAGGCGATCTCAAGGTGGAGGTATGGGAAGACGACTCGGAGAACGACGAGCACGAAAGCCACACGTACTCCCAGGAGGACTTCCCTCGCAAACCGGGTTTCATCTTTGGCGACGGAGCGGATGGAACGAGCAGCGCGACCCTCACGTACGAGACAGCCTGGTACGATCCAGAACCAGATGGGAAGTACAAGCTCACGCCCTGCAACTTCGCTCACGAGCTGGTGACGGCGGTTTGTTCGTCAAACGCGGACTGCGGGGGGGAACCGTATCTTTGTCAAGACGGTAACTGTATCAGCCACTAGGAGAGTCAAATGCGACCCGTTCGAACCGTGCGGCAGACGTCCATGGGCTACCTCTTCGTGTTGGTCGCCGCAGGTTGCATCGATCCGGCGCATGAGAAGCAGCCCGCGAAAAGAATCGTACATGTCGAGCATGTCGAGCTGTCAGACCCCAACACAGGTGAGATCTGGGCGGAGACCTGTGGTGCGGTTGGTTCCAATGAATACGCGAACACGGGCAGTCAGATCATCTTACCGGTGCCTTTGGAGCATGAATACCAGGTGGACATGTCGGACGTGTCCATCGAAGGATCAATTGAAGTTGAAGATGACAGGCAAGAGTACTGCGGTCGGTCCGACGGCTACTACGGGTTTGGGCACTATGATCCAGCCTGCACCGTAAGCTCCGCGCCCGACCTGCACGAGCTGCTTTCGTTCAAGGTTCTTGACGGATCAGGTCAACCGGTGACTCGGACGTCGGACGGCACGCTTCGGATCTCAAAGCGCGGAGACATACACCGTTTTCGTTTCCTGTCGCACACCCATGGAGCAGTGTACATCGACACGTCGGTTCGTGCGTGCACCCATGACGCCGGTGCCTCGTCCAGTGCCGTCTTGTTGTTCAACATCGTCCCCCCAGACGGAGCCACCCCATGAGCTCGGAAGTCGCAATCATTC
Source organism: uncultured Polyangiaceae bacterium (assembly GCA_964648165.1). GTDB lineage: Bacteria > Myxococcota_A > Polyangia > Polyangiales > Polyangiaceae > FEN-1139. Next base: position 15,128 of record CAZYKT010000042.1, on the reverse strand, counting down.
GGCCCCTGGAGGGTCGAAGGTCGGCACGCCGCCGCTCGGCCGGTCCCAGATTTCCCCGTTTCACTCGGAGGCAATCATGCAGAAGTCATCACTGACTGCGCTGGTTGGTTTGAAACATCCAGACGGAACCAGCTTTCAGCAGCTCCCGGCCCTGGGCTTCACAGGCGATCTCAAGGTGGAGGTATGGGAAGACGACTCGGAGAACGACGAGCACGAAAGCCACACGTACTCCCAGGAGGACTTCCCTCGCAAACCGGGTTTCATCTTTGGCGACGGAGCGGATGGAACGAGCAGCGCGACCCTCACGTACGAGACAGCCTGGTACGATCCAGAACCAGATGGGAAGTACAAGCTCACGCCCTGCAACTTCGCTCACGAGCTGGTGACGGCGGTTTGTTCGTCAAACGCGGACTGCGGGGGGGAACCGTACTTGTGCCAAGACGGAAATTGTATCAGCCATTAGGAGGGTCAGTGCGGTCCGTAATGTCGAAGCCCTTGACGCTCTTGGGTTGTGTCATCCTGCTGGTCGTTGGAGGATGCATCGATCCGGCGCATGAGAAGCCGCCCTCTGCGAGAATTGTGAGTGTCAAGCACTTCGTGCTGTCGGACCCCGCTACGGGCGAGATCTGGGCTGAGACCTGTGGGGCGGTTGGCTCCAACGAACACACGGACATCGGAAGCCAAGTCGTCTTGCCGGCACCCTTGGAACGGGAGTACCAGGTGGATCTCTCAGCGGTGTCCATCGAAGGATCGATTGAGCGTGATGCGGACAGGAAAGAGTATTGCCAACGATCCGACGGGCATTACGGACTTCTGCACATTGATCCGACATGCACATCGAGCAGCGAGCCAAGCGTGCATGAGCTAATTTCGGTTGAGGTTCTTGACGAGTCAGGTGAGCCGGTGTCTCGAGACTCCACCGGATGGCTCCGAACGTCCAAGCGCGGAGACATCGAGCGTTTTCGTTTCTTATCTCACGCCCACGGAGCAGTGTACGTCAACACGTCGGTCTATCCTTGCACTGACGACGCAGGCGTTACGACAAGCGCCGGCAGGCTCTTCAACATCGTCCCCCCAGACGGAGCCTCTCCGTGACGCACGCAGTTGAGTTTTGTCGGCCCTTCGAGGGCTCGGGTCCAGCGCGCTACCGCTCGGCTCATTCCAGATCTCCCTCTTGCATTCGGAGGCAATCATGCAGAAGTCATTACTGACCGCGCTGGCGCTTGTTGCTCTGCTGGGCTCGACGGCGATTGCCCAGGGCGCGGTTCGTCGCGGCGAGTTGGGTGTACGGGTCGGCTCTCCGTCCGCACACCGATATCTCGGCGATGTCGGAACCTAAACGAGCTCCTATATCGAACGCGTCGTCACCTGGCTGGAGGATGGTGCCGTAACCTACATCGCGTTCGTCGACTCCCAGCCGGACCTGGATCGGCTCGAGGTGTCTGTGGATGGGGAGGTCGTGGTCATGATATCCGGCTTCCATCAGTTGCGGGAGCTGGCGGTTCCGGTCACGGCTGGCACCCATGTCATTCGGTTCACCTACGTCAAGGACGGCAGCATCGACACCGGACTGGACCGGGTGTGGGTCGACGACGTGCGCTTCGTCGAACGCAACGGCGGTGTCTTCGATTCCTCGACCTTTTCCGACGCCGAAGGCTGCTCCATTCCGAATTGGGATCGGGGCGGTGAGGGAGGTGGTTGGTGTGTCGCCGAGCTTTCCGCCCGTCGGGAGTGGCGCAGCCCCCTCGCCATGTCGAATGCGGGTCCGCAGTCCGGACCGCGGTCGGCCGGGATCGAGCGCGACATCGAATGGCCACTCGACAGCGGCAATTTCCTGCTTGTGGACTATTTGGTCGATTCCGAACAGGATCACGACTTTTTCCGGATTCTGGTGGACGACGTCGAACGGTTTCGCGTGTCGGGTCTGAAGCAGGTCGGCCTGGAGCAGGTCCCGGTGGATCCGGGCGTACATCACGTCCGCCTGGAGTACCTGAAGGACGAGAGCGGTGACCAGGGGCTGGACGAGGCGCGGGTCCGGGGGATCTCCGTTCGTTCAGGGAATAGGATCATCGAACTGGGAGGCATCGATGGGTCCCCTCTGGGGTCGCCCCTTCCGGGGTGGACTTCCGTGTCCTCGGAGCAGGCTCTCCAATGGGTCTCGGTCGATCCCCGTTCGCCACGCGTCTACCTGAAGCCCAACCAGCTCACTTATCAGGTCGATGGTATGGCGACCAAGTCCGAATACGAACCTGAAGGGAAGGTGGAGCTTCTCCCGCGTCTTGGTGGGATTGGCAATAAGGGGCGGGCGTGGTTCTCGACCTCCAGCGACGGCAAGACCCTGTTCTCAGCGTCATTGCCCAACCCTGTGGGCGAATGGCTCAGGCAGGGGGGAGTGGTCACCGTCCTTTTGAGCACTGCCGTGCCTTCCGAGTCGAGCTCCCCCGAATGTGGAGCCAACTCGGCGCTCCCCGGGTCACAGTCACGGCGTTTAGAGCTGAGCCTGGATGAACTCGGTGAGGTGTCGGTATCTCAAATGATCGGGACCTGTGGCATTCCAGATCCGGTACCGTGGCGGGTATGTGCTCCCCAGGAGGAATGGCCAGTCCTGGCGGCTGCTTATGACGACGCAGAATCCGCATCGCTCAATCTCGAAGTCGAGATCACCCCGCCCATTCCTTCCGGCCTGCCCGCACCGAGCGTACTGGCCCTCAGTCTGCTATTGGACGTTTGGGTGCCGGACCAAGGGATGAGGACCGTCTTTGCGCTGCCTGGACTGCCTGACGACGAGCTGAGTGAGGACAATGTTTCGACTTGGGAGCAGATCCATCTGATATCAGAAGGCCTCGTGCCCCACGTCGTCCCTTGGGTGCGTATAGACAACTCGCTTCGTCGTCCCGATAATTGACTGGTGTTCGCTGGGCCAGTATCGAGGGAGGACCCATGACAATCCGGCTTCACGGTTGCTTACTCACAGCCTTTTGCCTGCTCTTCTTCGGTTGCGGCGAGGACAGTGATGGAAGCGGCGATGCAAGCGGCGGAACATCGGGTCAGACCTCGATGGGTGCCGGGGGTGACGCGGGGGACTCGGGCCAAGGCGGAAACCCGTCTGGCGGTGGCTCGAGTTGTCCGGTGTGGCCGGCCCAAAAGCTCCTGCCGTTGATCGGCCCACAGTTCTTCGGCCCGGATCCCGGTGCCTGCTCGGAGACAGACTATTGGTCCGATGGCAGGATCGACGTCGAGACTTTCTTCTACAGGGAGGATGGTCGCGCCGATTACAGCGAGTCCGAGCCCGGCGTCACCAACTGCCGATACGACTACGACCCTGAAGGCCGGCTCATGTGGAGTCGTTGCTCCTCGGACGACCACAGCGTGCAGTACGAGGCGAACCAGATCTCTGTCATCCCGTTCGACAGGACGGGGTACATGGAGCGCTACTGGGTCGATGAGCAGGGGTATCCGGTGAGGACTCAGTACGTCCACATCGAAACCGACGTTCCCATGTTGGACTGCACGTACACCTGCCAGAATTGCCGCTTCTTCGCCCGTTCCTGCGTCGACGAAGACGGCAACGTCATCGAGAGTCAAACCACCAGCTTCATCTACGACTCCGAGGGACATCTGATCGAGCGCACGCTGCCTGACCTTCGGCGGGTCTACGATTACTCGTGCTGGGACCAGTGACGGCTCAAGCACAAGCTCCTGGCGTGGACCTCCGAATCATGGGATGATTTGGCTTATGAATGGGTCCGTGCGCGGGGTGCCGGTCGTTGCATCGCTGCTGTTCTTCGCTCCAAACCTGTTGGCGGCGAGTGAACAAGCCGCCAGCTCACCGTCGGATGCCCATCATCTCGAATTGGTGGCTGAGGCGGGCTTGGCCTGGCCCGACGGTTCGGACAACGTCTCGACGGGGTTCGATCTGGTGGGGAGCGCCCTGTACGCCCTCGGTAAGGGTTGCTCGCTGGGGTTCTTCGTCGACTGGGTGCGCGTGCCCTGGACGCCGGAGGCAGGGCCGTCGGCGCATGTGGATACCGTCCTTTATGGTCCTGAGTTTCGCGCCACGTTCAATCGTCGGGGGACCGTGCTGCCCCATGTCTATCTGGGGGCTGGGCCGCTCGGCATCTATCCTTCCCGCAAGTCACCCACGCAGTCGATCGAGGGCAGTTCCGGCATCCGAGCTGGATTCGGTGTCGATTTGCGGGTGCTCCCGCCGTTGCGGTTGGGCCTCTCGGTTGGCTTCGTGAGAAGCTTTTACAGCAGCGGAGGGTCGGGGGTGCTCGTGCCGGGCGATCCCGGAATGCCCCATGGGGGTTGGAACATCTGGGCTCTTCGCATCAGCGGTCGGGGCGAGTTTCTGTGACGGTGGCGCATCCTCCGCGCCGATGAACCAGCGATCGGCGAGCCCCGCTTCCAGAGCTACTTCTGAAACGCCAGATAGAGGCTGTTCCCCTGTCGGTAAACGAGCACCGCCACCATGCCGCGGGCGCGACGATAGGCATCGGCGAAGTCACCCGAACTCGTGATGCGTTTTCTGTTGAGTTCCACCACCATATCACCGGGGCGCAGTCCCGCTCGTGCCGCCACTGAATCAGGCTCCACCTCGGTCACCATCGCGCCCTCGACGCCCGGCGGGATGTCGTAGCGGCGTCGCAGCTCTGGGGTTGGTTCGGCCAGCGTCAGGCCCCCCAGGGCGTCATCTCGGGAGCCGACGAGGCCTCCCCCAGTGCCAGAATCCTTCTCACCCAGGGTCACGGTGAGCTGCCGGGTTCGGCCATCGCGACGCACTTCGAGCCGCACCTTCGCCTGGGGACCAGCTGCCGCCACCGCATTGCGGAACTTGGCACTGGAATCCATGGGCACGCCATCCAGCTTCAACACGACGTCACCGCGCTCCAGACCCCCCTTCTGGGCTGGACTGCCTGGGTTCACATCCGAGACGAGGACGCCCTTGTCCTCGTCCAGTCCCAGCCCCTGCTTCAATTCGGGTGTGACATCCTGGATGGCGACTCCCAGCCAACCTCGCGTGACCTTTCCATGGGTGAGCAGGCTTTCCATGATGGGCCGCGCCATCTTGCTGGGAATGGCAAATCCGACGCCCTGGTATCCGCCGCTTCGGCTCAAGATCGCGGTGTTGATGCCGACCAGCTCCCCGCGCATGTTGACCAGCGCGCCCCCCGAGTTGCCGGGGTTGATGGCGGCATCGGTCTGGATGAAGTCTTCGTACTGCACGATCCCCACGCTGGCGCGACCCTTGGCCGAGACGATTCCCATGGTCACGGTTTGGCCGATCCCGAACGGGTTCCCGACGGCCAGGACCACCTGCCCCAGGCGCAGGGCGTCCGAGTCACCGAAGGCCAGCGGCTTGAGGTCCTTCAGGGTGCCCTTGAGCTTGAGCACGCCCAGATCGGACTGTGGATCGCGCCCCACGATCTCGGCATCGAACGTGCGACCATCGGCCAGCGCAACCCGGATCTTTTCCGCGTTCTCGATCACGTGGTTGTTGGTGAGCACCACGCCATCGTTCGACACGATGACCCCCGAGCCCAGGCTGTTTTCCCGTCGTTCCAGGGGTCGTTCATTGGGCCCCAGGGGTCCGCCAAAGAAATGCCGGAAGAATGGGTCGTTGAACAGGGGGCCCATCCGCGAGCCACCGCTCGCACGGACGACCTTCTCCGAGGAGATGTTCACCACGCCTGCCACGACGCGCTCGGCAACGTCCGAGAGCTCCACGTCCCCCCCGGACCGGACCAGAGCAGGGGAGGGCACCGATAGGGTCACGCTGCTCTGGGGTTGGGTCTTGTTTTTCGCGTCGTGGTGACGGTTCTGGTTGCACCCAGCCACCGCCAATGCCGCGGCGCAGGTCAACAGGATGAGCGTTTCACGCAGGCGAGAATGGTGGTGAGACGATGGGCTGGTCATGGCCGATGCCCCGAAAACCGACGACCCGGCACGGGAATTCCCTAACCGAGCGGCGGCACGTAGCCGATGACCCAAGGGGCCGAGGCACCGGTTGCGCCAACCGGCCGCCCGCATCTCGGGTTCGACCTATGTCAAGCTCTCGGGAGCCCACCCGCTGGTCCGAAACCCCGGTGCTGCTGAGCTTGCCACTCCTATCTGCCTTCGAGCCAAAAAGAGTCAGCTAGAACCAGGGCAGTCAGCTGGCAGGGGGTTCGGGAGCATCGAGCAATGATTCACAAGACCCTCATGTTCCTACGACTCCAGCGGCCTGCCAAGGATCGTCAGGTGGTGGAGGTGGACTAGGAGGACGAGCTGCGGGCTCTGCTGGACCACGCCTATTCGACGACCCCCTTCTACAGGCGATTCTATCAGGCCAAAGGGTTCCACCCCAGCCAGCTCCAGTGCCTGGCCGATCTGGTGAGGGTCCCTATCCTCAGCAAGCAGGACGTCAGAGACGCCAAGAACGGTATGCTCTCGAATCGGTACGACAAACGCAGGCTCGTTCCGAGAAAGACCGGGGTGCCGATTCAGGAGCAGCTAGCGTACCTGGAGCGGCTCCGACCCGAGGTTCTGGATGTGTTTCCCAGTCGACTGGAGCTGCTGGCCCGACAGAGCTCGAGAGGGGAGAGTGCCTACCGCCCCAGGCTCGTCTTCAGTATCACCGATCTGACCAACCCGGCCATGCCGCTAATCCGGTACGCCACCGGCGATTTCGCGACGCGCGGACCGGTGAGGGGGGCGTTCTCCACCATCGACGAGATCCGGGGCCGAGTCAGCGAGCCACTCTGGACGGCCTCGGGTGAGGTGGTATCCGGCACCGAGGTCGTCGACGCAATCCTGGGGCCCGTAGAAGGGATCGACAGCTTCTCGGCAGTCCAGCATCTAGATCGGAGCATCACGGTTTGGATAACTCCCGTTTCGGGTAGTGTCCCCGATGTAGCTCGGATCCGAGCCATACTGACCGAGAAGACCCAAGGTCTCGAGGCGCGAATCGTGTTATCCGAGCGCCGAATGACAACCGCCCTGGGCAAGCACCTGGTATTCCGAAATGAGGCCCTGCATCTGGACCAGGATACAGAACGGTGGTCCATCGGGAGGATCACCGGACCGGCAATGGTCGAACCGTTGTTCCGTCCGGGTTCGTAGTTGCGCCGCCCCAACCAAAGGCTGAATCCCGGGTGGCGCTGGCCTGGCCAGTGGCTGGCCGCCGCCACCCCGAGGGGGCCAAAATCCCGGAACTGAGCCGGGAGCTGCGCCGGCTTGGATTGTGCAGTGGGCGGGCGCGTGAGCCCCGGGGCGCTGATCCTTGTCGCTCTGACCAGCCTGGTCGGCGCAGCCTACGTGGTTGCGCCCCTGGCTACCAGTGCGTCCATCCTGCTGGCGCTGTTGCTGTTGCGTCGGGCGGTGGGCGCTAAGGCACGCCTGGTGGCCTTGCTCTGTGCGCTACTGGCGGCGGGTCGAGCCCAGCAGCGGGTTGGTGAGTTCACTCAGGACAAGGACTCGCTGTACGCCGCGCTGGGGGCGAGGGCGCTCTGTGCTGGCGACGGGGTGGTCGTGGAGTCCCCCGTGTTGCGCCAGGGCAATCTCCAGCTCGTGCTGGAGACCGAGCAGTTGGACTGCGAGCGCCAGAACCTGGGTGGGCGGTTGAGGATGCGGCTCGTCGCGGAGCCACAGGAGCTGGCCCGGGGTGACAGTTTACGTTTCGTTGCCGAGCTGGGGCTCGTTGCGCCACTTCGCCAAGTCGAACTGCCCGATCCAACGCCCCGTCTTGCCGCGCGTGGCATCCTGCTCAGCGGCAAGGGGCTGTCCGTGGAACGAGTACGGGCGGGCACCGGGTTGCGTGCCTGGATCGACCGCCTGCGCGCCCATGCCAGGCACCGGATCCTGGCCACTTTCTCGCCCGCGGCACAGCCCATGGCGCGCGCGCTGACCCTGGGCGAGAACGATCTGGATCCGGAGGACGACGAGGCCTTTCGGCAGAGTGGACTGGCCCATCTTCTGGCGGTCAGTGGTACCCACCTGGTCTTCGCCGTGGTGTCCCTGGTGTCAGGGCTCAGGGCCCTTGTGGTGCGCGTGACGAGCCTGACCAAACGGAGCGATCCGGCACGCATCACGGCGCTCTTGGGGGTTGGCCTGGCGCTTCTTTACGCCGATTTCGCAGGAGGGAGTGGCTCGGCCTGGAGGGCCGCCTTCATGCTGGCTGCCGTGTACCTGGGCAGAGCCCTGTACCGGCACGTCTCGGGTGTGCGGGCGCTGGGGCTATCCCTGTTGGTGGGGACGCTCTTGGATCCGCTGGCGGTTTTCGATCTCTCTTTTCTTCTGTCCGGCGCAGCCACGGCAGGCCTATTGACGCTGGGACGATTGGGTCAACGACTCACCAAGGCAGTCCGGTGGATCTGGCTGCGCTGGGTGGCCTCCGCCCTTTTGGTGACGCTCTCGGCCATGCTTCCCTGCATCCCCCTGCTGCTGCTCCTATCCCCAGACTTGAACGCGGCGGGCCTCGTCGCCAACGTCCTGGCGGGACCGGTGGGAGAGATTGCGGCCTTGCCCCTGTGCCTGCTCCACGTGGCATCCTCGCCCATACCCAGTCTGGAGCAAGGTCTGGCACTGGCGGGTTCCGGTGCTCTGTTGGTGGTACGGGCCGTGGCGCACGCCAGCGCCGCCTGCCATTGGTTGCGCGTCAGTCTACCCCCACCGACCGGGATGCACTTTGCCGTGCTGGGGGTGGGCCTGGTCCTGGGCATTTGCCTGCACATTTCGGGTTGTGGGAGGCGTGGTTGGCTGGCTTGGTCAGTCGTCACCCTGGTGGCGTTGGTCTGGGTGGAGGCAGCAGCGCGTCGAGCCGGGGCGCCCCAGGGCGTGCTCAGGATCACCGTGTTGGACGTGGGTCAGGGCGACTCGCTGTTGGTGGATCTTCCCGACGGCAAGTTGATGTTGATCGACGCGGGCGGCAACATCACGGGCGGCCCCGATCCGGGTGTGCGAGTGGTGGTCCCGGTTTTGCGGGCCCGGAGACGGGATCGGATCGACATCGTGGTGTTGACCCATCCCCATCCCGATCACTACGGGGGTTTGTTGGGCCTGCTGCCCGCAGTGGACGTGGGTGAATTCTGGGAATCCACTTCGCAACCCGGGCCCGGACCCGTAGCGGAAGTCCGGCAGCTCCTGGCGCGCCGCAACATCAAAAGGGTGACGCTGCCGGAGCTGTGCGGAATACCCCGCCACCACGGAGGCGCTCGAATCGACGTCCTTTGGCCCTGTCCTCAACTCGAGCCCGGGACCTCCGCCAACGATTCCTCCCTGGTGCTGCGCATCGCTCATGGAGCTCGCGTCGCCATCTTGCCCGGGGACGCCGAAGCCCCTTCGGAAGCCACGCTGCTCCAGCGCTACGGTGACCAGCTCGGCGCCGATTTCCTGAAGCTGGGACACCACGGGAGCCGAACCTCCAGCACCGAGGCCTGGCTGCGCGCCGTGCATCCCGCGACCGCCGTGATGTCAGTCGGTCTGCGCAATCGGTTCGGTCACCCCCATCCCAATACCTTGACGCGCCTTTCCAGCTTGGGGATCCCCAGTTACCGTACCGACCAGACCGGTTCGGTAGTGTGGGAAACCGATGGCGTGCAGGTGAGTCGACGGATTGCCGCGGAGCCTCGGGAACGGCGGCGTTCCTCGCGCTTTGTCGTCAGCAGTCATGCACAGTGAGGCGCGGGAGCGGGCATTGCCCGGGGCTCACGGCCCGACAGCCGGAGCCGTCCCGGTGCGGGATTTCGCCCCCAAACCTAAATAGAAGGACGCACCGTATCGTAACCAACGGTGGTGATTCTCCCGAGCGATCCTGCCCAGCCGGCATCAGACACAGGGGCCCCATCTGGGGCGTTGCGTTTGCTGGCAGTGCTCAGCGAGCGCTCGGTATTAAAGAGCGCCACGGGTGCGTCGTCAGAGTTGCCCCCCGGCTTCACGGTGATCCTGCCATCTGACATGGCGGAGGCCGAAAGCGCCGTTCGGCTTGGGGGCTATGACATCTTGGTTACCGAGCCTCGCCTGCGGGACGGTGATGGAGTCGGTCTGCTGGAGCTGGCGGAGCGGACCCATCCAGAAAAGGTCCGTGTTCTCTTGACGCGGCACCAACAGGATCTGGATCCCCGCATGCTTCGCGTGGCCCACCAGGTGATGGGCGAAGACATCACCCCTCGCCTGTTGCTCGAGCTGGCAGCCCAGACCCGCCGACTCTTGCCTCTCATCACCGATCTGACCATGAAAAGGGCTCTGGGCTCGTTGAGCCACCTGCCCCCGGCTCCCAAGCTCTACCACCAGCTGACCCAGCTCCTCGTCCAGCAGGAGTCTTCCGTGGACGACGTGGCGGCACTCTTGATGCGGGATCCTCAACTCTGCGCGAAGCTCTTGCAGGTCGCAAACTCCGCCTTTTTCTCGCGGCGTGGTCGAACCCTCGATTTACGGCCGGCCATCGTACGCCTGGGGATGAATACGATAAGGAGCCTGCTTCTGAGCGTGGAGGTCTTCGACCAATCAGGAGCCTTCGCCGCCGTTGCCGGCGCCGAGCTGGACATGGCCCAGCTCGAGGCGCAACGGCTGGCGGAGCTGTGCGAGCGACTCTCCCTGGGCTCCCGATGGAGTGGGCAGGCCTACGTGGTGGGGCTGTTGGCAGACATCGGGCAACTCTTGTTGCTGCTGACCACGGGTCACGCCTGGCGGGAGTGCAAGAGCCTGGCGCTACGCCAACGTCGACCCCTTCACGAAGTGGAGCGGGAACGGCTGGGCGTATCCCATCCCGAGGTCGGAGCCTACCTGCTCGGGCTCTGGGGCCTTCCCTTTGGCCTGGCGGAGGCCGTGGCGCATCACCACACCCCGACGGGCGAACTGGTCGCGCATTTCAACCTCTCGGCAGTGGTGGCCATTGCAGCGGCACTCCAGGGGCGAATCACGATCGATGAACCATGGCTGGTGGGCATGAAGGTAAAAACCAAGGTCGAGCTGCTGCGGCAGTCACTCAGCGCATGACTCGCCGAGTGGCGTGGGATGCGAGGGCCGGCGTGCCACGTCGTCGGACGAGGTTGCCTACAGCGCCGCCATTGCCGTGTCGTAGTCTGGCTCCTGGGTGATCTCGGGCACGAGCTCCGAGTATCTGACCTGGCATGACTCGTCCAGGACCACCACGGCGCGTGCAGTCAAGCCCTGAAGAACCCCGTCGACAAGCGTCACGCCGTAGTCCTTCCCGAAGCTGGAGCGAAAGCTCGAGAGCGCCACGACGTTCGAGATCCCTTCCGCCTCGCAGAAACGCTTTTGGGCAAAGGGAAGATCGGCGCTCACCAGCAGGACTGTGGCATCTCCCCGCCCCGCGATTCGCTGGTTGAACGCTCGCGCTGCCGCCTGGCAAACGCCGGTATCGTAGCTCGGGTTGATGGTGATCACCATCTTCTTCCCCGCGAAACTGCCCAGCGTCTTGGTGGACAGATCCGCCGCCACGAGCTCGAAATCCGGAGCCTTGGAGCCGATGGCGGGCAACTGACCTGATGTATTCGTGACCGTGCCCTTGAACTTTGTCTGTGCCATGTCTGTTCTCATTTCTTTCTGGGAGTTCGCGCTCTGCCCTTGGAGGCAGCGGATTTCGGGGACCGGCCGGCGTGCGCCTGGTTGCGACGGCCATAGGCTGCGTCCCACCGGCCATCGGCCTTGGCGGCATCGACGAGTCGCTGCCCATGGGGCGTCATGCGTCCCTCTGCCGCGAGGCGAGCCACGTTCTCGCAGTTGACCCGACTCCAGATGCTCTTCGGTCGACGTGGCGTGAAACGCTGGAGAAACGAGCGTTCATCGAAGGCCTTGCGGATGCCGTCGATCCATCCCCAGCACAGCGCAACATCGAGCGCCTCCGCATAGGTCACGGTGGGTAATCCCGAGTCCTTCTTGTGGATCTTCAACCAAAGCAGCGTCTCGCTTTCATGATGTTTCTTGAGCCATGTTTCGAAAGCGCGCTGGCTGACGAAGCTTCGGATCTTGTTGGGTTCGGGGAAGACCGGGGCCATTGGCTGAACGGACCCGATCGAGCCTAGGGCAGCCCGCGGCCAACGCCAAGCCCCCCGTCCAAACCGCCCTGGCCCAGCAACCACTGGTCGAGCCCGCTTGCCACGCCCGCCGTTTTCGGGCGATGCTCCATGGGTGAGAGAGCACCGGACGGCAGCCCCCTCGTGTTGGATCCACTGCTTGCTCATTCTTGGCGCGCTGTGGCCCAGCGCTGCCGCGGCGCAAGTCCTGAAGATCAGGGACGCAGGAACCCTTGACGCTGGACTGCCCGATGCAGGGCTTGCCGCCGCGTCCAGTGCTTTCGTTCCGCTGGAGGCCGGGGTACCGGCCGCGTCGACTGGTGCCCCAGCGCCCGCTGCTTCGAGCCCCGCAATGGCCGTCGATGCGGGAGATCCCGAGCCGGCGGATGCCGCCGCCCCACTGCCCGCGTGTCCCTCCAGTGTCGAATCTCCCTCGCCGCCGGTGGCCAGCAGCGAGCCGGTTGCCGTCGAGGCGGCTGACGTCAAGCTGCGGGATGCGGTGGTCCTGCGACTACTGGTCGCCGATGGTTCGCTCTCGCCCCGCGCGCGCGCCGCGAGGGCCAGTCGGGCGTTGGAGGCGGCGCTGGCCGAGCCGAATCCCGCGCGGGTGCGCGCGGAGACCGGGGCCGAGCGAGCCATCTTGTTGGTGGGCGACCGGCCCATCCTGGAGCTTACCCGCAAAGACGCCGAGGCCGCCAAACAGGATTCCCTCGAGCTGCTGGTGGCCTCCACGGAGACGCGGGTGCGCGATGCCCTGGCCAGTGAACGTCAGCGCAGCGCGATTGCCCGGACCGTGTTCAACGTGTCGCTGGTGGTGTTCCTGGCGGTCCTGGTCCTTTACACGCTAAGGCTCCTTGGCAGCCTGTCGCGACGGATCCGCACCCTGGTGGAGGAGAAGCCGGAAAGGGTTCCGGCGATTCGACTGCGCTCCATCGAGGTGGTGGGCCCCCACGTGCTTCGGAGCACGCTTTTGGTGGGGCTGGGCGTGACGCGAGTCCTTCTGCAGCTCGGCTTGATCTACGCCTGGCTGCTCTTCTCCTCGTCCCTGTTCGACGCCACCCGGGGGTTTGCGGGGCACCTCGGATCCCTGGGTGTTGCGCCGCTCTCGAGCTTCATGACGCGGCTGGCTCAGATGGTGCCGGTGCTGCTGCTCTTGACCCTGGCCGCGGTGCTCCTGGTCGTGCTTTGGCGTTTCGTGACCCTGTTCTTCCGAGGCGTGCAGACCGGAGAAACCGACCTTTCCTGGCTGCGCGCCGAGCAGGCCAGACCAGTCAGCTTGATCCTTCGAACCGCGCTTGTTATCGCGGGGTTGGTCTTCCTGGGGCCCGCCATCACCGGTGACTCCGATGGCGCGCTGCCGCGCATCGGACTGCTGTTGTTGGCGGTGGTGGGGCTGGCGGCCGCGCCCTGGCTCGCCAACGTGATCGTAGGCCTTGCCACGGTGCACCAGGGGCGTTTGCGGGTCGGGGATCGAGTCGAGATCGGCTCCTACCGCGGTACCGTTCAGGCCATCGATCTGTCCCAGATCCGCCTTTTGTGTGGGCAAGGGCAAGAGCAGGTCAGGTTCTCGCACCTGGCTCTGCTCGGGACGCCGGTGAGATGCTTCCTCGCCGAGGCACACGGCTCGCGCCGCCTGCGGATCGAGGCAGAGGGTTCTGGCGAGGAGCTCCTTTCGTGTTTACGGCGCCTGTGCGACGAGAAGGGGTGGCTCGCCACGGTTCGGTTACTGCGGCTGCAAGGCAAAACCTGCACCGTTTCGCTCAGGTTCACCGAAGCGGAAGAACCAGCCGAGGAACAGGTTCTGCTCGGCGTGTCTTGTGCGTTGCACAGTGAAGGCCTGGCCCTGGTTCTGGCCGAATGGGGGGATGATCCTTGAACGCGGGTTGGCTCCTGTTGGGGCTTCTAGCCATCGCGTTCATCGGTGGGAGCGTGGTGCGCGGGCATGGGGTTAGCGGTTTCGGTCTCCCTTCCGGGAGTGAATGGTTGCTGACCGGTCTGGTGCTGGGGCCACAGGTGCTGGGCTTGGTGAACGGCGACGATCTGTCGCAGTTCACGCCGGTCATTGCCAGTGGTATCGGTTGGGTGGCCTTCACCGTGGGCCTTCGTTGCGGCGTGTTGAAGCGACCCTCGACCAGTGAGGAGTTGCGCTGCGAACCACGCGCGTTGGTGTTGGGGATCGTCCTGGCGCTGCTCACCGCTGCTGCACTGGCGGCGGTCTGCTACGGCCTATTGGGTTGGCTCTCCCCCTTTTCGGTGCGACGAAGGCTAGGGATCGCCCTGTTCATCGGGTGCGCCCTCTCCGGTTCGACCCGACAGCTCATCGAATGGGCGCGGGAGCGGCAGGGCGCCGAGGGACGAGGCACCGACTGCCTGGAAGCGACCGTCAACGGAGGCGAGGCGGTGGCGTTGTTGGGGACAATGCTGCCCACGGCCCTGCTCTTTTCCGAGCAGATGCCGCTCTATCAGATGGTCTGGCGCACCCTCGGATCGCTGGGGTTGGTGGTTTTTTTGGGTCTGTTGACCCGGTGGCTGCTGAGCTTGCGCGGTCGCTTGGAACAGACCTGGGGGATCGTGCTCGGCGCTCAGCTGTTGACCACCGGCCTTGCCCTACGGGTGGGGACCAGCGTCCTTACCATTGGCTTCGTTCTGGGCTGGATCCTGGGCCATTCCCAGGACATTGGCTCCAAGCTGCGCACGCTCACGCTCCCCACCGAGGGCGCGGTGCTCTTGCCCCTGTCCGTGGTGGCTGGTGCCTCGATTCAATGGGCGACGCTGGGGAACCTGCGCTGGCTGGTGGGTGCGGTGCTAGGGGGACGAATCCTGGTGAAGCTGGTCCTGGCCTGGCTGCCCTACTGGTGCATCCGAGATCCCAGGGTTTCGGTGGGAGCTCTGGGCTTGGTTCTGTCTTCCTCCGGCGAGATTGCGTGTCTGGTGGGCCTCGGCTGTCTGATGACAGCCCCGGACGCGACGAGCCAGCTGGTATTGGTTTCGGCCGTCGCGGCGTCCTTGTTGGGTGAGCTCTTCGGAGCCTGGGGATTGCGTCAGGCCCTGTCCAGCCTGGGCGAGCTGAAGACCAAGATTCGACCCCCTCCGGTTCGCCGGACCCTTCCCCCT
>CAZYKT010000041.1:50872-52809 GCA_964648165.1 uncultured Polyangiaceae bacterium | reverse complement strand
CTGGAATGGAGCCCAATTGGGGTGGCCGCCCTGAAAATCGTGGGGATCACTCAGGCAACGACCGGATTCAGATATTATAGCCCTAATCAAAGGAGACTCCCAAGGGCCACTCCCAAGGGCCACTCCGGATTGCTCCGAGTCGCCATCCTCGACGCTCCAGCCCTCAAGCCCCATCCGTCGGTTCCACACCGGGCTGAACCTCGAGCCCACCGCCATCCCCATCCCTTCGTCATCGCCTTGGCTCACCAAAGGTCTGCCCAGCTGGAACTCCCCGCCTGTGGAAGGGGAGGGCCTAGACCGGGCGCCGGACGGCCGCGAACCGGCAACGCCGGAGTGCCCCATCGCTCCCGAATGCCCTTCGCGTCGCGCTTCCCGCTCCACGTCACGCTGCGGGCGTTGGGTGGCCTGCCTTCCTTACGCGGGCAATCATCTCGTCGCGTCTTGACCGCGGCCATCGCCGCGGGTCGCGAGCGGTTCGGGTGTCGGATCGTACATTTCAGCATCCAGTCCAACCACATCCATCTGCTCTGCGAGGCCCGGGACAGTGCCGCGCTGTCGCGCGCCATCAGAGGTCTCGCCATACGAATGGCGAGAGCCTTCAATCGCGCCCACGACCGCTCGGGACGGGTTTGGGCGGACCGGTACCACTCGAGGGTCCTTCGCACTCCGAAGGAGACACGGATCGCGTTGGTCTACGTTCTGGGCAACTGGCGCCACCACGGCGGTAGCCGGTATCCGGACAGTTGCATCGACCCTTGCACCTCCGCGGGGTGGTTCGACGGGTTTCGGGAGCCGGTTCTTCGTGCTCCGCCTGCGCTCCCTCCGGTCGCGCAGGCCCGAACCTGGCTGCTCGTCAACGGCTGGAAGTACCACGGCAGGATTTCCGTGTCAGAGGGCGCGTGGCGTCCGTCGGTTCGTCGAGGACGCAACTGAGGGAGTCGAGGCCTTCGACAACGCCGAGACCCCCGAGGAGGCCGAGGACGCCGCGGAGGGCGCGGAAGGTCGCGGACCGATTCGAGCAGCGAAGGGCTCCACGCCGCGCCCCCGAAAACCACGCGGCTCGGTCGCTGTTCGCGCAGATCCGCAACGCCCCACGCCGCGCCCCCGAAAACCACGCGGCTCGGTCGCTGTTCGCGCAGATCCGCAACGCCCCACGCCGCGCCCCCGAAAACCACGGCTACTCTGGCTGGCGTTCACAACCGGGTTGCCGAGCGCCGTCCCGCTCGCACCGCTCCCGGCCGTCCACGAGCGCCGTCCCGCTCCCACCGTCCCCGGCCGTTCACGAGCGCCGTCCCTCTCCCACCGCCTCCGGCCGTTCACGAGCGCCGTCCCGCTCCCACCGTCCCCGGCCGTTCACGAGCGTCCACGGTTGTCCTTTCATCAGGTCCCCCGACCGCAAACCAGTTTCCCCAACAGAGTCAAGCCCTTGCACCGCTTCTCTGGCAACCCCGACACCCCGACACCTCGATACCCCGTTACCCCGCTCGTGGTATAATTCCGCCGCTGTCGGTTGGGAGCTCTCGTCGGTTGTTACGAG
This sequence comes from uncultured Polyangiaceae bacterium, assembly GCA_964648165.1. Lineage (GTDB taxonomy): Bacteria > Myxococcota_A > Polyangia > Polyangiales > Polyangiaceae > FEN-1139. Next base: position 51,272 of record CAZYKT010000041.1, on the reverse strand, counting down.
CGAGGATCCATCATGAGAACCCTTCGTCGTGCGTTGGCTCTATTGGGTTGTTGCATCGTCGCCAGCTGCGGTAGCTCGGGCAGCCTGGGAGACGGCGAGCGCGGGAGCCCGGGCACCGGTGGTGATCCGGCGACCGGAGGGAACGGGACCGGGGCCGTCTCCTCGGATGCGGGGACCCAGGGAGATTCGGGCAATGCGGCTGTTGGCTTGGGCGGCGCAGCCACGATGGGGGGCGCCGGCAACGACGCGGGCCACGGTGATGCCGGCGGTTTGGTGGGAGCCGGGGGTGACGTTGATCCCGCCGATGCGGACGACCCGCAACGGGGTGGTGGGGGTGGTCTCTTTGAGGCGGATTCGGACGATCCCGATCCCACCAAGGGTGGCGCCGTTGGCGACAGCG
>CAZYKT010000041.1:42480-50772 GCA_964648165.1 uncultured Polyangiaceae bacterium | reverse complement strand
ACGACCCCCGGGATGGCGACAGCGACGACCCCCGGGATGGCGACAGCGACGACCCCCGGGATGGCGACAGCGACGACCCACGGGATGGCGACAGCGACGACCCACGCGATCCGGACAGCGACGACCCGCCTGAGCTGGACGAGTGCGTCCCCTCCGAGATCAGTGAGATCAACGTGATCGTGTTCAAGGACGCGGAGCCGAGCGGAGCCGACGTCGAGGGCCGGATGTACGTGGGAGGCAACGCGATCCTGGAAGGGTACGGCGTGGCCAACGCGGATGACAGCATGGCCACCGATTGCAGCGAATGGGCATTGGTGGTGGGCGGAGATCTCTCGGCCACCGGTGGTTCGATCGGCAGCGGCAAGGTTGCTTATGGCAACGAGCTCAGCGTCGACAGCTTCACCGCCGACTGCGGGTTCTGGTACGAGAGACCGGTCGACTTCGACGAATTGGAGGCCACCCTCACCGGCTACAGCATCGCCTTCTCACAGTACCCGACCAACGGTACCGCGACGGTGGAAAACCAGGCCTTGGTTCTGACCGGGACCGATCCGGAGCTCAACGTGTTCTCGGTCACCGCGGCCCAGCTCAACAACGACGTTCACGTCGATGTGCCGGAGGGCTCGTCGATCATCGTCAACGTCAGTGGAGAACAAATCGTCTGGGAGGGCGCGGGCTTCAGCTTGCCGGACGGCGCTTCCTGTCGAGGTGGCACCTCCGACTGGTGCCATCGTATCCTCTACAACCTGTACGAGGCCGAATCCATTACGCTCAGCGGGATTGGCGTGCAGGGTTCCATCCTGGCGCCTCATGCAACCCTGGAATCCGACAGCAATGGCGGCAACGTGGACGGGCAGCTGATCGTCGAGTATCTGTACGGCGGCATCGAGTTTCACCCTTATTTCTTCACGGGGTGTCTCATGCTCCCCATCTAGGCGTGCCCACCTCCTTATCCCTCGACTTCCCCATCCCTTCCTGTCCGGCCGGGGCCGGTACCATCGAGATACATCAGGGCGACAACCTGGTTGTCACCCGCGGCTGGGAGGACCAAAGCTTCGATCTCATCTATCTCGATCCCCCTTTCAACACGGGACGAGCCCAAGCGAGAACGCGCCTTCGAACCGAGCGCGATCCGGACGGGGACCGGACCGGGTACCAGGGCCAGCGCTATCGCACGACCGTCCTCGGTCAGAGTGCCTATGCGGACCAGTTCGACGACTACCAGGCGTTTCTCTTGCCCCGGTTGAAGGAGGCACACCGTCTTTTGCGTTCGAGTGGCAGTCTCTTTCTCCACCTGGACTATCGGGAGGTGCACTACGCCAAGGTGGCCCTGGATGGGATCTTCGGGCGGGAGAGCTTCATCAACGAGCTCATCTGGGCCTACGACTACGGGGCGCGGAGCCACTCGCGTTGGTCGCCCAAGCACGACAACATCCTCTTTTACGCCAAGGATCCCGGAGCGTACTGCTTTCACTATGAGCAGATGGATCGAATCCCCTACATGGCTCCCTCCCTGGTGGGACCGGAAAAGGCGGAGCGCGGCAAGACGCCGACCGATACCTGGTGGCACACCATCGTCAGCCCTACCGGTCACGAGAAGACGGGTTACCCCACCCAGAAGCCGCTCGGGATCTTGACCCGTATCGTTCGCGTGCACTCGAACCCGGGGGATCGGCTGCTCGACTTCTTCGCCGGCAGCGGCTCCTTCGGGGAGGCGGGGGCCAGCCTGGGGCGCCACGTCGTGTTGGTTGACGAAAACCCGGAGGCCATCCGGGTGATGCGGCGCCGCTTCGAGAACTACCCGGTGCAATTCATGGGGTAACTGCCGCGCCGGGGCAGGCACGCGCGTAACAGGCGCCTCGCCCGCGCCGCTCGATGAGTAACTGCCGCGCCGGGAGAGGCGCCCAGCGCGATTCGTGGGGTAGCTGCCGCCGACCTACGGACGCGACGGCTCCTTTCGTTCTTGCTCCTTCAGGATTCTAGGACGAACCGCGTTGAGCTCGGAGAGTACCGCCGTCAACTGGGCGAGGTGAGCGGCGAGCTCCTTTTTGAGCGAACGCTCCTTGGCCGTCAGGATCCGCTGCTTGTCCAGGCCAGCGAGCATACGGCTCGTCATGACCGTGCTCTTGTCTTTCACTTGTTCGCCGAACATGTCGCGACTCGTCTGCTTCAAGCGCTCGAGTTCTTCTGCCACGGACCTGAGCTCGGTCGAGAGCTCCTCGGTGGCCTTGGTCACGGCCACTGACCGTTCCAGCACCACGCGCGCCTTCTGCAAGATGGCACGTTCGTCGGCGGGTAGCTCGGTATCGCGAATCAAAGCGTCGAGGTCGTCGAAGGTGAGCCCCTCGATCGGCGTTCCTTCGGCGATCCCCTCCTGGGACACGAGGAGGCGTTCCTTGCCCGAGCCTTCGGGGACGTCGAATACCGCGAGCGGCGTACCCGTCGCGACCTCGAAATCGAGGCGATCGGCTCCTTGTAGCGTTGCGTTGTCCACGAGCTCCATCTCGACGTAGGCTTGTTGTGGCGCTCCCGAGCGGTTCTCGAACACCACGCGATTCTTGGTGGTGACCAGGGAATGCACGCGGAGCCTGTTGGTCGCAACGTCGACGTGACGGCGATGCGACTCTCGGTCGCGTACCGGATTGCTGAGCTGAACCTCCGACTCCGCGCCGATCCGCGCGAACTGGCGGGCGCCGGGTTGCAAGCGAGAAAGGGTGGCTTCCCCCAAAAAGCCGCCGCTCCCGAACACGGACATCGGGCCCTCCGGGAGCGTGTAGGCCGTATCGTTGACGAGCCCCAGCCCGCGCGCGGCCTCGGACCTCAAGCCAGAAAACCACACCATGGTCTTGGCGGAGATCCCTTGCTGCAGGAACGGCAGCAGCGCCGAGTGCTGCGGCAATAGATGCAGGGGACCCTTGACCGCGAAGAGCGAGCTGGTTTGCTGTGGTGCGGGAGCCCTCGCGGCGTATCGTGCCAAATCTCCAACGATCAACAGGTCACTGGCCTCTGCCGATGAGCCACCATGCCCCAGGGTGCCAATACTGCCGAATCCAATCCCTTCGCCTCTTCCCCCGCCGCCTTCGCCGGTTCCCGACAGGCCGAGCCCACCCACACCGAAGGCATCACGCACGGCCAGGTTCTCGATGAGCTCCCCCTGGTAGTCGCTGAAGTCACCCCACATCGCATCGGGCGTTGTGGTCGACAACTGGGGCACACTGGATAGCTCATCGGCAGGTGTCACCAGCTCACGCCGCTCGTAACGAGGTGCGGCCAACGGGTACAGCCACGAGCTGGGAGCCCCGTCGACCAGCTCCACTTTGACGCCTCGCCACACCTCGTCGGTGTCGTTGTGCAACAGCGCCCAGGCCTGCAGCTCCGCTCGGCCTGTCGGTTCGACGCGCAACCGGTAGCTGGTGCGCCAGAGCGGAGTCTCGGCCAGATACCCCAAGCTCAAATCGCGGATCTGGCTCTTGCCTTTTGCCAGCTCCAACCACTCGGTGGGGTTGGCACGGGTCGCGATCCGCGCCGCCATCGCCGCCTGGAAGCGCTCCGCGATCTCGGGATCGATGGGGCGTACCGACAGCAGCTCTGACACGTCGAACCGAATCATGCCCAACGGTTCGGAGAGCAGGATGAGTTGAAGCCGCGTGACCTCGTTGCCACGCTTCACCCTCTCGACGGCATCATTGGCCTCATCCTCGGCCTCCTCGTCCTCATCCTCGCAGCCTTCGGTCTTCCTGCTTGGCTCAACCTTGTTTGCTGGGGGACCATGGTCGTAGGACGGGTGAGAGGGCTCCACCGAAACCACCTCCACCACTCGGCCCTCGAGCTCGGCGGTCCCGAAGCGCTTTGTGTCGGCGAGCGTCACCCGCACCGCTTCTCCGCGTAATGCCGCCAGGAGTCGATCGTAGCTGAGCGCAGCGTTTTCGGCCGCGGGCAGTCCGGCACGGGCTCGGGCGACCGCGGGGCTCACTCGACTGGGAAAGCTCAGGGACACGGGCTCGGAACCAGCGCTCAGAAGGACCAGGCTCTTGAGCGCGTCGTCCAGGTGCCCGAGCGGCACCGGCAGCATGTGTTGGCCCGCGCTCACGTCGCCGTGTCGCTCGAAATACCCCACCCCCGACGAATACAGCCGCACCCGGACTAGAGGCAGGATCGCAGCGTCGCTGGGGCGGGGACGGTTGACTGGTGAACTCGGCGTTTCGCCCCGGGCACAGGCCAAGAGCAGCGCGGTCGGAGCGATGGCGAAAAGGCGAATCAGGAGGTTCATGCCATGCCCTAGTGAGTGACCTTCGCCGCGGCTTCGGCGCGCTTGCGCTCCTCGATGAGCTTGGGACGAAAGGCGTTCAGCTCGGTGAGCACCGCCTTGATGGCGTCGAGCTGAGCTGACAAGTCCTTCTCCAGTATGCGCTTCTTGGCCTCCAGCTTGCGAACCTGGTCGAGACCTTCGAGCACGCGATTGGTCATGACCGTGCCCGCCTCCTTCGACTCTTTGCTCGCTACCTCGCGGCTGGCCTGCTTGAGGCTCTCGAGCCCCTCCTTGGTGGCACTCAACTCGACCTCCAGCTCTTCGGCGGCCGCCGCGGCTCGAAGCCTCGTACTCAAGACCCCACGCGCCCGGGTCAGGATTGCGCGCTCCTCGGCAGGGAGGTTCGAATCCGCAATCAGCTCGTCCAGCTGCTCGAGCCCGAGTTCCTGGACCGATTGGCTGCGGGCGATCCCTTCCGTGGTCTTGATGCGACGTTCCTTCCCGGGACCCGCGGGAACGTCGAAGACCGCGAAGGCCCGTCCCAGCGCGGTGTCCAGATCGAGTCGATCACTGCCCTGCACGGTGGCGTTGGAGACGATCCCGAGCCCCAGGTAGACCTCGACCGATTTGCCGGAACGGTTATTGAACACCAGTCCGCTCTCGTCAGTCAAAAAGGCGTGCGTCCGCAGGGAGTCGTTCCAGAAATCGACGTGTCGCCGCAAGAGTTCGTTGCTCCCTCCCGTGGACGACAGGTCGATGTCCGACACCTCGCCGATCCGGGCGAACTGGCGGGCGCCGGGTTGCAGGCTAGAAAGGATGGCTTCCCCCAGGAACCCACCGCTCCCGAACACGGACATGGGCCCTTCGGGGAGGGTATTGACCGTGTTGTTGGTCAGCCCAATGGCCCGCTCCGGAGCGGCACCCATGCTGCTGAACCACACGATGGTCTTGGCCGACACCTGTTGCTGCAAGAAGGGGAGCAGCGCCGAGTGCTGGGGCAAGAGATCAATGGCGCTTTTGACCTCGAAGACCGAGACGGCTCGCTCTGCCGGGGGAATGACCCCGGCCTGCTTCTGGAGATCACCCACCCACAACAGGTCGCTCGCCGACTCGTCACCGGTTCCACCGCGAACCTTCGGCGCCCGGGTCTTGTGGCTTCCTCCCAGACGACCGTGGCCCGAACCAAACCCTTGCCCAGAACCGGTTCCGCCGCCGCCGCCCGTTTCATCCGCCGAGATGCTCTCGACGAGCTCCCCCTGGTAGTCGCTGAAGTCACCCCACATCGCATCGGGAGTGGTGGTGGAAAGCTGCGGTACGCTGGATAGCTCTTGGTCCGGTGTCAGAAGCTCGCGCCGCTCGTAGCGTGGTGCAGCCAACGGGTACAGCCACGAACTCGGAGTTCCGTCGACCAGCTCCACCTTGACGTTCCGCCACGCCTCGTCGGTATCGTTGTGCAACAGTGCCCAGGCCTGAAGCTCCGCCCGGCCCGCATCCTCGATTCGCACCCGATAGCTGGTGCGCCAGATCGGCGTCTCCGCCAGATACCCCAGCCGCAAATCGCGAATCTGGCTCTTGCCCTGCGCCAGCTCCAACCACTGGGTCGGGTTGGCGCGCGTGGCGATCCGGGCCGCCAAAGCCGCCTCGAAGCGCTCCGCGATCCTTGGATCGAGAGGACGGACCGACGCCAACTCCGACACATCGAGCCGAATGACGCCCCAGGTTTCGGAGAGCAGGATGAGCTGAAGCCGCGTGACCTCTTGGGTCGGTTTTGCCCCCTCTTCCCCATCCTCGCCGGTTGCTGCCTTCTTCGCCGGCGCGACTCGCTGCCCCACGGGACCATGGTCGTACGACGGGTGGGAGGGCTCCACCGAAACCACCTCCACCACGCGCCCCTCGAGCTTGGAGGTTCCGAAGCGCTTCTCGTCCAACAGGGTGACCCTCACCGCTTCCCCGCGCAGCGCCGCCAGGAGTCGGTCGTAGCTTATCGCAGCGTTCTCGGCGGCAGGCAACCCGGCCCTGGCTCGCGCCACCGCGGGGCTCACTCGACTGGGGAAGCTGAGCGACAAAGGCTCGGAGCCCGCGCTCAGCAGGACCAGGCTCTTGAGCGCGTCGTCCAGGTGTCCGAGCGGTACCGGCAACATGTGTTGGCCCGCACTCACGTCGCCGTGTCGTTCGAAATACCCAACCCCCGACGAATACAGCCGCACCCGGACCAGAGGCAGAACCTCCCGCTGGTCAACCACCTGCTTCGACGCAGCACTCTTTGGTCGATGCTCCGCCGAACAGGCAACGGACAGTGACAACAGTCCAAGAACGAGAGTGCGCCGAAAGTGCATGAACGCCACATTACCCGTCGTCATGAACAAAGTCCCCCATCCGCGGTCGTTTTGTGAGCCTCCCCCGAGCCTTGGGAGCTCTGTGGGCGGCGATTCCTACGGCCCCCGGTTGGCTCGCGCAGGACCGTTTCTGCGGCGACCAGACCAGAAAGCATACAGGTGGCAACCCCCGACCCCAGTACCGAGGCCCCTGCCTGATACAGGCCGGGGATCGGGGTTCGAATCGGGAAGCGCCGACGCCCCCGACGCTCCACCGTCAAAAGGGGCCCAGTGGGGGCGAGGTTCAGTGTCGACACCGAAGGCGCGCTGGCGAGCTCGGGTTCCAGATGGGCCAGCTCCACATCGCGCAACAATCCCGGATAGCCGCGCTGCAGGCAGGCCAGCATCCTCTCGGTTACGCGTGCCCCAAAGCTCTCGAAGGCCCCCGGCGTCGTCGATGGATTGGGAGCGAAGCTCACCAGCTCCAGCCCGGATTTGCCTGTCGCGCTGAGCGGACCCGGCGCCAGCAAGAACCCCGCCGAAACCGGCATTCGCCCCGAGAGCATGGGCAGGAAGATGGAGTCGATGTCGGGCGTGTCGAAGTACCAGCGGTTGTGCAAGCCCGGCTCGGCGAGCTCTCCTTTCAATCCCAGGCACAGAACCACGGCTCCTAACCCCGGTAGACTCGCCTTGAGCTGTTGGTCGATGCGTCGTGGTAACGACGTTTCGCGCAGCAGCTGCCGAATGGTGAGCTCGGGATCGACGGCACAGATGACCGATCGCGCGTCGAGTCGTTCACCCGTGGAGAGCTCGACCCCCGCGACGCCCTGGTGATCCAAGAGGATCCGATCCACCGCGGCAGCACACCGCACCTGCCCACCGGCGGCACGGATGGCCGAGACCAACGCATCGACCAGCGCAGCCGCTCCCCCGCGCGGGTAATACGCTCCCTCGCTGAAGTGCAGATAAACCATCAACCCGGTCGCCGCGTTGACGCGAGCGGGAGGCATCCCCAGGAGCGTGCAAAGTCCCAAGAACGGCGCGCGCGCGCTGGGCTCGGTGATGAACTGGCCGAGGTAGTCGGTCAGGGATATCTGCTCCAGCCGATGATAGAAGGGAAGATCGAAGAGCCGCGCCGCGTCACGGAGTCCCAGCCGATGCCGCAGATGGCGGTAATACGTCGGCGCTCCCTTGGCGAGCCGCTCCACATCCGAGAACAGCCGCCGGAGCCCAGCGCGTTCGGCCGGAAACTGCGCCGTGAGCTGCTCGACCTGCCGCTCCCTTCCAGCGCAGAGCGAAATCTCCACCTCGCCGAAACGCATGACCTGATGGCGCTCGGGCGTGAACTCGGCGAACAGCGCCGAGCTATCGAGTCCCAGCTCCTCCAGGATCCGGCCGAGGTTCTGCCCCTTGCCGCACTCGCCCAGCATCTGAAGCCCGATGTCGAACCGAAAACCACCATGCTCCTGGGTCCCGAGCGAACCGCCGAGTTGCGGCTTGGCCTCCAGCAGCAACACCTCGCGCCCCGCGCGAGCCAGCGTCAGCGCCGCGACGAGTCCCGACGGTCCCGAGCCAATCACCAGGGTTCTCTCTTCTTTCATCGACCAACGGACCTCTTCGTCCCTTGGACACCCGAGGGGCAAGAGGCTTGGCACCCTTGCCAGGCAGCCGGAAGAGACGATATGCTCGGACTGTTTGGGTGCCACGGGGGCGTCTATGGGACAACAG
>CAZYKT010000041.1:0-42380 GCA_964648165.1 uncultured Polyangiaceae bacterium | reverse complement strand
ACGAGACGAGACGAGACGAGACGAGACGAGACGAGACGAGACGAGACGAGACGAGACGAGCAGCGGGACAGGGCTCAAGAGTGACGTCGAACACCTGGCTCCGTATCGGGGCCTGAGGATTCTTCACGTCGAGGATGATCCGCTCATCGCGGCCGCTCTGCGGCGCCACCTGGTAGACCGTGACTGGTCGGTTGACCACGCCAGTGGGGGTGAGGAGGCGCTCCGGCTCTTCACCTCCCGACAGTATGAGGCGGTCCTCTTGGACTGGAACCTTGGCGAAGACGGGCCGACCGGGCTCGAGCTGTGCTCCCGAATCCGAGCTCTGTCATCGAGCGTGTGGATTCTGTTCCTGACGGTTCGGGACTCGGAAGACGACAAGCTGCGAGGCTTCGAGGCCCGCGCCGACGACTATCTGTCCAAAGACGCCAGCCCGCGGGAGCTGGTCGCGCGGCTCGAGTCCCTCGAACGTCGCATTGGCCTGGGGGAGTACCGGCTGCGTTCGGGGCGATTGACAGTGGATCTGGCGGAGGAACGTGCCTGGGTGGACGCGGAGGAGATCCCGGTTACGCCGCATCAGTTGCGGCTCCTGGTTCTCTTGATCCGGAACGTCGGCAACGCCGTGTCCAGCAACCAGATCCGCACGGACATCCTGCGAACCACCGCCTCGGCGCCGAGCTCCAGCGTCCGCGATCTGGTCTGCGAGCTCCGGGCTCGCCTGGGTACGGCAAGGGACATCATCCAGACCGTCCCCGGTGTCGGCTACTCGCTTCGCGGAGCAGCAGACCCAAGAGAATAGGCTAGTTTGGGGGTTGTCGGAAAAAAGTGACAACCTGGATCCCGCGAACGGATCCACATTCGTGCCCGTGCAATAGGGGGCGGACCAGGGAGCGGAGGGTAGACAGATGCTTGGAAGACGCGGAACGACTTGGTGGCAGTGCCTCTTGGCGGTCAGTTTGGTCAGCATTCCTGCAACGGCGGACTACGGAACCAACGAACGCGAGTTCTTCGTTCGTCATGCGAAGCACGATCTGGAGTTCTCACAGGCGCCCATCCTGGTTCGAGAACGCACTGGCTCACGTGAGGATGCAATTCGGCGGGTTCACGCGATTGCCCGCAAGATGACTGGTGAACCAGCCGATGCGAAGCTCTATGACGCTGAGCTGGTGATCGGGGAGCGCCGCCGACTCCTCGATGGGATGGGAAGCAGCGTGCCTTCGCGTTTTCACAAGGAGGGCCAGGCTGGGGACGTTCAGGTGGTGGAATCCGAAGAAGGTACCACCATTCGCTCCGAGGGCCGGTTCAACATCCGCGTGTATGGCAGCGGCGACGCCTTCAGGGTGGTCAACGAGAATCCATTCCCCGAAGGCTCCAGGAACCTGCCGTTTCGGCTGACCGAATCGGAGGGAGAAGCGGAAGGCTTGCGGCTCATCCGCGACCTGGAGCTGGTCCCCAAGGCAGATTACTCGACGCTACGATTCATCAAGACCCGCTACATTCATTTCACCGGACGAGGTGGGAACGACGGTGATCGTGTAGTGGCAACGGAAATCTATTTCAGTCGAACGATTGCTGGTGTGCCGGTGATTGGGCCCAAGGGGTCGTTGATCAAGCTCGAGCTGCGAGCGAACGACAGAATCGAATCCATGACCGTGGACTGGGGCCAGCTCTCACCTGCCCCGGAGAACGTCCCGGTGCAACGTGTCGTCGGTGCCGACCGGTTCGAGCAACGTTTCAAGGGTTACACCCGCTCCAACTGGGCATCGAAAGCGCCGAACTTCGTCGTGCGGAAGAAGATCTGCGGATACATCGATTTCGGCACCGCATACACGGACCAGGAGGTGCTACAACTTGGGTGTCAGATGTCCCTGATGACGAACCAGGCTGAGAGCACGAAGCACCTCGCATGGATCCCGCTGGGGGAGAGCCCGGTGGCCGATCCGACGTGGAACGAAGCCGTTCGCGTGAAGGAGCTGGAGGCCGCCGGCAGAGACGAGATGTCGGGTGCGACCAAACAGACGACAGCGACCACTCGGGCGCCCGTCGAGCAGGCGGGACCGGGTGAGGCAGAGGCTGAGTCCGGATGTTCCATGGGCCGCGTGGCGCGTGGACGCGGGTCCTACGCCGCGATGGCCGGTGCCCTCTTGGGTCTGATTCTTGCAAAGCGGAGGCGTGCCCGTCACGTGTGTCAGAGGCCTGCCAGGTTAGGCGCGCGCCTCATCGGCGGTTGGCCGTGCCTTGGAGCCGCCCTCCTGTGCGCGACCTGGGCACCATGCGCCAGGGCGGAGTTCAACAACTTCGACATGAACGTGTATATGATGAAGCATTACGTCGACGATCCGGACGACCAATGCGTAGATTTCAGCCCTCAGTGGGAGAACTATGACGAGTTCGTCGACGAGATGGATGACGAGGCGGACTGCTACGACTGCCAGAAGAACCCGAGTGGCCTGTACTGGTTGTTGGGTGGCTACTGGAGGGACACCGGCCATTTCGCCGACATTGTTGCCGTATCTACTCACGGCCACGACAAGTATAGCGGTTCAGAGCACATCGCCTGGATGAGAGACCGCATCTGCAACAGGATCTACCTATCCGACGTCTATCCTGCTGACGAAGGTGGGTCGGATATTGACATGTACTTGCTCTTCTCGTGCGCGATCTTCGAGACGGACAATCTCGGGAATTGGTACACATTCCGCAATCTCTTTCATACCGGGGCTGGGGCTGCTGCTGGATGTTGGTCTTCGGATTGTTCAATTCACAACACCTCATGGAACAGCACGTGGAATGAAATTGGTGACCAGCTCGCGGACATCGGCTCCACCGTACGGGTGGCTTGGGCCAACGGGTTCAGTGTGGGGGATTCAGACGACGACATCATTATCATCGGTTCCGGACGCTACGGCTACAGCGAGTGCGACGACCATGCGCACGATCTGAGGCTGTCCAATCGCAATGCCGCTAGCATGACCGGGCCGTCATACTCGCTCAACCGGGCGCCTCCATCGCAAGTAGGAGACCCGCAGACCTGTGGATACTACTGGAGCAACATATGATGAGACTGTTTCTCCTTCTGGCAGTTTCCGCATCGATGTTCGGCTGCAAGGATGACTCCAGTTCTGGCTGTTCACCTGCGGACGTGTGTTTCTCTCAGTGCATCGACGCCGAACACGCCGAAACGGGACCTCCCGCAACCGAGTGCCTCAAGGTCGACGGTGTGTTGACCTGTGTCTGGGAGTGCTCGAGGAACTCGGACTGCGATCCGAGGTGGTTCGACGGATGCAAGAAACGAACGGACGGCGGAAGCCTGATTTGCAGGCTGCGCTCGGACATTGATGTGACGCCCATCCAAATGACCGAGGAGGACTCCTGCGAGTAGCGAGGTGCCGTATGCATCAGTTGACGAAATGTCTTGCGGTTCTGGCTCTCTGCGCATCCTGTGGGCACTCCTCCGGCTCGGACGAGATAGAGCCCCCGGTGTACGTTCTGCAGGCAACGCTGTCGACGTCGGGGGAAGTGCTGCGCGGCCTATCCGCCAGTTTGAACATCGACTATCCCAATGGCGGCCAGGAGTGGGCCACGGCAACCCTCGCTCTAAGCGCAGACGATAGCTACCTGGGAGGCGCCACTACGAAGGAATGGTACTTGACGGTCAATCTGCCTCTTTCGGGAATTCCTGCCGATGGAATGGTGACTGTGCAGAACGACGGGACGAACACCGGCGAGAATCCGAGCCCTATCTACGCAGGTCTCGGGGACCCTAACGACGAGGACCGGCCGGTGACCCACCAGGGCACGGCCTCCTTGAAATTGCTGGGTGGACGAGTCGAGGGGTCGTTCACCAGCGACGATGCGTTTTTCTCGGCCTCGTTCGAGGGCAAGCTTTCGGTGCTCTGTGGCCAACCCTTCAGTCCGGACTCAAGCAACGTGGGCGGTGGGCCCATCGTCTTTGCGCCGGATCCGTCGCCGAACGGAGGCGGTGCGGGAGGGGTGACGGGCGGCCATCCCGTCAATGACTTCTCTCAGCCGCCCTGCTCGGTGTGGGCGCCGGCAGTGGGGGATGGTTGAGCGCCAGGCACCCAGCTAGGACATACCTGATCGCCGTGTGAGCTTCCATGCGGAGGCGATGATGTTGATGCGACGCCGGTTCGGATGCCTGCGGTGGGCGCGAGCTCGGCGAACAGCGCCGAGCTATCGAGCCCCAGTTCCTCCAGGATCCGGCCGAGGTTCTGGCCCTTGCCACATTCGCCCAGCATCTGAAGCCCGATGTCGAACCGAAAACCGCCGTGCTCCTGGGTCCCGAGCGAGCCGCCGAGTTGCGGCTTGGCCTCCAGCAGCAACACCTCGCGCCCCGCGCGAGCCAGGGTCAGCGCCGCGACGAGTCCCGACGCTCCGGAGCCAATCACCAGGGTTTTCTGCTCTTTCATCGACCAACGGACCTCTTCGTCCCTTGGACACCCAAGGGGCAAGAGGCTTGGCACCCTTGCCAGGCAGCCGGAGGAGGTGAGATGCTTGGACTATTCGGGTGCCACGGGGGCGTCTATGGGACAAGAGACGAGACGAGACGAGCGGCGGGCCAGGGCTCAGGAGTGACGTCGAACCCCTGGCTCCCCATCGGGGCTTGCGGATTTTGCACGTCGAGGACGACCCGCTCTGCACTCCAAACCAAGGAATGGCACATGAAACGTTACACTGCTCTCAGTATTGGACCATCGCTGAGAACGTTTGGTGGTGTGACGGTGGTTGTCGGATTAGCGATTTCGAATACCCAGTGTGGAAACGACTGCACCGAGATTGGTTGTAGTACCGCAGCCACACTAAGACTCGACCAACCGCTCGAGGAGCCCGGTGCCTACAGGATTAGCGTCGATATCGGCGATGAAGAAGAGGTCTGTTCGGCTGTGCTACCCATGGCCAAATCTCCTCAATGCAGCGCCAATCTCTCGATCTTTGGACTCGGAAGAGAGGAAAAAGCCGAGGATGTGATAAGCGAATCGGCTGCGTGCAACATCGCTGGGGTTTCGGTTAACGGTCACTTCGAGCACATCAAACTGACCATCGAGAAAGACGAAGCTACCATTGTCTCGCGCGAGATCGACCTGAAGTACGAAGAAACGGAGCCCAACGGGCCTGGATGCGGTGTTTGCCTACAGGCAGACACCAGCGTGACGATGTAGTGACCCGAGGTCGCTGGCTGGGTAGAGCCGCGTGAGGATGGTGGAGCTGTGCTCCCGAATCCGACCCCTGTCATCGGGTGTGTGGATCCTGTCCCTGGCTGTTACTCACCCCCCGTCCGTCCACGGCGTCAGGTGCTCACTGACCCTCACCAGCATGGTGCGGAAGTGGCTGAAGGGCACGAGCCCAAGGTGCTGAAGCCGCCCTGCCACGATGCCAGGATGGACGTGATGCTCCTCTGCGAACGCCTTGAGCGCGGACTTCGACGGAACACCTGGGGCCATCGACGCGAACTGCCGAATGTCTTGGTCCGAAAGGAGCCAATCACCTGCCAGTTGGTTGGCCTCGGCTTCCTCGGCGTCAACTGAGTCGTCTTCGGTTTCGCCGTCCAGATGGCCACCGCGATGCTCCAGGACCAGATGCGCCATTTCGTGCAGGAGTGTGAACCAGAAGTAGTCGATGCGATCAAAACGCATCGACAGGGCCACCACGGGACCCGACGGGATGAATGCAGCCGCCCCGTCGAGCCTGGTTCGCGGCAGATGGGGGACGACAACGAACCGCACCCCAAGCTCCTGAAGAATGGTGGGGACTCGACCTGTACCTTCCGCGGTGCGAGCCTCAGCTACAATCCGAGTAATGGACTCACGCAGCAGCTCCTTGCTGTACGGCCCGACTTGCTGATTGGAGGCAAGCTGTTCGACACGACGCACCCAGGCACGCTGAGACGAACGCTCCGCGTCATTGTGAACCGAGTGGCGAAGACTCACGACCAGCCGAGGTTCGGCACCGACCTCTGACACGCCGAAAAACGCGCAGGCAGCACGCTCGAGATCGTCGATCTTCGAGGAAGCAGCACGAAGCCAACCGCGCTTTGTGACCTCTCGAAATGGCAGCCAGCTATACAGTCGTGCCTTGCGCGAGATCTCTTCCGTGAGAACCTGCCGAGCCAAAGCGAGGCGGTAGTTCGCTTCGAGGTTGGACCAAAACTCCGCCGACGTACCGAACGCCTTGCTGAGCGCGACGGCAGTCTCGGGAGTGATCTGCTTCGTTCCCCTGACAATCTCGGTGATCGCCTGGGCAGGACGCCCCAGGATCTCCGCAAGATCCCTCTGGGACCAACCGCGTGCATCCAACTCTCGACGAAGAAGTCGTCCAGGAGCGACCGCGCGGGCAGGTATCAAATTGTCGTCCACGGGAACCTCCTTTCCTGCGTCTTCAATGATGGTAGTCCTCGATATCGATCACGAGGATGATGTTGCCGGATGGGTCTGTCTCGATCCGAAGGATGAGACGGAACTGCTTGTTCAACCTGACCGACCGTTGTTCCGCTCGGTCGCCCTTTAGGGCTTCGAAATGGAGTGACTTGACCGCATAGAGATCGCGTTCGTCTTTCGCTGCTCGGAGGGTCTCAACAACTTCAAAGAACGCATCGACCACGGCGGCGGGGTACTTCCGCGCGCCGGCCTCAGTTTCGTAGAGGGCCTGGAGTTTCTTGTTGGCAAACCGGACCCTCACACCATCCAACGATGGCACCCGTTCGGGGTTGCTGCAACATACAATTCGCCCATAGGGTGAATCACCGAAAGGCCTGCATCAAGTAGGACGCCAGAAGCTTCATTTCTGCCGTTTCGAGTTTGGTACCGAGCACGAGCCCCGCTTCGGAGGGACGCTCCTCGGTCGCCAGCCCGATTTCCTAGGCTGAAGACGGCCACTGGGCCTGGATCCAGAGTCGATGAAGGACTGGAGGCGCCTCGGGTGGGTCAGACCAACCCGCTTGCCGAGCCCTCGGTCCCGACGAAGCCGATCGGTGCGGATAGAGACGGCAACGAGGCGCACCCTTGGCGAGCCGGTCAAGATCCGAAAGCAGGCACCCGGGTTGGTTCATGAGCTACTCAGCCTCCCGCGCCCCGCACACAGCGATACCGCGATCGAACCGCACGACCTCCTGCTTCCTGGGGGCATACTGCATAGCGCTGGTGCGGTGAAGGCAATCACCAGCGTTCTTCCTTGCATCACGGCCCTTTCGCCCGTCTTGCCCCCGAGGGGTTGGCACCCTTGCCAGGCAACCGGAAGAGGTGAGATGCTTGGATTCTTCGGGTGCCACGGGGGCGTCTATGGGACACGAGACGAGCGGCGGGACAGGGCTCAAGAGCGACGTCGAACACCTGGCTCCGTATCGGGGCCTGAGGATTCTTCACGTCGAGGATGATCCGCTCATCGCGGCCGCTCTGCGGCGCCACCTGGTGCACATTGGAGGACTCAGCATGAGAATTCTGCTGCTCGGTGTGTTGGGGCTGGTGTCCTGCGGATCGATCACATGCTATGAAAAGACGGAGTTGGTGCGAATCGAACAGCCAGCGGTTCCGCAGCTTGGCGAACTAGCCGTCGACATGAACGGAACGTATCTACTCTGGCATCCCGGTGATCCTTCCCAGAAGGAGCAGCGTGGAGAGCTGACGCCGAGCGAGTTGGAAGGTGTTCAGCGCGCCTCAGCCGCAAAGGTCGAGCTCATGGCATGTGCCTCCGCGGACTTTGACCGCTGCAAGCATGAGCAGCGGGGCTACGTCATGTCCCTTCCTGGGGCAACGGGCTGCTGGGTAGCGAGCGAAGTGGAGGCTTCATGCGAGGTGTCAGAACACTTCATGACACTGGTGGCCCTACTGGACACGATTTCGAAGAGGCACCAACAATGAAACGCGCGGGGAGGTGTTCCGTCCCCCGCTACGGTGGGCAAGTTGTCCCAGGCTTGGCTCGTGAGGTCTGGAAAGGCGAAGAACGTTCCGCGCCGCGCCAGCCAGAAATGCCTGCGCTCCGCCGCTGGGACGACAACCTGTCAGCGCAGCCGGAACGCCCTCGACCGAGGCAGCGCGACAGGGTATAATATCACCTGGCACATGAAGACTTGGTTGGGGCTGATTCCGTTGCTGGTCCTATCGCTTGGTTGCGAGGCGCACGACTCTGTCTGCGGCACTGAACCGACGTTGGCGGAATGCCATGACCTCGGGGTGTGCATCCCTCCGGCGGACTCAGCGACCGAGCCTCCCGTCAATACCTGTGTCATGTTGGACGATGAGCTTAGCTGTGCTCAGGCCTGCGTCGACGACGAAGGCTGCGACACCCAATGGTATGACGGGTGCACCACCCGTGCAGACGACGACACCAGGATCTGCACGCCTCGGGCAGACGTCGATGCAGCCCAGTTCAAGGTTGAGGCTTGCGAGTGACTCGGACGTCGATGTGACGCCCGTTCACGTGACCGCGGACGGCTCCTGCCAGTAGGTGCCGTCCGCCAAGGCTGCATGATTGCGCCGCGCCAGCCAGAAATGCCTGCGCTCCGCCGCTGGGACGACAACCTGTCAGCGCAGCCAGAACGCTCGACCGAGGCGGCGCGACAGGGCATAATGTCATCTTCGAAAGTCGCGTGGTGGTGACGGCTGGTGCAGCATTTCGCAGAAGGCATCTTGGGCCGAAACGGGAATCGTCTCAATGCAGGGAGGATGGTAATGATCCAACCAAGATTGAAGAGCTTGCGAGAACGGTGGTGCCGAGACGTCGCGGCATGCACGGTGTTGGCGACGGTGACACTGTGCGGCTGTGGTGACTCGGATGAGCGCAGTGCGGCTCCCGGTGACGGGGGGACGGCTGGCACATCGCGCCAGCAAGGCGGTGAAACAGACCGAGCTGGTGAAGCGGCAGGCGGAGCGGAAACCGCTGGCGCGTCGGGTGTTGTGAATCAAGGGCCCGAGGTTTTGGCGTTCGAGTCGACAGGTTGCAAAGCGCTCGCAAACCTGGAGCAAGGTGGTTCGCTAGGGGTAGCGTCGGATCAACCAGCCAGCGACGAACAGCCTTTGATCCTAGATGAAGGGATTGATCCACTGCTCTGCGTATCGTGGGAGCGGGCACAGGATGGAACGTTGGATGTCAGCGTGCGGAACTTCCACGCCAAGTGCCTGTTGCCTGACGCCAGCTGGGAACCACGGGTGGCAACGCCGGACACCACGATGCAGCTCACCATCGAGCAGCCATCGTGCCTTGTCGGGGTTTGTGGCTGGTGCCTGTACGACGCATCGGTCAAGATTGCAGGCGCAGAAGCGGTTTCTTCCCTTGAGGTGGCTGTTGCCGAATGTCTGTCTCTTGGTCAGGAGGCGCGAGACCTTGGCTCAATAGACATATCGGGGTCATCGGGCCTTGCCTGTCGCTATGGCCAATACTCGGCAGTCATGTGGGGTTACGGTGTTGGTGTGGCGCGAGCTCCGTGTGGGGAAGTCATGGAGGAGACCGTGACGTGCGAGAGCGGGACCGACTGTGTGAACGATGTCGATCCCTCAGGTGGGCTTTGCCTGCCAACCTGCAACGGTGACACCGATTGTGCCTCGGTTGAAACCTGTCGCGACGGGCATTGTATCATCGCAGAAACGTGGTAGCCGACTGCGCAGCATGAGGTGGTGCCTACCACCGAGGATGCCATTGCGACGCAGCGGGTTCGTTGCGACAGACGGCTCCTGCCAGAAGGTGCCGTCCGCCAACGCGACGTGATTGCGTCGCGCCAGCCAGAAATGCCTGCACCACGCCGCTGGGGATGCCAGCCGTCTGTACGGGTGGTACACTCAGCGGTGTGGCTTCACGGGGTACAGGTGCTGATCGATGGCAGGGCCGGTGGTGCTCTCGCGGTGAAGCTCGGCGATGGCTGAGTGTCTCCAGCTGGCGAGGTGCCGTATGCATCAGTTGACGAAAGTCCTTGTGATTCTGGTTTTGGGGGCATCCTGCGGGAACTCCTCGGGGAGCAGCGGCTCGGACGAGATAGAGCCCCCGGTGTACGTTTTGCAGGCAACGCTGTCCACGTCGGGGGAGGTGCTGCGCGGCCTATCCGCCAGTTTGAACATCGACTATCCCAATGGCGGCCAGCAGCGGGCCACGGCAACGCTCGCTCTAAGCGCAGACGATAGCTACCTGGGAGGCGCCACTACGAAGGAATGGTACTTGACGGTCAATCTGCCTCTTTCGGGAATTCCTGCCGATGGAATGGTGACTGTGCAGAACGACGGGACGAACACCGGCGAGAATCCGAGCCCCATCTACGCAGGTCTCGGGGACCCTAACGACGAGGACCGGCCGGTGACGCACCAGGGCACGGCCTCAGTGAAGCTGCTGGGAGGACGAGTCGAGGGGTCGTTCACCAGCGACGATTCGTCTTTCTCGGCCTCGTTCGAGGGCAAGCTTTCGGTGCTCTGTGGCCAACCCTTCAGTCCGGACTCAAGCAACATGGGTGGTGGGCCCATCGTCTTTGCGCCGGGCCCGTCGCCGAACGGCGGCGGTGCGGGAGGGGTAACGGGTGGCCATCCCGTCAACGACTTCTCCCAGCTGCCCTGCTCGGTGTGGGCGCCGGCAGTGGGGGATGGTTGAGCGCCAGGCACCGAGCCCAGACCTGCTGTTCGGTAGCGTGAACCTCCATGCTAAGGCGATGACGTCGATGTGACACCGTTCAAGTGATCGCGGAGGATTCCTGCGAATAGGGTACGGATCGTCCGCGAGTTGAGGTTCCGTCGCCTGCCTCGGCTTCCGATCTGATGCGGAACTGCCCCACCAAGACACTTGTCATTCGTAGCCGCAAAGGTAATATATAGCTACCGTTGTGGAGATAAATGGCAACTAAACTAGCGCCGTACTTGCCAGTAAGCTCCGAAACGGATATTTAATGTATCTGTTCTAGGCAGAAACGGCAAGTATCATGAAGCCGCTGGACTACTTCGCCCTGCACCGGATCTTCCGGCTCGAGGACTTCGCCGCTGCGCACCAGGCCGGCAAGACTCTCAGACCCAGCTCCAGTTTGGCGATCGTGAAGCAGCACGTCCGCGCGGGGAACCTCCTGCATGTCCGCCGAGGTGTCTACGCGGTCGTGCCCCGCGGGCAGGTCCCCAACAGCGTCGTCGTTGATCCTTACGTTCTCGCGACCAACCTTGCCAGGGACGCCGTCGTCGCGTACCACGGCGCGCTACAGCTTCACGGCAAGGCTCACTCGCTTTCCCACCGCGTGCCCTTCCTCACGGCTACGAAAGCAAAGCCGTACGAGTTCCGCGGTACCGAGTTCGTCCCGGTCCCGGTTCCCCCGCCGTTGCGAGCGCTCCCCGACCTCGGTGGCGGGATAGTGGAGCGGGTCCGCGACGGCGCCTCGGTGCGCGTGACCACCCTCGAACGAACGCTCGTCGACGTGCTCGACGCGCCTCGACACGGCGGCGGCTGGGAGGAGATCTGGCGCTCGCTGGAGTCCGTCGAGTTCTTCGATCTCGACGCCGTAATCGACTACGCGTTCAAGCTGACGTCGGCCGTGACCGTCGCAAAGGTCGGTTTCTACCTGGAGCAACACCGCGAGGCGCTGATGGTCGAGGACCAACACCTCGAGCGCCTACGCACGCGCGCGTCCCGGCGCCCAACGTACCTTGTGCGCGGCAAGCGCGAGCCGGGGAAGCTCCTTTCGCGCTGGAACCTCATCGTGCCGGAGCGCGTCCTCAACCGCAGCTGGGCAGAGGCCACATGAACTTGACCCCGGACGCGATAGCGGAACAGGTCGCTGGGACGGGTTTCGGCGCGGAGCCGCTGGAGAAGGTCTTCCGGCTGATGGCGTTGCTCGATGCGCTGAGCAGCCACCCGTTCCTGAAACCCCGGATCGCTCTGAAGGGCGGTACGGCGCTCAACCTTTTCCACTTCGAGGTGCCGCGTCTCTCGGTGGATCTCGACCTGAACTACATCGGCGCGGTCGATCGAGACGCGATGCTCGCCGAGAAGCCCAGGGTTGAGCAAGCGGTCGAGGCCGTATGCTCACGCGAAGGGTTGACCGTTAGGCGCGCCCCAACCGACCACGCTGGCGGCAAGTGGCGGTTGACCTACGTCGCATCGAAGGGTACCTCAGGTAACCTCGAGCTGGACGTCAACTTCATGCTGCGCACACCGCTGTGGCCGTGCATCATGAAGGAATGCCACCCAGTTGGGTCCTTTCGCACGGCAAGAGTCCGCGTGCTGGACCTGCATGAGCTGACGGCTGGGAAGCTTGCAGCGCTCCTCGCTCGCAGTGCGAGCCGCGACGTTTTCGACGCGAACGCGCTCCTCGCTAGCTCTGGCCTTGACCCCACAAGGCTTCGTCTCGGTTTCGTCGTCTACGGTGGCATCAACCGCAGAGACTGGCGGACGGTCTCGACTGCCGATGTCACGGCCGATGTCAACGAGGTGCAGATGGAGCTGGTCCCTATGCTGCGCGCCGACCTTGCCCCCGCCAGACGCGATGTCGGGGCTTGGGTCAGTAAACTCGTCGCCGAGTGCCGCGAGCGCCTGTCGCTGGTGCTCCCCCTCAATGACCAAGAGCTGGAGTTCCTGCGGAGGCTCAATGAAGAAGGGGAGATCGCGGCGGAGCTGCTCACGACCGATCCGGCCATGCAGGCGACGGTACGCGAGCACCCAGCCGTGAAGTGGAAGGCATTGAACGCGCGAAAGCATCGTGGTCTGAGCGACGCGAAAGCTACCGACCAGGAAGCGTGAACCAACGCGATGGGCCAAGGGGGCACGGGGGCCAGGTCTCGGAGACCCTAACGACGAGGACCGGCCGGTGACCCACCAGGGCACGGCCTCCTTGAAATTGCTGGGTGGACGAGTCGAGGGGTCGTTCACCAGCGACGATGCGTTTTTCTCGGCCTCGTTCGAGGGCAAGCTTTCGGTGCTCTGTGGCCAACCCTTCAGTCCGGACTCAAGCAACGTGGGCGGTGGGCCCATCGTCTTTGCGCCGGATCCGTCGCCGAACGGCGGCGGTGCGGGAGGGGTAAAGGGTGGCCATCTCGTCAACGACTTCTCCCAGCCGCCCTGCTCGGTGTGGGTGCCGGCAGTGGGGGATGGTTGAGCGCCAGGCACCCAGCTAGGACATGCCTGATCGCCGTGTGAACTTCCATGCTGCACCGGCTACCCTTTGGCCGTGGTATCCTGGCCGCGCCGATATGGTGCCATCGCATCTCACAAGGTCGCTGAATCGACGATGGGGTCCGTGGCTTGGTGCTGGCGGTATGTTGATTCTCTTCAGTCTAGGGGCCTGTTCGAAGCCCAAAGGGCCTCGGCCCGAGCCGGCACCCGTTGCCTCGCAGTCCTCCACCAAGCAAACGCTTCCATCGGCAACGGTGAGCGCGGCTGCCGTAACAACCCCTCCGCTTGCCTCGTCGATCGATCTGATCCACGAGAGCGAGGTGGTCGTCCGCGTCTCCGAAGCCGGCGTCGACTACATGCCGGAGAATCTCGTGGACGGCTCGGTTGAGACGACCTGGCATCCAGCCATGAACCGTCCCACGGCGGAGATCACCATCGAGCTGCCAGAAGGCGTCGAGGCCGAGCAAGCCACTGTTTCCCTGGCTCTGACAACAAGCCAGGCGAAGTCCCTTTCGAACTGCAAAACGCGCTGGCTGGAGGATGGCGCCGACAAGGGCGCGCCGCCCTTCACCCTCGGCTCCGACGGCGCAAAGGAATGGAACGTCTCGGGCACTGCCCGCAAACTCCAGCTAGAATTCTCGGGAAAGGCCTGTGCCAATCTGCGCTTGGCCGAGCTTGGGCTCAAGGGAAAGGCACCGACCGAGAAGCGCCTGCCCTATGGGATCCCGGAGGTGCTTTTGGGCAACACCCAGCCCGATTTTCGCTTCGAGCCTCCCAGCCTCGGCCCCCTGTGGAAGAAGGGTCGATTTGCCAGTCTGAGCGAGGCCTGCAAGGCTCAGATGGCGCTCACCGCCCGAGCTGCCGCCGAGGCTGAACCCGATCAACCGTCAGCTCCGGTCTCCGCCTGCAAAGACGCAGGCATTCTTCACCCAGCCAAACCCCTCGCTGAACCATTCCGCAGCGTCCACCAGGTCGAGGTGGGGGAGACCACGGGGAACACCCCACTTTTCTTGTTCGTCGAAACCACTCGTGGGTGGTTCCCGGCCAATCTGAGCCTCAATCATGGTACCTATGACGACCGTGCCGCAACCACCTATGCCTTCCGTCTCGCTTCTCTGGACACGCGGGACGGGCGACTCTGGCTCTCCATCACACGTCGGCGCGCAGACTTCTTTGGCTACCCGGGCGTTGCACCCTACGACGTGGTCGCCGAGCTCACCTATGTGTGCACACTGGGTGAACGTCTCTTGTGCCACCGTGCAGTCACCGCGTTTGGTGAGAAAGGTCCCTCATGGTCACGAGCCGCCTGGGAAAACGGATCGAGTGACCCCAAATCGCCGCCATTTCACCCCAATCCGTGGAGCTGGACTCGCTCGGTCTCGGTCTCGGCCTCGGGAATGTTGCGGTTCGGCAGATGTGTCGACAGCGAGGGGCATGACACGCCATGCCGGGTCGAGGCGATGGGGCACCTGTTGAAGGAATAGGCAACCTCGACGGCGCGAGGCCTCGCCGACCAGGTCATTGGCACAGGGGCCAAGGGCTGCAAGCTCTCGAACCGCTCATGGCTCTCGGCTCACCAACCTCACCAACTCGGCTCCAGCCAGCAAGAAGCAGCCCACACCATAGTCGTCGAAGTTGGCCAACGTCGTTGGCCCCAGCGGTTCGTCACCCGTACAGGGTCGGTCTCCCGTGGATTGGACGTAGCCGAGGAGGCCGTCGCTCTGCAGGGCCGTGGTCGAGAGGCCTACCCAGGCACGCTCCAACACTGCACCATACTCCGCTGCGTCGAGCAGCCCGTTTCGGATCCCCCAGGCAATTCCATAGGTGAATAGAGCCGTTCCGCTGGTCTCCGGGCCGTCGTAGCCGTCCAGGCCGATCGAGGCACATTGGGTCGGATCCATGAGACTGGAGGTCCAGAAACCATCGGGTTGCTGTAGAGGCAGAAGGGCCCGGGCCATGGTCAAGAAGTCAGAGAGGTAGGTGTCCCGATGGGGATCGGCGGCGGGCAGGATCTCCAGGACACGCACCAGGGCTGCCATCACCCAACCATTGCCCCGCGACCAGTACATGTTTTGTCCATTGGGCGACACGATGTATGAGTCGGTCGTGCTGTGGGGCATCGAGGCGTGGAGCTCTGCCGTCATCGGCAGCGCCTGCCCACCTCCCGGAGAAAAATGCTTGTCACGCCACCAGAGGCCCTCTTGTTCATTGAAGAGGCCTCCGCCAACGGTATCGCGAGTGTCGGCGTAGTAGGCCCACATGGCATCGAAGTACTTGGCGTCGCCCGTGAGCACTCCCAGCTTGGCAAACACCGGCATCGACATCTGTATTGCGTCGATCCACCACCATACGCCAGCATTCGGATGCTCGACCATGGCGTCGATACTGGCTTGAATCAGCTGGATGCGCTCTGGTTCGGGCTCGATGGCAAAGAGGTCGAGATAGGTTTGACCGCAGGCTTGGTTGTCGGCATTGTCGGTGGTGTTGCCTGCTGCCGTATAGGTGAGCGACCAGGGGCCCCCTGCCCAGGTTTCGGTTCGACCCCAGGCCACTGCGTAGTCGTAATAGGCCTGCTTGAGTTTGGCGTCCGTTTCCACGGCGTACAGCCCCATCAGTCCCTCGTAGTAGAGGGCGCGGGTCCATAGATTGCTCGGTCGGGTCCGATCGGGAGACACGATGGGAACCGTTGGGTCCGGCCACCTCCCAACGAAATCCGCATTGGCAAGCCGCATCACCTCGAGGATCCCATCTTGCGTCGGGAGCCAATCGAGAGCACCGGAGCCCCCGCCTTCCCCCGCATTCCCAGCGGTTCCTGCGGCACCCGCCCGACCTCCCCCCGCGCTTTCTCCCCCCGGTGCTGCCTGTCCAGCTTCTCCGTCACCGCCCTGCCCAACGCCACCTTCCGAGCCGCCTGCCGTTCCTGAGCCGCCTGCCGTTCCTGCGCCGCCCTCCGTTCCTGCGCCGCCCTCCGTTCCTGCGCCGCCCAAACCACCCGCTTCGGCTCCAGAGATCCCCGAGGTTCCACCAAGACTTGTGCCACCGAAGCCACCCTCGCCGGCACTTGCGCCGCCGGCTTGCGTTGGCCTCCCACCGGCATCCTCTCCGGTGGCTCCGACACCACCCGCCCCAGCACCTCCCCCAGATGTTGCACCACGGCCCTGTCCCGCCTCCCCTGCCGAGGCTCCCCCCGCCACACTCCCACCCACGTCAGCCTGGCTTACACCCGCCGAGCCAGCCGGGGTGGCTCCCCCGAAGTTGGAGCCTCCAGCCTCCTCGGCTCCAGCCGAGCCCTTGCTCCCTCCCTTACCCTGCGCTCCTGCTCTCTCCTCGCTCACCCCTGGGCTCCCGCTCTGCGGACTCCCCGCAACACTCTCATCGCTCGGGGAGCCGCTTGCAGCACAAGCCGCCGCTTGTAGCAATCCGAGCAGGAAGAACGGTGAGAGTTGGGGATGGAGAAGGGGGTGTGGGCAAGTGGGCATGAGCGCGGCTTCGAGGAATGAGAAAGCGAGCTCTGCCTTCGCTTCCAACCAAGCGGTATATCATGGCTCCAGCAAGGCGTCAGGCTGCCATCCCCGCATGTACCAGACCGACGTGTTGGAGC
The DNA here is from genome assembly GCA_964648165.1 of uncultured Polyangiaceae bacterium. GTDB lineage: Bacteria > Myxococcota_A > Polyangia > Polyangiales > Polyangiaceae > FEN-1139. The sequence goes on along the minus strand of CAZYKT010000041.1, from coordinate 25,699 downwards.
TCGTGCTGGTCATCACTACAGCAGATTCCAGGGCAACACGGCCGTCTCCGGGGTTAGCCAGAACGGTCGGTCCACGGCGCACAGGATGGCGCCCTTGGCCACACGCTGGGATTCGTGAGCTTTGCGGAACGCCAACAATCCCGAGGCGTCCCTGCGGGTGGGGTTGGCGGTCAGTTTGATCTCGAAGGGGAAGAGCTGTCCGTCGCGTTCGATGATGAGATCCACTTCGGCGCCCCCGGCTGCGCGCCAGTGGTGTAAGGTGGTGGCCCCCGTCAGGGCCGCCGCCTGTTTGCGGATCTCGTTCACCATGGCGGTTTCGAACAGCGCCCCGGCCAGGGGATGGCCGCCCAGGGCCTTGGGCGTGGACAGGTGGGCGTGAAAGCAGGCGAGCCCGGTGTCCGCCAGGTAGCCCTTGGGCTTGGACGACACCCGTTTGACGGGATTGCGATCCAGGGCAGGGTGCTCGAACCACTGAAAGGTGCCAACCAGAATGGCCAGCCAGCGCCGGGCGGTCTGCGGGGTGACGCCGATGTCCCGGCCCAGTTGGCTGGCGTTCACCTCTTGCGCGGTCAAGGCCGAGGCCAGGCGCAGAAACATGCCGAAGCGCTGCCAATCGTCGACCTCGCCAGCCAGGCGCGCATCTCGCTCGATGTACGTGCGGTGATAGCCGGTCCAAAAATCGGGGATCAGATCCTGTGGCAGTGGGATGGCGCCCGGCATCGCACCCCGCCACAACCATTCCCATAGGGTTCCGTCGGAAGGTGCTTGGGTCTTCGGTGCGGCACTGACCAGAGCATCGGCATTGGCCAGCCAGCGGCCGAGCCATCCGGGCGCGTCGCCCTGTCCTGCAAACTCCTGCAGCGAGAACCCGTGGAGATCGAGGAAGACCGCCCGGCCCGCCAAGCTCTCGGCCAGCGTGCGCATGACCTGCCATTGCTGCGAGCCCGTGAGCAGGTACATCCCGGGTTGCGCGCCCGTCTCATCCACGCGACGTTTGAGCGCTGACACCAGCTCCGGCGCGTATTGGATTTCGTCCAGGATCAGGGGCGGCGGGTGGTTGTGAAGGAACAGATCCGGGTCAGCGCGTGCGCCTTGAACATCGATGGCAGGATCGAAAACCACATAGTCGTGGTTGGGAAAGGCGTGACGAAGCAGGGTGGTCTTGCCGACCTGCCGGGCACCGCTCAGCACCACCACCGGGAAGGCTGCAGTGAGTTTCCGAAGCCGATCGGTAACGCTGCGCGTCCGGAACATGGGTGCAAATATGATGATACCATCACCAAATCGCAAGGTTTATGCGTGTGTGGCTCCGGGTATCGGGTAGGTAACGGGGCTGCCTACGGAAAAATCGGTCCATCGGGATGGACATCGTGGAAATCGGTGACCAAGAAAACCCGAGCTTTTCCCATGGGTTAGATACGGCGCGTGGACGTAATCTCTCCCCTGGTCACACGGCCAGCGGTCCCGTCGACCAATCGCCGGAGCCTCCGGTGGCCCCCGGGAACGACGTCCACCCGAACGACCCCGCCGTCGTCAGGTCACCCGCCGCAACCAATCCGCGAAGTGGCTACGACCATGTTGTCGTAATACCGGCTCTGCGCAACCGGAGACCCACCGTTCCAGTAGGTGTCGAGCATCGCGTTGTTGTAGTGAAAATCGGTGGAGCCCACGAGGTCGACGCCGGTGCGTTCGACAACCACGACATCGTCGACCCAGAATGTGTACGCTCCGTCGTTCTGCCCAGGCGTGTTTGCCTTGACATGCATCTCGTGACAGATCCAGCGTCCCAGGTTTTCGCCGGTGAAGTGGAAACCTGAGTGTTGCAGCGGAAGCCAGCCGGAGCTGTTCGCCTGACTGCTGTAGGGCGCGCTGACATCAGCCACGATCTCGTCACCCTCGATCCAGTAGTACACGCCGAATCGCTTGTCCCATCCTGGTCCGATGCTGGTGATACGGGCCATCTTTGGCGGAAAGCCGCCGTCGGCGCGTGGCTGAAAGCCGTCTTCGAACTTGTGATACCAGCGCATGTAGATCTCGTCCTGCACTGGCCCGTGGTCGCCACCCAACGTATCGCCATAGAAGAACGACACCCACCCGGCGTCCACCTGTCCCGCATCGTAGTGCTGGTGCAGGCCCATGGTTCCGCTCCATGCGTCCGCGTCATCGACACTCAATCCCGTCAAACCGACATCCGGGTACTTTTCGCCAAGCGGGACCCCATCGTCGAAGTCGTCACACCACAACCAATCGGCGTGATTCTGTGCCCACCCATCACACTCGTTTTCGACTGGTCCCGATCCCGCCGAACCTCCGTCTCCAGTTGACCCACCAGTAACGCCTTGCCCGGCGGAGCCGCCAGAGGACGCACTGGTACCACCCTGTTCATCGGAGCCACCAGCATCCCCGCTGGAACCACCCGGTGTGCCTTGCCCAGCGGAGCCGCCAGAGGACGCACTGGTACCACCCTGTTCATCGGAGCCGCCGGCATCCCCGCTGGAACCACCCGGTGTGCCTTGCCCAGCGGAGCCGCCAGAGGACGCACTGGTACCACCCGTTTCATCGGAGCCACCGGCAGTAGTGCCTTGCCCGGCGGAGCCGCCAGAGGACGCACTGGTACCACCCTGTTCATCGGAGCCACCGGCATCCCCGCTGGAACCACCAATAGCGCTGGCTTCCCCTGCGCCTCCGCTTTCCCCACTCCCCGCTGTCCCACCGTCCGCGGAATCTGAGGAGTCATCGCTACACGCACTGACGCAAGCCAATACCAAGCCCAGGATCCAGCATGGGGTTCGCATACTGTCGATCGTACACCCGAGCGTTTGGACCGTAAACCAATACGAGGTGCGAGGCGACCTGGTGCAGGCTCGTCACCGAGCTTTCTCTGGGCCTCGTCGACGCATTTGGCCGCCTCTTTCTGGGCTCTGCGCTCGACCTGTGCCTTGGCCCGCCGCCTTTGGCTCGCGCCTGCTCGGTTTCGGTCGTGAAGGGTGGCGGGGCCGCTTCTCTCAGCCGCCCTGCTCGGTGTGGGCGTCGGCGGTGGGGGATAGTTGAGCGTGCTCGTGCCTGTCCACAACTAGGCGGTCGGTTCGCCGAGTGCCCGCTTGACCTCTTCCAGATGCGACAAAAGGGAAGGCACTTCGTGAGTTATGACGTCCCAGAGAATACCCTCGTCGAGCCCGAAATAGTCATGGGCCAGGACGTCACGCAATCCAGAAATACGCCGCCATGGGACGTTCGGGAACCGGATTCGGACATCATCGGGGATCTTCTTGGCAGCTTCGCCCAGGATCTCCAGATTGCGGAGGGTGGCGTCGCGTGTCTTTTTGTCGGCGAAGAACGCTCTGCGGTCTGATCCATCGGTGAACTCGGCGACATTCGCGACGGCCTCGAGCATGTGGTCGACGAAAAGCGCCACGCTACGCGACACGTCGAGCCTCCGCAAGGATCTGCGCCTTTATGGATGGGTGCAACGCATCACGTGTGACCAGATCCACGCGGAGAGCCAGCTCATCTTCGAGCAAAAACTTCAGGTCCATGAACCGGGCAAACGTGGGCGGATCCGCAAAATCGACCAGTACGTCCAGGTCACTGTCCGAACGCGCCTGATTGCGTGCGACCGAGCCGAAAACGTGGAGAGCGGCGACGCGAAACTCATCCCTCAACCGTGGCAGAAGGCTTTCCAGTCGAGACGTGATGGCTGAAAGCTGAGTGTCCATCGTGGCTCCCATGCCCCCGACGGGGGCCATCACAATATGCCCGAAACCTCGACGGCCTCCAAGCGGCCTCGGGATTCCTCGCGAGCCACCCCGTCCAAGTCCGTTACTGCGCTGCACCGGCCATGGACAACACCACCAAGGAACCGTCCAGACATTTTGGCCCCAGCCGCCGCGGCTCCGGGACTGCCGAGGCGATCAGTCCATCGCCTGCTCGCTCGCCGCTGGCCGCCTCCGCACTCAGGGCTTCGGAAGTGACATGCCCTGGCAAACTAGGAGCGTCGCTCCCAAACCGCAAGGAGTCCCATGGGCCTAAGACTATTGATAACAGTCACTTATCCAGCATTACGGTGACACAGGAATACCTCGCCCCGCTTGACCACCCCTCCTCGACCGGGCGAGCCGGTCCGTTCACCCATCCGTCGGCGGCGCCAGGATCACCTCGCCGTTGATGGTCTCGATCCCGGCCACGAAGGCGTCGACCTGGTCGGTGGTCAACAGCGGATTACCGTAGATGTAGGCGTCCCGCCCGACCAGGTCCAGGTTGCCGAGGCCCGAGAGATCCTCGAGCAGGGGGTTGTTGCGGATGTAAAGATCGAAGACGCGGGTGATGCTCTCGAGGCCGTTGAGATTGGTGAGCAGATCGTTTCGCTCCACGCCCAGCGTGTCCACTTGCTCGCAAGTTGGCAAGTTGATGGAGGTCAGCCTTCGGTTGCCGGAGAAGCCGATGGGATTTACTCCCCTGCAGGTCACGTTGGGCAAACTGAAGCGCTCCAGCAGATAGTTCTCCGTCACCGAGAGCGAATCCAGAAGCACGGTCAGGCTGCTGAGCTCGAAAACGACGAAGCCGCTGTCGTACACGGACAGTGAATTGGCGGTCGTCCAGAGGGGTGCGTTGAGCTCGCTCGGGCCGTCGCTCTCGTAGATGCTGAAATCACCCATCGTGGTGAGGCTGGGTAGGTCGAGGCGGGTGAGTGCCGGATCTCCGGAGATGGAGAGCCCCGTTGAGACCTCGGCCAGGAGAGGGACCTCGACCTCGGCCAAGAGCGGGTTTTCCTGCAGGCTCAGATGTTCGACCGCGGTCAGCTGGGGGAAGCTCACGCGCAAGAGCTCCGCGTTGCTGAAGACCTGCAGACCCTGCACCGTCGGTGTGGCCAGGGCTATCTCGGTGAGCCAGGTGTTCGAGAAGGACAGCTGGTCGACCTCACGCAAAGACGACAGCTCGAACCCCCGGGTACCATCGGCCAAGGTCAGCGTACCGGCGGAATGGAGCTTGGGCGCGGAGAACACGAAACCCTGTTCCGGTACCTCGGCGGAAGCCTGGCCGAAGATCCCGCTCTCCAGTTGCACGAGCTCCGGCAGATCGATGCCCAGCGCCCCGTCCACGTCGAGCTCCGCCCCCACCTGAACAAGCTTGGGCAGGCTGAGCGACGAGCCCTCGTGGAATACGAAATCGGCATACTCGACCGTCTCGAGATTGGACAGATCCAAGGTCAGTGGAGCATCCGCGGTCGTCACCTCGAGCCAGGTCAAGCTGGTGGCGGTGGGGAAGGAGGCGCTCTCTAGCACCGGGTTGTCCGTCACGTACAGGTTTTCGAGGCCGACTGCCGAGGGGACGTCGACTCGGGTCAGGTTGGGCAAGCCGCCGACGGCGAGGGTCACGGCGTGGGTCAACTCGGGCAACGAAAGCTCGGTGAGCTCCACCGAGAGCGCGTCCCCCTGAACCCCCAAGCCCTGGACACTCCGCAGCTGGGACAGATCGATGTCCGCGTACGAGCCCCCGGGAATTTCCAGAAAGCCATCCACCTGTTCGATGCTGGACAGGGAGAGATGGGTCAACGCCGTCTGGCCAATGGTCAGATCTCCCCCTACGTACGTCAGCGCGGGAAGCTGAAGCTCGGTGAGCTGGGAATTCTCGAAATTGGTTCCAGCGCAGGCCTGGGTCAATGCGGGCAGGCGGATTGATTGCAGCGGCGTGATGGTGGCAATCACCAGCTCTCCTCCAACCACCCGCAGACTCGGCAGTTCCACCTCGGTCAAGGCCGGACTGGTGATGCGGATTTCCATGCTGGCGGTGGCCAGCTGCGGCAGCGAGATCTCGGTCAGATCGGAGAGCGCCACCGCGTAGAGCGACCCCACCGCGACCAGATTGGGAAGGCTAGCCCGGGTGAGACTCCAGGGACCCAGATCGAGCTGGCCCGTCACCTCCACCAGGCAGGACAGCGCGTCGAGGCTTTCGATGGCACTGCCGTCGATCTGCACCGAACCTATCACGCCGTCATAAGACGCGCAGAAATCAGCCATCTGCTGTTCGGTCGCAAAAGCAAGGCTCCCCGAATGGGGCCTGGCTGACGACGCGCCGGATTCCGGTAGCTCGCATTCGACGACTGGGATCTGACCCGCCTCGCCACCAGCGCCCGCAACGGCCTCGTTCCCGCCCTGGCCGTTCCCCGCCTCGCTGCTGCTGCCCGCGCTGCTGCCCCCGGATGACGCACCGCCTGCGGAGTGACCTCCCGACGACGCCCCACCAGCACTGCTCCCTCCCGGCGATGCCCCACCAGCACTGCTCCCTCCGGTTTGCCTGCCGCCCGCAGCGACGCCACCTGACGAAGTACCCCCGCTGGCTCGCCCTCCAACCGAGCTGCCACCATTCTCGGCACCGCCCGGAGAGGTTTCGCCGCCCTGCCCGGGCTCGTCATCTCCCGCTTGACCGACCCCCGCATGGTCGGAGCTGCCCGCATCGCCGTTGACCTGACCGGCGTCGGACGCGCCCGCGCCACCCGAATCATCCTTGGAGGAACCGCCGCCACAGGCGCAAAGGCCGAGCAACAACCCCGTGAGCATCCAACCGCTAGCTCGTAACATGCGGCGATTCTAGCATATCCAGCCCCGTGCCGACGGCATGCGCTGCCAACCAGGCATCGAGACGCGGCTCGGGTCTTCCACGGGCAGAAGAACGAGCCGCGCGCCGGGCGAGCGCAGCGAGCTTGCGCAAAAGGACCCGTCTTTTCCCACCGGTGCTCTCCCAGAGCGCCTCCAGCTCGTCGGGGCGGAGCTGCCGAAATGCGCCGGGTTCCAGGCCGTCCACTCGCAAAGGGCCGATGGCCACGCGATGCAGCGCAACGAGGCGAAGACCCAGGGCGTGACACATCTTGCGGATTTGTCGGTGTCGTCCCTGGCACAGGCTCAATTGAAGCACGGTCCGTTCTGACCTCTTCACGATGGTGACCGAGTTCGCTCGCAAGAGATCGCTCTCTCCCACGACCCGAACCCCTTCACACAGCTGTGGAAGTCGTGGATCCCCGGGTGACAGCTCCTGATCCAGGTGGAGCTCGTAGAGCTTCTCGGTGTGATGCGAGGGCAATAGGATCGCCTGGGCCAGATCCCCGTCGCTGGTCAGGAGCAATAGGCCGCTGGTGTCGCGATCCAGTCGCCCCACCGGGAAGAGCCCTTGCGGCATCTGGGCGAGCCATGGCAAAAGGTCGGTCCGCCCATCCGGATCGCTCCGCGTCGTGGTGACTCCCACCGGCTTGTGGAGGATCAGATGATCGTGCTGGGCACGTGGCGATACCAGCCGGTCCCGAAAGAACACCTGATCCCGATCGAAGACCAGTTGCTCGGCGGTCCGGACCGTTTCGGTCTCACCTTGGGTTCGGAGCTCGGCCTCGCCCCGCGCGATTGCCCCGCGCAGCTCCACCAACGGCAGGGATGTCGCGTCGTGCAGGTACTTGTCCAGGCGGCAGGGGACGAACATCTCGGGGTTGGCGACGCCCTTGCCGTATCACGCGACGGCCCGTCTCTCCACTGGTAGGCTAGGGGCATGGCAGAACCAGCGCCCGAACCCCAGCTCGAGTTTCGTCCCGCTCGTGCTAGCGACGTCGAGGCCGTCGTGGCCCTCATCGAGAGCGCCTATCGAGGCGACGCCAGTCGCGCCGGTTGGACCACCGAGGCGGATCTGTTGGGTGGTCAACGCACCGATCCACAGGAGATTTCCTCCCTGCTATCCGACTTTCGCGCTTGCCTGCACCTGTGCTGGCGCGGCCCCCAGTTGTTGGGTTGTGTGCTGACACGGGATCAGGGAGATCACGGCTATATCGGGATGCTGGCCGTGTCCCCGCGTCTGCAGAACGGGGGCATCGGTCGCGCGCTCCTCGGTGAAGCCGAGCGCGCCATACGGACCGACTATCACCATGGTATCGCGCACATGACCGTCATCGAGCAGCGCCAGGAGCTCATCGCCTGGTACGAACGCCGAGGCTATCGCAATACCGGGCGCCTCGAACCCTTCCCCTACGGGCAACCGCGCTTCGGGTTGCCCAAGCGCGACGACCTTCGCTTCGTCGTGCTGGAGAAGAAGCTCGACTAGAGAATGAAGACCGGGGACTACTCGTCGTCGCCGAACCGGCTCTTCTTCTTGGGCTTCTCCTCGGCCTCTTCATCCTCGGCCTCTTCCTTCTCCTTTTCGGCCTTCTCCTCGGCCTCTTCCTTCTCCTTTTCGGCCTTCTCCTGGGCTGCGATCTGCTCTGCCTCCGCCTGCTCGCGGGCCTGCTTGGCTTCCTTCTCCTGGATGGCCTTGTCGTGGGCCTCCATTTCCTTCATCTGCATGTCGACGGTCTTGCAGAAATAGGCCTTGCCGTTGATCACAACCTCGCGTTGATCGGTGGTGCCCACCCGGCCCTTGCCCACCTTGTCGATGGTGGCGAAATTGGCCTTCTTTTCGGCGGCCTGGTTGCGAAGGTCATTCTCCGCACCCTGACGGGCCTCCTTCTCGTCCGTGCTCCGGGAGGTGCCCCGGATCTTCCCGAGGAATTTGCATTCACCGGGCTTGTCCGTGTCGCGAACCACGGTGACGCCGGCTGCCTCCGGATCCAGGTCTTTGACACGGCTGAACATGCAGCCACAAAGCACGATTGCGCTCAACGATGCGATTGACGCTTTGACCATGACCCTTTTCGCCTTTCGGGTGGAGCCTATCCCAACCCGGGTGGGGCGGGGAAGGGCGACCCGAAGTGTCGATCCGGTGGCTGTTCCGAGCCGACCTGCCCGCTCCAGCCCGCCACGGTCTCGGGAATTTTGCCGGCACGGCGCAACTTCGTCGCTTGGCGCCCCAGGCGCGCAGCCGTACCCGTCCGCTACGACGAGTCCTGCCTGGACGCGCGATGCCGGTCCACCCACGCCGCCCCAAACACCCAGAGCCAGCCGATGAACCCCGTCGAGGCCAGGACCCGTGCGTTCGGTGGTGGTGGCGCCTTCAGGGAACCGACGTACAGCAATAGCAGCAGGGCCACCAAGACCCACAGACCGATCCGTCCCACCGTGTCCAGCGGCCTGGTGCCTCGCAGATAAACAAGGACGCCGGCGAGGAACAGGGAGAGTTCGACCATCGCGGTCAACGGAAGGGAGCGCCACAGGCCGAGTCCGACCTTGGGTCCATCGAAGAGCAAAGGCAGATCCGGGACATGGCTGATCCAATCCAACAGCCAATGGCTGAGTACTGCCAAGCCCAGCACCAGGGCCCCACGTCGGTCGCGTCGCACCAACCAGAACCCGAGAGCCAGCAGCAGAGCCCAGGCCAGGTTCGCGGCCAAGCCGTGGGACCACGGGTAGTCGTACATGTCCATGTGATTGACGGCCGTGAAGTCCTTCTGGATTCGGACATGCTCCACGCCAGCCAGGATGAGCGGGGGCCACAACAGATCGGGGAGGCTTGCGGCCAGCATCAGCCACCCCAGATTCACCTTGGGCGCGAATCCCTTGAACACGAACCCCGCTGCCTGGTGACCAATGAACATCTCGCGTCGATCCTTCCCGGGCCGGGGCCCCATCTCCCCTCAACCGGCATCCATCTGCGACCGATCCGCGCTGGGCGCAAGGGGCCAGGTCGCGGCCGCCCGCGGTGGCACCTCGGGAGTACTGATGGGGCCGATGAGAGCGCAATCATGCCGACCCTTGGTGGCGTGGACGGCAGGGGTCAGAGAGAGAACGACGGTGTTCGCCCCGCGGTGCAGCCGCTCGGCCGGAAATTCCTTGCAAGGAACGTCGGTGTTGCCCATCATGTTGAATCAGGTAGCCCATCACCTCGCGCAGCATTTCCGCCCCAGGCCAGAGTCAGTCTGCCCCTTCGCCCTTGTGCGAACTGGTTTGGAATGGGCATCTGACGGAACCAGTGGCCAATGCGGGGCTGTCCCAGTTCGAAGAGCGGTTCCGGGGCAGGTCTGGCCCCATCAGCCTATTGATTGATTGTCGTCAGATGAGCGGGTACGACGTGGAGGCGCGAAGCGCCTTCGTGGCCTGGAACAAGCGATGGCGCAGCCGGTTGCACCGCGTCGCCATCCTGACCGAGAACCGTCTCTGGCACGTGCTGGTTTCTGCCATGGCCCTGGCCAGTGGCCAGGAAATGAGGGCTTTCTTCGGCCGCTCCGATGCCGAGCGATGGCTTCGCTAGGGCGCTTTCGTGGTAGATCCCCCGCAGCGGACGCTCCGCCATGTCGATTCAGCGATTCCTGATACCGGCCATCTTGTCCGTTGCCTGTGGACGTTCGGAGCTCCAGGGCCTCACCGAGGCTGCCGTTGCCGGGATGGCCGAGGCGGGTGCGGCTGGGACGGGGCGGGGTGGGGCTGCCGAGGCAGGGGCTTCGGAAGCTGGTCGAGCGATGGGCGGCGCCGCCGGAACCACTGCTGAGGGCTCGGGTGGTTCAGTGGGGGGGGCCCCGCAGCCGTGCGGCAATGGCCAGCTCGACGACGGCGAAGAGTGTGACGACGGTGATCTGGCCAGCCACGATGGATGCTCGAGCGGCTGCACGCTGGAAGGACCGACCTGGATCCCGATCCCAACCAACGCCGCGCCGGAGGGCTCACCGGGCACCACCATGGTCTACCATGCGCCCCGGCTCCCTGGGGTGACTCCGCGGCTCCTGCTGATCATCGACGACGTCACCTGGGCACTCGACGCATCCGGTTGGGTCAGGGTTGCCTCGGCTCCCCCGGTGATGTTCTCCGCAGCAGCCCAGGGACCCTACGACATCACCTTCCTCTTCGGGGGCGAGACTGATGGCGGGGAGCTCTCCGGCCAGACCTGGACGTTTGGGGGATCGTCATGGGGTGTGCACCAGTACACCGCGGGGACCTGGCCCGGGCCACGCCACGCCCACGCGCTCGTCTCCAGGGGACCTGACCAGTCGATGCTGCTGTTTGGTGGTTGCGTCATGGTGGGTTGCGCTCAGATGTGGGGCGACACCTGGCAGAACGGCTACAGCACTGAGGGTGTATCCGGTTGGAGCCAGCTTTCCCCGCTGCACGCTCCCTCACCCCGCTCCGGTCACGCCATGGCCTACCATGCACCGAGCGGGCAGACGGTGCTCTTCGGTGGTTGGCTTGGTACGGGAGGTGAGTCGGCCTATCTCGGTGACACCTGGATCTTCGAGGGCGATGACTGGCGCGAAGTCCTCCCGTCCCCAAGCCCCGCCTCGCGCAGCGCCCACGAGATGGTGTACGACGAAGCCAGTGGCAGATTGGTGCTCTTCGGCGGCTACTGCGACGTTGGTGCCTACCGCGGCGACACCTGGGAATGGATCGATGGCGGATGGGTTCTGGTCGACACTGGCAATGCGCCCCAGCCGCGCGGCAGCTTCGGTATGGCCTATGATCGCGAGCGCCGTGGTACGGTCCTGTTCGGCGGCTGCATACAAGGCAGCTGTCTCTCTGACACCTGGCTCTATCAGCATGCGAGCAGCTGGCCCGACGAGGACTGTCAGATAAGCGGTGACGAGGATCGAGACGGAGTGTCGGATTGCGCTGATCCGGACTGCACGTCGCGCCCCTGCCCGGGCGGCTGGTGCGATGCAGGCGTCTGTGCGCCCTAAGGACCGGACGTCCTGGGCGATGCCGGCGTTTGGGCGCCCCAAGGACCGGACGTCCTGACTCAAGCCCCTTAACCAGCATGACGGTGGGTGCTGCCCCCTTGGGCCAGGGCTGCCCAACTCCCCCACGATCCTGCTTTTCTTGTCCGTCGATGCGCCATCGATGACGAGGCCCTGCGACTCGTGCTGCCTTAGTGCATTGTTCTGAGAGCAGCAGAACTGCCCAATGGCGTGGCGTTTTGCCGTCGACGGCGCATTGGAGCGCCATTGCTCAAGTGCCGATCATTGCCACGATCGCTGCCCATGGGTCGCGGCGGTCGAGTCCGCACAGCGACAGGGTCAAATTCCAGAGACTTGCGGGATTTGCTGGCGGATCGTCGAATGCCGCGCCAAATTCTCACGTGAACCGTGCAAGGACCGAGCAAATCTGGCTTCCTGGTTGAGTCGGAACAGGGCTCGCGATGCACGGTCTTGGCTCCACCGTCCATTCTTCCCCCTTCCCTCTCGAGGCCTGTCCATGAATCTTCGCACCGCTTCGAACATCACCGTGCTCGTTCCGGTAATCCTTCTGGCTTGCTCGGCAGGTGATGGAGACTCCGTCAAGTCCTCCAATGCATCGTTTGGGGGCTCTGCTGGGGTCGGTAGTTTCGTGCAGGACGTCGGCCAGCTCGGTGGGACGGCAGGGGTTGCTGCGGCAGGCAACGCCGGGACGGCCAACGGGGCTGGTGTGACACCCGGGATGGGTGGTGGTTTTCCGGGCAATGGCGGCAGCATCCCGGGCAGCGGCGGCGGCATCATCGCAAGTGGGGGCGGACCGGTGGGCAATGGGGGTGCGCTGGTTGGCAGCGGTGGCACGCTGGTTGGTAGCGGTGGCACGCTGGTTGGCAGCGGCGGCGCGCTGGTCGGCAGCGGCGGCGCGCTGGTTGGCAGCGGTGGCACGCCGATGGGTGACGGTGGGAGTCCTGTCGGGGATGGTGGCTCGGAGCCGGAACGGGGAGGTTCAACCCCCGAGGATGGCGGGTCCAATCCAGGTCAGGGAGGTGCCAGCAGTGGCTGCGAAGACGTCCTGCCCCCCGACCAGGATCCCTCCTACACCTGCGCCAATTGGAAGGACTGGGGCATGTGCACTCAGGCCTGGTTCGCGGGCTACTGCGCGAGCACCTGCGGTACCTGCGGCTCCACCGGCAGCGGCGGTACCGAGGGGCGGGGCGGAAGCGGCCAGAGCGGAAGCGGCCAGAGCGGAAGCGGTCAGGGCGGAAGCGGTCAGGGCGGAAGCGGTCAGGGCGGCGGACAGACCCTGCCACCGCTGGAGGGGGGGCAGGACGCTTGGGCTTCGCGCTATTGGGACTGCTGCAAGCCCCACTGTGGATGGAATGGTCACGGAGCTTCGCCCGTGCCTCAGTGCGATATCAACAACGGTTCCCTGGGTGGCAACGACGCTTCCAACGCCTGCGACGGTGGTCCGGCCTTCATGTGCCACAGCTTCGCCCCCTGGGCAGTGAGCGACCAGTTGGCGTACGGGTTCGTCGCCTACAACAATCATGGCGACACGAACTCCTGCGGGCGCTGCTACCAGATCCAGTTCACCGGTGCCTCCCACAACGGCGGGGCAGACCCTGGTTGCGCGGCCATCCAGGGCAAGCAGATGATCGTCCAGCTCATCAACATTGGGGGTCTCGACGATGACCAGTTCGATCTGATGATCCCCGGGGGTGGGGTGGGCGCCATGAATGGCTGCTCGACCCAGTGGGGTGGTGCCGATCTGGGGGCTCAGTACGGCGGATTTCTGAGCAATTGCACGGGTGAAGACCGCGGAACCTGTGTGCTCGAGAAATGCCAGAGCGTGTTCGGTGCCAAGTGGCCGGATCTGATGGATGGATGCCGCTGGTTCGTCGAGTGGTATCACGCCGCGAACAACCCCAGCTTGAAGTTCAAGGAGGTGACCTGCCCGGATGCCATCACCTCCGTTTCTGGCGTTCGTCGTTAGTGTAGATCGACTCAATCCCGAGCCGAGCGACTCGCCGCGGCCAGGGCTGCGTCGATTGCCTTGGGACTGAAGCCGACCAGGATCCGGCCGTTCACGTCCAGCACCGGGATGGAGCTGGTCGGCGGTTGTCCAGCCTGGGTCAGCTTGGCGCGCAACTCGGCCTGGACCACAGGGCTGAGATCGACGTCCTTTTCCAGGACCGATATCCCCTTGGCCTGCAGGTACTTCTTGGCTTCTCGACAGGCGCCGCACCAGGCGGCGCCGTACAGAACCACCGTAACGGGTCCAGAAGCGGCGGGTTCGGTGGAGCTCTTGGATGCCGGCAGGGGAGCCAAAGCTTCCAGACGCTGCTTGCGTCGACTGGCGCCCAGCTCCTCCCACTGGTTTCGCGACAGCGTGGATATGGGATAGGTCCCATCCGCTCGACGGGTGCGCAGATCGGCCACCTGAACCTGGTCGGATGGCCCAGGATTGCGATTGACATCCACGACGCGGACTCGATCCCGCCTGTCGGGCGGGACCTGGTCGACGCGATCCGTCACGTGGAAATCACCCGCGCTGTCCACCCAGGTCAACAGCAGGGCCCTCGTATCGTCGCGCAAACTCAGTGCCTTCGGCTCACCGGATGCTGTGGGGGTTGGGGCGTCACCATCCCTTTTGGCCGGTCTTCCGCAGCTCGACAGACACATGAGCACAACGCCCAGAAGGGCAAGTGGGCCACGGCACGCGATGCGAGGCAACATGCGACCGATGGGCTACTGGTGGCGAGGCACCGGGGGAACCGAGCGACGTGCGGAAAGACGGGCGATCTTGGTCGCCAGTGATAACGCCGCCTCGCAAAGGCCCAGCGTGACGTACACGCTGAGCAACCATAAAAGGACCAGCTGCGGACGATAGTACTGCCAGACAACGACGCTGCTTACCACCAGGGCGAGGGCCATCGCTGCCGTCTTTGCGTTGAGTTTGAGATCCTTGAAAGAACGGAAAGGAACCGTTGAGACCATCAGTAGACCAAGCCCGATGGTTACCCCGAAGGGGATGATGGCGTAGGGTTTGGTGGCGAGAGGCCCGTCACACGCGTTGTTGGCGACCATCAGTGCTACCAAGAAGCCGGCGGCCGGAGGGATGGGCAGCCCCACGATGTATTTTCCGGGACGTGTCGGTTGCCCTGCCGGATCGGAGGAGATGACGTTGAATCGCGCCAACCGGATCGCGCCACAGGCAACGAACAGGAACATCGTAAAAAGGCCCACCGTGGGATGCTGATGAAGGGCCCACTTGTGGACGAGTACCGCGGGGGCAACTCCGAAGGATATCACGTCGGCGAGCGAGTCGAGCTGCAGCCCGAAAGCGCTTTGGGTGCGGGTCAGACGAGCCACTCGCCCGTCCAATAGGTCCAGGAATATGGCCAGCACCAACAGGAGCGCCGCTCGGTCCAGCCGATCTCGGGTTAGCTCGGCACTGGCCACCAGATGGATTGCCGTCACCCCGCAGAAGACACTGGCCAGGGTGAACAGATTGGGCAGGATGAACAGTGTCTTGTGCAGGTCCAGCCGTCGGACTCTGGGACTGTGACGCCAGCGGGATTTCCGCACGAAAATAGGCTAGCTCCCAAAGCTCGGTTGGTCCAGGGTTCCTCTGCCTCCTGCTCCTGGCCCGGTTCGAAACAGGTGAAGCGAGAAGGAGTTGCCCTGGCCCATGGGCCCAGGCTACGATCCCGCTCCGATGCGAGCGTCCACTGCCGTTCCCGTCTGGTTTGGTTGCCTCTTGGTGCTCGGGGCAATCGTTCAAGGCTGCGCTAGCCAGAGTCAAGAGACCAAGGCACGTGTCGACAAGCTGGAGATACGGCAAAGCCAGCTGCAGGCAACGGTCGATCGCCTGGAAGAGCGCCTGGCGGCCGTGGAGAACGCGGCGCGAGCTCAAGCCTCTCGTCCCGCACCAGCGATGGACGCGGCGTCGGAATCCACTCGTCCCGACCTGCCCCTTTATCGTCTGGGTCCGGAGGGGGCGAGCCCGCCCCCGGCCTCTGCGGGGGCGGCGCCGACCAGCGATGACGGACCGGTCGAACGCCCCCTGATCGTCGGCGAGGGCAGTCGAGTAGAAACTCGAACCGTCTCGGGTCCTGAGGCGAGTTCCCCTCCACCGTCCTCCAAGAACTCCCCCAAGGGGACGCGACGCAGCTCCCGAACGTCTGAAACTGGGACCAGCCCATGAAGCTTTCATCGTTGCCCCTCCTATTCGGCTGTCTGGCGGTGGCTCCCAGCGGGGTGCTGGCCCAGCCCACCGTCGCAGACTCCAACCCACCCGCCGCGGGTGCTCCAACCGTCATCTACGTGCAGCCCAGCTCGGGCACTTCGACGGGGAGCAGCCCTGCCTCCACGGCCGCAGCTGCCAGCACCGATAATCCGGCGGACGGCGCGGATCTGAACGCGAATCTGCCGTCCAGCTCTCGTCCCACCACCGACACCACGAATTCCTCGGATGGTTTCGACCTGCGTTCTGGTTCCACCGGCAGCGTGGTGGTTCGAGGTCGGAAGGGATCCATGGCTATCACCGGTGAATCGGTCAAAGCGGTGGACGTGCCCGCCCTTCACACGGTTCGTCGTGGCGACACCCTGTGGGATCTCTGCGATCACTACTTTGATAATCCCTGGCAGTGGCCGCGGGTCTGGAGCTACAACCCCGAGATACGGAATCCGAACTGGATCTATCCGGGGGATCAGCTTCGGATGAGGAGCTCGACCTCCACGGGTTTGGCGCTGGTGGCTCGCAGCTTGGATCTGGGGCGAGGGCCCGAGGGAGGGTCGGGGCGAGGCCTGCATCCCTCCCTGGTGGGTCCGGACACGGTGTTTCTGCGTACCGAGGGGTACATCGATGATCCGGACAAGGACAACTGGGGCGAGGTGGTGGGCGCCGTCGAAGAGCAGATGATGCTCGGGGAAGGGAACCGCATCTACCTCGACCTCAAGCGCGAGGTGGCGGTCCGTCCCGGGCAGGAACTCACGATCTTCGAGCCAGTGCGTAATCTCCCCGACGTTGAAGGGGCCCGCAAGCCGCCCGGCGAGATGGTTGCGATTCGTGGCACGGCGCGGGTCACGAGTTTCGATCCCGACAAGCACATCGCTCGGGCCGAGATCGTCGAGTCGATGGATGTCGTGGAACGCGGCATGCGGGTGGGTGCGGTGGGGCGGCGCTACGTCGTCGTTCCGCCCAAGCCCAACACCAAGACCCAGTGGGCGCGGGTCCTCTCCAGCTTCTATCCCAACGTCTACTTTGGACAGAACCAGGTGGTCTTCGTGGACCGGGGACGCGAGGACGGGTTGGTTCCGGGCAATCGCCTGCTGGTGGTTCGCAAGGGCGATACCTGGCGGCGTTCCTTGGAGACCACGACGAGTTCCGCGCGCGACCGACTGCGCCTCGACGTGGAGGAGCACTCGGAGGTTCAGCCCACCGTCCTGAAGCGCGAGGAGCGCGACTTTCCAGAGGAGATCATCGCCGAGCTTCGGGTCGTGCACGCGGACCGATACAGTTCACTGGTCCTGGTGACCTCTTCGGCCAGAGAAGTCGTCTCCGGGGACCGTGCCATTGCGCGGCAGGGATTCTAGCCGAGGTCGGGGGTTGTACCCCCGTCGGCTTGCCAGAGCCTCTCTTTGGCGTATCCCCTCCGACAGGTGGTGACCACCATGGAGCAGTCCCTCGACCCTTGGTTCATCCTTGGCATCTTGGCCTACGCGGTGGCGGCGACTGCATATTACCTGCAGCTATCCAATCGTGCCGAGGGATGGGTAGGTCCCCGATGGGCCCCCCGTGCCCTGCTCTTGGCCTTGCTGCTCCACCTGTTGCAGCTGACCATGCGGAGCGTCGCATCGCGAACCTGTCCGGTGATTGTCACGGCGTTTGCCCCCTCCCTGACCGGTTGGCTGTTGGTGGGCGTGTACCTGTTGGTGGCCAGGCGTCTGCGAACTGCTGCCCTGGGAGTGCTGGTCGCACCCCTGGGACTGTCGGGTCTCGTCGCCACCGAATTCTTGCGTGCCCCGGGCGCGATATCCCCGGTTCCGTCCTGGCTGTTGGCAATACACGTCTCCGCTAACCTCTTGGGGGTTGGGTTGTTCCTACTCGCAGCCGTCGCTGCGATCCTGTATCTGGTGCAGTCTCGGCGCCTGAAGCTGAAGCGAGCTTCCAGCCACTTGGGATTGCCCCCTCTGTCCACGCTTCAGGTGCTGGTGCGTCGCCTGTTGGTTCTGGGCCTGGCTCCCTTGACCCTGGGGGTCGTGTCCGGAGCCGTCTTTGCCCACCGGGAGTTCGTCGGGGAGACCTCGCTATTGCGGATTGCGCTGGCCTACACCACCTGGTTGACGGTGGGTGGCCTCTCGATCTTGGCCCGATTCCGTCCCACCTCCGGGCGCAAGGTCGCGTGGGGTGCCATCGTCGGTGCTTCGCTGGGACTGTTGGTCGTGGTCCTCTACGCGCTGTCCGGCATGCTGGGAGGCTCGTCGTGATCGCCGTGGTCGGGCTCTCCCATCGAACCGCTCCCATTGAGATTCGGGAGCAATTTGCCCTGGATGAAGCTGCGGCCGAAGGCCTGGCGCGGCGCATGGTCGGCGAGGCGGGTGTCCCGGAGGTCCTGTTGATTGCGACCTGCAACCGCGTCGAAGCGGTGTTGGCTTCCCCGACCGACGAGTCCTTGGCGGGCTGTGTCGAGCGGAGCCTGGGCCTGTTGTTGGGGGGCAGGACCAACCTGCGCCCCCATTTCTACGTCCATAACGGGCTCTGTGCTCTGCGCCATCTGTGTCGGGTGGCCTCTTCGCTGGATTCGTTGGTGATTGGGGAACCGCAGATCCTGGGCCAGGTCCGGGATGCGTTCGGCAAAGCCCGAGCGGCGGGCACCATTGGCCCCGAAGTTGCCGCGGCCGTTACGCTGGCTCTGCGGGTGGCCAAACGAGTCCGCACCGAGACCATGGTGGGTGCGGGGCAGGTCTCGGTGGCCAGCGTCGCGCTGGAACTGGCGCGTCAGATTTTCGACCAGCTTTCGGGACGAAGGGTGGCTCTGGTTGGCACGGGTGAGATGGGGATGACGATTGCCGAGCTCATGCACAAGGCGGGAGCGCAGTTGATCATCCTGGGTCGCAATACCGCGACCGTCGCCGAGCTGGCAACCCGTTTTGGTGGCGAACAAAGGGCGCTGGCCGAGCTCGCTCGTTCTTTAGTTGATGTGGACGTGGTGGTTACCAGTACCAGTGCGCCTTCCGCCATCGTTTCTCGGTCCATGGTCGAAGCAGGGATGAGGGCCCGCCATCGACGGGACCTTTTCTTGTTGGACGTTGCCGTGCCAAGGGATGTCGAACCGAGCGTCGACGAACTGGAGGGAGTGTACCTATACAATATCGACGATCTATCGGCGATCGTCGCACAGGGGGCAGCTCAGCGCCGCCTGGGGCAAGAGGAAGCCGAACAACTGGTGCAAAGCGAGGTGGACCGCTTCGAGGAGCGTCAGGGAGCCGAGCAGGTGACGCCGGTCATCCGGGCCCTGCATCGGCGATTCGGCGACATCATCTCGGTGGAGGTGGAGCGCGGTCTCCACAAGAAGCTGCGCGGACTGGATGCCACCCAACGCCAGGGTCTCGAACAGCTGCTCGAGGCGGCAACCAACAAGATCCTGCACGGACCCTGCCAAGCGCTGCGCAAGGCCGCCCTCGAACGCCCCGAGGATCTGGAATCCCTCCTCGCCAGTTTGGTCGATCTCTTCGAGCTGACTATCGAACCTGAGCCGACCCAGACCCCTGCTCCGGAAAGGAGCCTTCCGCCCTGCAGGTTTCCGGTCACCCCAACGCCGGGCGAATCCGGAGTCAACGCGCCGCCGGACCAGCCCGGACACCCGGGTTTGGCGGACGAGGGAGACGCATGAAGACGCACTGGGTGGTGGCGACTCGCAAGAGCAGGCTGGCTCTCGCCCAGACCCGAGCGTTCGTCGCGACGCTCACCGCGCTTCATCCCCGGCTGGAGGTGCGGGAGCTGGCCGTAACCACCAGCGGTGATCGGATCCTCGATGCTCCCCTTTTCGAGCTGGGAGGCAAGGGACTCTTCGTCAAGGAAATCGAGGAGGCGCTCCGTGAGGGGAGGGCGGATTTCGCCGTGCACTCCATGAAGGACGTCCCTTCGGCGCTCTTGCCCGAACTCTGCATCCGGTGCGTGCCGCGGCGCGAGGATCCGCGAGATGTCGTGGTGACTCGCCACGGGACGCCGTTGGCAACCCTGGCTCCTGGTTCTCGGGTGGGGACCTCGTCCCTGCGTCGCAGGGCGCAGCTCCTGGCGTGGCGGCCCGACCTGGTCATGGTGCCGCTGCGTGGCAACGTGGACACACGCATCGCTCGCTGTCGAGAAGGTGCGGTGGACGCAGTGGTGCTGGCTCGGGCAGGACTGGTCAGGCTTGGCATTGTCGAACAGGCGACGGAGATACTAGCGGAGGAGCTCTGCCTGCCAGCCGTGGGGCAGGGAGCGCTGGCCATCGAATGTCGACGAAACGATGGTGCCGCGGCAGAGCTTCTGGCTCCTCTGCACGATGCAGAGACGGCGCTCCGAGTTGCCGCCGAGCGAGGGGTTCTTCAGGCCCTGGGAGGAGGCTGCGATCTGCCCATTGCGGCCCTTGCCGACAGAGCGGGGGATCGGATGCGGCTGCGCGGACTCTTCGTTCCGGTGCAGGGGGTGGGGGAGGGGCCAGGAGGGGTGAACCGGACTGCCTCGGAGGCCAGGGGGGCCCTTGGACTTCCCGGAACGACGAACACCAGACCAACGGGGCGGGACCCAACCGGGTCGGCGGGACCGGCGAATCCGAGCCCGAGGGGGGCGGCACGATCCGAGCCGGCAGGAGCCCTCGTCCACAGTGGCGGAGCGGACGCGGAAACCCTCGGCGAAGCGGAGTTTTTAGCGGCTCCGCCGGTCCCCGGCGCCGGGGTAGCTGTGTCGTGCCTCGGCGGACCGCAGTCTCCCGGGCGGGGGAGAGCCCTGGGTACCGACGGGCCAAATCCGTCCGGGCCGGCGGGTGGCGCGTCGCCAAGCCTGGGCGGGGCGGCGATCCGGCGGGCCGAGCGGGTCGCTGTCTGGCCCCAAGACGAGGCAGAGGCCTGCGCGTTGGGGCTCGAGCTGGGCACACTTCTGGCGGCCGACCCGTGATAGACTGCGCGCCATGCGTAGCCGACCGATCAAAGCCATTCTCTGCACTCTCGCGTTGACTCTGCCCCTGATGGGTGCCGTTGCGTGCAAATCAGGGCCCGATCCCAAGGTTGCCCAGGTGACCGCTGGCACCATGCCGGAGGGACGCAGTTGGCGCGGCGTCTACTACAGCCAGGTATACGGCAACCTTCACCTCATTGAGGAGGACGGCACCATCGAAGGGCGCTGGCGTACGGTTGCCGGCGATTCCTGGGGAGAGCTGCACGGCAAGGCCGATGGAGACCTTCTTCGCTACGAGTGGGTCGAGCACAAGATTGGCCTGGTGGGTCCCTCCTCGACCCGCCGGGGGCGCGGGTACTTCCAGTACAAGGTCATGGCCACTGCCGATTCCCCGAAGGAACCAGACCAAATCAGTGGTCAGTGGGGACTAAACGACGCTGAGGCAGGCAACGGCTGGGAGGCCACCAAGCAGGTCAATCAAGAGCCCGACCCCGACAGCGTGCGGCCCGACGAGGTGGAGAATCAGTCCGCTGTCAGTTCTGGCGGCTGGGATGAGGGAGAAAAGGGCCAGAAGTCCGAGGGGTCCGAGGGCTCCGAGGGGTCAAGCGAGTAGCCTGCTCCAAGCGGACCGAGGGTTCGCGCGAGTCAATTGAGGGCTGCAAGGCGGGCCGAGGGTTCGCGCGAAGAGTCAACTGAATCGTCATGTCGGCCCGGGACTTCGCAGTACGGCTCGAGGTTCCCGGGGTGGCATGTTCGGTTGGCGTCTCCTCGGGAGACTGCCGCGCCATGAGCATGATGCCCTGACTCCGCTCTACTGCAGGGGGACCGAGGGGTTACATACCATCTCGGTGGCGTCGAACGGGAGGAGCCAACCTCGCGCCGCCCCACCCTGACAGACGAGCTGTGTCGTGCAGTAGCCTTGGCAGTCGGTCGGTGTGCCGCAGATTTCTCCGTCGTCACGTTTCTTTTCGCAGTGACCAGAGGTACCGCAGACCGCCAAGTCGGCGCAGGTTGTGGTTGGGCTGCACGTCGCACCAACGGCCAGTCGATCGACGCAGGTTCCCTGGGCCAAGTCACAGAATAGTCCTTTGGCGCAGTCGAGTTCGCCGGCACATGCCTCGTCCCGCTCGGCCAAAGCCGTACAGGTGGAATCTGGACCGCAGCGCAGCCCGTCCTGTACGAAACAGTACGTGGCGTCGGCGGGGGGAACGGGATTCTGTGGCAAACAATGCTCGATCCCGTTGGACATCTGGCAAGTCGCCTGACACCCCATCCCACGCGTTCCAGGTCGCCACACTCGGCACGTCGACGTTCCGTCCCCAACCGGAAGGCAGACGGCCTCGCCCGCTTTGGGAACCTGGCAATCCTCGTCCCCCACGCACAGGGCCCCCGGCGTCTGAGGACCGCTGAAGACCTCGGAGCAGCTGGCCGGTGTATTGAGCTGCCAGTCGACGCAGCTCCTCATCAGGGCCTCGACTTGCCCGATGCACGCAGTGGCAGCGGTGGCGTCGTAGGCGGTCGTGTCACTCGAGCGAGCGATCCCACGATTCTTCAACCAGGTGCGAACGGCAATCTCACACTTGGTCTTGGACATCACAAGGTTGGAACGCGCGCAGCAACCGGACATGCCCCGACAAGCAGCCTGAACCAACTCCGAGTAGAACTCGGATTCCTCCAGGCCGGAGCTCGGTCCCGCGTCGCCTTCTCCCACGCCGCCGACCGAACCACCACAGCCGTTCGACACGAGCGCCAACCCCAGACTGACCAACCGCAGACCAAGCAACCCCCCACCGGTTGCGCCAAGCCCCGCGACCAGCCGCGGCCGTTTTTCGATCTTTGCCTTCACCCTTGTCCCGTACCGTCGCACCATCATCCGAACGCCAAGATAGCACGACCGGAGCCGGTTGGACCGCCGCCGCCGAGCCGTGGAGCGAACGGCCGAGGAACCACCTCGCACCGGCTGGGTCAGTGGCTTTCCGACATGGGATGGCGGAGCACTCGGGCAACAAGGCGGCGGCGCCGGTGCGCCATGGTTCAGCGGAGCACTCGGGCAGCACGGCGGCGGTGCCGGTGCGACAGCGCGGCCGGTTGGGCGGTCGCGACTGTTAAAGGATCTCCACAATCGTCCTTGGCTTGGGTGACGAGCAGGGCGGTGCGTCGGACTCGGCTTGGGCAACGAGCTTGGCGGTGCGATGGATGCTCGCCCTTCCAGGGTCGGCATCAGGAGCCGGCCCTGGAAGAGTCGGTGCCAGGGGTTGGGCCTTGGAAGGGTGGTGCCAGGCGCTGGCCCTGGAAAGGTCGGCGTCGATTGCGGAGGAACGACGGCCGACGAAGGCCTTCGGGTGGGCAATGGCTCAACTCGCAGCGACCTTCGGGGTCTCGGCCTCGATGGCAGCCCGAAGTATCCCCAGCATCTCGTCGACCTCGGAACGAGTGACCCGAAGCGACGGCATGAAGCGCAGTACGTTGGGTCGCGCCGCATTGATGAGAAGACCATTCGCGAAACACCGCTCCCGAATGGCCGTTGCGCTGGGCGTGGCAAGCACCAACCCGAGCAACAGGCCGCGCCCTCTCACCGTGGCTCCGTACTGATCCGCCAGATGCTGCAGGCCGCCGCTCAGATAGGTCGAGATCTCACCCACGCCTCGCAGAAATCCGGGCTCGGTGATGGCGTCCAGCACGGCCAACGCCGCCGATGCGCACAAAGGGTTGCCGCAGAAGGTTCCTCCGTGATCACCAGGCTCGAAGGCCTGGGCCCGATCGCTGACGAGAACACAGCCAATCGGGACTCCACCACCCAACCCCTTGCCGAGGGTGAGAAGGTCCGGACGCGCCTTCTCCCTTTGCCACGCGAATAGGGTTCCGGTTCTTCCGAGACCGGTTTGGACCTCGTCGAACACCAGGAGAATCCCCGACTCGTCCGCCAGCTCTCTCAGCCCCCACAGGTACCCGTCAGCTGGCGTCACTGCGCCGGCCTCACCCTGCACGGGCTCCACCAGAATGGCCACGGTTGCGTCGTTGACGTTGCGACGCATCGCGGAGAGATCCCCGAAGGGCACGGAACGGAAGCCGGGGGTGACCGGAGCGAAGGTTTGGTTCCAATGCGGTCTGTTGGACGCAGCCATCGCAGCCAGGGTGCGCCCGTGGAAGGCCTCGCAGGCCGTCAGGATCTCATGGGCACCATGGCGGTGGATACGGCCCCACTTGCGGCTGATCTTGATGGCGGTCTCGATGGCTTCAGTTCCACTGTTGCTGAAGGTGGCCCAGTCCAACCCGCTCAGTCTGCAGAGACGCTGCGCCAGCTCGAGCTGTGGAGCGTTGTGCAAGGCAGGGCTCGGTGTCAGCAGGAGCTGGGCCTGTCTGGTCAGGGCTTCGACCACCTCCGGCGGTGAATGTCCGAGGGAATTCACCGCCCAACCCTGCAGAAAATCAAGGTAACGGAGTCCGGCCTCGTCCCACAGATAGGAGCCCTGACCCCGCACCATGACGGCCGAAGGACGCTCAACCAGCGGGATGAGCGGAAGCTTGCAGTGGTGGGATTCGGTGAGAGCAAAGCGTTGCAGTTTCACGAGGACCTCCTGCGCCGTGGCGGTTCTCGTGAGCAACGACCAACCGCCCCGACAGGGTGGGCGGTTGGGTTACGGGATTCGAATTCGTCAGCCGATTTCGGCCATGCTCCCACAACCGCCCGTATTCCGAGCGGCGCGTCGAGCGACGGCCTGTACAGCAAGAACGAACATTCGAGAGACCAAGGATAGCCTCGGTTACGCCACCCGTCAAGAAGTGTTGCGACGTCTCGAGCTGTGATGATGACGAGGTGGGATTTCCGGGGTGCCCGCGTCAGTCGATATCAATGTCGACCGAAGGGCGGCGCGCCGGGGCGCCCGCGTCAGTCGATATCAAGGTCGCCTGAAGGACAGCGCGCTGGGGCGCCCGCGTCAGTCGATATCGGGACCGGCAGGGACGAGCACGCCGGTGCGAGACTTTGGAGGGCCTGACGCACCGAAAAGCCGTCTGGCCCGGTCGAGGTTGTGCTGCCGACAAACCAGCCGGAGGTTATCGAGCGTTGAGTCGCCCCCGAGGGCGAAGGGGGTTCGGTGGTCCAGCTCCAGGAACCTGCGCTCGCTGCAGCGATTCCCCTTCGTGTCCGTAACCGTGCACTGCCCCCCATCTCGTTCCCACACCAGTCGTCGGATCTTTGCCGGTACGTGGCGCGAGTTCGTCCGATTCGCTCTCGCAGTGAGGTCGCTCGGAGTCGGGCGCATGTTTCTCGAGTCCTTGGGTACGTCGGTCGGCTCATCGCTTGGGTCACGCCGTTCTGGTCCTCCAATGCATGCGGCCGCCTCGCTGGACGGGTCATGCTGCAGCTGGTGTTCGAGACATCGGGGCGAGTCGCTGAATAGCTCATGCTCTCGCAATGCGTCGCGATGCGTCACCGGCGCCTTCAGAAGTTCGCTCCATTGTCGCGTGTCAACAGGATCCGGATCCTGTTGGAGAGCCCCATGGCGTGGGGTTGGTCGTGCGTCCTGAATCGGGCGGTGGTTTGCGTCAGGTGACGGCCGTTGCGACACTGTGGCAGTTCGTCCCGAGCGATGCGAACAGTGGCGGTGAGGAGCGGCCGCGCGGCGGTGCCTTTCCTCGCGCTCCAACAGGGCATCGATGGCGCTCTCGAACAGAGCGGGCAAGTCGGACGGCGATATGGTGTGGCTGCAGAGCTCTCGGGCCCTTTCCAGCTTCTGACGAAAGGCTTCGCTAGCGGTAAAGGTTACGCAATAGGAAACTGCCGACAGAGGGCGAACCGCTCCGAGTCGGTCTCCATCCGCCAGGGCGCACCGTGACGCTCCGAATCGTGCCATCGTCGACGGCGTATGCAAGGGTGCAGGAACTGACATGAGGGACGAGGGCTTCGGTGACGCCGAGACGACAGGCTCTGGGGGCGGTGGGATTCGTTGGGCCAATCGCCGTATGCT
>CAZYKT010000040.1:47142-54398 GCA_964648165.1 uncultured Polyangiaceae bacterium | reverse complement strand
TCCCGAACGACCATTGGCTTGAAGCTCCGGGATCTGATCGGAACCAACCCCAATCAGAGTCGTGAACGAAGAGGGGTTACTGAGTGATTGCGCCGAAAGCGCAGAGATACCGTCAGACCATCCTGCGGGTTTCGATACGTCGTACATTTCATATTGCTCAGGCGAGACAGGACAGGAAATCCCGAGTTGCTCCAACCGAGTAGCAAAGCCGTAAGCCGGATTGCAGTCATCGTCCGTGGCCTGCAAATAATAGGCAAGCGCTGGCTGGATCAACACTTGGCGGCCGAATTGGCGGGCTGCTAGTTCGCCGACGACGGTCTGTGGTTCCTCCTCGGGAAATACCGCAGCATAATGCTCGCTGATCTCGGAAGCGAGTCGGGCATCGGCATAATACCAATTGTTTTCGGCAATTCGTGGGAAGTTGAGCAGATAGCTCAGCATCAGCGATGCTCGGATCCCGCCGTAGCTCTCACCGACGATCACGATGGGGTTGTTGCGCAAGGCAGGCTGCTCTTTGAGAAACCCCAACAGAACGCGTACCATGTCTGCTGCATCCACGTAGACATTGAAGTTACGTTGTGTGAACTCATCATCCCGAGCAACGGGATTGGATGCGTCTTCAATTTCCGCGAAAGAGAATCCAGCTTGACGTGAATCGAGGTAAAGTAGATTCCCCAGGTTGGCCCAGTTGTTCTCGTTCTCGATCGGCACTGTGCTCGTTGTCGACGGATCCAGTGTGTAGGGGCCCGTTCCGTAGGAGCGAAGATAGCCCGAGGTTGCGCTCCCTGGGCCACCATTAAAGAAGACGAATAGTGGTGCCAAACGCGGCAACTCGACCGCGGGAACGAAACTGTAGAAGATTTTCGCCGGTGATGATGTTGCGTTCACCACTGTATTGCCGTCAGAAACATCCTTGAAGGAATAGTCCGAGGCTTCGATTTCGACAAATCCTGCCGTTACGCTCGGGAGCGGTAGCTGGTCTTCTGGATCGGAAGTTGCGCCACCAACACCAGCCCCGCCATCACTCGCCCCGCCATCACTCGCCCCGCCGACTTCAGTTGCACCAGCGATGGCACTCGCCCCGCCATCACTCGCGCCGCCGATCGCATCGGTTCCGCCAACCTCAGTTGCACCACCGATGGCACTCGCCCCGCCATCACTCGCGCCGCCGATCGCATTGGTTCCGCCGTCACTCGCTCCGCCGACTTCAGTTGCACCAGCGATGGCACTCGCCCCGCCATCACTCGCGCCGCCGATCGCATCGGTTCCGCCAACCTCAGTTGCACCACCGATGGCACTCGAACCACCGATCGTGTTCCTGCCACCATCATTGCCTCCGCCGACTTCAGATGTGCCACCGACTTCAGATGTGCCGCCATCATTGGCCCCACCGTCGCTGGCACCAGCGGGTGCCATCCCCGCCGAGTCTCCACTCGAACCAATTCCCCCTACGCTACCCGATCCGCCTCCACCGTCGTCAGCTTCGGACCTGGTATTGCCATTCTCCGAACAACCGACGGCGAGCAGTACGCATAACGACGCCCAACACGCTAAAGGAGTTCTAGGCATGGCCAACCTGCTGAAAGACACTCCATTCTATCATCGATTCAGCTGCCAAGGCAAGGCGTTGCACTGAATCCTATTCAGCATAGCCGCCGTGCTGCTATACCGTTGGGTAACAACACGGCCGAATTGACTGTCATGTCCGCACAGTAGAAGCCGCGTTGGCTTGGGATTCTACGAAGAGATTCGATGTCGACGCTGCGACGGCCAGAGATCTAAGGAACTCGTTGTTGGCTCATCGCGGTAACAACGAGTGCTCGTATCTATCGCGCTGGACAGCCACACGTCATTATCACGCCAACACGACAGGTATCGTTATCGCCACGTGTCCGGCAATTGTGACGTTGGTGAGGGACCGATCCAGAATGACTTGGTCTGCACCGGAGGCTGCTGGACCCCGATACGGCGCAGATTCTTCGTCCTCTTAGTTGTCGGGCGCGAATCGTCCTTCCAGGGCGCTCGTACGCCACCTCGCACATCCCGATGGTGTACTGGAACCCAAACGCTCGTCACCATGGATTCGTTGATCCGTAGAGTGCTGCCCAACTCGTTTGCAGCTGCCGGCCTTGTTGTGTGCTGGATCCGTGCTCAGCGCCAGCCATGGCTTCGCATCCACTATGCGGCCGGCGCTGCTTGTGGCAACATGACTCCTTAATGCGAGAATGATGCGGCCGCAGCTGAAAAACCAGCCGCCGGATAGACCACGAGAGGTTGGCGTCATGGTTCATGAATGGAGGCGCGACGAGTACACAATCAGCACGGATCGCAAGCTCCTCGATCTAGATGCTATCCATGCGTATCTGGAATGCTCGTACTGGGCCAAAGGACGCTCACGCGCGCGCGTCGAGCAATCAATTGAGCAGTCGTTGCCATTTGGCTTGTATCACAACAAAAGGCAGGTGGGGTTTGCTCGCGTGTTGACTGACTTCGTCACGCTGGCGTTTCTCGCGGACGTCTTCGTCTTGGATTCCCATCGCGGGAAAGGTCTAGGAGCATGGCTGGTTGAGGTCGTCACAAGCCTCCCGGAGTTGCGGTCCATAAGGCGCTGGCACCTTGCTACTCGTGATGCGCATGGACTGTACCGAAAGTTTGGATTTGGCGAACCCGCGCCCGGCGTCTATATGGATCGCGTCAATCTCGAAGGAGACGGTCGAGATTGAATGGCTTGCGCTCGCACGTGTTGACTCTCGCTGTTGGCACCGGCCATCGGCACGGAAGCGGTGGGCATGGCGGCGAGGACGCGGCCAGGGCCGGCCGAGGGCCAGGCGGCTTGCTGGCCTGGTCTTTCGGTGTTCTGATCCCAACGATGGCCAGTGCCTACGACCGGAAACGCTTCGCATTGCTCGCGCTCTGCTTGGGCTTTCTTCAGGGTTGTGGTGGTGACAAATCGATCTGATCAAGAGCGGTGGCGGATGCACGGCGGAGGCTGGGGCGGGCTCGCTGGGAAGATGTCCCAACCAAGTCTCCGCGTGCCAGGTCGGGTTCGCGGATCTCGACGGCGTTTCAACCAACGGATGCGAGACGACCCTGCAATCACTGGGTGACGCTCACGTGTTCAAGGTCGCCAATGGAGGCATCGCTGACTTCGTGATCAACGACTTTCCCTTGACGACCGACATCACCATAGGATCAGGACTCCACGTTTCCCTTGGCGATTGCACCATGGACACCCGAGTTGTCGCGAGCGGCAACATCTGACCGAGGGCCCCGTCGTCGGTGATTGAGCCGGCGGTCATTCCCGGCGCCGTTGGCAACGGCCTATGTCACCGTTGATGTGGACCAAGCCCAGAGCCCATCAGAATGGCGCGGCGGCACAGTGTTGTGCCGTGGCGAGCGGATTGCCCGCGGGTTGGCGGTTCTCGCCCGGATCCCCCTTCGCCCCGACTTGCACACACGCGTTAAGGCCGCGTCCCGCTTCGCCCACGGGCGCGCTGCAGGGCACGCACTGGTGTTGCTCGGGGTCGCACCACGCGGCCGAGCCGCAGGCGACATCGCTCTGGCAATCGCCGCCCTGGGCCACGAGAGCCTGGCAGCGGTTCTGCGGGTCGCAATAGAGTCCGTCCTCGTAGTGACAGGCCCCTCCTCTCTGGCTTGGGCTGTTCAACCACGTCATCCGGTGTCCCGGCGTTGCGTCGCTGACGGTGCTGGTGCAGAGTTCGCCGCGGCGAGCCCGCTGAGGAGCGCAGACGTCGACGTCGTCGACGGGACGGCATTGCACCTGTATGGCATCGCCCTTGGCGCATTCATCGGTGGTCGTGCATGGCGCCCCCATCGGTTTGCGTCCCGTGCAGATCCGATCGCAGACGGGAACGTCCTGTTCTTCCTGGCAGCCATTGACCAATTCGATGGCCCGGTCAAGACACTCGGTTGCCGCCTCGACGTCGAAGAAAGCCCCCTGCTGGCACTGTGGCTCAACGAATCGCCGGCGGGCTCTCGCCTCGCACGCCCCGCGATTGAAGGCGAAGCCGCCCGTCGCGCAACAGCGGCCCAGTGCCGCACACAGCTGCGAGACCCCGGTCGTGAGCTTCTCCATCCCATCGTCCGCCGCGCGCGACAGCGGCGGCCGCTGGCCGGCGTCCCCAGCGCCGCAGGCGGCAGTCAGGAACAAGGAGACCAGCGGCCAGGCGCACGCTCGCACGACGACAGAATGGCTGTCGTGGCCCGTGCTGTCAACGATCCCCGGTCCGCTCACCAGATTCGGGAATCCCGACGTTGGCGGAGGAACCGAGGTTCGCATCAGACCTCAGCAGAGCCACGGCACTTCCTGCTCATCAAGAAGCTGGCGGGTTACCACCCACGGGGTCAGTCGCGCCATCGAAGCCACGATTCTTGCTTCCCGTCCGAAGCGAGATTGCCAGCGTTATCCCGTGATGGGCCCCTGACACCTCACATCACCCCCTCGATTCGCAGCAATGCCGTTCCCCTACCGCCTCGCTTGCTGCCCTGGAGGGATACGGTGAGCCAGACCTCTTTGTCGGGGCCGACCGCAACATGGGTCCAGGGATCGGTACACAATGACTCCCATCGAAATCGTCGTTCTTGCCGCACTGGCGAGCAGGACCATCGAGGCACTGATCACCAACCAAGGTCTGGCCGGGGAGACATGAGTTGCGTCGAACCGTGGTCGCCCGGCATCCCATCGCCTCACCGAGCCATACCATGTTGTCCGGGCACCTGGGCCCCTCGTCCTGTTGCATCGTCTTCAGCCAGGAAGCGACCCACGGCGCGAGGCCTGCGCTGAAGGTTAGCTTGCGCCCGGCGCGGCTGTAGGCAATGGTGAAGAGGGAATGCAATACGGTAGCTTCGACTGGCACCTCGACGGAAGAGTCCGAGGGCGGGTGGAGCCCGAGTCCATACTTGTTGACGAGATTCTGTTCGGCCTTGTGCGCGTTCGTGTCACTGTCGAACCACGCCTCTATTCTGATCCACTCCTTTTCGGTGGTACCGTGAAGCTCTGCTCGCACCATTTCGATCCCCTCCGCGTCCGGGGTCAGCCCAGACTTTGGCGGCAGCGACATGCCTCTGGGGACTGTCACCTCGATCAAAGCGTGAACCCTAGATGCCAAAGCCATTGGCTTGGGCGCGATCTCGCGGTCATTGATGACCTGCCAACGCCTGCCAGGATTGATGGCGACGAGCCAGGCCGACGATCCGAGTTTTTTGAGTGATATCGGCGCGGGCACAAGTCCCTCGAGCTGCAGCGTCTGGCTGGCGGGACCGGGGTTGCCGTCCACTCCGTAGGCAATCAGTATCGCTTCCCATCGAGGCTGGGGCTCGACGGCGTCCAACCAAACGTAGGCATCTACTTGATGCGCCTGCTCGAATCCTGGCCAGATGCGAGGTAGTCCTCGCTTTCGGTCGCCTGCCTTCCGATGGATCGGATCGGCCCGCATCCGTGCCAGGTTGATCGAGATGGTTATCGAGGGGCTGGGACCGGGCAGCTCCCTGATCCAGCCAGGGGCGGAATTGGGGGGCCTCGAGTTTGCGCCACATCCCGCCGTAAGGCACAGCGCCAAGGCAGAACATGCGCAGACTCCCAAGAATCTGGCGCGCACAGGGGCGCGGTTCGGTGCCCAGGGCAGAGCAGGTCTTGCCATGACAAACACCTATACTCTTTACCCACTTGCGGCTTCCTGACAACCGGCCATCCTCGCCTTTCTGACTCGTAATCCAGAGTCGGTCCCCGAATCGGCAATTGGCCGAGCAGCGACCACCGGTGCTGCCCCACCAAACCACCGCCACCCCTGCTCACTTGCCACGGACCGGAACGGGGAATTCGAGGAGCACGCCAGCCTCCACCGGTACGATAGCTCCTCATGGGGGAGAAGAGGCGGTTCCGTATCAATCTGGAGCTGCTCAGTCGCAGCTGGACGAAACCTCAACTCCGCTCGCTACCAGGCTGGCGATGTTGTTGGCCTGCTCGGCGCAGTCCACGGGTGTCGCGACGATATACAGATTCGTCAGCGAGTCGATGCCGAGCAGGGGGCTCAGATCCGCGACCTGGGAACCGCTGAGCCACAGGGTCTGAATCGATGTATGGCCTGCTAGCGGAGTGAGGTCGCTGACCGCGGTGTCCGTGACCACCAGGTAGTTGAGCCGAGACAGCGGGGCGATGTCAGCGAGAGAAGAGAGACTCGCATTGCTCGCGAGGATGAGGGTCTCTAGCCGGGTGAGGCTCCTGAGCGCGGCTAGCGAGTCGATGTTGTGCCCGCTCAAGTCGAGGACGGTCAATCCCACCAAGCCGGCAAGAGGGGTAATGTCGGTCACTCCCGTTTCGTCGTCACATTGCGAGCCCTGCCCCAAGTTGAGGGTGGTGAGATTGATCAGGGCCGCGACGCTCGACAGATCCAGGAGCGGATTGCAGGGAGCCTGGAGGGTGGAAAGATGAGGGAGAGCGGCGAATGGGGAGAGATCGGTCAGCCCTGCCTCGTCGACTGACAGATAGCTCACCGAGGTGAGGCAGGCGAGGCCCGTAAAATCGGAGATGGGCTCGTAGATGCCAAGACTGCTGATGCTGGCGGCAGCCTCCGCGGTAATGGGCTCGCCTTCATCGAGCATGGCGGATTGGCGCACGGCAGCCTCCAGGACGGGATCGGGGAAGGTGAGATTGCCCGTGCAGGGAAGCTCGCAATTGACGCCTCCCCAGTTCGCGGGGCAGGTACAGAGCACCTGATCTTCGATACCTGTCGGGTGGCAGGTGCCGCCGTTCTGGCAGGGCGAGTCATCGCAAGGTGCTGTCGAGAAGCACGACCGACCGTCCCCCTCGTAACCCGCATCGCATTCACACCATCCCGTCTCGGGGTCGCAGCTGGCGTGTGGTACGCAGCGTGAGGTGCCGCAGACCCAGGGCGGCTCTCCCCCGGCACCCCCCGGAGAGGAACCGCCGCTGTCTGCCCCACCACCCGCCACTCCGCCTTGCGCTGCACCGCTCACTCCGCCCGTTGTCGCGCCACCTTGTGCCGCACCGCCAATCCCGCCACCCGCCAGGGCACCTGCCTCACCACCCAGAGGCGCTCCACCCGTCTGTGGGGCCCCACCTTCCGTCGCTCCACCTTGCGTTGCCCCGCCTTGCGCTGCCCCGCCTTGCGTCGCTCCGCCTTGCGCTGCTCCGCCTTGCGCTGCTCCGCCTTGCGTCGTTCCGCCTTGCGCTGCCCCGCCTTGCGCTGCCCCGCCTTGCGCTGCCCCGCCTTGCG
>CAZYKT010000040.1:0-47042 GCA_964648165.1 uncultured Polyangiaceae bacterium | reverse complement strand
CCGCCTTGCGCTGCCCCGCCTTGCGCTGCCCCGCCTTGCGCTGCCCCGCCTTGCGTCGCCCCGCCTTGCGTCGCCCCGCCTTGCGTCGCCCCGCCTCTGGACGACAAGGCGCCTCCCGCGGTCGTACCACCGATCCCTGCCTCCCCCGCGGATTCCGTTCCTCCCTTTTCAGCTGGCGGCTCGGCGGCTCCCCCACCACCATCGGTCTGCTCGCGCTGCTCGGCAGTGTCATCATCTCCGCAGCCTACGGCTTGGAAGGCAAGTGCGACCAGGAACCAACGGACCATGGGATGAAGAGAAGTGGTCTCAGGCACGGTAGCCTCTCGTGGTGTTCATCGTTGTTGGACTCGAGCCAGAGCCCGATCCCTCCGCCTTATGGGTGGTCGGATGCGGCGGGCTCACGTGATCCGGGAATTGTGACGTTGGTAGACTAACCGATGTTCGCATAAGACCATCCTCTGATGGCGACCAATATGGCAAGGATGAAGAGTGAGACGAGCGGGTGTGCTCCTCGCCAGACGACGGTCAGCTGGGTGCCTGCAGGGACCTGGCTCTCATCGTCCTGGGAGTAGGGCCATGGCGGATCCCAAGTGACGGCTAGCCCGAGAGGTTTTTCATGGGTGACTCGAACCGAGGAGAGCTACGGCAGAACGAGACTCCCTCTCCCTCCTTTCCCACGCAAAGGGTTCGCCCTTACGCCAAGCAGGCCCATTGGCCGCATGGCCAGCGTCAATTACACTCTCCGTCCGACGACCACTACATCTCCCGGCCCTTTGGTTGTCTGACTTGCCGTTTTTGCTGGTTGTCGTCGTAGTGGTGGTCCTCGTCGTCACCGCGTTGAGCTTCACCCACCGTCGGTGCGAACCACCGCTCTTCTCACCCAGCCAGGGCAAGCGGGCAACGGTTACCGACATGTCTGGCTGCGATCAAGGCAGCGTTCGGTCGAGACCGTTGGGCTGGTGGCCAGTGCGGCGCAATCACGGAGCCTGGGCACACCTCGATTCCACCCCAAGCTCACGCCTGGAGGGTCTCGTGATGCGAGCAAGGTCGTTGTGTCGTGGACGGGCGATACGGGCAACATGGACGCTCGGAAACGGGTCGATGCTGCCACGCAATTCGGCACCGCCGGCCTGGTTTGCGTCACTGACGCTTGCTCGATGCAACGGATCGGTCAAGAACCAGTCCGCAATGCATCCCGGCTTCCCCCAACAGAACCACTCTTTGCGTGATGGCTCCACCCCTGTCCAGGAGAACGCCATCCTGGCCACGGGACTGGTCAAACGATTCGGAGACGTTCATGCGGTGGACGGTGTCGATCTGCGCGTCCAGCAAGGAACCATCTATGGAATGCTCGGCCCCAACGGCGCGGGCAAGACGACCTTGGTTCGGCTGCTCTCCACCTTGCTCGAGCCTGACGCTGGCAGGGCTCTGGTGCTCGGGCATGATGTCGTCCAGGAGGCTCGCGCGGTACGTCGTAGCATCAGCCTGACGGGACAGTTTGCCTCGGTGGACGAAGAGCTGAGCGGACAGGAGAATCTGATCCTCGTTGCTCGACTGCTCGGCTTCTCCCACTCCCGCGCCAAGGCGCGGGCCGAAGAGCTCCTGAAAGCTTTTGGGCTCGAAGACGCCAGCAAGCGGGAGGTCAGAACCTATTCCGGAGGCCTCCGCCGTCGGCTCGATATTGCAGCAAGCATCATTCGTACCCCCGACTTGCTCTTCCTCGACGAACCGACGACGGGTCTGGATCCACATAGCCGCAGTGGAGTCTGGGACATGGTCCGTGCCCTGGTCGAACGCGGCACCACCGTTCTGCTGACGACTCAGTACCTTGAAGAGGCAGACCAGTTGGCTGATCGGATCGCGGTAATGGATCGTGGACGAGTGATTGCGGAAGGTAGCAGTGCCGAGCTGAAGGCATCGGTGGGACGAGGGTTCGTCCACGTGCGGTTCGTGGACAGCGCCGTGCGCGAGTCCGCTCGGGCGTTGCTCGCCGATTCGTGCGCCGGTTCGATTCGCGAGTGCGATGATCCGAGAGCCCTCGTCATAGCCCTCTCCGAACCCGCGCGAGCCGCTGAGCTCCTGGCTCTGCTGGTTCGCGCCAGAATCGAGATCTCACACTTCTCCCTTGGCCAGGCGAGCCTCAACGAGGTCTTCTTTGCGCTGACGGGTCGAGGCACGGTCGCGACGGGAGCCGAGACATCGACCGCTCCAGAGTGCGGAGGGATTCCATGACGCAGGGCAGCAACACCAGTTTGCCGAAGCGGGAGGCTCGTGCTCCGTCTCGGGCCGTGTTGAACCGTGATCGACGAACGCAAGGCTCGCCAGCGGTCTCAAACGTCCTCACCTTCGCGTGGCGCGGGTTGCTCAAGATCAAACACATGCCGGAGCAGTGGTTTGACGTGATCGTCACCCCCATCATGTTCACCGTGGTCTTCACCTACCTGCTCGGAGGCGCTCTGGCCGGCTCGCCACGCCAATACCTGCAATTCCTGTTGCCTGGGATTCTGGTACAGACCGTGATGTTCACCTCGGTTTACACGGGCTTCTCCTTCAACACCGACATCTCCAAGGGCGTGTTCGACCGATTCCGTTCCATGCCGATATGGCCGCCGTCTCCCGTCGTGGGGGCGATGGTAGCCGACCTGGCCCGCTACAGCCTGTCCTCCCTGATCGTCGTTGTGCTGGGCTTGGTGATGGGTTTCCGACCGAGCGCCGGAGTGCCCGGCGTACTCTGGTCGATACTCCTGCTCAACCTTTTCGCGTTCGGCATCAGCTGGATCTTCATGGCGCTTGCCATGGTTGCGCGTACTCCGGCGACCGTCATGACGCTCAGCTGGATCGTTCTGATGCCGGTGACCTTCGCGTCCAACGTATACGTCGATCCGAGCACCATGCCCTCCTGGCTTCAGGAGTTCGTCGCGGTAAACCCCATAGCGCTGACGGTAACCGCAATTCGTGGGCTCATGTCCGGAGGCGTCACCGTGAAGCAAGTGGCTCTCGCGCTGATTGCACCTCTGGCCATCACCACGCTGTGTGGACCACTCACCATGCGTCTCTACGCGAGGCGCTAGCCCGGCGGGCGCGCGCAGAGCGGGCGGCCTCCGTCTTCTGCAGACCTTTTGAGTCGGTGCAGTCGGCGCTCCTCGGAGAATGGCGAAGGGGACGTCTCAACGCCGCACAGGCCAGCGACATTTCGTGAGGGCTCGGCCCTCAATTGACCGGAGCCAGGCTCGCTTCGAGGGGGATGTGACGGAGGACATCGTCGAAGTCGGCCGCGGCACAGTCGCATTCTTGGGTGAGAAACCGTTGCCTGCCACCAACGATTTTGCGCTCTACGAGGCGCTGCTGCATCAGATTGAGGGGTAGGTGCGCGATGTTCTGGATCCAGCCCGCTCCCCTGCCGGGCCGGTAGCGTCGCCACGCGGCAGAGGTGGTGTAGACTTTCTGCCACGCGCGCTGCCACCCCTCGCGGAGTGCTTCACGGCTCATGAGCTTCGGAACGTAGTACGGTGACTCGACCGCGTGATTGGCGCGAAGCCACCAGCGTGGATCGGTCAGGCGCCCCTCTGTCGCGAGCCGCCGGTACAACCTGGTGGCAGGGTATGGCGTCAGGATCGCAAACGAAGCGATCGTCAGTTGAGCCTCGATGGCGAAATCGGCAGTGCGGTCAAACGTCTCTGGGGTGTCGGTGTCGAACCCGAACACGAAGGACCCCCAGGTAGCGATGCCATGCTCGTGGAGGCACTTGACGACATCAGTGTAGTCCTCGGCGCGATTCTGAGTCTTGCCCATGTGCTGGAGGGTGGCATCGTCCACGCTCTCGAAGCCGATGAAGAGCGCCTGGCAACCGCTCTTGGCGAGCAGTTCGACGTCTTCGAGCTTCCGAATGGCAGCGAGCGAACATTGACCGATCCAGTGCTTCTTGAGCTCGGCCATGCGGGTGAAGAGCTCCGCCGAGTACTTGCGGTGTACCATCACGTTGTCGTCGGCAAAGAGGATCAGCTTGCCGAGCGACTTCAGTTCTGCGAGCACTTCGTCCACCGGCCTGTACCGCAGAGTGCTTCCATTGGCGGTCGAGACGCTGCAGAACTCACAGAGGTAGGGACACCCGCGCATCGTCTGAACGACCTTGAACGGCAAGTATTTCTTCGACGTGAACAGATCCCGGCGTGGCATGGGACGGCCGCCGAGCGCCGGCCAGTCGCTCCGGTAGCGTGGCTTGAGCTCTTTGCGCTTGAAGTCGGCGAGGAGCTGGGGCCAAATGTCTTCGGCCTCGCCCACCACGACGGCATCGGCGAAATGAGCAGCCTCGTTGGGAAGTGCTGTCGGGTGGATGCCTCCCAGAACGACCTTCACTCCCCGTTTCCGGTACGCATGCGCGATCTGGTAGGCTCGGCGCGCGGTCTTGCTGTCGGCTGCGATGCCGACCAGATCGACGGGCTTCACGTCCCGCTCGAGGTCGAAGTTGCGGATGAGTTCGTCGGTGTAAACCACCTCATCGCTGGCGGGTGTCAGAGATGCGAGGATCCCGAGACCAAGCCTGGGCAGGAAGGTCGAATCCTCGGTGGCGGGGGCGATGAGCTCGATCTGCACGGTTGCGCCACCGTATCACGGTTTGCCGGAACAGGTCTTCTGCGTCCACCGGACCGCGTGGCGAGTCCTGTGCCTGAGCCATGCCGGGCAAGGAGGCTTGGGTTTTCTTGGCCACGGACGTCGCGGTTACTCCGCAGACTGAGTCTTCTTTGGTTGGGGTCGGCGCAGCAACGAAGACGGCAATCAGCGACTCGGGGCCCTTCATGACAGAAGCGGAATCGGGGAAGCGACCGGCGATTCGCGGTGATAGGGCCCGTCACTGCGACGTCGGGGGGTGGAACGTGACCGACGGCAGGCTATAGTTGAAGAGAATCTGGAAGTCCTGTTGGGTTCCTGAAAGGTCAACTGGTCGTGTCTAGCCGATGGGAGAGGCGCAGGTTTTCTTGGCCACCACCGATCAGGGCCGAGCTGAAACTCAGTTCCGCTCGACAGTCTGGCCGGATAGGGTTTGATTCTGTTGTTGATTCGGCGCAATCACAGCCGGCACGGTTCGACTCCGCTCCCCGCGGCTTCGGCGCTTTGGCTGTTACCCTGGGCTGACGCCCGCACCTCCACGGCACATGGCGGCCTTGGCACCCGTCCGGACGCTCCATGCGCCAGCCTGGGGTTTGCCTGACGTTCGCCAACCAGGCGTGGTCACGCCCAACAGACCAACCGATCTGGCGCCCCACACCGCCTACCCGATCTCGGCCCGACGACCACCGATCAACGCTGGCTGAAATGGGGGCTGCTTGACAGGGATGGGATAGCAGTGGGACAAAAACGAGGCAACTGGAGCATATCATGCGAGCTTCTACCTTGCCGTTCCTGCTGGGGATCACAACCATGGTGCTTGGTTGTGGCTCGAGCACGACGACCGAGAACAG
The DNA here is from genome assembly GCA_964648165.1 of uncultured Polyangiaceae bacterium. Taxonomy (GTDB): domain Bacteria; phylum Myxococcota_A; class Polyangia; order Polyangiales; family Polyangiaceae; genus FEN-1139. The sequence goes on along the minus strand of CAZYKT010000040.1, from coordinate 41,583 downwards.
GGAGTGCGTACCGGGATCCACCGAACCCTGCTTCTGCACGAGCGGTGAGAGCTCGAGCCGGTTGTGTGGGGAAGAGCGCAGCTTCGGCGAATGCCGCTGCGATGGTTCGGCAGGGGCGTCGGGGAATGGTGGGGAGTCCGAGGCGACGACCAATCGGGGGGAGGGAGGAAGCGGTGGAAAAGGGGGGGCGACCCAGGACGAGGGGGGCGAGGCGGGAGAGAGCGGTACGACCGTGGCTGCAGGAGGCAACACGGAGAGCGGAGGTTTGACAAGCCGGGGCGGTACGTCCGACGGAGGAGCTGGGGGTCGACCTGCGAGCGGAGGATCTGGCGGCACGATCTCCAAGGGAGGAGCGACTCCCGCAGGCGGTAGTGGGGACGAGGGCGGAGCTGCAGGTATCCAAGAAGCCGGAGGGGAAGTCGACGGCGGTGGCAGGGCAGGGGGCGGGGGAGATGCGCTGGCATCCGGTGCCCCACAGGCTGGTAGCGAAGAGCCTTCGGGAGGGGAGGCAACCAGCGGTGGTGACGGTGGTGCCTCGGGTCAAGTCGGCGTAGCTGGGGAACCAGCACTGGGCGGGACTGCGGGCAGCCAAGGTTCGGGCGGAGCCGAGATCGCGGGCGATCAGGGTTCCGGCGGATCCGGCAGTGGGGGCGATCAGGGTTCCGGCGGAACAGGAATGGGTGGCGAACCGGCCCAAGGAGGCACCGGCATTGGTGGGGATCCCGGGCAAGGAGGATCCGGCACGGGAGGCGCACCGAGCTGCAGCTGTTCCTCACCGAGCGGATTCTGCGTGGAGCAAGCTTGCCAGGGGATGCCGGCGGACGAATGGACGGCGATCTACCCCTCGAGCCCAGTATCCCACCCCTCTTCGGCTGAATTTGCCATCTCCAATCCTTGCGATAACGGTCACGCTCCCTACCGGCCCGGGGCGATCTTCAATTTGGCGAGCAATGCAACCCTGGATTCGAACGCCATGATCAGTGCGTACGTGGCTGCGGGTGGTTCGATGCCCCAAATCTGGGTCTTCGCCACGATCGTGGTTTCCGCGGGAGGAAGGGACTACCAAAGTGACTCCATCTCGGTCTATTCCGCCAACACAGGTACAACGGTTACATTTGAGGCGAGCAAGATACCGGAGGAGGATCGGGATGCCATTTCCTCGGTCTCGATTCGGACGGGCTGCTCACAAGCCGCATCGGGAGCTTCGCTCAGTGTGAGCCAGATCAAAGTGGGCCCGCCCTGATCACCCCGTAGTGTCCGAAAGCGGCCAAGGAATCCCAAACCTCTTCTGTTGGCTAGAGGGGGCAACGGGGACACCAGATCCGACATTTCCAGCTCAGCGAATAGGGCCACTTCGCGGATCGAGAGACTATATCAACTGGCCGTGTCTAACCGATGGGAGAGGCTCAGGTTTTCTTTCCCGAAGAATCCCCGCTGCTGGGACTCACGGAAGTCGGGCCGATGGTGGGGATCCACGCGCGAGCTTCCCGCCGGGCTCACGCCGCCAAGTGGGCAGTGCCGAGCAGTCTGGACTCACTCGAAGACGGTACTTTCGATGGTCCTCGCGGTGTCCTCGTGCATCGAGATGTCAGGTTCAGGGTACCAATTGCCCTCGCCCTCGGCATTGTTGCGGAAGTTCGAGTCGGTGATGGTGAGTAGCCCGGCGTGGTCGTTCGACACGAAGAAGATGGCGCTACCGTGCGCACGACACGAATTGCCCTCGAGTAACACGTTGTGGAGCTCCAACTCGAGCTCGAGGCCGTCCATGTAGATGCCGCCACCGCTGCCGCCCCCCGGGCCCGAGGTGGCGGGGTTCCCACAGCAAGCGGTTGCCGCGTTGTTCATGAGGACCGTATTGTAGAGTACGTAGTTCGTGAATAGTCCGCTGATGGCCCCGCCGTTCGCGGCAGAGTTGCCGAGTTCGCCCTCGCCGCCAAAGGTCGAGTCAACGATGTAGACCGGCTCGGCCTGAATCTGCTGGACGCGAAGCGCCCCGCCGCCCTCGTCTGGCCCCTCGAACGGCGCGTGGTTGTTGAAGAAGCGAGAGCGGATGACCTTGAGACGGCCTCCGGACACGTGCACCGCACCACCACCCTCGGCATCCGGAGCATAACCATTGATGAAGGTGAGATTCTGGAGCGTCACTCGCGGAAAGCCCTGCCCCCAGCAGTCCGACGTAGCCCAGCCCAAACGCTCCAAGCACACGTTCTGATATAGGATCCGGCGCTCCCCGCCGCCGCTCAGCGTGATCAGCCCCCCCCCGTCGATCACGATGTCCTGGGCGCCCACATTGTTCACCTCGGCGGTGGTCTCGAGCGTGATGGTGACGGGGTCAGAGCCGCAGTTAAAGGTGATGATGCCGCCGCTCCACACCGCGTCGACGAAGCGCTCGGAGGTGCACGACTTTGGGGTACCAGTGCCCACGACGGTATCAGGCGTCGAGGTATCTTCGGGCAAAGCGTCCGTTGGCACGTCCACAGGCGTTTCGGTACCTGCCGGCGGAAGCCCGTCGTCAGTGATCACAGGGCCCGTGTCGGAGCCGGCGCTGCCTGCGCTACTCGGGTCGACGCCCTCCCCACCGGTGCCCGAGCCACCACTCGACGGCCCGCTGCCCGCGTTTCCAGCGGTGCCCGAGCCACCGCTGGCATCGACGCCGCCGGTCGACCCGTCGTCATCCTCCGAAACACCACTGTGGCCCGAGGCCGCAGCGGCGGCGCCCGAACGGCCTGCACCGCTGGAGCCTGCGTCGTCGTCAAGGGAGGCTGAACCACTGGCGCCACCGCCCGCGCCGCCAGCCTCCGGAGCCGCACCTCCGGGGTCACTGCTGCTGCATCCGGCAGCAACCACCAAGGTGACAATGCAGCCCAAGAAGCCAATCACCCGGTCTTTCATGGCCGTCCTCCTCACAACGCTCAGAGCGCCAACCAGAATGCGCGATCTGTCCTCCACCCGCAACAACGAACCCCATATCCTCCGGCTTGGGGCACCGCTCTCGGCCTTCCACCCGGAACCCGAGGTGCGCAATGCGGCGACCCCGCATCACGCCACTCCCCCCCGGGTGCTGCAAACCAACACCCTGCGCACCGCCAATCCAGCACACCGCCCCACACTAGCAGAACCATCCATCGCACACTACCGCGAGGTGTAGGTCCCCTCAGCCAAGAGGCTTTCGTTCGTTGCAGAGGGCGTCTTTCGGATCGAGCCTGCGGTGCCGGGGAATGCCCCCTTATCGTTTTCCGTGAGGAGGGGACTATCCATTCTCCACCCCGTCTGCCGTCCCTTCGACCCGGAATGTCTCAGTGAGGATCTCTACCCGAGGGCGCTACGGGGCGGAGAACCAAAAGGAAGGTGCGTCCAGTATTGCCGCAGAGGTCTGCTTATGTGAAAAGCAGGTCGAAGGAGCGGAGCCATGGCACAGCACAACTGGCGTCATCTGCAAGGTCAATGGGAAGAGGCTATTCAGGGCGATATCCTCGTTGTGCTGAAGAACGTTGCTGGACAAGCACGCGAATGGCTGGAGCAACAGCCGGATGATCGTGAACGTCTAGATTGGTTGTTGTATGTCGCGGCAACCTACCGTCATCGACAGGCCTGTCAGATGCTGCTCGACATTGGGGCCGATCCCAGTGCTGCGAACGAGGAATCCGGGACCTGTTTGCATGCCGCCGTCATGAACGGCGATGCCGAGCTATTACGGTTCTTCATTGCATCAGGCGCGGATCTAGAGGCTACGCCGGAATACAACGATGGGCAGAATGTGCCCGTCACGCCTCTGATCTACGCTGCGCAGCGTCGCGCCTACGATCTGGTTGACCTGCTGCTCAAGGCAGGCGCCAATCCCAACGGCGCGGTGCCCGCGATGACGAGTGAATCGGAAACCGCAATCGTGGAAGACCCCAGCGAGCTGGCGCAGTTTCGCTTTGCGCGTCTCTACTACATCGGGAGAAAACGTTACCATGAGGCGTTCAACGACAACCTTCTGCTGCCGGTGAGCAGCAGCGCCGACCACGCGATGGTTGCGCGTCTGATCGAAGCCGGCGCGGATCTGTCATTGGATGTCGAAAGCACCGCGCTGCATCGGGCCATCCTGCATAGTCGGAATGACACGGTCCAGCTGCTGTTAGAAAAAGGCAGCCCTACCCGGGGGAAGAACGACGCTGACCAGAGTCCACTGGTTGCCGCGGCCGTCTACCAGAAGGTCGAGATAGTCCAAACGTTGGTGGCCCACGGCGTCACCCTGGCCGCGGACGAGAGCCCGCCTGCGGCACAATGGCCAGAGAGAATCCGTAATGTGCTGATGGCGGGGAGCGGCAAGCAATGAGCATTTCGAGTGAAGGGGGCTACCTGTGTCAACTGGCCGCCTCCAACTGACCGGAAGGATCTTGGTTGTCCTGGGGTGCCCCAAGCCCGAACGGATCGCGCCGTTCCTCCGGACCAGGATCGGTACCGACGAGCAGAATGACGTGCTAGCGACGGCACCGAGGTGGATCTTGGGCTAGGGGTCGAAGACGAAACGATGGAAACGCCATCACGAGCCACGTCGGAAGTCTGCCAAGGGGATGTCTTCTGGATCTCGCCTGAGGCGCTCCGTCCGTCGGTGCCAGGCGTTGCGCACCCACACGTCGTTATCCAATCGGACGTCTTGAACTGGAGCCGTATCCCGACCACGGTCGTCTGCGGCATTTCGTCGAATCTACGAATGTCTAGCGAAGCGGGTAACGTGATTCTCGACGACGGTGAAGCGAACCTGCCTAGCGGGTGCCCCGACGTGGAGACCTGACCGCAATGCAGGAACCCCATTTTCCCTGTCGCTCGTGCTAACGTGCAGCGCGTGGTGGCTGCCGGAGTCGAACCCTCTACAAAACGCTCCTTGGCTGTTGGCTGGCTCGTCGCAGTCACGTGCTTTGGCGCCTGCGGCCGAACCGTGCTCGACGGTGATGCGAGCGGTGAGGAGACGGAGGCTGGGGCTCAGGCTGGGGGCGGAGCGGACCAGGCGGGCCAATCAAGTGCTGGAGCTCAGGAGCGCGGGGGTGCCGAGGGTGAAGGTGGCAACCCGGGACGAGGGGGCGTGGCTGAGGCCGGCGGATGGCCGGCTCAGGGTGGAGGATGGAACCTGGGGGGAACCATGGTTGCGGGCGGCGCCGGGAGCATCGAGGGCTGTCCGCCCAGTGTTCCCATGCATCGGACGAGCTGTACCGGCCATGACCAATGCAACTACATCACCGCGGTGAAAGTCTGCTGCGAAGAGACGGCCACCGCGACCTGCAGCGACGGACGATGGGAGCTCTTCGAGACCGACTGCGACTGCTTTGGATACGGCGGTGCGTCAGGTGCCGCATCGGGGGGCGCCGGTGCAGGCGCGACGGGAGGAGTCGAAGAGGGGGGTGCCGCAGGAGCCTCGGGTGCCGAATCGGGGGGCGCCGCGGGGCTCCTTGCCGGCGGAACCGGCCAAGGAGGCGTGGCGGAAACGGGTGGAGCAGGCGGCACCACTGCAGGTCAGGCTGGCGAAGGTGGTGCCTCGGAGCCCTGCCTGCCCGATCCCTGCGAGAATGCGGGGGTCTGCGTGAGAGTCGAAGACCACGCCGCCTGCGACTGTGAGCCGGGGTTCTTCGGTGACCACTGTGAACTTGCGACCGTGGCGCTCGTTGCCGGGTGGGGCGAAACCTGTGCCCTGCTCTCCGACCAGAGCTTGCGTTGTTGGGGCAACAACAGCGATGGGCAAGCCATGGTCCCCGAGGGCGCCTTTTCGGCGTTGGCCATGGGGGCTCGGCATGGCTGCGCCATCCGCGCCGAGGGAACCCTTGATTGTTGGGGTTGGGACGAACATGGTCAAGCCTCTCCCCCCGAGGGCACGTTCACCCAGGTGTCGGCCGAAGGCACCAACAGTTGCGGGATCCAAACCGACGGCACACTCCGCTGTTGGGGCGACGATTCGAAAGGGCAATCCTCTCCCCCGGACGGCAGCTTCACTGCAGTAGTCACTCGAAGCTCGTTTGCCTGCGGGATCCGCGAGGACCAATCCATCATTTGTTGGGGCGATGATGGATATGGCGAGACCTTGGCCCCGGAGGGCAGGTTCACCGCGCTGGCCTTGGGTTCCGCCCATGCCTGCGCCTTGCGCGACGATGCAACCATCACCTGTTGGGGTGCGAATGACTACGGGCAGGCTTCACCCCCCGATGGCGCGTACACCTCGATTGCTGCTGGTGGGAACGCGAACTGCGCACTTGACGTCGAGGGAGCGACGGTCTGCTGGGGCAGTGACGTATATGGGGAGGTGTCGCCACCAACGGATCCCTTCACCGCCATCGTGGTTGGAAGCCACCACGCCTGTGGGCTGCGAGCCGACGGCGTCGTGCTCTGCTGGGGTAGCGACAACTCTGGCAAGCTCCATGCCCCCGAAGGGACCTACCGCGCAGTCGCCTTGGGCTCGTCGGAAAGCTGCAGCATCCGCACCGATGGGTCCGTGTTTTGTTGGAGCAGCGATACCCCCGAGCTCATCCCCGGCGCCGGTGAGGTCGTCACGGCCATCGCCAGTGGCGTGGATCATGCCTGTGCCATCCGTTCCGACGGAACCCTTGCATGTTGGGGCGATCTCTATCAGCAGCAGGTCCTCTCCGTTCCCGACGGAGCCTATCGTGCCGTCGCCTGTGGTGCGGGCCACGACTGTGGGATCGACCCGGATGGGGTACTCACTTGCTGGGGGGACAACCCGGATGGCAGGGCGTCGCCGCCCGAAGGCACTTTTCTGGCCGTGGCCGCCGGAGGGAAGCACAGCTGCGCCATCCGGGAGGACTCCACGCTCGTCTGCTGGGGTGACGACACCTACGGGCAATCCTCTCCCCCCGAGGGCAGCTTCAACCTCGTTGTCGCCCGCAATTCGCAAAGCTGTGCCATTCATGCCGATGGCACCGCCACCTGCTGGGGCGAGGCGGAACTGACGCCTCCGGAGGCAGCATTGACCCATCTCGCCGTCGGAAACGCCTTTGCGTGCGGGATTCGGGCCGATCAAACCCTGGCTTGCTGGGGGGAAGACACTTCCACCAAGCTGTCTCCGCCGGAAGGCGAGTTCATCGAGGTTTCGGCGTTCGTCGATGGCGCGTGTGCCATCCGGCGTCATGATCTCGCAATGGTGTGTTGGGGCTCCCTCAAAAGGTGAGAACGCGCCGCGTCACCCTGTGCGGGAAAGTGGTACTGAACAGTGCGGGAAAGTGGTAGTAGACCCTGCGGGAAAGTGGTATTGATGGTCGGGTGACCCCCTACAGGCCACGTGCGGTCGACCGCTTGATTGCCGAGCTCATGGCTGAGCTTCCGGCTTTGTTGATTGTCGGCCCGCGGGCCACCGGTAAGACCACGACGGCCTCCCGACAGGCGGCGACCGTTGTCCGGCTTGACCGAGCCGCCGAGGCCGTTGCCTTTCAGGCAGACCCCGATGCGGCGCTTCGCGGGCTCAAAGAGCCAGTCCTGCTCGACGAATGGCAGGTGGTTCCCGAGGTCCTGGGCGCGGTCAAGCGCGCAGTTGATACCGATCCACACCCGGGTCGATTTCTCCTGACCGGATCGGTGCGAGCCGATCTCGACGTGTCCACCTGGCCAGGAACGGGTCGTCTGGTGCGAGTCCCGCTCTTCGGAATGACCGTTGCCGAGCAGATGGGAAGGGCAGACAGCGAACCGTTGCTCGACCGGCTCGCTCGAGGGGACAGTCTGGCGGTCCCCAAGGACGCTTTTGATCTGCGCGGGTACGTCGAGCTGGCCCTACGGAGTGGATTCCCCGAGGCTGCGCTGGGTCTCTCCGGACGGATCCGGGCACGCTTCATCGAAAGCTACGTCGAGCAGCTTCTGACTCGAGACGCAGTGCAGGTAGCCGGACCCCGCGAGCCCGCCAGGCTTCGCCGCTACATCGAGGCCTACGCCCTCAATTCGGCTGGAATCGTAACGGAAAAGACGCTGCTCGAGGCGGCAGGGCTGAACCGGAAGACCGCCTTGGCCTACGAACAGCTCCTGGTGAACCTGATGGTCGTCGACCCGGTACACGCCTTCACGTCCAACCGTACCAAGCGGCTGGTTCGTGCCCCCAAGCGCTACCTCGTCGACGCGGCGCTGCTTGGCGGAATCCTCAATCTGGACGCCGACGCAATCTTGCGCGACGGAGATCTGTTGGGACGCCTTCTGGATACGTTCGTGGCTTCCCAGCTGCGAGCCCAACTGACGCACACCGCCTGCCGTCCGCGCCTTTTTCACCTGCGCCAGGAACAGGGGCGACGTGAGCTCGATCTCGTAGCGGAGATCTCCAATATGCGCGTGATTGGCATCGAGATCAAGGCCAGCGCGGCGCCCCGAGCCGACGCATGCCAGCATCTGGTCTGGCTTCGTGACCAACTCGGGGAACGCTTCGTCCGCGGCGTCGTGTTACACACCGGACCTCGCGCGTACCAACTCGAGGAACGCATCCTCGCCGCGCCCATTGCGACCCTGTGGGCGTGAGTGACAACCGGAACAGATGGCGTACAATGTCCTGGTTGATCATGACGTTCCGGGAGCCCTTGGTCGCCCTGCTGGTCCTTCTGACGGGCTCGGCTGGGAGCTTCGGGTGCACAAGTGGTGATTCCGAGCGGGCCTCCGAGGGCCAAGGGGGAGCAGCGGGCGAGCGTGGGACCGCGGGTGAAGGCTCGGGCGGTCGCTTCGATCCTGGTGGCAATGACACCATCGACTGCCGAGACGACCAAGATGGCAAAACGACGCTGGTCTTCGTCAACCGTTGCGTCGCCGCGGTCACGGTCCAGGGGAGCGACATCCCGGAGCGTGTGATCGAGCCCAAAAGCCACGCTTGCGTCGATATCGGCTCGGACGTAGAGCCGCTGAGCTCCAAGCGCTACTGGGGCTTCATGGGCGAGGATCCGGGACCATCCCGGCATACGCTGGCCGAGTTCACGTTCAACACCGATTTCAACGATTTCGACTGGTACAACATCAGTCACGTCGACGCGCACAACATCCCGATGCAGATCGTCCCGGTGGCGCGCCCGGACTGCGTGACCTTGACCTGCGCCGAGGACTGGCTCTCCACCTGCCCTGCCGAAGGGCAGTACGCCGATTCGAGCGGCCACGTCATCTCCTGTGTGAGCCCGGAGCGGGACGAGCCCCAGAGCCCGGTGGTGCTGTTCTTCGAGGCCTGCGACGACGCCTACGCCTGGTCCGGCGACGACCAGAACGGGGATGATCCCAGCCCCATGCGCGCTTGTGCGGGCGAAGACTGGGACATCGTGTTCTGTCCGGAGGAAAAGGGATGACGCCAAGACCCGCCGTGTTGGTCTGGTTCTTGGTCCTGTGCGGCGCAGTCACGTCCGCTTGCAGCTCCGACTCAAAGGCGAGACAGGACGATGGCTCTCGTGCCGGTGCGGGTGGACAGGCCGAGGCCGGAGCGGGGAACGTCCCCCTCGACGGTGACGCGTTGGGCGCCTACCCGGTCCCGTCGTCGCCCGTCACCCGCGGCGGCACGATGACGTTCACCAACATCGGCGCCCCCGGTTGGTGGCCGCGCCGTCTGGATCGCGAGGCGGGGGATCCAGCCTGTGACTACAAGGACGGCACGGACACCTGGGGTGGGCACTGCTGCCAGGCGCGTCACCAGACGACCAGCGACCGGCTGGCCCCCTTCGACGAGGAGATGACGCTGATCCTCAAGACCATCGGTGTCAAGCAGCTGGCCATCTACCAACCCCAGAGCGACACATCCGACACCGAATGGGCGCGGGTCACCGCCTGGGACGAACGGAACGCCGCGGGGCAGAACCTGTGGTTCACCCAAGAAGGAGAGGGCAGCCCCGATTTCTTGGGCGATCTGCGCCAGAACGATTGCGTCGGTTACGTGATGCAAGAACCCCAGTTCGATTGCGGGGATGGGCGAGACTATTATTGCCCCGACGACCCCGGGATCTTGCATCGTGGCTTCTCGGGCTCCAAGCTTGTCGTCCTTCTGGCGTCCATGGATGTCGACGACGCGAGCGTCGCTGCCTGCGACGGTTCTGGCGCCGGCCATCCGGGTCCCTGGGTTGCCCTGGTGGCCTCGGAGCTGGTGCGCGACGGCGGGCGCAAATGGAACGGCCAGTGCAACTGCTATTCGAAGACCGGTTCGGTGGGGGACGGCTGTGGGGAAATCAACGTGTTCGAAGTGGTGATGGACGACAACGAGTACTCCAATCGTGAGTTTGCCAGCACCGGAGTGCGCTCCTACCAGGCAGGTCACGTCGGGGGAGCCGTGTGTATGGCCGATTGCGACCGCGAGGCCATCGCTCCCCTGGACGTCGAGGTCGTCGACGCGTGCAGCCAGACCGCTTACGCCAACGGTCCCGTGATCGAAGCGGGTGGCTCGACCGACGGATGCCCGGTCTGGAGGCGCCCCGAAGGCGATCGGTATCTCTTCATCCTGCTGGATGAATCGACCCGATCCATCGAGGTCGGACTGATCCATCCCGAGGCGATCCCCGAAGCAGCGCGGCCGCTCTTGCCCGATCTCCCGGGTAACCTTTCCCGCGACGCCATCGACCAGATGATTGAGCTGCGGCTTCCCGGATGACCGGTTCCATAGCGGTGGCTCCGCAGTTGGTGTAGGCTCGACGCGTATGCATCACCGCGGAATGATTGGTATCGCCAGCCTTTTGGTCATGTTGCCCGTTGGGGGCTGTGGGGCGGGCGCGCAACAGCCGTACACTCCTCCCTCGGAGGGCACCCCACCAGATCCGGATCCGGTGTCGCACCAATCGTCCCCCCAATCCCAGGGCACGCCCCAGAACTCGGCGTGCGACGACTGCATCGCGAACCGCGGTCAGGTCCCCGCGACGACGACCAGCCCCGCGCGAACCGACTCGGGGGCGATGGTGTGGATCCCAGGCGGTATCTTCCCGATGGGTTCGAACCACGGCAGGTCCGACGAGCGCCCCGTGCAACGGGTCTCGCTCAACGGGTTTTACATCGACCGCACCGAGGTGACGGTGGCCGCCTACGAGGCCTGCATGGATGCCGAAGTCTGCACGCTCCCCAAGAGCGGTGGCTACTGCAACCTGGGCAAACCGGACCGAGCGAACCATCCCATCAACTGCGTGGATTTCGACCAGGCGGTGGCCTACTGCACCTGGGCCGAGAAGCGCCTCCCGACGGAAGAGGAATGGGAATACGCGGCGCACGGTCGCGACGAATCGCCCTATCCCTGGGGCAGCGCTGCACCCGGCAGCCAACTGTGCTGGCGATCCATCCGTGGGCGCGGCACCTGCCATGTCGCGTCGTTTCCCGGGGGGGCCTTCGGCCTGGCCGACATGGCGGGCAACGTCTGGGAATGGACGGCCAGCCACTACAGCCAGGACTACTCCTCGGGCAGAACCTTCACGGAACGCGTGGTTCGCGGTGGCGGCTGGGCCGACACCGATCCTTCCACCGTCCGAGCCACGGTCCGCCACAAAACCAGTCCCACCGACCGCAGCCCCGATCTCGGATTTCGGTGTGTGAAGTAGTTGAATCGTGGCTGGCCATCGTTCGGCAAGGCTCCCCATGCTAGAATGCCGCTGGAGGCTCTCAGATGCGAAGGGTGGGCCACTCGAAGCACGCGTGGGTTGGGGTGCGCACGCCGGGGTCGGTCGTGACGTTGGGGCTGGCCCTGCTGGTTGCCTGCGGTGGTCAAACCGGGAAGAGCCGGGAACGAGAAGCGGCGGGAGGTAACCCTGGCGTGTTGCCGGAGACAGGCACCGGCGGCAGCACGAATCTGGGCGGCGCAGATACAGCCGGGACGGGCACCGGCGGCTCGGGCGTTGGTGGTGACGGGCTCGGCGGTGCGATGGTTGGAGCAGGAGGTCTCGCTGGCGGCAACTTGGGCGGCGGAGTGTCCGACGCGGGAGGGAGCGCCGGAGCGTCTTCCCTGTGCCAGCTGACCCACCCCCGCTGCGGTTATGGACCAATGATACAGCTCATCCTGTGTCAGGACTGCAACGCCGCAGGAGTGGTATGGGAACATTGCTCCGGTACCGGCTACAGCTACGGTGAGATCGCCTGTGCGCCTCACCGGTGTGCAGAAGCCCCCGTCCCAGGAGCGGATGTCGACTGTGCTCCTGGCCAGGTGTGTGTCGTTCACTACGGGGCAGATGGTGCCGCCGCATTGATGGATTGCCTGGACTACCCCTGTGAATCGCCACAGCTCACGGAGAGCTGCGCCTTGGAGGCGATCTGCCCCGAAACGGAGACCTGGTCGACAAGCATCGGAACCGATACCGGTGGCCTCACGGTGGAGTGCCACGCTGCGCCGCCCAGCTGTCCGGAGTCACCGCCCACGATCAACGACCCGTGCCCTCGAGATGGGATGCGCTGCATCTATCAGTACTGTGACGAGGAACAGATCATCGACGCGACCTGCACCGAAGGCACCTGGAGTGCCGACACGGTCGCCGGGCCGTGCCAGGAATTCTCGTGCGCCGCCAGCGCAATCTCCCCAACGACCTGCGCAGCCGGTGAGATCTGCAGCTATACGTACCAGGGCCCCTCGCGTGAGAACGTCTACTGTTCATCGGAGGAGCCCGGCCTCGTGGTGGAGGTCCCTACCGGAAACATGTGCAACGGATACCCTGGCTCGATATCGATTGGCAGCGGCACTATCACCGTGAGCTGCACGTGCACGGACGAGTCGGGGTCGTGCATGTGAGTGGGTAGCAAGACGAACCTCGAGCAATTCCTGTCAACGTGATGTGATGCAGAGGACAGATCGCGTGGGCGGTGCGCCCCCCGCCGTCCGGCCCCCCACCGTCACTGCGCCGCCCCAACCACAAAAACCACAGAAACGCCGGAGCCCATCGATGCGGATAACGATGCCCCCCAAGGCCGATTTGAGCCGCACGACGACTCGGCTGACCGGCGCTAGACTCTCCGAGTCCCACTGTTGCCATGCCAGGTCCAACCCGACGCGACGATGATCTCCACACCTACCGCGACTATCTGTCGTGGCCGAGCGAGCCGCGGTGCGAGTTGATCGATGGTCTGGCCTATCTGATGTCGCCGGGACCCGATCTGGCGCACCAGGATGTCGTGGGGGAGATCTTCGTCCAAGTATCGGTAGCCCTTCGCGGTCAGGCTTGTCGGGCGTTCGTTGCGCCGCTCGATGTGAGGTTGCCGCGGGGTGATGAGAGCGACGAGGATATCGACAACGTCGTACAGCCGGATATCCTGGTGGTGTGCGATTCGAGCAAGCTCGATCGCAGGGGAGTGCGAGGTGCTCCGGACTGGGTGGTGGAGGTGGTCTCCAACTCGACGGCGAGCCATGACCAGGTCAAGAAGCGGCGCCTGTACGAGCGGGCGGGGGTGCGCGAGTTCTGGCTGGTCCATCCGATGGATCGAGTGCTCACCGTGTACAGGCTGAGCGGTGCGGAGTACGGTAAGCCTGACACGCAGGCCCTGGAGGGCGAGACGAAGGTCGGAGTGCTGCCCGGTGTCGTCATTCGCTGGGACGAGATCGCGGCGCGGCTGCCCAACGTCGAGTAGCCCTTCCCCTTCACGCCTTCTGACCGGGATATTGCCTTGATTCGATTGGTTTCCCGGTGGGGGCCAAGTGCCGGTAGACTGCCGGCGTGCCCCGCCCAACCGGGATATTCCGAGCGCAAAGCTCGCTCGCCGAGAAGCCCAAGGCCTTGGGGCTCCTGGTGGTGGGGCTGTGCTTGTTGATGTACTTGTTGACGGGTCAGTCGCAGCCGGGCAACGACGCCACGGCCAACGTGCACCTGGTGCCGAACCTCGTCGAGCACCGTAGCCTTTACTTTACTCCCAAGGACCATCCCCGGATGTTCCGGTACGTGATGCAGGGTGCTTCGGGGACGCGCGTGGGGCGCGTTCGCGATTGGCGGATGCCGTATGAGGGAGTACCGGCGAGCGAGGCGTTCGAAAAGGGCCAGATACGGGTCAAGAGCCCCATGTACTATCTGGTGCCCACGCAGAGGCCCGGGAAGTACACAAACACGTTCGGGATTGGAGCGGGCCTGACCGCCCTGCCCATTCTGGGTCCCGCGGCGCTCGCCATGGATCTCTCGAAGCACCTGGAGCTCATGTGGTGGTTCGCGAAGCTGGCCGCGGCCCTGTCCGTCGCGGGTGCGGTGGCCTTTCTGTACTCCGCAGCCCTGCGGCATCTCTCGGCGCGCGGCTCGGCGCTGCTCGCTCTGTCGTACGGCCTGGGCAGCTGCGCGTATTGCATCAGCAGCCAGGCACTCTGGCAGCATGGTCCCTCGGAGCTGTTCCTGGCCATGGGCGCGTTCTTCCTTCTGGCAGGGCGGGGTAAGGCGAAGGACGCTCTGTGTGGCCTGGGGTTCGCGCTGGCCGTGCTGTGTCGACCCACTGCGGCCATCGTGGTGGTCGCGGTGGGGCTGCACTTGCTGGTCACCGATCGCAGACGGCTGCTCGGGTACGTGCTAGGTGGCCTGCCCGTGGCCCTCGCGCTCTTTGGCTACGCGCAGGCAACCTTTGGGTCGCCGTGGGCCTTCGGGCAGCTGACCATCAACGTCGAGATCGCGCGAACCAAGACCGGGAGCCCCGAGCTTTGGCAGACGCCCTTCTGGCAGGGCCTGGCGGGGCATCTGGTGAGCCCCAGCCGCGGGCTGTTCGTCTACACGCCGCTGGCGATATTCGCGGTATGGGGTGCGATTCGAGCGTATGGGGATGAACGGTGGCGCGATCTGCGGCCCCTGGCGGCGTCGGCGGTGGCCTGGTTACTGCTGATATCCAAATGGTTCGACTGGTGGGGGGGCTGGTGCTTCGGTTACCGGTCGATCGTGGATCTGACCATCCTGCTCGGCTTCTTGGCGTTGCCGGTGGCGTCGGTGGTGGCGGCGAGGCGGTGGCAACGGTGTGCGTTCGGCGGGTTGTTCGCCTTTTCGTTTGGCGTCCAGCTGCTGGGGGCCTTTGTCTATGATTTGGTGGGCTGGAACAGCCGGGTTGGGTGGGAAGCCATCGCGCCTGGTATGGTGGCGCCGCTGCGTTTCGCGGACCAACAAAGCGCCCTGGGTTTTGCGCGCCCGCGGCGTGGGATGCTGCGACCGATCCAGATGAATGTCGACAACCCGAGGTTCCGGGATCGCCTGTGGTCGGTGACGGATTCGCCGCTCGTGTACTATCTGTCGAACTTCTCCCTGGCGCGGGAGACGCGTCAAAAGGTCATCGCCCAGTTCCTGGCCAACGACGGCTAGGAGCTACCGGCAGTACTGGTCGGTATCCGGCTCGATGGGAAGTTCGAAGGGATGCGTGCCGGAGTAGGTGACGCAGGGATCGAACCAGCCCTTGATGGTGTCGTAGTAATAGTCGGCTCCGGACATGCTGGAGTGCGCGGCCTCGGCGCCCATCAGGTGGCAAGCCATGCCGATGTGGAGATTACCCGCGACGCCACCACCTCCGCCGCGGCAGTACTCGTAGACCCACACCACGTCGGGGCCACCGTTGCCGCTGCCGAAGATGAAGTAGTACCAGGTCCCGATGGCGACGTTGCAGTTGACGTCGACCATCTGGTCTGCCTTGGTCGCGTAGGAATCCTCGCTGGTGACGGTGCCGAAATCGCACCCAGCGCGTTCGAGGGCGTCGAAGGGGCCGTAGTCGGCGAAATCGCGGATGGTGGAACTGAAGCGGATCTGCAGCAATCCAATCGTCGGATCGTCCCCTGCGCCCGAAGTGCCGGCCAGGACGTCGTACGAGCTCTCGGCATTGATTGCGGCGACCAAAAACATCTGACAGTACGTCTGCCATTCGGGACCCGGCGGTGCGAACTCCGCGCAGGCGTTGATGATGGCCGTGACGATGGGGGCTCGTTCCTCGGCGCTCATGTCGACCGCGCCCCAGGGCAGCCGATCCATGCAGGCGTTGATGGCCGCGCTGGCCTCCGGATCGACGGGTGGCGCGCCTCCGGCGCCAGCACCACCGGTCTCGGGAGGCGATCCGCCGGAACCTGGTTCGCCGCCTTCACCCGGGGCACCACCGAGCTCGGGTAATGATCCACCAGAGCCTGGTTCGCCGCCTTCACCCGGCGCACCGCCGAGCTCGGGTGATGTTCCACCCGTGCCCGGGTTGCCTCCTTCACCCGGGGCCCCACCGTGCTCGGGCGGAGAGCCTCCGCGGTCAGATGCGCTGCCGCCCAGCTCGGCAACACCACCCGTTTCGACGGTGCCACCAGCGACCGTCGTCTCGCCCCCCAAGCCCTCGGCGACACCCGCCGCTCCCGCGCGAGTCGTGGCGCGCGACCCCTGGTCCGACGAGCACCCAACGAGCGTTCCCGCAAGTGCCAAAATCGTCAGGAGCGCGAACCCCCACGGGATGACCATGGCACCTCTTCTCATCACCAGCTGATGGTACCAGCTGGCATGCCTTCGTCCTGGTCGCGACTCCTAGGCCCGACTACCGCAGGAGTCGCGGTCAGTTCCGCAGCGGCACCAAACCCACCGCGCCGAAGCGCACACCGGGAAGCGCACGATGCCCCAGTTGGTTTGAGAGGCCGAGCATACGTTGTTGCTCATGAGTAATCCTCCGTTGACTGAGGTAGGAGCGAACTCGCCTGGCATCTTTCGTTTTGAATCCCGCCGGTCCGAATCACACCGGCGACTTGAGACCTGGCATCAATTCCTTACCCATCCATGTTAGCCCTAACATCCGCACCCGGCCAGTCCATAATTACACAAATATCAGCCCATTTCGGCGCACTGTATCATTGTGGTAACACTGTCCGACCCGGTTCGAGGTTCACTGGCCAAGCATAAATAGGCTACATCCAGCCATGTTAGGCCTCACAGGATTTGCGGGCCCGCGGGACTGCCCGCGCGCGAGATGGATCCTGAACGCGTCGCTCGGCTGCGGCCCAGGGTTCAGGACGGCCCGACCAATCAGTAGCAGCAGTAATAGGGCGTCGTGACCTCAACGGCGTCCGTCACGGTGCACTGCTCGAAGGGGGAGCTGCCGTCGCCGACGCAAGCGTAGCTGTAGGTCCCGAGTCCCCCCGCACAGAGCGTGCCCGGCTCTCCCGCTGCAACGCAGTTGGTCAGCGTGGTGAACGCCGAGCCGCAGGAGATCCGGACGCTCGAGTAACCGCTGCAGGCCACTGTCTCTCCCGTCTCGTGCCGGAGCAGGCGACAACCGAAGTGACCACGATCAGATCGGACCCAACCATCCAACGCAACCCCGACATGCTGAGCCTCCCCGGTAAAGAAAGCCCAATTCTTTGCCGTGGCAACCATCGGACCAGGGCCGCAATCGATCGTGAAATGGGTGCAATTCCCGGAGCCACTGGGGGGCGTCACCACGACTGTAATGGCCTTCCAGCTTGGCTTTGTCGGCCTTTGGTGCGACACATTGACCTCGTGCCCAACGCCTCCACCGCTTCGACCATCCTTGACGACCGAGAGCTAGCCCAGATTGCTCTGCAGGTGGCCCAGGAGGCCAGTCACGTTTTGATGCAGGGCTACCGGAGTCGCCCACGGGTGGAACACAAGGGTCCGGCCGATCTGGTCACGGATTGGGACCGGCGCAGCGAGGAGTTGATCGTCGAGCGTCTGAGTCAGCTCACGCCCAAGATTCCCATTTTGGCGGAAGAAGGGGGAGGGCGAAACAATCCTGCGCTCGGTTGGTACTGTGATCCCCTGGACGGAACGACCAATTACGTCCACGGTCACCCGTTCTTTGCGGTGAGCATTGGAGCCATGCGCACCGCGGAGCCAGTAGCAGGAGCCGTGGTGGCACCGGTCTTGGGGTGGACTTGGTCGGGGTCTCGCAACTACGGTTCCTTGCGCAACGGCGAGCCCTGTCGTGTCAGCGATACCCGGAATCTCGATCACGCCCTGTTGGCGACCGGCTTCCCCCCGAACCGCGAGTTCTCCCCTTACAACAATTTCGACGCCTGCCAGCGAGCCAAGCGGCGAGTCCGCGGGGTGCGCCGTTGCGGGTCGGCGGCGCTCGATCTGTGCCTGGTGGCGGACGGAACCTACGACGGGTACTGGGAGCGCGCACTGCACGCCTGGGATCTGGTGGCAGGTACGGCCATCCTGACCGCAGCGTGCGGTCGGGTGACCTCCATGGATGGGGGTCCAGCCAGGGTGCACGTCGGGCACCTGGTAGCGTCCAACGGGGTGCTCCACGACGCCTTGCTGGAGCTGGTCGGCGAAAGCCCCCTGCGGTTGCCGGGGGAAGGAACCTGAACGGATCAGGGAGGGGCGCCAGGCGGCAACTCGACCCAGAATCGCACGTCATCACAGGTGTGTTCTTCCAACATCCGCGCGGTCCACTGACTGGCGATACGAAACCGGCGGACATCAGGCGTCTCGGGATCCTCCAGGGCTTCGATGCCGTTTCGATACCCGGCCAGCCAGGCATCTCCGAACCAGGCAAGGCATTCGTAGTAGACGCTGACGTCCAACCGCCGATCGCCGTTCAACGCCGTGGCGGTTGGGTAGTCGTCCGGGCCCAAGCCGTTCCAAGCTGGATGGCATTCCCGGATCATGCCCCAGTTCTGTTTGCAGACACCCACCCGGAAGGCGTCCATGGTCTGGTCATCACCGAGTGGGTAGTCCGTGTCCATCATCTGGGTCTGCATCATGGCCGTCGCCATCATGTCCAGCCCGCCGCCGGCATCCAGCAGATCGACCTTGTTGATGCCCAGCCCGCTCACCGTGTTGCACCCGCATTTGAGGTGGTCCCCGCCATCGCTAGGGCATTTTTCCGCAGGCAACGTCCCATCGCCGCGCACGCCGTTCGGACAGTGGCCGTTGCTGGGGCACGAACTGCCTGCACCCCCTCGATCCGTTGCCCCACCAGGTCCTGACGCCCCACTCCAACCAACATAGCCACCGGAACCCAATGTGCCTCCGCGGCCCGGGAAGCCTCCCCAACCCGTTGTGCCGCCCTCGGCCAGTGCAGAGCCGCCGTCGCCGTTCGCGGTTTCTGGGTATTCCGTAAACGTTCCCCCCCCCAACAGGACCCCGCCGATCGGTAGGGCGGACGGATCGTTTTTCGCCCCTCCTAAGCCAGAGCTGTCGGTTACTCGGGAGAGATCATCCGCATCACCACAGCCAATCGCCAACCACCCCGTGGCCAGCAAACCGAGGACCCAATCGGTACCCTCAAAATGTCGCACCCTCATCGCGGCATGCCTTCGAGTTCGTCTGGACGGATCGAGCGATCCGAGTCAGCCGACGGCTGTCAGATCGAATCCAACCACACAGTTGCGGAGCCCGGGGGATCTGGCTCACCCGTCACCTGATGGAATTCCACGGAAGCTGAACGAGCCAACGGAAAACGCAGCAAAGATCCGTCGCCACCCAACCAATCCAGCAGCGCTCCAACCCAGAATTCATCGTGCCTTCTGCGCCAAGTCGCGGTTTTCCTTGTTGATCCGACAGCAGCCCGGCAGCCCGGGGATCGGCGGCAAAGCTTGCGTGTAACCCTGCGACGTCAACCCAAGGTTTCTGCTGGCAAGAGGGGGGACCCCGGTGTCACCCCTCCCACGGCGAGCGAAAGGGGTGACGTCGAAGGGCGCGACGGGAAGGGGTGACGTCGAAGGGCGCGACGTCGAAGGGCGCGACGGGAAGGGGTCTCACTGGTCGCCGCGGACGCTTTGTATGCTGAATGATATTTGGGAGGTTGGATAGTGGCCCGCCGTGTCCACACCCTTCTGGTCTGAGCCAAGACCGCAGGCCGCTGACGCGACTCGCAGAGATCCGAAGCTAGCGCTCCTTGACCCCTGGGCGCGCGTAGTAGTAGCTCGTCGAAGACCAGCTGACGTCGGTTTCGTCCCAGTGCCATAGCTCCAGGTCGAAACGAAACGCGCTCGAAAACGGAACGGCATCGAGCAGATGATGCCGATACATGGCGAAGAACCCATCGAAGTTGCGGGTACCGGCCAGCGGCTGGCCATGCAGGGCGCGTTCGAAGCGTTCCGGCGTCGACCAGGCATATCCGTAGTAATCCTCGGTCCCGGTCCCGAACAGGCTCGGGAATTCTTCACCGTCCACGTACATCCGCTCGTCGCCCTCACCCCACCAGCGCTGGCGGGGGGTGTTCTCGATGCGGAACGCACTGCCCACGAACCGCCCGCTCCCCTGCAGAGCCAACAACGACAGGTCCCGCATGGGGCGAGTGTGCACGCGGGAGGGTGGCCGTCGAGCAGCGTGAAAGTACAGGCTCTGGTCGGTGAAGGGCGTAAGTTCCCAGGTCACCTCGCCCTTGACCTCAGGCTGTCCCGTCACGTGCACCACGGCCCTGTTTCGGAACGGCATGGGGAAGTAGCAGGTCACCGTACCCTTTGCATCGACCCGCAGCAGCAGCGAAACAAAGGGGGTGAGCGTGTCGCCGGTGCCCACGAAATCCCCGACGGGCATGCTCACCGTCTCCTCGCCATCGATCTGGATGGATAGGTTGGTGCGTCGCAGCGACTCCCCTTGACGGTCCGGAACCCGCAGCACCATCTTGCGAATCAATCCGCCCCCGGGACTGACCAGCTCCAGCCTGGCCGATTCACCCTCGGTCACGAATGGGGTGCTCTGCTGCGAAGGCGCCGTAGCGAAGGGTTCCTCGCTAGCGCCCAAGACCCGCCGAACTCCCTGCAGAAGGGGCGCCGCGCTCCCAAAGTCCGAGGGCCGAAAGCTGCGGATCCGTGCCGCCGCATCACCGTCGTAGGTCCGGTAGTTGATCTGATAGTAGAAGCGCTCCAGTGCTCCGCCCACGTACGGATCGGTTGCCACCAGATCGTCCACGGTGATCCGGCACGACGAGCGATAAGGGAACGGAAAATACAGATTGTATCCGCGTGCTGCCGAGTAGGCGAGGGGCGCCTTGACCGGACCCTGCCCGCCCAGCAGGGTCTCCATCCTTTCGCTCAAGACCGGTGTCGGGCTGCCATCCAGGTACATCCTCAAGGTGCCAGTGGGCGTCGCGGTCCAGATTCGAACCACGGCCCCGGCCCCCCTCGCATCGAGCAGGACGTATTCATCGCGGCCATCGTGCTGCTCCACGCCCAGGTAGTTGGGAGCCGTGCGGCTGGCCCAGTCCTCGTTGGCAAACCAGCCATCCGAATCACGGGGCGAGAGGGAGCGTCGATCGAAACTCGAGGCCATGTGGGCGGTGAAGGAGGACTCGCTTCGGGCCAAAAGGCTCGGATCCAGCATCTCCCGCAGCAGAGCCAACACCCCAATCTCATCGGGCCGCTCCGGGCGATCCGGTGCGGTCGCGACCGCAGTCGGTAAAGGTCGCCACAGCCACCATGTGCCCACGCCGACGACGCCGAATCCCGCCGCGGCCAGAATCACAAAAGGGACTCGGCGTCGCCTCGGATGGGAACGCGAAGCAGCTCCTTGCCCAGGGTGACTTGCCACGCAAAGGCAGGTAGCATAGTCGAGGGCCGATTTGCCATCCCGGCGACGCCCAAGCCGCGGGTGTTACCCATCACTCGAGGGTCATGATCCCGTGGTCCTGAAGCTCCATGACGAGCCTGGCCGTTTCAGCGAAACCAAAGGGTGACGTTCGTACCAATTCCCTCAGGGTCGAATGGTCCTGTATGCACCGAGCCACGAAGCGCTGTTCCTCGGGCATCAAGCCGTCCCGGCTGGTGGGCTTGCGGACCCAGGTGGGATGCCGCTCCAGAGCCCCCAAAAGCTCCCAGAAGAGCGGTTCCAACAGCTCGGATGCGCCACGAATCAGCGCGCAGGCTTCGGGATCGGCATGGTTCCGAACCGACCACAGAAGTCGGCGCGCGCAGTTGATGGCCCGGTGGTGCTCGCCAAACGCCACCGCGCAGCGGACCTCGTCGATGAGCGCCGCCGCCACACTGCTTGAAGAGGCTGGCAGGTTGTTGGGTTCCGGCGCGGGCACCGTTTCGGTGTGGGTGGGCGGTACCTCCGACACGGGCGTCCGTCGCAGGGGTCGTTCGGAGACCCTGGCCTTGGCCTCGGTTGCCCAAACCGGTGCGGGACCCGAGCGCAATGGGGCTCGATGGCGCAGACGGCGAGTCACCTCGCGCTCCGAGGGATCCTCCGGCTCCGAAGGGAGCGCGGAGGGCCTCCCGTCGGGGGGCGTCGTGCGCCACGGCGAGCACCCGTCGGGGGGTGTCGTGCCCCGGGATATCGGGATGCTGGAGGCTCGGGTGCCATCGGACACCGCAAGACCGTCAGCGTCCGTGGCTGCCTGCAGCGCCTGCGCGAACTCGACAACGGAGGCAAATCGTCGGTCGGGCTCCTTGTCCAGCGCTCGGTGGATCGCGGTGACCACTCGCCTGGGCAGGTCCGGCATGATCTGGTCCAGGGGGTCGAAGGGCTCCTGAACCACCTTGCGGAGCAGCTCCACCGGTGATGTCGCCGCGTACGGAAGGCGACCGGCGAGCATCTCGAAGGTCATGGTTGCCAACGCATATTGGTCAGCGCGATGATCGGTCCGCGTGGTGCTCAGTGCCTGCTCGGGGGCGATGTACCCGGGGGTGCCCAGCACGTCGAACTCCCCGGTGACGTGGGTTTCGCTGGCGGAAAGCTTGCTGATCCCAAAATCCAATAGCTTGACGAAGACGGACGACGCGTCGACCGACACGAGGAAGACGTTGTCCGGTTTCAGGTCCCGATGCACGATTCCCACCTGGTGCGCCAGGGCCAGGGCGGTCGCGGTTTGAACGACGATGGCGACCGCCAGGTTCAGCGACAATCGATGCTCTCGCTCCAGCCGATGACCGAGGCTTTCTCCGGTCAACAGCTCCATGGCGATGTACGGAACACCCGCCGGGGTCGTGTCGTAGTCGAGGATCTCGACGATGTGCGGGTGATGCAGGCGACTGAAGATCTCGGCCTCGCGTCGAAAACGACTGAGCGCAGACGGATTGCTGGTGAGATGTCCAGCCAGCACCTTCACCGCGACGGGGCGACCCAGGCGAACATGCTCAGCGCGATAGATGCGCCCCATCCCACCCTCGGCCAGCGGAGCGATGATCCGATAGGTTTGGCCCAGCAGCTGACCTGGAACCAGCCCTTCGGTCATTCGGCTCGCAGATTGATTCTCTTCGCGACGGGTTGGTCGAAGCTGTTTGGGAACGGGATCGAAGGTCGGCATCAGCAAGGAGTGATCCCCACCACCGCAACCTTCATGCCGGGCCCGGTGCGGCGCAGTGACGTTGGCGGGGGCGCTGGCCAAGCCGGAAAACGGTCGTGGACTCGAGTTGGTCCTCGAGACGCTGTAGTCTCCAGACGACAACACGTCGTCGCGAGCCCTCGCCTTGGTCTGGCTCTGCGGGCTCGAACCTACATCGGGCCGCCGGAATCGGTCCCAGAGGGAAATCGAGTCCGGATGGTCAGATTCAGGATCTGCTCCCCTTCAATGTACAAAAGGCCGTGGCGCTCCATGTCGGACAACAGGGCCCGATTGCAGCCCACTTGGCTCATGACTCTCGGTATCGAAACGATCTGGTGGGTGAGATCCAAGATGTGTGCCACCGCGGCGGGGAACTGGTAGCGGCGACAGGTGGGAGGGGTATTCCACACCACGCCCTTTTCTGGATCGCAGAACAGGCCGACCCCCTTCTGGTTCAGACTGCGCCATTCTGCGACTGCCGCCGAGAAGCGATCGAGGTACTGGTCCGGGGACACCCCGCCCTGTCCCTCGAACTGGAACGCGATCTGTCGCAGCTCGGCTTCGTCGAGGTGGGGGTGGAACGCTCGGATGGTTGGATGGGGTCGGATCGCGGTCCAGCCGAAGTCCCGGAAGTTGTCGAAGTAGGTGCTGAAGCGATCCAGCTTGATGGGGTTGGCCAGATCCGGCGGCGGGAAATGGGGGATCTTTCGCATCAGTTCGATCTGACGATCGTAGTCCTGTACCCGCTCCCCGGGGACGGCACAGAGTTGATTCCAGGCAACCGGAACCCGTCGTTCCGCGCACCATTTCAAGACGGCCAGGTTGCGGATCGCGGTGGTGCCCTTGTTCATCCGACTGAGCAGGTGAGTGCTGAGGCTCTCGATGCCCAATTGGCCCAGCATACGGGCGCGGCCCAGGGCGATGACTTCCTGTTCGGTCATGTTGGCCTTGAGCTCGTAGAAGATCCGGGGTCCGTTCTCGAAGCGAGCCAACTGGGGAACCAGGTTGCGCAGATGCTCCCGGGACATGATGCAGTCGGCGGCCAAGAGGTTCTTCTGGTGGCGTTCCCAGAGGGTTCGGATCTCCTCGAGGGTGCGCTGGGTCGACTTGGACTCGAAACAGATCTGCTCCCCGTTCAGGCCACAGAAGTGGCATCGATGCTTGGCGCCCCACCAGCATCCCCGGGAACTCTGGAAGGTCAGGTTGAGCTGAACCTCGGGTTGGAAGGGTTGAGCTTGGGTCAGGTAGGCTTGGTAGTCGGGGATGGGGGCCGAATGGAAGTCGGGTGGGAGCTGACTGTGCAGAACCTGCCTGCCGTTGAGTCGACCCCGGCTCAGGGCCAAAAGGGGCAACTCGCCAAAGCCGCTGACCACTGCATCGACCTCCGGGTATCCACAAAGGACGGCTTGGCCCATCGGGGAGAGGCACGCCGAACCGCCCAACACCGTGGTGACGGAAGGCATCCACCGCTTGATCAATCGGGCAAGCCACAGGGAGGCCATCAGCTGGTTGAACGAAGTGGTCATCCCCACCACCTCGGGCTGTTCCAACTCCAGACGCTGCAGGCAAACGGCCTCGAAGGCGGCGAGAACCCTGGCCCGCTCCTCGGCGGGACCCACAGAACGAGTGAGCTTCTCGGCAAGCGCCGTGTCGCCCATCTTCCCATGGTACCCCTCGGCAAAGAGAGCCTCTGCATTGCGTCCCTCGATGCCCGTCATCATGGCTCGGTAGCGCCCCACCCCCAGGATCCGACCGAGCTCGAAATGGAGGTACGCCTCCCGACAGTCCACGCCGTGTCCCCGCAGGAAGGTGGAGAGCTGAGCAATGGGCAGCGAGGATATGCCCAGTTCCTGAAAAGGCGGGCACACCAACAACAGGCGGCGGGAGGCAGTGGTGGGCTCGATGTGCTGCCGGAAATCCTGACCTGACCCTGTGCTGGCCTTGGGAGCCTCAAGAGACACTTCAACCATGGCGTCTTCGGTCTCAGGCTACACCGAAGCGTCGGTCTTGGCCCGCGTTCAGCCCCATCGGGATGGCGTGAGCGGTCGACGGTGCGTCGCTAGGTTCCCCAGCGCCGACGCCAGAGGAGCAGCACCCCGACCAGAGCCCACAGGGCCAATGCCCTGGAGGGTTGTGCTGGCCAGGGCGAAGTGCGGCAACCACAGCCGGCTACATCGCCACCCCGATCCCCGGAGTCTACCTTCGCGGAGTCGTCGGGGCTCGGACCGTCGCTGGGCTGGGAGCCAGCCGCTGCGGGAGCAGTCCCGGCGCTCGATGGCTCGGCATCCCCGCCCGATCCGGTAAGCGGGGCGGAGCCGCCATCGGGAGGCACGGCGGAGCCTCCGGAGCCCACTTCAAGACCTCCGGCACCAGGGTTCGCTGCCGCAGCACCCGCGGTGGAACTGCCCCCCGCTCCGGTCAGTGGCGCGCCGCCCGAACTGACCGGCGGAACGCCCGCAGCTGGGTCACTCCCGGCGCTGCCTGGCAGACCTCCCGAAGCCGGATTGACGAGTCCTCCGCTGCCGACGGGAGAGTCACCACCCTGCCCCGGAGCCGAGCCGCCTGAACCCTGCTCGAGCCCACCCGCCCCGACCGGGCCTGCGCCTGCCGTGGCATCGCTGCCGCCATTGCCGGGCGCGCCGCCGGTGCCGGTGGTGCCACCCATGTTGTCACAGTATTCCGACGCCCCCACGTCCTGGGTGGCCCCACAGGGCACCGGGTGGCCGTCGATGTCCGTCGCGTACACCGGCGTGTCTGCGCTCCCCTGATCGATCAAGGGGCTCCCCGCCAAGATTCGGTGGTCTGGGGATAGTCCCGGCTCCGCCACGGCCTTCTCGCCCGCTCCCAACTCTGCGCCCATCGGTGTCGACGGCACGTAGACGTTGTTGAAATGGTCCGCCAACGGTGGAGGGCTGAACATCCCCGCCTCCGCGCCGTCCAGCGTCACGAACAGATTGTTCCGTACCGTGACGTCACCCTCGCTCAGCGTGAAGCTGTACCCCGCGTCGTCGTTCACCAGCAGCCCGAAGGACGAAGCCCCCTGTTGTGGGATCGTCGTATTGTCCGGTCCGTGCACGATCGTGTTGTGCTCGAACACCAGGTTCTCGAAATCCGTGTTCACCGGCTGCAATAGGTACAGCCACATCGCGTCCACCGCGATGTTGTACCCCACATAGCTGTTCCGGATGATCCCGTGATGCTCCTGGATTGCGTCCGTCCCCCGGAAGTTCCCCGAACACCCTTCGAACAACCCCACGCTCCGCTCGCAGTAGTTGTGGTGAAACCTCACATTCTCGATGACCGACTCTGCCTCGCCGTTCACGATTTCCAGGCATCCACCCTCTGCTCCACCCAGCGTCTCGTTGGGTCCCCAGCAGTTGATGGCACTGTTGTAGGATATCTCGTTTCCCGACCCCATCACCATGTACGCCTCGGCGCCCCCCGAGGTGTTCATGTCCCCCGAGTCCCCCGTCATCCCCGACAGGTCGTGCACCACGTTCCCGGTGATCAGGCTGTCCGTCCCCATGATCCCGAACCCCAACTGGAACTCACCGCTCGATCCATCTACCTCGCAGTTGCGCACCACGTTGTTTGCTCCCGAGATGCCAATGCCCTGCGTGATCCCCGAACCCTTGGGCGTCGTCACCCGAATCCCCTCAAGGGTGCCTCCACCCGTCAACATAACACCCCCGCCGAATCCGCCATCGCCACCGATGACGTTGAGGGTGGGGCGCGATCCCTCACCATACGCCATGTACACCGCGCCATCCCCCACGGACAGCCCTGACAGGTCCCAGCTATCACCAGCCTTGAAGCGCACGGTGACCGCTCCACCCCGACCGACCGGCGATAGATCCGCTATCGGGTCATCGGGAGTCGCGCCGGTGTTGTTGTTGTCGCCGGCATTTGCGACGTAGTACTCCTGCGCCGCAGCGATGCCTGCCATCGACAGAACACCCAGGACGGTCGCCCCGAAACCGACGGGTCGCGCCAAGTGCATGGTTGCCTCCTAGACTGTGACCAACAGCCACAAGGCTACGCCGTTGTCGTGATTCGTGCCAGAGCCACATTGCAGGGTCTCAGCTCAGAACGAACCACAGCACCCCCTTGGCATTATTGGGCAGCGAGATGGCATATCCCGTTCGCGGATTGACACGAGAAGGACATTCCAAGCGAGCCGCTCGGAGGCCGCAGAGTCGTCGAAGGAGGGCTCTCTCGACCATCCTGTGTAGTGTGCCCACACGAATCCCTCGTTGCTCCAACAACCGAACCACCACGCTTCAGCGTTGGCGTGAAGCTGCAAGAGCGCAGGACCACCACTCTGCTGGATTCGGTTCCACGCATGCCGCGCAATCAACCGAAGCTGTTAGCGCTCACGAACGGTATCTCGTTTCCGTCGGGATCGACGCTGGTCACGACGGGCAGGCCGACCGAGATCAGGGGACCCTGGCGGTGACGGCTTTCACCTTCCGTCCACCTGTCCACGCGAACCAGCCGCCGGGCCACGGTGCCACGAAACGTGGCCATTGTGGCCTTGCCCCCGTACCAGGTAACGGGACCAGGAAATGGCGGCTCCGTTTCCCCCGCCGGAATCCACCCCCGGCACAGGGCCCGGATGGACACTCCCTGTGCCCTTGACTACCCTCCCGGAGCGCGCGGCGGTCCTGCGAGTGTCGCCGCGAGACACCATGGCACGGGTCGAGCTGCAGCATGTCGACAAGGTTTTCGACGGTTACGTCAAGGTCGTCTCCGACTTCAGTCTGACCATTGAAGACCGTGAGTTTATCGTCTTGGTCGGGCCGTCCGGTTGCGGCAAGTCCACCACCCTGAGGATGATCGCTGGCCTGGAAGACGTCACGTCGGGGACCATCTCAATCGACGGTCAGATCGTGAACCAGGTGGCGCCCCGAGACCGGGACATTGCCATGGTGTTTCAGAGCTACGCCCTGTACCCGCACATGTCGGTGCGGGACAATCTCGCTTTTGGTTTGAAGATGCGACGGGTGGACGCCGCGACGATCCAGCGCAAGGTCCACCACGCCGCCGAGGTTCTGGGCATCACCGCCCTGCTCGATCGGCTGCCCAAACAGCTTTCTGGGGGTCAGCGGCAGCGTGTGGCGGTGGGTCGCGCCATTGTGCGAGAACCGAAGTGCTTCCTGTTCGATGAGCCTCTGTCCAACCTGGATGCCAAGCTGCGCGTCGAGATGAGGGCCGAGCTCAAGCGCCTACATCTGGATCTGGCAAGCACGACCGTCTACGTTACCCACGACCAAGAGGAGGCCATGACACTCGGGGATCGGGTGGTGGTGATGAGGGATGGGATCATCCAACAATGTGACCAGGCCCTCACCGTCTACCGCCGTCCCACCAACCGATTCGTGGCCGAATTCCTGGGCAATCCCCCCATGAATGTGGTGCCGGGCGATCTTTCGGCAGAAGGAAACGACCGCTACTTCCAGAGCGAGGGGCTGCGCCTGCGATTGCCCGATTGGGTATCCACCGCGCTTGGTGAGCGCACCACCGGCAGAGTGGTTCTTGGGTTGCGTCCGGAGGCCTTGTGCGACGTGGAGCATGCACGGTTCCCAGTCGGCGACAACCGGATCGAAACCAAGGTCATTCTCGTGCAACCCCTGGGCAGTCGTATGGATGTGCATGTCAGCCTCGCAGGCACAGCCACATGGGTGGCGCAGCTGGATGCGTTCAGTGGCCTCGCAACGGGTCAGACCCTCTCGTTGGCGGTCGATCCAAAGCAGGTGCACCTGTTCGAGGGCGACGGTGAAGGGCGCAGTCTGCTTTGGCATCCTCCGGTCGAGACGGGCTAGGTTTTCGGTCATCCTGAGGTTACGGAGGCAACGTGGAATTCGGATCACACCGACAGTCAACCTGGAGTTGGGCAGTGGCTCTGGTGTTGCTCGCCTGCATTCGACGAACGCCAGTTCCAGAGCAGGCGGCCGCCGTCCAGCCACCGCCACCGGCGGCCGCTGCGGCGGCCCCCACCCAGGAACGGCCAACTGGCAACTACGGGAAGGTCAAGGGGATGGATCTGCTCGGCGGAATGGGGATTCGCGCCTTCGGTTTGCAGGGCGAGACGAAACGAGTGGATGCCCGAGTGGTCAAGGTGCAGGGCCAACCCTTCGCCGAGGCCATGCGGGTCAAGATCCTCGAGCCCTCGGTCAACAATTGGGATGTCCAGGTTCGGGCGCCGAGCATCGGCCCCATCGAACGCGGAGACGTCTTGCTCGCCACCTTCTACTTTCGCACCGACTGGGCTCCCGCGGAGAGCGCGGAGGGTCAGACGGAATTCGTCATGGAGTTGGCGCGGAGCCCCTGGACCAAGATCGTGACCCATCCGGTGCGAGCCTCCAAGGACTGGAAGAAAGTGTACGTGCCCTTCCGTTCTAGCGAGAGCTTCAAGGCATCGGAGGCCCAGATGATCTTCCGCCTCGGATTCAACCCGGAGCGGATCGAGATCGGTGGGGTAACGGTGGAGAACTTCGAAAAAAAGCTGGTGCTCGCCGACCTCCCGACGACGCGTGACACCTACCTCGGGATTGAACCGGAAGCGGCCTGGCGCGCCGAAGCTGCGGCCCGAATCGAGCAACACCGAAAGGCCACTCTGGTCGTCGAGGTGCGCGACAAGGCCAATCGGCCTCTGCCCGCGGCCCAGGTCCACGCCCGTCTGGTGCGCCACGCGTTTGGATTTGGTACCTGTGCCCCCGCCGAGAAGATCGTGGGCCCGGCTCCAAACCAGTACCAGACGGCGCTGACCGAGCTGTTCAACGTGGTCACGCTGGAAAACGATCTGAAGTGGCCTCCCGTGGCAGGGGACTGGGGCAAATCGTTCACCATCGAACGGGCCCAATCCGCGGTGGCCAACCTGCGGCAACGGGGGTTGGACGTGCGGGGTCACGTGCTAGTGTGGCCCGGCTGGACGAACCTGCCCAAGTACCTGCGCCAGTACGAGGGGAGCCCAGAACGCCTCCGAACCGAGGTGTCCAAGCACATCACGGAGCTTGCCACCGCGATGCGAGGTTCTCTTTTGCATTGGGACGTGTTGAACGAGCCCTTCGACAACCGTGATCTGCTGAACATCCTCGGAGAAGACGTGATCGTCGATTGGTTCAAGCTGGCGCGGGCCGCCGATCCAACGGCCAAGCTGTTCATCAACGACTATGCAATCCTGTCGGGAGGCGGCGGCCAGACCGCTCACCGGGACCACTACGAGAAGACGATTCGTCTATTGGTGGAAAAGGGAGCTCCCTTGGACGGCATCGGAATGCAGGGCCATTTTGGTACCTCCTTGACCGCTCCTAATGACCTATTGGGGATCGTCGACCGCTACGCCAAGTTCGGCAAGCCCATCTGGATTACCGAGTACGACATCGTGATGGATGACGAGGAGCTGGCTGCCAGCTACACGCGGGACTTCTACACCACACTCTTCAGCCATCCCGCCGTGGGTGGTATCGTGATGTGGGGCTTCTGGGACGGTTCTCACTGGAAGAACAATGCCCCCATGTACCGTCGGGATTTCTCCCTCAAACCGTCGGGGCAGGAGCTGCGCAAACTGCTCCTGGAGAGCTGGAAGACCGATGAGACCGGTAACACGGATTCGGCGGGAAACCTTTCCGTGCGGGGGTACTTGGGAACCTACGAAATCGAGGCGATGTCTGGCGTCCAAAGGAAGACCGTGAAGGTCACGCTCGAGTCGTCTGGATCGAGAGTCGTGATTGGACTCGGAACACCGTAGCTGCGGTGATTGTGGCCGCACCAGAATCGATTGTCGCGGCTGACTCGGTTGACAACTCACCCTTGCCCCAGTAGGGGATACGTCGCCTGTCACCGATCGAGCTCCCCGCCCAGGGTGAGCCGGAGTTGAGTGAACCAGCTGGAGGTGGAACGATGATAGAGCTTAGTCGATGGTTGACTCGGGCCCTTGTGTTTGGCGCGATGGTAAACTCTGGTCTCTTCGCTGCCTGTTCGGGCGACAAATCCGAGAGCGTCGACGGCATCGGGGGCACTGGAAACACTGGCGGCCAAGTGGCGGTGGGTGGACAGGGACAGGGAGGCTCCGGCAGAGTCAACTGCGGCGCATCGGAGGCCATCCCCGAGAATGGGCGCATCACGGACTTCACCGAGGTGGCGGATGGCATCTACGCTGGCCAAAACTTCAGCTTCGGGGACAGCGTGAGCCTGAGCGGGGGCACCTTCTTCTACCAGCCCGAGGGCAACACTTCTCTGACCGCCACGGTGACGGCAGGCAGCCTCAACCTGAGCGGGACCATCCCGGCCAGTGACTACGCGGGTTTCGGGTTTTGGTTTCGTCCCTCCTGCTCGAACGCCTCCGCCTTCACCGGCATCTCGTTGACCTTCTCGGGCACCGCCGGGAACAGCGAGATCCAGTTCCAGGTTCAGTCGAGTCGCAACTACCCGATCGATTCCGAGAACAGCAAGGGTGAGTGCACCGGAACCTGGACCGATGGATGCTCCAACAACCGTGTGGTCCTTCAGGGCTACGGCCAAACGGCTGCCACCATCGAGGTCCCCTTCACCGCTCTGGTGGATGGGCTGCCCATCAGTCCACTCGACCCCAGCGAGCTGTTGGGTATTCAGTGGGAGTTTCGTTGCGGCGATGCAGCCGACTGCACCCCCAACGTGACCCTCGACGACATCAAGTTTTACTAGGCTTCGGGCTCGGGACCCGTTGCTCGGTCAACGCGACAAAGGGGCTCCGCCCAAGGGGCCCCCCAAGGGCCCTTTGTCCCTACTTGCAAGTCAAGAAACGGACATCGTCGATCCAGATGTCGAAGGCCTGGCCCGGTCCCACCGAAAAATCCAGAGAAAAGAGCTGATTCACGGTGATGTGAGAAGGACGAGGATCCCCCCATCCCTCGGCCTGCCTCACCCCGGAAAAGAGTACCGTGTACTCCTTCCACTCGGTGGACAGGGAGATGTCCTTGCCGAAGTGGTTCCAGCAGTCCTTGCAGACCCCGAAATCCGGATGGGTATTCACATCCCCGATCTTGAGACGAACTCGGCGACTGGCGTCTGCAGTGCCGACCTTGGCACGGAACTCGATTCCGACATAGCGTTTCGCATCGTAAAGGCCGGCGGAGCTGAAGTTGGCGCCAAAATTGATGCCCCAGGCCTCGGGAGCGTCGGAGGTCTTGCCGTAGACGTGGATGGCCTTGGACGACCCGCTGCCGCCGCCCTCCACCGGCCCCAAGTCAGCGTTCAAGAAGGCGGAACCCTTCTCGTCAGTGCCAGTCCACCAGTAGCCGTCGCGCCCGTCCTGGGGGGCCAGCTGAGTATTCCCGTCCTCGAAGTCGTCGATCAGCCCATCGGGCGCCGGCATGGTCAGGGCGGGGCAGCTCCTTGGCTCCCCGATGGGACCAGACGAGTGGCTGAGCGACTGGGACACGCCGATGCAACCCAGTGTCACACCACCCAGCCCAGCAAGGAGCCCGGCCAACACCGCCCGACGCTCTGCTCTGCTCATGTTCGGCCCTTTCCGCGACTACCACCACATGCTGGCGGTGAGCGCAATCATGTCCTGGTCGGCAACCGCCGTCGGGTCCTCCACCGGCGGATAGCCGGTCCGAACCCGAACATCCGAACCGTTGAACCAGTGGGAGTACTGCAGGGCCACCTGATCCGACGAGCTCCAGTCGGTGTGGAAGATGAGACACGGCGACAGGATGGCGAAACTCTGGTTGCTCACCTGAACATCGGGCTGCACCCGATCGAAACGAAGTGACGTGGCCAACCAACTCAGCATGCTGTACGTCACCTCGCTGCCGTACTTCAACATGCTCTGGCCCTCTCGGGTAGCGTCCTCGCTCTCCAGCACCTTCACGTTCATGCCGAACAGGCTCACCGTCAGGTCGGGCCCGTCAGCGGTGAAGGGCACCGGGTAGCTCACCAGCTTGCCGACGCTCAGATCATACTGAGCCCCCACCGCAACGAGCTTGCCGTTGCCGGCGCTGTTGGAACCCAGGTAGTTGTCCATCAAGCCGCGGCCACCGCGCGTGTTCAGGATCTCGACCACCTGACTGATGGTGGCCGCATCCTGGGCCCGCGTGTGGGCCACGGCCCCATACAGATGTCCGAAGCGGCCCAGATTCAGGCGCAGATCGCCGCCCAGTACCTGGACATTGCCGTCGGCAGCCAGGGTTCCGGTAGCCCAATCGTCATGTGTGAACGCACTAATGAAATGCCCGCCCAGCGTCACGCGTTTCAGATAGGACAACCCGGCATGCCAGTGGTGTGCGAAGGTCGTTCCGGCGTTCGGATCGGCGAAGTCGTTCCACCCGTCCGGGGTGATATCACTGGGGGCCTTGTTGGTTTGCCCCTGGATCCCCTGTTCCAGGAGCAAGGTGAACTGACGGTTCAACGTCAGCGTTGCCACCATCGTCTCGCCGGCCCCGTTGATGCGGGCGATGAGAGGCGTACCGTAGCGGCCTTCGTCGTACTCGCCCGCTACCCCATATCGGTTGGAGAAAGAACCCACGTAGATCTGCAGATCGGCGCGCTTGCCGAGCCTGGGTCGGATGTGCAAATACACGTCGTTGACCCCCGCCTGGGATGGCGGATCGAAAAAGCCAGTGGACACGGTGGCTTGACGAGCCAGAAGCGACACGTTGCCCGTCACCACGTCGTTACCGTACGAGAAGTTGAGCTGGACGTAGGGATTGGGAACCACGCCGGTGTGGGAAAACGTAGGCGCATCGTCGGGGACCACGGGGGGCGCGTGCCAGACCTTCTGGCTCTCCCCGGGAAGCCGGTTCTGACGATCGTTGATACCGGCCCGGAGTGGAATGCTCAGAAATCCGTGGAAATCGAAGCGCCAGTCCCCGGCTCCCGTCGCGGGCTGTCCATAGGCAGGGCTCATGCCTCCGGGGAGTGCTCCCACGTTGGGCACTGCGGGATCCAGACTCATCGACGGATCCGAGCCGTTTGATGCCTCAGCATCCGCGGGTTTGGTCGATTCGGGTTGGGTCAAGGCTTCTTCAGCCAGGGCCGGCGTGCCCAGGCAGCTGCCAAGAAACACCACTCGCGTCCAGAGCCGAGATGCACGAGTCATTGCCCGCCTTCTTCCCTGGCCTTTCCAGGGAGCGCAGCGCAGAAGGTTTAGAGTGCCAGCCGCCATGATCCCTCTACCACCACATGTTGAAGTTGAGTGCCACTAGCTGGTCATCAAGCCGTTCCATGGTTCGCTCCCCGGTTCCCTCATTGCGCGTGCCCGAACCGTAGAACCACTTCACGTACATCAGCTGAATCGCCTCATGGCTGTTCCAATCGGATTTGAACTGGAGGCGAGGAGCCAGAACGTGGAAGGTCTCGCTTTTATCGTGAGAATTGGGCACGACGCGATCCACGCGCAATCCTACCCCCAGGTTGCGCATGAACGTGTAGAGACCATCCAGCCCGTATTTGTGGCGCACCCGCCCATCGAAGCGAGCCAACTCGGTGCGGGCACGGGCGATCTGAAACGCGGTGCCAAGCACGATATCCGGCCCATTACCGCTGAACTCGTCCGGGTAGCTGACGGCCTTGCCCAGGCTCACCACGTAGTTCAGCCCCGCCACCCACAGCTTGCCGGTTCCGCTGGAGCTCACCCCCCACCAGCGTTCGGTCAGCTGTTCCCCATCGCCCCCGAACGTCTCCAGACCCTTGAGCGGGTAGGACTGTCTGCCGCGGATGTACGCCCCGGCCACGCCCAGATAGCCAAACGCCCCGCTGATCAACTTGGCGTCAACACCGACAACATCGATGCTGCCATCGACACTGCGCGATTCGTCGATGCCGCGGGTGCCTGGATTGTCCTCGGTGCCTCGAGTTCGATCCTCCGCCGACCAATTGTGGATGTAGTGCAGCCGAGCGCGAATCTCCAGATCACCCCTGATGTCGACCCCCGCATGGGCGTGATGAATCCAGGACCCAGGCCAGATGGAACGATTCCAACTGTTGGAGGCCTGCGGATAGACCTGGTCGGGAGGACGACCATTCCGGGTTCCGGCGATGCCGTGTTCCAGGACCAGGACCACCGATTCCGAGAGATCAACCTCGCCCGTGGAGGTTTCACCAACCGCCCTGAGATTGCCGATCAACGGATTGACGTACATCCCTCCCGTGTACTGACCCAGCAGGCCATACCCGGAGTTGAAATGACCAACCCGACTACTCAGACGCACCCCACCCAGGGTGGGTAGGGTGAATGCCAAAAAGCTGTTGTTGATGAACCACTGGCTGCCCAACTGGTAGTACGTGGTGGGGCGCGTCGGGTTCCAGGTGTCTACCGACACCACGGCACTGACCTTGGGATTGCCGTAGCTGAAGTTCATCCCAACCCAGCTGCCTGGCACCGAGTTGGTGCTGGTGAACGAGGCGTATTCGTCGATGGTCTGTGGTGGGGCGTGCAGGACCGTAACCGACTGGCCCGGGGCCCGCTCCCCATGACGCTGGTCCATGCTGTACTGCGCGGTGGCCGACATCGACCCCGCCCAATTGAAGGTCCAATCGGTGGCTCGCCCCGGTGCGGCGTAGCTGGGGGTGATACCTCCCGGCCGTGCTCCCACCGGGGGCGAATGGATGGAACCGCCCAAGCTCAGGTGTCGTCGATAGCCGGGCATGTATCCGGCTGCCTCTAGCTCGTCGTGGGTCAGCACGGGGGGCGCCGTCGACGCCTGGGCGGGGCTCCCGGCTGGGGCCGCGTCCGCTGCGTTCTCCCCTGGGGCGAGCGGAACCGGCTCCCCCTCGTCGGGCAGCGCGCCACCCGATCCCGGCGGTGCCGCCGGTTCGACGGCGATGACAGGTTCGGCGGGCCTCTCTTTCTGCGAACCCGCCTCCTGTCCCAATACCGGCAGGGTTCGCAGCGTCACCTGCAGACCCAGGACCATCGCCAAGCCCGAGCGGCGAAGGGCGAACCGTGCGACAGACCGCCCAAGGCACAACTGGCGACTCATTCCGGCCCTTTTCCTTCTCCCGTCCCGGCTCATTAGTTGATGCAGTGTCGGCACGTTCTCGGAGACGCCCGGCTTTCGAGCTCACGGCACGGCACCGTCAGTCAGGCGTCGTCTCACGGAGCCCGTCTCGAAGCGGCGCGACCATAGCCCGATTTGCCCAGGAAATCACGGTCCTTCGAGGTGACCGTTTTTGCAATGAGCACTGATTTTTACTGGGTTTTGATGCTGTCGTCCTGTAACCGATTCCGGGGCCCGAGGACAGGGTGCGTCGCGCCGGAAGGGGGGCCGACAGCACCTCCCGCGCGTGTCTGTTCGGGTCGAACTGATCTAGACTCAACCGGTCGTGTCAGGTCTCTGGTCGGGCCCTGCTGGCTCCTCCCCACCATGGCCATGGGCATCATCGCCAAGTTCCCCTACGGAAAAGCCCCTTTCTGGCTATTGGTCACGGCCCTGCTGTCCACCCTGACCTTGGCCATGGTGCGACGCGAACGTCCACGACGCCCGGACCTCATCCTGGTGACGTTC
Organism: uncultured Polyangiaceae bacterium; assembly: GCA_964648165.1. Taxonomy (GTDB): domain Bacteria; phylum Myxococcota_A; class Polyangia; order Polyangiales; family Polyangiaceae; genus FEN-1139. The sequence goes on along the minus strand of CAZYKT010000040.1, from coordinate 4,993 downwards.
ACCATGGCCCACAAGGAGGCGTACGAGAAGAACGTCGCAGAATTCGAGAGGCGACACGGGGTTCGCGTGGAAGTGCAATTCGCCCACTGGTCGTCCCTGCGCTCGCGCCTGCAAAATGCCATCCTGGCAGACACCGACGTCCCGGACATGGTCGAAATGCTGGAGGGTTCCCTGGGCTTCTTCACGCGCGGCCCGCTCCAGGAGGTGGGCCTGCTGGACCTGACGTCCCGCATCGAGCGGGAGCACCTCCGGGAGCGGATGGTGGAGTCGCGATTCAGCCTCTGGTCGGCCCGAGGCCACGTCTTTGGCCTTCCCCACGACGTACACCCCGCGATGCTCGCCTATCGGCGGGACTTGGTGGAGGAGCTCGGCATCGACGTCTCCCAACTCGACACCTGGGAAAAGTTTGCCGAAGTTGGCCGACGGATCACCCGTGACCAGGACGGGGACGGAGTGATCGATCGATACATGATCGATCTGCCCGACGCCGCGGGTCACGGTCGGCTGATGTTGATGCTGCAACGTGGCGCCCAGCTCTTCGACGCCGACGGCCAGGTTGCCTTCAATAGCCCGGAGACGGCCGAGGTGTTGGAGTGGTACGTACGCCAGCTGCACGGGCCAGGACGGACCGCCTACGACTGCGGTTGGGGCCAGCCGCTCATGAAGGCAATGACCGATGGCGTCGCCTTGTTCTATCTGGCGCCAGACTGGCGCACCTGGGGCTTCCAGAAGGATCTGCCCAATCTCAGCGGCAAGATGGCGCTCATGCCCATGCCGCGCTGGACTCCCGGTGGACGACGCACCGGGATCTGGGGCGGTACGGGCCTGGTCATCACCAAGCGCTCCAAGCGAAAGGACCTGGCCTGGGAGTTGGCCAAGTTCCTGTACTTCGATCCCAATGCCATTGGCGCCCGCTTCCAGGAGACCCACATCCTGCCCCCCCTGAAGGCGGCCTGGAGCCTCCCCGAGCTCAATCAGCCCAACCCTTACTACTCGAACCAGCGGATCGGCCGCCTGTACGCCGACTTGGCTCCCGAATCACCGCCCCAGTACACCTCGCCCGTGGACGTGGTCGCGCGCAACAAGCTCGACGAGGCATACACGCGGATCGTCGAACACTACAAGGCCCACGGCGAACAGGGTTTTGGCGAAGTGATTCGAGCCGAGCTGGCGCGCGCCGAGGCCACCGTGAAGCGCGCCGCAGCTCGCAATGCCGCGCTCAGGGAGGCTCGCTAGGCCATGGCCAATCAGGATCGGTGTGGGTCCGTTCCTGGGGGCAGCGCGCCGCGGGACTGGTTCAAACCTTACCTGTTCCTGCTGCCCTATCTTCTGCTCACCGCCGTCTTCTTCCTGTACCCGTTCTTGAATGCCGTGGGTCTCACCTTCTACATGACCAACGGCCCCCGCAGTCGGATCTTCGTGGGTCTGGACAACTTCAGGTACCTCTTTGAAGATCCGATGTTTCGGACGGCGCTCCTCAACACCACCGTCTTCGCCGCAGCCTCGGTCTGCATCCAGTTGCCACTGTCGATGGGCCTGGCCCTGCTTCTGAATCGGGGTAACAGCCGTCTGAAGGGATACCTCCGGCTGATCCTGTTCTCCCCCAATCTGGTTGGGCAGGTGTTCGTGGGAATCCTCTTCTCCGTCCTATTCACGCCGCGTTACGGCCTGATCAACCGCGGGCTGCAGTCCCTGGTTGCCTGGGGCCTGGAAGAACAGTGGCTGAGCAACCCGAAGCTGGTCATGCCCGCGCTGATACTGACCTCCCTGTGGCTCTGGGTCGGCTTCAACATGATCTACTTTTTGGCCGCCCTGCAGTCGGTGGACAAGAGCCTGGAGGAAGCCGCGCGCATCGACGGAGCCGGACCCTTCCGCGTCTTCTGGCACGTCACCCTGCCATCCATGCGCCACGTGGTCGTTTTCGTGGTCATCATGAGCATCATCGGCTCCTATCAGCTCTTCGAGCTGCCCATCGCCCTTCTGCATTCAACCAGCGGGTTCGGTCCCGACAACTCCGGCCTGACCGTCATCACCTACCTCAACGAGGTGGCCTTCCGTTCTGGCGACCTGGGTTTGGGTTCGGCGGTCGGCTGGGTCGTTGCCACCATCATCTTCGTCCTGAGCCTGGTGCAGCTCCGGATTGCCAAGGTGGTCGAGGACTAAAGGGAGCCTATCGTGAATCTCTTGCAGGTACTGGTGCTCGGGCTCTTCGTGGTGTTCGTCGCGCTGTACGCCCTGCAGCCCAAGCACCCGCGCTGGGCTCTGAGCTGGGGTCGTTGGGTCACCCTGGGCCTGTGTTCGGTGTTGGTGCTGTCCCCCTTCTTTTGGCTGTTAGCCGCGGTCTTCAAGGACCGCAGTGTCCTGAACGAGTCCGTCTTTTTCCCGCCACTTTCCCAGTGGTCCACCCAGACCCTGAACCTGGACAACTTCCGGCGTCTGTTCGAGGGTAAGCCCAGCGTGCAGGGAAACCTGTACTTCTGGCACTACGCGCTAAACTCCGTAGTCTTCACCACGGTCAGCACGGTCCTTCAGCTCTTCTTGGCTTCGTTGGCGGGCTACGCCCTGGCCAAGCTCCGCTTCCGGGGCAAGGGCCTGCTCATGGTGTACATGCTCGGCTCCATGATGATCCCACAGGTCCTGCTGATGGCCCCTGTCTACGAGCTCGCGGTTCGGTTGGGCATGGTCGACACCCTGTGGGGCTTGATGTTGCCCGGCATCGTCAGTGCGTATGGCATCTTCCTGTTTCGACAGGCCTGCCTGAGCGTCCCCAACGAGCTCATCGAGGCAGGTCGCATCGACGGTTGCAGTGAGTTTGGGATCTACTTCCGCCTGGTGATGCCTCTGGTGCGCCCCATGGCCGCGGCCTTCTGCCTGGTCAGCTTCCTGGGCAACTGGAACGCCTTCTTCGCTCCCAACGTCTTTCTGCACAGCCAGGACAAGCTCACCCTGCCCGTGGTCTTGAACCTGTACATCAACCAGTACGAGAACGATTACGGCCTATTCTTGGCGGGCACGGCGCTCTCCATGATCCCCCCCGCCATCCTCTTCTTCGCTCTGCAGAAAGAGTTCGTGGCCGGGCTGACCTCGGGGGCGGTGAAGGGCTAGAAGACGTCGTCAAAGGGCGGCGGTCGGAAGGGGTGTCGGCACGGGCGGCGGTCGGAAGAGGGTCACCGTCTGCCAGAGGCGGCGACGGGAAGGGGGTCACCGTCTGCCAGAGGCGGCGACGGGAAGGGGGTCACCGTTCGCCACCAACGCTTTGTATACTAAATAATACCGGCGGGTTGGAGATGGCCCGCCGTGCCCACACCCCTTGGTGTCTAGCCAGGGCCGCGGCCTTCTTCTGAAGCGACTCGCAGAGACAGGGCCCTGGCGAGGCGAGCCCAGAGCGGTTCGAAACGGTCATGCTTGGTCTGTTCGTCGCAGCCGACGGTCACTCGATAACCGCGCGTCTACTTCTTTCTTCGGTAGAAACGCACGTCGTCGATGTAGTAGTCGATCCAGCCGCGGTCCCAGGTGAAGCGGAACAGCGTCAACGACTCGATGTCGAGCTTCCAGGAGCGCTTGGCCCAGCCCTGCTGGAGGAGCTCGGTGAACGGGATCTTGTAGAAACGCCACTTGGTGCTGAGGTTCACCGGTGACATCCAGTGGTCCTCGCACTCCTCGCTGCTCGGGTAGGGTTCTTCCGTTGCGGGGTCGTAGCAGTACTTGCCGGTGATGCCGCCCCGGAAGGAATAGTCCAGACACTCCTTGCCAAAATAACGCATATCGAGCCGCTGGAAGGCATCGTTCTCCCAGTCGCAGATGGTCGGACCGCAACGCGTGTAGAAGTTGCGCTCGGGCGGATTCATTGGGTCCGGAGGAGCTATGCCCACCAGTGACAAGGGATTCGGCGGGGGATCGACCTCAGGATCCCAACAGAAGTATGCGGTCTTCATGTGTGCGGCGTCGAGAACGGGATCGAGGAAGTCGAGGGCTCGATCTGTAGGCGCACTATCACCGAAGCGCGAGTCCGGATTCTGACTCTGGTCAAGACGGTCACCGACGCTCAACGGGTAGGTGTCATCGTACCGAAGGACGTCGTAGACCTGTGCGGGACTACAGGGCTTTCTGTCCCTGCAGCCACACTCGGCGTTGTGCCCGCAGTAGGGAGTGGCCGAGGGATCGACGCGGTAGCTCAGAGCAGCCATATCGGCGTCCGTGTACCGGTCACCAACAGCGACCCGGATCCCAGTCTGGCTATTAGGACTACGTCGCGCCCAAAAACTGATGCCCTCCCACTCCGAGGCGTCGATGGCCATGCCCAGCATGTAGGGATCCTCATCCGGTATCTCGCCGGTTGCTGCATGGACGCGATCCCGTTCCGGACAGATCCCGGCCGCCTGCGGATCCTTGTCAGGCTCGGCCCACTCGATGCATGCGGTGTCGGCTGAAGTCAGTGAGCCACCACACAGATCCGCGCTGATATTTCGGCGTTGATTCGGGTCCCGAGCTCCCGATTCTGTAGCCGGATCCTGCCAGAAATCTCCACCGTTCATGCATCGAAACGTGCGGCCTATGCCTCCTCCCCATTCGATAAAGGGTTCGGTGTGCCAAAGGTGCAAGACATGGTTGTCATCGCGCCCTTTACAGCGCGTCAGTTTCTCAACGAAGTGCCAGTTTTCCCACCCGGTCCGAAAATCGTTGGTGTCATCCGAGTACGAATACATGAAGCGGGGGGACGCGACCTGGGGGGGGGGCTCATCCGAGCCAAGGACACGCCAATCGAAACGCTCGTCATTCCTGTCAAGTGAGTACCGCCGAGCAATCCCCGCCTCCTCGTCCCACACGTAATGCTTCATGTTGTTGGACTGAGCGTCCTTCCAATGCTCGAAATTCCAAATCGGCAACGCGTCCAGGAACTCGAGGCCCTGTTCGGCGGCGTCGCATTCCTCTTGAGAGAGCATGGCGCCCTGGGGATCGTCGGGGAGACCGAGGTTCACCTTGTGAAGGCTTG
>CAZYKT010000039.1:0-56640 GCA_964648165.1 uncultured Polyangiaceae bacterium | reverse complement strand
CCATTGGCAGTCGCGCGCGCCTCGTCGCGTCGATCCACAACAACCTTGGATTGTTGCTGCTGCAGGCGGGATCTCGTGAGCAGGCCGTTCAGCACTTCCGCCAGGCCGTCAGTCTGTTCCCGCGATCGCTCAACGCGCACCTGAACCTGGGTAACATGGCCCTGGCGGAGAGGCGGTTTGCGGACGCGATCGCCGAATACGAACTCGCGCAGTCCCTGAGCCCCGGCAACCCCGCCGTCGAACGGCGGTTGCAGCGTGCCCGACAGTTGGCTGGCCAGGCTGCACGATAGAATCCGTCGGTGGGATCGCGGCGGCCGTCGAGATGGCCCGCCGTTTTTGCACCCGGGATCCTCGACTACCAGTACTTCCCAAGCCCAAGCATTTGCCGATAGACGCCAGCCCCCACCACCTGTTCCGCGCCAGATCCTGTCGCAGACATCGGGAGAAGATGCGCTTCGCCGGTGCCCTGGGCGAAGGCGTACATTCCGTCGTGTAGCATCACCGTCAGGCCAGCGCCGACTCCCGCGTATCCCGAGAGGCTGTTTCGCGAGGGCACGCTGACCGAGCCGTCGAACTCTTGACGGAGCAGGGAAACTCCGCCGACGACCAGCAGACGCGGTGTTCCCCAAGAGAAGTCCCAGGCCGTTGCGACCTCCAGCTCGGTCGCGAACTGGGAGGTCGAAGCGCTGAGCGCCGCGTTCGCGAATCCGCCCCGACAGAAGTAGAGGCGAGGCACCCATTCCATCGTCCGGCTGACGATGGGATAGGCGAGCGCTGCCCCGTGACAAAGACCCTGCTGGTTGGGCAACGCGGTTCGGAACAGATACGCCAACTGGGGGCCGTGCACCAAGTGCTGCTCCTCTGCTCCCTTGCGCACCAGCTGTGCATACTCGACTCGGGAGAGCATGGAGTCGGCAACCTCGAGGGTCATGCCTGCCGTCACCCGAACCTGACCTTCGAGCAGCGAACCCGCCGTGCGACCCCGGACGAAATAGCCGCCAGCCCGCAGGCTGAGCACGCGGGGCCTGGCAAACACCGGGACCTCTCCCGCGACGCCGCCTTGTTCAGTGCCCTCGAACACCAGGTATGTGCGCCCTTCCGGAAAGCGCAGCACCCCCCGACCACCCTGGGTCGCTCTCAAGTACGCCAAGACAATCCCGCCCTGCCCGCGAAGCTCGTAGCGGTAGGTCGGGTGCTGCAAACCGGCCCAACTCCGCGAGGAAGCACGCAGCGTGTTCTCATAAGCATACCGATAGGCCTCGTCCAGCGTGACCTCACCGCTTGCGTCGCGATCCGCTGGACCCAACAGGCCGGTTCGGAAGTAGTGCGTGAAGAACGAACCACGCAGAGCATCCGACTCCTGGGCATCCTCGTTGGCCGAGCTGGACGTCAAGAAGACCACCCCCTGGCCAGGCAGGTGGGCACTGACGGTGATGGGAAAGGGTGGAGCCGAGCGCCCTCCCTTGACGCGGGTTAGCACCCCCGAGCGGCAAGCATCCACAATCAGCACCCGGAACCCGGCAGCGGAGGAGCGGACCAGTTGCTCCAGCGTGGATAGCTCGAGATGGGTGCCCGACAGGTGCAACGAGCTAGCATCAGCATGACCGGAGTAGAAGACGAACAGCACGACGCGGGTGGCAGGCTCGGAAACACCGGCTCGGACCCGGTCGTTGACGGAAATTAGGACCCTTTGTACCTCCTGGCTGTTCTGCCCCAGTAGGAGCACCGTGTTCTCGGGTGGAAAACGCCCCACCTCGGTCAGAGCATCGCGCAGTCGGGTGGCGTCGCTCTCGGCGTATCGCAGCGGCGTTTCCCCCGCATCCCCTCGGTTATTCCCGATGAAGACGGCGAACTGTTGCAGTGAGGCCCAGGCTGGCAGCGTTGCCAGCAGTATCACGCCAAAGAAGAGGCAGATGACGGCCCGGCGGCTCACGGAAGCACCTTCTTGATCATCGTCGAATCCACCAGACAGCCGGGCACCTGAAAGCCTCCCGGCGCCGTCTTCGCCAACCTGCGGCGCAAGTCTTCGGCGTCGAATCGATGGGGGCACAAGACGGCCACCAGGTGCTCGGAGCCCAGAACCCGATCCAGTACCGTGCTCTGCGGCAAGACCTGTTCGCCCGCTTCGACGGCGGCGGCCGTCGAACCCTCGGGGAAATAAACGCTGGCCTGGCCATTTGCGTCCAGACTCAAGATGGCCACAAATCCAGCACTGGGAGCATGAACGGTGAACTGCAGGGCGTCGCCAGGATGCACCGACTCGAAAGGGCCCCCCGGTGCGGTGTTGTCACCACGTCGCACGAAGAAGCCCATTCGCAGTCCACCCTTGGTGCGAATCTGGTCTGCTCGCGGGGAGGATGGCAAACGGCCGTGCAGAACGAAAAGGGCCAGACCGGCCGCCAGCGCCGGGGCCGCCCAAGCCAGCACACGCCACGGGTGGCGCCCAGAACGGCTCCGCACTGGCTCACCAGGCCGACGGTCAAGAGCAGAGACCGCGGCTGGCGAACGGAACGGATTGCGCACGTCCGCCTCGCCCAGAAAGGCGCGGCTTGCCGCGGCCCGGACCACGAACCGCGTCGCGCAGTGGGGGCACTGGTCGCGATGCCGAGCACACAGCGCTGTCGTCTGCTGCGACGCCTCTCCACAGTCGAATTGGTCGAGCTGGAAGTCGGAGGGACAGGGCCCCAACTCGGTTACGACGGGATCCGTCATGTGACCTCACCTTCCCGCACCTGCTCTTTGAGACGGCTCAGCAGATTGGCGACCTTGCGACGGGAACAGCCCATCACCGAGGCGATCTCGTCGTAGGTCATCCGATCGAGGTAGAAGTACACGGCCGCCTCGGCAGTATCGGCCCCCACCGTCTCGAGCCACCTACCGAGGAAGATCCGGGCTTCGGGGTCGGGAGTGAAGCTGGAGGTAAAGGCCGCAGCTTCCTGTGCCAAGAGGTGGCTCCGGGTGTTGCGATTGCGCAGTCGGTTCAGACATAAATGAGTCGTGGCGCTGTACAGCCAGGTCATTAGCGAGCTTTGTGCCCCGAACTGCTCAGGCCGTGCCAACAGAGACACAAAGACCTCTTGGAGCACCTCCCACGCCAAATCGCGACTCTGCAGGATGGAGGTGGCGCGGCGCAGGACGGTTGCCCCATAGCGCCGGTAGGCGGCCTCGATCTCGAGCTCAAAGGGGGGGGACTCGTTCGATCCATGCAGAGGCGCCTGTTCGGCTAGTGGACCCAGTCGTCGAGTCCTGCCCCCAGGGTGACGGTGACGCGATGATCGAACCCTTCCGGGTTTTCTGGGTAGGTGGTCGGCATTGGGCAATCCCCGTCGGCGGCCATGCTCAGCTCGCTCATCCTCGCGGAGCATGCGTTGTGTTCGTCCAACTCCTGCTGCGTCTGGGGGGCCTCGTAGCTGCGGCAGATCTCCGGATCTTCGAAGTAGTCGAGACACCAAGCCAATCGCTCCTCTGATTGGAGTGTAGCCGGCAGATCTTCCACACACAGATTCGGGTATACGCAAGGCCACCATTGTTCGAGGGGAGTCCTTTCGACCAGCAAGAGATGATACCCGGGCGTTGGTTCGACGTTGTAGTAAAGCGCGGTACTCTCCAGCGTCTCCCAGTTCGGGTCGCTCTGGGGAATGTCCTTCACGTACATGATGGCCTCGTTAAGGGCAATTCCGTAGAGGCTGTCCCAGGTCAGCTCCTCTCCAACGTCGTCCGGATCGATGGCAGCGATGAAGCCAAAGACGAAGGGGCTTCCCTCCTCCATGGTCTCACCTTCAGGGAGATTAGCTGTGAACACCTCCGAGGGCGGTGGACCATAGAGCTCGAGCTGGAAGCCCGCCGGAAACGTGCCCTCCACGGTCACGGCGCTGGTGGCAAGATGGGGCACGAACGCTTGGGACCAAACCACGGCAGCCGCCAGATCCTGCTCGGGCGGTGCCTCGGAAGAGACGACCACCCGTCCAGAAACCACGGCCGAGGGTTTGCCCTGGTAGTCGCTGTCCACCTGCGACGAACAGGCCAACCCTGCCAGGAGAGCAACCAGAGCGATAGCGGATGTACAATGGGTCACGGGACGCCTCCTCGAGAATAGCCACATTGGGTGGCTCCTTGCATTGGGACCGCGACCACTCCAAAGAGTGCAGCCCAATCGACCGGAATCGAGCCCGCCAGCACTGACCGGGGGCCCCACGGAAGAATCCTTTTGCCCTCACGTGGGCTCAGAGGGGCACCATCCAGTCGCGGCCGAGAGGCTGAACCGACCCAGTGAGAAACGCTCCTGCGCCTTGGTCAATCACTCGACGACGACCGTCACCGTCGTGAACTCGACGCTGCCGCTGTTGTCTTGGGCTTCCACCAGGAGCTTTGCCTCGTACAGCCTGCCCAGGTCGAGGCCTCGCTCTTCCCACTGCGTGAAATGATCGGAGACGGAGATGCGTCCGCACTGACGAGCCGTCTGCCGAATGCTGAAATACTGCTCGAAGGTCTGGTCCGTTCCCGTGATGTTGGGCTTGTTGACTCGTGTCTTCGTCCACACGTCGTAGCTTTCTCCGTCGACGGTGATCGTGTCTACGAAGGTCCGAGGGGTACCATCTGACGCAGTGCCACCCGGCTTGGTGGTGCCCCAGTCGTCCAGGATGTAGTACTCACGCAGCGGCTCGAGCGTCCAACCATAGACTCCGATGTACAGAAAGCCGCCTTCACTCGACTTGGTTTCGGCGAAATCGGCCGAGATGGTTCCGATCTGGGCGTGGGTCCTGGTCTGATCGAAGTCGAGCCCGACGCGAGCCAGGAAGTCCTCGGCATCGTTCCAGGTTGCTCCGAAAGCCGCATCGACCCCGTACACGGTCATACACCCGGTTCCGTTCCCGCTCGCCCATAGCTCGTAGCCATAGCCATGGCCGGCGTCACCCCGCCCGTTCGAGCAATACTCGACGCCACCCGTCAAGGGCGTCGCTGGCGGGCAGCTACTGGGCGCGCCAGCGGTTCCGCCGTCGCCACCGTCGCCGCCGTCGCCGCCGTCGCCACCCAATGCTGTTGCACCGCTGCTGCCGCCGGCCGTTTGGGAGCCACCGGCGTCCGCTGCACCGCCCGCGTCACTTCCGCTGTCGCCGCCTTCGGCAGCGCCATGGCCGGCGCTGCCAGTATCGCCGCTCGAGCCGCCCGTGATCGTCGAACCACCCGATCCCGTCAAACCCCCGTCCTGGTTGGCGCCACCGGTTCCGACGCTGCCGCCTTCCCCGATGACCCAGCCACCGTCGCCGGTGAAGGTGCCTCCCGTGCTCGGTGAGCCGCCCAGACCCACCACGCCGCCGTCGCCGGTGACGCCGCCCGTCGGGAGCAAGCCCCCCGAGCCCGTCGCGCCCCCAGGACCTGGGAAGCCTCCCGAGCTGGTCCCACCCTCCCAAACGCCAGCGCCCCCTAGCCCCGGAACGCCCCCCGAGCCGCCTGAGTCGCTCGGTTCGTTGATGCCGCCCTGGTTCGTCGCTCCAGCGATTACTGACCCCCGTCCAGCACCATTCCCATCCGCTCCCGAGCTGCCACAACCGGCGAGAGCCGTCGCAAGGCAGACCGCCGCGGCACTCGACGATCCAAGCCACCCGAGCAGCCTTCGCATCATCCCAACAGCATGCCCGGATCCGACACAATGATCAAGCAACACGCGGCTCTGACCGAAGGCGGCCGGGTAACACCGCCTACTCCGGTCCGACCACGACCACGTCACACTCGACCACGACGCTGATGGTGTGATTGCCGTCGGAACGAAGCTCCTCGCACGCAGCTCCCGAGAGCTCGATGGTGCGGCGGTCCTCGCCCAGCGTCCAACCATCCTCGGCGTCGTTGAGAGCCCGGTCTTCTCCGTCGATGGTCACCCGCACTCGCGTCGGATCAGCGACCGTGTCCGAGAGGGCGTAGTCACAGGGCACGAGTTCGGTCAGGATGGATGAGATGGCCGTGCTGAGTTCGGAGCTGTCCTGGGCGTCGTAGTAGCTTCCCGTTTCGCCAGCAGCCGCCCAATCGTCGAGCACGGCGCCCCCGTACCGATATCCCACCACATAGGTGTTCACTCCGTCGGCGGCAAGCTCAGCGATGGCCGTCTCGACGTCCGCCAGGTTGTCCCCGGTCGGCGACGACGGACAGTTGGGTTCACCGTCCGTCACCAGAATGGCGTACCCGACGGAACCGTCGTCGGGAGCCTGGTCGATCAGCGCCTCCCGCGTCTTCTCCATGGCCAGATAGGTTGGCGTTCCCCCCACCATGCGCTCCTCGATGACCTTGTCGTAGGCCGCAATCACGGTTTCGGCGTTCCCGAGGGATGGCAGAATGATCGACGAGTCGGAGATCTCACAGTCATTGTCCCGCGCCGCAAAGAAATCATCAAACCAGTCGTCCGTGCCAGACGCGATATCCTCGTAGTTGTCCAGGTAAACGCTGGAGAATGGAATCATACCGAGCTGAAGGCGATCGCCAAAATCGTTGGCAATGGCGACCATCGCATCATCGAGTGGTTGCCACTGACCGATCATGCTGCTGCTCAGATCCTGAACGAACACGACCCGCGGTGGCGTCGAACTGGTCCGCAAGGTGATGGAATCGCAAACGTTGCCCTCGCCACCCCCGCCATCTCGCCCTCCCGCACCCCCCGCGTCGATATCCACACTCGGCACGCCCGACGCGTTGCCCGTGTTGTTGGCGCCGTCACCATCATCACCGCCGTCACCCCCACCCGACTTGGACGAGGAACCGCCGCCGCACCCTGCGCAGACCAACATCACCAGGAAGAGCCCAAGCACGTTACGATGGGTCACGAGACCTCCTCTGTTCGATCGAACCTCGCCACAAGGCCCAACGACACATCCTGACATCCCCAGAGGGACAGCGACAGTGCTTTTTTGCGCCAATGCGGTAATGTTCAAATCGGTCAATCGCTCGCGTGGTCAAGCTGCGTTCACCCGACCGCGGTGGCTTCCGGCGGGACCGACCGATCCGGGCAAGCAGATTCCAGCCGCCGGATTAGTCTCGAGCCCAACCGGCTGCCCACTGCGGCCCGACCCGAGAGTCGACCGTCGGCACGTACGAAGCGATGACCACACTCGACCAAGACCTTCGAGAATTGCAGCAGCGCTTGAGCGATGGCGCCATTCAACGAGCCTATCGAGGGATCCTCTCCTGCCTGTCTCGACTGAGGACGGCTTTTGCCGACCAGCGAGGTGAACGCGCGACAGGTGGCCTGTACCAGGGCCACTTCGACATGACCTACTTCGCGCTGTTTCCCGACCCGTTGAAAGAGCGCGATCTCAAGCTCGCCGTTGTCTTCAACTACGACACGTTCGGACTCGAAGTCTGGCTCGCCGCGCGCAACCGAAAGAGCCAGAGACGAACCTGGGAACTGTTTCGCGATGCGGGTTACACGAAGCACCGGCTCGTCGAGCCCGGCGTCGGCATTGACGCCATCGTGACGGCCGCGCTCGCCGCAAACTGCTCCCTGGAAGACGAGAGCACACTCGCCACGCAGGTGGTTGCGGGTGTTGCGGCCTTCGAACACGACATCTTGTCGTTCCTGCGGGAGGCCGATCCGACCCCATGATCCGTGAAGCCCAGCCCCGATTGGTGATTGGCTGCCAATAGCTCGACCTCGAGGTCATCAGGTAGCCTTTTAGCACAGCCTACTGGCGCAAAATCGCTACAGGCGGCGTCTGTTCCCGCAACACGTGACCGACATTGCCCCAATTCCCGCCAACATAACCCCAGGTCACATGTGTGGCACACGCCTTGCTGAAGACCTGCACCATGACACGGTACTCCATTGGGGCGATTCCGTTTGCCGCGCTAATGCATTCGTTCAGTCCCCACGTCGCTTGCGCCGAGTCCAGCGTGACCGAACGAACGGCTGCATCCACGGCGAACCAGACACAGGCCAGATCCGCCGCTATTAGCCCTCCTTCCACGTCGGCGGACACCGCAAGCACCTCGAGTCCCCCCAACCGCGTTTGGTATGGGGGCCCCATCCTCGGATTCGATGCGCTTGCTGTGGCCCTGGTCATGGCCGGAGCGGCTAGCGAAAGCGGTGCCGTGCTGGTAAGTTCCGGCCTCGTCTACATAGCCGGTGGCCCCGTAGTTCACGGGACGCATCACAATGGCGGAAAGGCAGTCGCAAGTCTGGGGCTCCGCGTCGGTTTGCCTTTCCTTGGTGGTCTGGTTGGAGTGCATGCGGGTAGCTCCAGCAGGAACGGATGCAGCGGAGAGATGTGCGGGCTGGGAGGTGCGGTCGCTGGCGGAGCCTTGGGTGTTGGTGTCGGTATGATCGCGGCAAGTGCCATTGACATCAGCCTGCTCGCCTATGAATCAAAGCCGGAATCGGTCGGTCCCCGGGTGGCGTTGCTTCCAGCAATTGATCCCAACAAGCGATCCGCTAGCCTGACTCTGCAAGGAAATTGGTAAGGCGTTTCATTCGCGCCAGAATCCCACGAAGCCCAAGACGGGCGATGGTTGACCCTTCCCCAACTGGCTCGACAACCAAAGCCCGGAGACTGATGCCGGCCTTGGTGGCTCGAGCGCCACCCATCCGGTACAAGAAGGCATCGACCATGGACACCTGGAAGTTTTTCGACATCACCCACCGTGAGCACTCGGTGTGCAACCCAACGAGCGAAGTGAAGCTGGCGCAGCTGGTCAGCCTGTTGCAGCTTCCAGCCAAGGCACACGTCGTGGACATCGCCTGCGGGAAGGGTGAGTTCCTGGTTCGGCTGGCTGAGGCGTACGGCATCCGCGGAACCGGCGTTGACATTTCACCCTTCCATATCGCAGACGCCCAAAGCAAACTGCGTCTGCGGGTGCCGGGTGCAGAGGTCGTCTTCGAGCAGATGAACGGTTCCGACTTCCGACCCGAAGCACCGCACAGCTTGGCCCTGGCGTCCTGTATTGGCGCGAGCTGGGTGTTTGGTGGTCATGCACAGACCCTCGACGCGCTCTCGGCCATGGTCGCGTCCGACGGTTGGGTGATTGTTGGAGAGCCGTACTGGTTGCAGGAGCCGCCAAAGGAGTACCTTGCGGCCTCGGGATTCAACCAAGACGCCTTTTTAAACCACCACGGCAACGCGGAGGCGGGTGAGCGGCGTGGGCTCGAGCTGGTTTACACGTTCGTTAGCAGTCGGGATGATTGGGACCAGTACGAGGGCCTGCAGTGGTACGCGACAGCCGAGTACGCGCGCCGTCACCCGGACGACGCAGATCTGCCCGAACTCCGGGAGCGAATAGCCAAGGCCAAGAACACGTACCTTCGCTGGGGGCGTGACACTGTGGGCTGGGCGATGTACGTCTTTCGAGCGTGTTCGCAGTGCAGCCCGGCTCGTGCATGAACTCGTCAGTTGTGTTGGCTGAACGAGCCCACTCCGTCGGGGACGGGGCGCGGTGTGACTGGCGTTCCTGTTCGCGTCCGTCCGCATTGCGACCCGTCGGGCCGCCGAACCATCAGGGTGCGCTTTCGTGCTAGAGCCATTGCGTGCCCGCCAAGCTCCTTGCAGCCTCCCCTTGTCGATCGAATCTCAAGACAACGCGGCACAAAAGGTCGCCCTTTCGGGTGACACGGATTATCACGCAGTCCAACCGAGCCCCTCGCAGTGGGTACGGCTGTGGCGATTGTCGGTATGTTGGTCGGTCTTGTTGGCGGCCCTCAATGGCAGCCTGGTTACCCTCCAGGCCGGATTCGCCTTGTCCCCATTCGGAGGGTTCGACTGGGTTCCGGGAATCGCGTCCCTGTCCATCATTCGCGTGCTGGCGGCTGGAGCCGCGGGCTCCGGAACGGTACTGGCCTTGGTTCATTGGGCCCATGGGCGGGAGCCGGCCCGACTGAAACAATGCCTGCGCTCCACGCTCGTCCACGGCTTTTTGGGGACCGTCGCCATGACGTCGGTCTCGTCGTTGGTGGCGCTCGCCTCCAGCTTTGGCACCGGCTTGGCCATCTATGGCATCGGGTGGACGACGTTTTGCGGAGGCCTGCAACGCATCGTGACTCTGGCCGACTGCATCGTTGGGCTCGGTGTCGCCACGGCGTCAGGGTTGATCCTCGTTCCGCTCGTCGGGTTCCTCTTGCCGTCGTTGGCCCGGACGAACTGGAGCCTCGCGGCCAAGATGCTCGCCATCTGGCTTGGGTTGTTCGTCCTCAACGCAGCGGGTCGGATCCTCGCCGACGGACCGTGGCAATGACCCCTCGGCTGCCCGCCGAAGCGCCCAATAGGCAACCGAATTCTGGAACAGGGATGGCGCCTCCACCCTGCGGTCAGGTCCACGGGGGACCGCTGTTCGTGCTCAGAGTCGCGGTGCACCTTGCCAGAAGAGACACTGGTTGACTAGGGTCAATCTCCAAGAGTCATGCCGAACACACAAGCCGCCAAACGCAATTGTGGCAGCCGGTATCCCCATTGCC
The DNA here is from genome assembly GCA_964648165.1 of uncultured Polyangiaceae bacterium. Classification (GTDB taxonomy): domain Bacteria; phylum Myxococcota_A; class Polyangia; order Polyangiales; family Polyangiaceae; genus FEN-1139. Next base: position 46,211 of record CAZYKT010000039.1, on the reverse strand, counting down.
TCGACCCCTTGGTTCTCGGGCTGGCGGCGTTGCTTTTTTTGGCGTGCAAGAGCCAGGACGAGGCCGAGGATGCCGCAAACCAGTGTGTTCCAGACGACCATCTGCTGGTCGGCGTAACTGGAATCACCTGTGCCGACTCAGAAGGCTCGGTGCGGTACGTTCTGGAGCGGGATTCCTTCGGTAGATTGGTTCTGATGGACCGCGAGGATGGGGAGGGAGGCGATGCCATCGAGTTCGCGTATCCGAAACAGAACGACCACCGAGTTCGAGTATGACAAAGACGGCCGGTTGACTTCGGAACATCATACGGAAGATTCCGATACCACAACGGCAGACTACACCTGGACCTACGAATACGACGCTTCGGGGCGACTCTTGCAGCGTTCAATAGGCGAGATGGTGTGCACCATGGAGTACTGATTCGTATCGGTCACCGAATCCGCGTCAACCAACCGTGGCTGCGCCGCCCCAACCAATCTGTTCATACGGGCTCGGCAAGGTGCGGGCGTCTTGACCGGGAAGCCGGGGTCGTGATAGCCTCCCCCGCAATTCAGGAGCGAAGCTGTGATGGTGAGCGATAACGACGCTGTTGACTGTGCCAAGCGACCCGGCAGAATGGTGCGACCGGGGAGGACGGGACTCGTCATTGCCATCGTCGCGACGGCGCTTGGTTGCGGCAGTTCGAAAGGGGGAGGCGGCAATGCCCTCGACGAGATCCCGAGTGGCGGATCCAACGCGAAGCCCGAAGCAGGCAACGCTGGCAATGCGGGGAGCGGAGGCCGTGAGGAAAGCGGCAGCCAAGCCGGCGATGCAGGATCCGATTCGGATCCGGATGCTGCCGGAGCGGCCGGGGCTCGAAGCGTATCCACCTGGGGCCGGTGGACGGGGGTCACATCGGATGACACTCCCGTGAGCTTCCGAGTAGGCGGACGCGGCACCTTCGTGGCCGACATGACCCTCACCTACCACTCCGGTTGCGACGTGGACGTTACTCAGGGAATCGAGCCGCTGCCCATCGATGGAATGAGCTTCGATGGCGCCAGCAATTTCGTGGTCGTTGCGGGAACCCGCGAAGAGAATCCCTACCGGCAGCTTCACCAAAGCTTCGTCTCCGATGACCAGGCGGAAGGCAGCTACTGGTATGCGGGGGCCGAGGTCACCAGCACGGAGTCGGTCTGTGTTTCATTCGAGCGCGACCAATGCCTGAGCTGGGAATTAGTCGACCAGTCCCGGTGCATTTCCTCAGCCGAAGGGACGTGGAGCGCGAGTCCTGTATGTTCCCATCCCATCGGCCCGGAGGTATTACGCGACGGTCCGAGGCTGGCGATCGTGCTCGACAAGAGCGGAAGCATGGGCGGGCAGTATGGGGATGCCGACCAACGCTGGAACCCCACGGTGGCCGGTGTGCTCGATTTTCTGAGCAATCCAGGCTCCCCCGTGCAGGCCTCGCTTCACCTCTTCCCGTCGTCGGCCGACCCGGAAACGGCTTGTCTGAACGACTATTCCGTTGCCGACGTCCCCACGACGCCATTGCCGAACGCCGAGGCGTTTACCAGTGTCTTGGCTGCGGTCGTGCCAGAAGGAGGCAGCCCAACACTCCAGGCGCTGCAGGGTGCCTATCTTTCGCTCGCCAACCTCCAGGACGAAACAGAGACCGTCAGTTCGGCGGTGGTCGTCATCACGGATGGGGATCCAGTTGCGAGCGACCCGACACAGCCGCCCGTCGCCGCCTGCGAGTCGGACCCCGTCGACCCCTTCACTGACGTCCTGTCCATCGCCGAATCGATGAACTCGGCGTGCCCCTACATTCTGACCTACGCGCTTGGCATCGGTCCGAATTCAACCTGGGTTGGCATCCTCGCCGACGCTGCCAATACGCCTGCTTCGATGTTCTCCGGCGCGGAGGGCCCAGCCGCCACCCAGTCCCGCGTGGCCGATGCGTTACGGTCGATTGCAGCAGCGCTGTAGGTCGCGGCAAGGCTGAGGACCTTTGCGGTGCGCCGCCGGTGATGTGCAGCTCCAAACATTGCCAGGACGGAGCCGGCGATTGCCCGCCCGTGATTCGACCCGTCACTGAACGCAATCGATGAAGGCCGCTTGTTCGGTGGAGCAAGCCGTGATCCAGGGGATCCCGGCCTCGTTGCAGGTGACAGCTTGTCCGTCCGCGCAGCTCAGCAGTGCCGAATACTCGGTGCCACAGGCGCCCGACTGCATCGTGGCGCAGTCGCTTTCACAGGTTGCCTGATCGGGTGGGCCGTTGCTGCAGTCCGCGGCCAGCGTGGCGACACAACCCGTCCGACACGGAGTCGCAGACGCGCCCCCGGTACCTCCGGTCGACGTGCCACCCAAGCCCCCCTGGCCCGCGTCATCGTCACTCTCTCCGCCACCGCAGCCGGAGAAGAACAAGCCAACCAAGAGAGCGGAAAGGCACAGGAATGAACGGCTTACCGCGGCAGTGTAGCACGCGTCACTTCGGATTCGACTCGGGCTGCAAGGACCGTCGCTCAATCCTGCGGCACCATCACCGAACCAAGCAACCTTTCAAATCCCATCGCCTGACGCGACCGAAAACCGTCCAGTATACCACACTCCGCCCCGACCAACGCCGGACTATTGTGAACCGTGCACGCCAATTGCTGCTTGCTGGAAAGGCCCCTTGGGGGGTAGCGTGCCCGGTCAGGCCGGCTTGGCGATGGTTCGCGCGTCGGCCGCACATGACCAAGGGAGAGATACGGTGACAACAATGGATAATCGTTGGCGATGGCTGGGTTTGGTGGTGTGTGCATTCGGGCTCGTGCTTTCGGGCTGCAACTCCGATGACGATGATGACGAAGGCGGGAACGGTTTGAACGGTGGTGGGGGTGCCGGCAACGACAGCAACGGTACTGGGGGTGCCGGCAACGACAGCAACGAATCAGCGACCTTCGAATGCACCGGCACCAGCGAACCCGCCGTGGCCTGCTGCGACTTCGGGGATTCCATGGTGGCAATCTGTGTGCGCTGCGTTGGTCTGAGCGAGGCTGCTTGCGTCGACGTCGTAACGGATGCGCTCGATAGTGAGTCCATGGGCCAAGGCTGTGCCGGGGCCGATCAGCTTCGCGACTCGGATGTGTTCTACGACGAGTGCCTGCCGGCGATGGAGTCTGTGAGCTGTGACGACTTTCTGGGGGGCAACCTACCAGCCAGCTGCCAGGACCAGATCCTCTATCAGATGTGACAGTGCCGGGGACTCTGAAGGGCCATCAAGCAGGATCAGCTGGCCGGATCGGCGCAGCCACGGAGCCTTGACGCTGGCACGTTAGAACGCGCACTGGAAGGCTCCACCCACACAGCTGCAGCCGCCGGCACACCCGGTGTACATGCTGCAGAAAAGGCATCCGGTACCGTCGACGCATTCCCCCACGCCAGGGGCTTGGGGTCCAGAACACTGCTGGTCCCCTTGGCAAGTCGCCATGCACTCCTCTTCGGTCTCGAAGCGATTGTCATTGCCATCTTCGCAGCCGCCGTGGCTGAACGTCTCACACTGCCCGGTGGCCGCGTTGAAAGCCCAACGGGTGATGGCTCCGTCACAGTTGCCGCGATCGGGGGCCAGCGTGCAGTAACTGGGAGCGTAGCCGCCACAGGCCTGCCGGCAATCGATCAGACTCTCGTAACCACCGCTGCCCGGCGGCACACAGGCGAGAGTGCACCGTTCCGGAGTGGTGCCGGTCTCGGTGACGTGGAACCAGCGCTGTTCTCCCCCTTGGTCGCAGGGAACGGCCACGGCCGTCAGATCGTTCATCGCAACGCCACATTCTGCCAATGGACCGGTTCCGCCACTACCTCCCTCTGCCAAGCCCGCCGCGCCACCCACTGGTGTGGCGCCGCCTGCTCCACCCCCACCGCCCTCACCACCGGCACCCCCAACGCCGGTGCCTGATTGAAGCGGGATCACGACCTCGATATCGCCCTGTGCCGGCAGCTCGAACTCGACCGAAGCGGTCAGACTAGTCTGGCACAGCCCTTTGAAACCAGAGTACCCACCCCAACCGGTGGTGCAATGATAGGCCCCTGTCTCGGTCAGTGTGCAGTCCTCGGGTGGGACGTCCCTGTAGCCCACCGTGACCTGATACCGGCCTGGTGAGACTGGCTGGGATGCGCCGGCGAGGTCCTCGTATGTCTGCGTGGAGGGGCCCCCGCATTCCCCGAGCTCCGACCAGGTGACGAGGGCTCGCGCATCCCAGGTGTAGGCCTGCGTGCCGCCCGCTGGCGTTGGGGTGAACACCGAGGCGTGAGGCGTTGGGTAGTCGCACTCCAGCGTGTCGCATTGGCCGCAGGCATCGGGCACGCCCTTGAAACCCAGCTCCAGCGAGGTCCCGCCGGTCTCTTGGTCGAGGGCCGTCATCCGGAACAGATCGCAGTCGAATCCATCCGTGGGTACGAAGAGCTCGCTCTGGCCATCGTTGGTGACGCGGAAGGTCACGGTTTGGCGGGAGGCGATGTCCAGGGGATGACTCCCCGCCGCGCCGCCCTGTTCCGGCGTGGCGATCCCCGCCGCGCCTGCATTGATTGCGACGCCTGCAGTGCCACCTCCGTTGCTCAAGGCTCCCGCGGCGCCACCCTGTTCGGGCGAAATGGCTCCCGCCGCGCCGCCTTCTTCGGGCGTGGTGAGCCCTGCCGCGCCACCCTCATTGACCCTGGGTGCGCCCGCGGTACCGCCTTCGCCAACCGACACCCCCCCTTCGCCAGCCGTGGCTGCTCCACCTGCTGGCGCAACGCCGCTAGAGCCAGCCTCCGCCCCCGCGTTCCCCGCGGTGTCGCCCAGGTCCCCCACGCTCAGTTGCGATTTGTCGCAGGCCAACAGAGCGAAGCAAAGCCAGCTTGTCCGTCCCACCGATTGTGCGAACTGCATTGTCCCAATCCTTTTCGAGAGCGACCGTGTGGTCATGCTGTTTGGTTTCGGTTCCGCCTAGATCGCATTTGACGATTTGATCGGACCGGGCCGATTCCTCATTCCTCCACCGGGAAAGCCTGGGTTGGCGACTGACTGGGAGAAGGAGCGGGCAGACCGACCTCGCAAGTTCGGGCAATGGCAGGGGCATGAATGGACCGCGGATTGCTGGCCAGATAGCCCCTGGCGTTCTGTTTGGCCCTCTGGGTCTTTCCTGTCGAGCAGGCGACGATGAGCTCGAGGGCCTGACGCTCCAACCCCACCATACCCGACGGAAAGCGGAGTCGGTGTTGTTCCAAGGCAAGGCGCGCCCCCTCGAAATCCTGCTCGGAGAGGAGCTGTTTGGCCTTGCGCAACAGCACGAGTTCCTGCTCTAGCGTGTCAGTCCGATCGGCCACCTGGGTGGACGTCGGGGTGGTCGCGACCACGGGGTGTTCGACCGGGGCCGACGCCGACGGGACGGACACTGGCTGCATGGATGGACGGGCGACAACGGCTGGTCTGGGCCGCCCTGCGACTGCCGTCGGGGATTGCTGAACCGGCGAAAGAGATGGCTCGGTGGTACGGTACACGGCAACCGTGGTGGCGGCGCTCAGTCCGACGGTCAGAATCACCACGCCTGCCTTGGCAATCATTGGGTAAAGGCCCAGCGCCAAGGGACCGAGCGCGATGGGTAATGCCTTTCGCCCCGAGCGAATATGGGCTCCCAGAGCGTTCCAGTTGGAGCCGACCCGGGCATCGGACCACCGAACCCGGCGCTCCGCCTCAAGAAGCTCGTTCAACCTGGACCGGGTCATATTGCTCCTTTGGGGCTCTTCTTGAGCCATCGCTCCAGGTCAAGCCGGGCCCCGCGCAAACGGGAGTGCACGGTACCGAGGGGGAGGCCCAGACACTCGGCGATCTCAGTTGTCGTGCAGCCCTCCAGTTCCGCCAGGATCAGTACGGCCCGCTTCGACTCGCTCAATCGACCCAACAGACGGTGAAGCTCCCAGTCTGCCTCCAGTTGCGGTTGGTGCGAAGCCGTATGCACGTCCTTCTCCCCAGCCAGGCGGCGCAGTCTCAAGAAGCTTCGCCACCGGTTGCGCTGCATGCGTTGCACGACGCGATACGTGATGGCAAAAAGCCAGGTTCGGTAGCTCGACCGATGCTCGAACTCGTGCATGCGTCGGGCCACGACCAAGAACACCTCCTGTACCGCGTCATCCACCCAGCTGTCGTCGCACCCAAGGCGGCGAGCATTGCGCCACACGAACTGGACATGTTCCCGGTAGACTTCTGCCAGGCTCAGCTCGGGGGCCGAAACCTCGGGCTGGGCGTCTGAGTGTCGACTCACTGCACTCATTCGTTCCCGCCGCTCCCGTTTTCTATTTGTCGAAATCGAGAGACTTGGACCTATTGAATCTCAATACCGACGCTCAGGCCGAAGCCGGCCATCCAGTGTTTCGGCTGAACCACCTGATGCCATGTCCCTCCCTCCTCGACACCCACGGCGGGTGGCTCGGGGATCCAGCCCGTCTCGAGGAACGCAGCCAGACGGAGCCAAGGAAGCGGCCGGTGCTGTAGGAGCGGCGCAGCGACGACCTGCCAGTAGCTGGCATGCTGCACCTGGGAGGTCACGTAGGCGTCCCCGACCGGTTCGTAGCGCGCGCTGACCAACTCCGGACCCAGACATAGACCCAAACCGGGGCCCCGCGCTCTGGGGATCCAGCAGCCGCGCATGCCGGCGGCTAGGGGGACCAGCTCGATCGAGGCTCTGCGACCGCTGTACTCGGCCTTTTGGGCCCACCACGCCCGTCCCATTAGCGCCACGCCGAACTCACTGTCGCGCCACACAGAGACGGCCAACCCCAGAAAAGGCGCCAGGTTCGGCAACGGTCCCCACGTGGCACCCCCCAAGGCGGCCAGACCGAACGACCACCGGCGCCGGGGCACGACCGTCAAGGCAACGTGGCTGATCTGGACCCTTGGGGACTCAGGCCGGGGTGTAACGACTGGCTCGGGCATGGGCACGGTGACCGAGGCAGAACCCTCGGCAACCGGAGCCGCTGGCTCGGGTGGTCCCCCGGGATCCGACGAGTCTGGCCGTCTTACCGCGTCGGCATCGATGGCCATCGCCATCACCAGCGCGGCAGCGTTGGTGAGCTGCGTGCAATCGTGGTGCAGCAATCGGCGCTCACTGGGCCGGCCCTGGACCAGCGAACGCACCACGACTTCGAACGAACCCCCGGATACCACGGAGAGCTCACCCTGAAGCACGATTGGGTAGGGTCGCGGCGTGTCGAGCGGCTGCTTGAGCAAACGCTCCATCTCGTGCTCCAGCTGGTCCTGACCAGGGCAGCTGGCGACCGTTTGCCACCGCACCTCGGGCACCGACTCCCCTGCGAGAACCACGGCAGGTAACAGCAACGCCCCCAGAGACAAACCTGCAACTGCGAGCCACCTCATGTGACAAGCACCAGGATGACGAGCCATTGGGCATCTGTCAACCGGTGGCGGCGCGGGCGCCACCCCAGTGGGCATGGTAAGACGCCTTCATCTTGGCGAAACAACCAGGGAGTCGATCATGAGCTGCAAGCGCTACGCCCTGTTCGGCTTGTTTACGATGGCGGGGTTGTTTCTGTTTGGCAGCTGCTGCGAGGACCAAAAACTCGAGGTGTCCGAGCTGGACCTTCGCTTGCGTGGTGGCTACGAGGCATCCATCGACGTTGAATTCGACTGGGACATGCAGTTCGAGTGGGACTGGGATTGGTCGGGTTGGTCGCACATCGATGCGTCGGCAAGCCAGAGTTTCGAATTCGACGGGGAGGAGTGGTTCACGTTCGAGAACCACGTCGATGCCGACGTCGACGACGATGGAGTCGACGAATCAGTCAACCTCATCGCCATCGCCGAGCACCAGCCCACCGATCCGGAACGGATCTACGTCACCTGGAGGGGTGACGAGTACAGCTTCGACGCTGGAATGTGCTACCTACTCTGGTGGGAAGGGACGACGACCAAGCTACTGATGGCGCACTGCGGGCGCCAAGAGCCCGCGATTGCCTGCGAGATGCGCCAGGGACGACGAGGCTCGCTGGACTGCGGCGCCTGCAACGAGCTCGGCGTGTGCGTCGACTGTGGCGAGCAGCAGAAGGTGAGCGAGTGCATCGACTTGGGAGCGGAGGAGCTGCCCAACGAGTCCAACGCCAAGGGTGGGCAGGGTGGCGGCGCTGGCCAAGGCGAGGGCGGGTCGAGTGGACAGACCGGTCAGTCCGGTAGCGCTGGCGAGGGGGAGGGTGGTTCGAGCGGGCAGGCGGGCACCGCGGGGGCGGCGGGTGACATCACGGTGACCACCGAATGGTCGCTGTGTGTCGCGCAGGTGGATTCGCTGAGAGACGACGCTGAAGACTGCAATCGGGACAATATGCTGCAGACCGAAGAGCTGTGTAGGAATCGACTCTCCGACGTCGATCTTTGTTACTTGGCCGTGGAGGCGGGGGGCCTGTTCGTGTCGGCCTGTTCGGTCATGGATCAAGAGCTAGCTTGCGGGAGCCTGTTTCCATGAATCGACGAGCTCTTCTGTTCGGGCTCGGCTGGGGCCTGGTTAGCGTCGAGAGCCTGGCCCAAACGGGCGAACCCGCACCCATCACGTCAGCTGCGCCGGACCAAACACCACCAGCGGCAGCTTCGGCGACGCCACAGCCCGCCTCCGGTCACATGATGTGGCGGGATCCCAATCCTCCCGCGCCCCGTCGTCTGATTCGGCTGGATGGAGTCGTGGAGCCGGTCGAAGAGGGTCATCATCCCCATCACGGCATCTTCGCCCGCCTGAGCGCGGGCCTTGGCGTTGGCACGGTGTGGGGCGGCGATCTGGGGCCCAAACCCGGTTTCAAACCGGTAGGCGATCTTTCCCACACGGGACCAGCCCTGAGCATCGCTGCCCAGCTGGGCGGCGGAGCCGAGGATTATGCATTGGCTGGGGAGCTCTACTACGAACGGCTATTGACGCGCTTGAACGAGCCATCCGACGTCAGCTTCCAGATGTTTGGGATTGGCGCCGCCCTTTCTTGGTATTCGGATGAAGACTGGTTCGCCACCGCACATCTGCGCTGGCTGTGGATGCTGCTCTGGAAGCCAGAGATCGCCTGCTGGTACGAGCGCGGGGACGGGACCAGTGGCCCCGGAATCGGTCTAACCCTGGGCAAGGAATGGCACAACGAACGAGGGCGCGGGTTCGGCCTGGGCTTGCAGGGCAACTACGTCGCGTTCTCCGGCAATCCGGAGCTCGACTATTTGAGCGGCCTTGTGTTGGTCACACTGACCGCGTTCTGAATGTTGGCCAGTACCCTCTGGTCATCCTTCCAGCTCCACGATCTTCACCATCACCACGCCGTGGGACGGCACATTGGCCGAGAACGAACCGTCGAACTCGCCCAGATCCTCCTGGGCCCAGAGGTCGCGGACCGTCGCCCTGCCCGAGACGCCAATGTCGTCGAAGGACACCGAGATGTTGGAGCTGCCACCGCCGCGGTTGAGTAGAACCACCGCCTTCTCCGGACCGTCCCTGCGGCACAGCGGTTTCATCCACACTTCTAGATCGCCGTTGTCGACCACCCGAGTTCCCTGGATGCCTGCCGGATCTTGATCGATGGCAATGACCTCGGTGTTGGTGAGGATCGCGTGAATCTCGTTGGACATGTTCCGGATGTCGAGGCCAAGGATGATGGGTGCCGCCATGATCGCCCACAGGCTGAAGTGAGCGACGTTCTCGTCGTAGGACAAAGCTTGGTTGCCGATCACCATCATGTCCGGATCGTTCCAGTGACCGGGGCCCGCCCAATCCGGGGTCTGATTGTTCTCGTCGATGATCTGGTCGATGTTTCGGTACCACTCGCTGCAGCCGCTGAAACACGGACCGATATCGAACGTGCTTCGCCACAGGTGACCGACGTTGGGCATCCAGGGCTTCCCATCCCAGGCGCAGATGCTAAAGACGATGGGGCGACCCGTGGCGCGCAAGGCGTCACCCATCGCCTGGTAGTCCTCCTGCTGCGCCTGATCGTTGTCTCTTCCTGGGGCAATCGCACAGTTGTCGTACTTCAGATAGTCGACTCCCCAGGAGGCGAAGGTCTGAGCGTCTTGGATCTCACGACCGTAGCTCCCGCTCTGGCAAGGCGTGTTGGCGTTGTGGTGGGCGCAGGTCTCGTTGCCGCGATCCCCGTACAGACCGAACTTGAGGCCCCGCTCGTGCACGTATTCGGCCAGGGCGGCCATGCCGCTGGGGAACCGTACACTGTCACCGAACAGATTGCCTTGGCCGTCTCTACCGTCATCGTCCATCCAGCGATCGTCGAGATTCAGGTAGATGTACCCGGCGTCCCTCAAACCGGAACTGACCATCACATCGGCCACTTCTTTGATCTGGGTCTCGTTGATGTTTTCGTGGAAGGCGTTCCAGCTGTTCCACCCCAGCGGTGGAGTGAGCGCGGCACCGTCTCCCTTCGAGGGATAGGTGTCCCAGCTGGTGTCGCACTGTTGAGGCGCGCCCGCGGTGCCGGCGCCCGCTGTGGGTTCGGCTCCTGCTGCGCCATCTCCCGCCGAACCACCCGCGGATTGACCCGCTGTGGGCTGGCCGCCCGCTTCTTGGACCCCACCCGCGCTACTGCCTGCCGTGCTGCCGCCTTGGCCGTTTCCCCCCGCCCCGTTTCCACCGTTGCTCCCTCCCCCCGATCCAATGACACCACCCGTACCCGCACCTCCACCAGACACGGGGGGCGCACCTCCTTGGGGCGAACCGCCGGAAGGGTTGAGTTGCCCCCCGCTCGGTTGGGTTCCGCCGACGGAAAGACCGCCAGTACCAGGATTGGTGCCGCCGTTATTCGGGCCGCCGCCGCTCGACGGCCTCCCACCGGCCGATGGCGAACCACCTGACCCAATTCCGCCACCGGTCGTCACTGGCCCTCCGCCGTTGGCTTGGTGGCCTCCAGTGCTGGCCCCGCCCGACACTGCCGACCCGCCCGCCGATGGGCCACCGCCAGAGTCCACAGCAACACCCCCGCCACCCTGCACGTCCTCTGGCTCGGAGTCAGAGCAACCCACAAGGAGAACCAAACACGTCACCAGCGCTGCCCTTTGGCGTCGAATCATCGGCTGCATTCCATGGCTCCAATCGGTACGGTTCGGGGACGGACGCCCAACCGGCGTAAGTACACGGGTCACACGGCTCAAATCGGCATCTCGACACTCTCTATTTGCGTTTGGGACCCCATTATTGCCATCGCCAGGTTGTGCGGATTACTGTCCGTTTGTGAAGGCTCCGCAGCTCCGACCGCCATCGGAGGCATCGATTGCCGTGCCACCGAACTGGCAAGCTGCCCACGAGCACCTGGTCGAAGCATCGAGAACGCCGAGCCAAGGCCCCCCTTGGTGGACCTCAGACCGGACCTTCTACGGCCAAGTGGAGTCGCGAGCTGCCGGGTCCCACTACTGCTGGGACGGAATCCAGCGGTTCAAGAAGGGGGATCGTCCCTTCTTTTTTTTCCAATACACGCTCGGAGGATGGGGGATCTTCGAAGCCCCCGGCGAGGGGGCTCGGCAGATCCTTCCTGGCATGGGCTTTTTGGCCGTCGTTCCCTCCCGACATCGGTACTTCCTTCCGGAGGATTCCCCAGGCTGGACCTTCGCTTGGGTGAACTTCCACTGGCCGTATCTGATGGAGCGGGTGGCCCAGCAGATCCCATTGACGGGTCACGTGGTTCAACTCGAGCCGACCAGTGCCCTGGCCAAGAGCGCGTTACGCATCACCAGTGGCAGCTACAGGAAGGACTTTGCCGACCGCCTCGATGTTGAGCTGGCATTGTTCCAGTTCGTCATCGCCTATGAACGTCTGGCGCAAGAGCAAACCTTCCCGTTCGATGAACGCGACCGGCTGCTGGAGGCGGTGCGCCGGCGCGTGTTGCTCAATCCGAGACAAGCCCTGAACATCGACGAGCTGGCTTCCGAGTACGGGATGACCCGCAGCCACTTCAGCCACTTCTTCCGTGCCAGGACCGGTCTGACGCCGGCACGGTTCATCACGGAAACCCGGGTTCGAGAGGCCGCCAGCATGCTTCTTTCTGGCTCCATTCCCATCAAGCAGATCGCCGACGAATGCGGGTTTGCCAACACAGACCACTTCAGTCGGGTGTTTCGCCGTTTCCGCCACGTCAGTCCCGGAGCCTATCGAAAGGGAACGTACTGAACGCGGACAGATGCCACGAGGGTGAGGGCTAGCTGTTGTGCAAAGCACTGACCAGTAGTCGAGAAGACACCAAGAGCAGGCGGGTGTAATCGACGGGCTTGGTCACCACGTCGTTGGCTCCCGCCTGCAGTAGCTCTTCCTTGGGGTAGCGGGCGGCGTAGGCGGTCACGAAGACGATGGGTACGTCAGCTGCCCCCGCAGGCAACGCGGTGTTGACGACCCGAGGTGATGCCTTGCCGCGGAGCAGACGGCACAGAGCGATCCCATCCATGTCCGAGCGGGCCAGCTCGATATCCAGCAAGATCAGATCGTAGCGCTGTCGACTGAGCAGGCTGAGCGCCTCCTGGCTGGTGCGCGCCCGGACGATTTCGTATTTGTCGCGAAGATACCGCTCGGTCAGCTGCCAGGTTGGGTCATCATCCTCGACGTAGAGAATCCGTGAGCGACCACCCCCACCGCTTGGTCGCGCGCCGCCGAACGGCTGAATTCGCTTGAGACCCATAACGCTTCACAGATGCAAGACAGGCGCACTTTTTCTACCCGCCTAGAGCACCTTTGACCATCAAACGGGACAACACCAGAAGAAGATGAGTGAAATCGACTGGTTTGTGGACCAAATCCTGAGCTCCATTCGCTGCGAGATCCTCCCGGGAGCACAAAGTCGCATAGGCGGTAACGAAAACGATCGGCGCCTTGGTCCTGATCCCTTGGGCATAGTCGGGAAGGTCTGGTACCGGCCTGCCGGTCAAAGCCCTGCATATCTGGATTCCATCCAACTCCGAACCCCTGAGCTGCACATCCATCAAGATGAGGTCGAACGCCTCTTTGGCTAGGATCTCGAAGGTCTCGCGGCTGTCCCGAGCGCGCACCAGGCGGTACTTGCTTCGCAGGGAGAGTTCCGTGACCTCCCAGTTCGCGTCTTCATCCTCCACGTATAGAATTTGCGATACGGCTTCCGAAAGCCGCGACCGGCGTTGGCGGGGCATTGATTCGCGCTCGACGGTGCTGAACCCCCGCTCCTGACCGACCAGGATCTGTTCGATGGTCGCGGCATTGAGAGAGCGCGAGCTCCAGGGCTTGGGCAGCCACAGGGCGCCCAACTCCACGGCCCGATTGTGATTGTAATGATAGGCTGTGGATGCAATGACCGGCACCGCTGCAACGGCCGGGTCCTGTTTGAGCTGGGTCAGTATGGTCAGCCCATTCAGGGCGGGCATCATGATGTCCAACAGCACCGCTCGTGGACGTACCTGCCGAATGGTATCCACGGCCTCCTCGGGGCGCGAGACAGCGACGATCTCGTAGCCCTCACGCTCCAGGAGTTTGCGCGCCATGGAGAGCTGGGCCACATCATCGTCCACAACGACGATTCGCCCGAAACCGCACGAAGCTCCAGCCTCGGCGTGCTCCACGGGTGAGGCGTCGCTGGGACTGGGCCCAGAGCTCGGCGCTGGTGGGGGTGAGGCACGATCCTTTGGCCACCAGACGCGGAAGCTGCTGCCCTTGCCCAGTTGACTGCGAACGGAGATGGTGCCCTGGTGCATCTCCACCAGCTGCCGGCAGATGGCCAGACCCAACCCCGCTCCCCCCGCAGCGCGAGTGTGGGACCCGTCCACCTGCCGAAAGCTCTCGAAGATGAGATCAATCTTGTCTTGCGGGATACCAATACCGTCGTCAACGACCTCCATCAGGACACCCTCCTCCACTCCGGAGCTGGCATCCACGACTTCGACGCGCACCTCGATTCGTCCGCTGGGCTGAGTGAATTTGACGGCGTTGCCGATCAGGTTCAAGAGAACCTGCTTCAGCTTGGTACGGTCCGCTACCAGACACACCCCCCGATCCAGCTTGGGGATTACCAGCGTCCGTGCCTCCATCTTCCCGGTGGCGTGCATGGTCGCCTCCACCTCGGCCAATAGCTCGCGTAGCTCGACCAGGGTGCAATGAAGCTCCATCCGGCCCGCTTCCAGCCGGGAGAAATCGAGGACGTCTTCCACCAACCCCAACAGGTGGTTGCCCTGCTGCTGCAGGAGTGCCAAAAAGCGGTGATGCTCGTTGGGGTCTCCGGTGCAAACCAGGGACGTAGTGGGTCCCAGAGTCCCACCGCAGTCGGGGCAGATCGACTCGCTGGAGCTGTCCCCGGACTCCTGGAAACAGGCCTCGCAGGCTTCGCAGCGCCACGCCGGCACCACCGCGTAGTCGGCCAGAAGTGCCCGCGGAACGTTGATGATGGAATTGAGGGGCGTCCTGAGCTCATGGGACACCTTGGCCAAGAACTCTGACTTCAGGCGCACCGCTTCCTGCGCGGTGTCCAGGGCCTCAGAGAGTTCACGAGTCCGATCCGCTACCGTTTGGTCCAACAACTCCCGCTCTTGCTCCAACGCTCGGTAGGCGCGCACGTGATCGATCGCGGTGGCAACCTGGCTGGCCAGGTTGGAAAAGGCAACCAGCATCTCCCCTTCGGCCACCACCGCGGATTGGTAGCGTGACTGCTGGGCGGTGTTTCCCGCTGCGAGGTAACCCAACGCCCCGCCTTCCTTCTGAGGCAGAGCAAAGACGAAGTACTCGTCCAGCTGTAGCAGCGCGCCCAAGGTTTTGGTCTGGGCGTCGGTGGACTGTCCGACGTGACAGACGAAGCCAAGGTGATCCTCGATTCCAACCAGCGCCGCCTCCGCCCCCGTAAGCACCGCCTGTTCGATGCGTCCGCGAGATGCTTCGTCGTAGTAGCCTTCCTGGGCGGCCATTCGAAACACGAGCTGGTTTGGCTCACGCAAGAATGCGGCGCACCGCTCGTAGTTGAACCCGTAGACCACGAACTTCACCGCGGCCTCGGCAATCTTGCTGATCTCCAAGAGCGACGTCATGGTGCGTACGGCCTCGGTCAGCCTCACGTACATGCGTTGTTGAGCACTCAAATGGTCCTGCAACGTGTACAGCTTGTTCTCGGCGGCCATCAGGAGACGGACCTGCTCGCGCAGCGCCGCGTTTTCACGCTCCAGGGCCTCCCGGGGTGCGGACGCGCAAGGGGAAACCGGCTCGGGGGGCTTCGATTCCGTCATGGCACCTCACCTCGCGACGCGGAGGACCACCACGATTCCGTCGTCGGGCCTGAACCCGATCAAAGGATTGCGGTCATGACCAGGCTGTAGTTGTGAAAGCAGTTGACTCCGCCGACTGGACCAAATTCACCATAAGTGTAGCCACCAAACCAGTGCTGAGCGTTGCCGGCTATTTGGCGCTGCACGTCCTTCAGCAGTCCCTGCTTCTCGCTCTCGTTGAAGATGACCTGACCCCGACCGATACACTCGATCTGGAACAAGAAGCGCGGCACCTTGCCCCCAAAGCGTGACTTGAGCTCTTCAGCCATGCGGGTGTTGCCACTGGCAATCTTGTCATGGTCGCGCCGGGTCATGAAGAACCGCGTCCCTACCGGAAGCTCAGTGGGTACGTAGACACCCCCTCCCGTGTCGTCCCGCATCGGCATGAAACGAATCAGATAGTCATCGTAGTGCTTCATGTGCTCCGGAGCGCGCACGCCAATAGCCAGATAGACGTTGGTCTTCTTCCAGTCGCCGCTGCGTTCCTCCACGGTCAGGTATTCGTCGATGACGTCCAAAGCTCGCCGATTGTCAACTTCGACGATCCGATTGGCTTCGGCCTTGGTGATGGTCAGCTCGTCACCGACCGGGACGCAGCCGTGGCGCACCGACGTGACGAGCTCTCCCTTGCCTTCGACCAGCGTCGAGACGATGCCATCGCTCATCACCTGGTCATTGCAGTACTGGTAGGTCTTGGTGAAGGTCCAGTTGTCGCTGGCCGTACCGCCAACCATGGGAATGGCGTGCGGGGAGGGCAGTCCGTGCATCAAGCCCCGCAGCATTGCGTCGAAATTGAGCGTGAGCCCATCCGCCAGCGTGATGAGCACCAGTGGATCCTTGGCGGTGTTCAATCCCAGCTGCAACCCCACAGCCTTTCCGGTTGCCACCGCATCCTGGCTCATACCGGCAGCGGCTGCGGTCCGGAAAGCCAGCTCGTCGGATTTGACCACGCAAACTACCGCGCCGAAATTGGTTTCCTGGATCGAACCGGCCGTGATCAGGCCCTCCACCGAACACCCCGTCAGGGGTACGTTGGCAGTGGCATCACGCACGGCCTTGAGCAACGCGTCCTGCCGATAGCCGATGGACCCGAACAGGAACACGAAATCCGGGCGGTCGGTCCCTGCCTTGGCCAGGGCAGCTTCTGCCGCCAGGCGCCCGGCTTCGCTGGGATTGCGGTGTTCGCTGAAACCGACACCAGACACCAGAGTCATGATCTCCTCCTTCAATCCAACCTGACGCGATCTTGCTCCCGGAGGCAAGTCAAACCGCCAGATTGCCAGGTTCCAGTGCCACGGGTTGGAGTGCTCGGCGTCGGCCGAGTACCCGCCCCGTGGGCCAAGTCAGTGACCGTGTTTCCCCTTGGTGACCAGGCCTGGCCCGGCGATCTGCGCCATGTCCCGTTCACCCCTGACCCGGAATGAGGTCACCTTGCAGGCTCGCCCTGGCAACTGCAGTGCCCCCGCCCACGGTTACTGGCGCAGCTTGACCGAGTCGTGCGAAAGCCGGTCGTCGGCAAGCGCCGCTTTCAGGGCCAGTGACCGCCCTGGCCCATCGGAGCCCCTCCGAGGCCCATTGCACCCCCCAACCCCGTCTGACCCGCGACTCCGGCGACACCCGCGACGCCTGCGATTCCGGCGACGCCCCCAGCACTGAGTCCGCCTGCAACACCGCCGGCTCCGCCCAGACCCGGCGCACCACCCACCCCGTCGCCTTCGCTGAGGCAGCTCACGTCTGCCGGGCACTCCTCGACCCAGGCGCGGCGGACGGTTGGCGGCAAAAACTCCGTCACCTCTAGCTTCTGTGCCTCGAAGACCACCGAACACTCGGCTCTGAGAGACTGGCAGTATTCTGAACAAGCCCGCTGAGAGGTATCCTCGCACAGCGGCTTGCGGAACATGCCATAGGCATTGACCGGAGCCTCATTGAACCTCCCGTTGCACGTGACGCTGCAGAGGCAACACTGGTCGTGCTCCTTGGGCTCACAGCACAGAAACAAGCCGATAGATCCCAACGTCAGCCAAGCAAGCCTGGACCGGGAAGGATGCATAGAATCTGTCCCGTACCATGCAATGATCCAGGTGCAAGCCCACCATCCCCAAAAGAGATCGCGTGGTGGTTCTCGCAGGCACACTGCATTGATGGCCCGTGGCTGCAAATGCCTGTTTTCCCCGTTTCAATCGGGAAAAAAGTTGGTGCCGGTTAGCTTGATTGAGCCGCCACAGTAGCAGAAAGGGAAAGCTAGCGAATCTCGCTCCGCATGATCACCTGGCACCGTTAACGCAAAGACGTTGCGCGACGTGTCTCCCAGGTTGGCAGATGACACAGGGTGCTGCCCCGGGGACCATCGGCCATAGCTGGTTTTTGTACCGAGCACCACCAACCCGTTCGTCGCGCGCGCACGCCTGCCCGGAATCGCTTCAACTGGATCCGTCGTTCGGTGATGGGCCGGGGCCAGGCGGTTACTCACTCCAGTACTCGTCGAGGTCCAGGACATTGAGCACGAAGTAGCCCTCCGAGCCCCCATAGCCGTCCACCACGACTGTCACCGTCTGTCCCGCGTCCAGCCACAGGTCGATGCTGGATTGCAGACCAGCGTTGTCGTCATTGCAGCGCAGCTCGCTGCCCGAACAGACTCCCTGCAGGATGGATAGAACGGTGTCGTACCCCGACCCAATCGTATTGAACTCCCAGTTGCCCGCATGGGGAGCCGTGAACTGCGCGATGAAATCCCCGGAACCAACCCGGCCACCACAGTTGCCGACCGTCCACCGATCGGGTTGATCGGTCGTGTACCCGGAGACGGATTGGGTGGTGGTGAGAACCGTGTCGCTACAACCCGAGCACATTCCGCAGCTCAGGCCGCTGACCAGCTCCACACATTCCTCGCTCCAGGTGTCCTGGCAGCATTCAGGAGCCGCGGCACAGACACATTGCGCGACCGCCGGCGACTCGCAGCTCCCCGACTCGTAGTTGGGCTCACAGCAAGGTCTCAGGGACGTCGCGGTCACGTGGAGCTGGAAGGCACCAGTCCCGGTCGAGAAGCCATCCACCACCACGGTCACCTGCTGACCGGCGTCGAGCGGGAGCTCGACCCGCGAGGTCAACGAGGACCAGTCGTCGTTGCAGGACAGCTCTGAACCCTCACAATAGCCGTCATACAAGGCCAGGACCGTGTCGTAGTTCGATCCCATGGTGTCGAAGGCGAAGACGCCCCGATGCGGTGCCTGGAAGACCGTCGTGTAATCTGGATTGCCCTGCGCCGAGCCGCAGCTTGGCGTGACTCGGTCCAGACGACCCACGGTGCTCCCGGCCACGTCGAACGGCACCTGATAGCTGGCTGTGCTGTCTGGACATTGCGGCCCGGCGCTGTCGATGCGCAGGCTCGCAATGCCCTCCCCTCCGCCGTATCCGTCGACCACCACGATGACCGCCTGCCCAGCGGTTAGCGCGAGCGTGATCTCCGAGTTCAGCGAGCCTCCCGAATCGTCATCGCAGGCGAGGATCGGGCCGCGACAGCTGCCGTCGTACAGGGCCAGGATGGTGTCGTAGTTCGAGCCCGCCGTCGAGAAGCGGAAGGTCCCGGTGTAAGGCGCGACCCAGCCGAAGGGCGCGTCGCCGGAACCCGACAACGAGCCGCAGGTCGGAGTGAGTCGGTCGACCTCCCGCTGCGTATCGATTGAAGCGACCGCGGGAAGATCATCGTCGAACCAGGTGATAGGGCAGGTCGTCGTGGCCCCCGAACCCCCTTGGCCACCAGTGGGGGGCGCTCCACCGCTGGACGGAACATACCCGCCGAAGCTGGGCCCGCCACCCAACAGGGGAGGAGCACCCCCGTACCACGGCGTCCCGCCAACCGCGCCACTACCCCCGAAGCTGGGCAAGCCGCCCGCCGCACCCGAGCCGCCGAAGCTCGGAGTGCCAGCCTCGGGGATCCAGCCGCCGAAGCTGGGGATCCCGCCTGAGGGGCCCACGCCTCCGTTGTTTGGTGCAGCTCCCACTCCACCCCCGCTGGGAGCGCTGCCCATTCCCCCGCCGCTGGGAACACCTCCCCATGGGAAGTAGCCGCCCCATCCGGGCCCTCCACCCTGGACCATTGGATTGCCACCCCAACTGGGGCGCCCACCGACCCCGGGGAACCAGCCGCCGGGACCAATCGGGTCACCACCATTGCCCTGTCCGCCCCGAGGCTCGCGCCCACCGTAGCTCGGTCCTCCCCCGTTCTGGGGTCGGCCACCGAACGAGGGCGCACCGCCGACGCTGAATCCTGCCACGGCTCCGCCTCCGCCGGCGCCACTAACGCCGCCATGGCCGCTCCCACCCCGGTTGGGCTGTGGTCCCTCACCCGCGTCCTCGTCGCCCCCCTGGTTTTCCGCATAGCCTGCCAGACCACCAGCCCCCGCGTCGTCATAGCCCGCGTCCCCCCAGTCGCCTCTCTCGCCCAGGATCGAGGTCTTACCTCCGCAGCCCGAGACGCTGCTCACCCACAACGCGGCCACCACCGCCAAGCACAACCGCCCGCCCGTAGCACAAGACATCGTTGGGACTCCAGGGACTGGCAACCGTCCGTTTTCAAGACAACCGCAACACCCCCGCAAGTCTAGCCCAACACCCAAATCCGTACCGCATTCGGGGAACAAGAACCTGGCTTTGCCTCGCGGCAACGTCCTTGGTTTTTGGGCCTGTACGGCGCAGCGACGACGCTCGGCGCGCCGGAACGACTCGATATCGAACCCCGGCGTAGGCGTTGACCCCACCGAGACATACACCGCCCCACGGGCAACCGCCGAACGCTGAGGGAGATGCAGATGCCCTATGGACTTCGGGAAAACCGGCGTATGTTCGTAAGTTGGACCTGGAGCGTGCCATGAAGGGATTGCCCATCGTCTGCCTTTTGCTCGGAACCAGCATGGCCTGCGGCAACCAAGTCGGACAGGGCCCGCCCACTGCGGACGAAAGCGATACCCAACCCGGGATCCTGGCTGCCTCGGACGACTCTTCCAGCTCTTTCGTTGAAGATGGGCCCAAGGGGCAACCCCCACCACCGGTTGGACTGCGGGGCGGTCGCCCCCGGCTCATTCCCGGAGCCCCGGAGGCCGAGCCATGAGCACCCCTTGTTCCTGGGGCGTGTCGGGATTGCTGGCGACGCTGCTCCTCGCACCGGCTGCCCTCGGTGTCACCGAGCAATGGTCAAAGGCAGTACCGGGACACCCCGACGGCATGGCTCTGGGCGACATCGACGCCGACGGTCGTCGGGAGATCGCCGTCGTGACCCGGGGAGGAACCTACGACGACGAGGAACTCTCAACGGGTTCCGGGGTCCTGACGATTCTCGATGCCAGTGGAGCGGTGCGTCTTCTCATCAACCTGACGGCGGAGCTCGCCGGCTACCCGACGTTTGCCGACATCGATGGCGACGGGCGCGACGAGCTGGCGGTGTGCGAAATGGCCCGGCAGGGGTACTGCCGCGTCTTCGACGAGGACGGCTCGGAACGCTACGCGACGGGCCCGCTGTTCTATCCCGGAGCGTCCAACTCGGGTCCGGCCGCCGCCGATTTGAACGACGACGGGGCCCAGGATTTCATCTTCGTTAGCTGGGGTGGCGAGGTCGTTGCAGCAGACGGCCCCACCGGCGAGGTCCTGTGGTCTGCCGATGTCTGGACTGACTACGACGAGCTCATCTCCAGCTGTCCGGTCCTCGGCGATCTGGACGGCGATGGTGACCTGGAGCTGGTCTTTGGCGGCTATCGGCAGGGAGGCCTGTACGTGCTGGACGCGGCGACGGGTGAACTCGCTTGGCGGGAGCCATCGCTGGTGGACCGTTTTTCCAACTATTTCTACGCCTCGTCGCCCTTGCTCGTCGACCTGGACGGGGACGACCGACAAGAAGTGGTGGTAGCGCTTCATGGTCCCGAGCCCGCGGTCTTGGCCTTTGGCTCCGACGGGGCATTGAGGTGGCGCCTCCCGTTACCCGGGCACCAACTGGTGTATACCAACCCGACTGCAGCCGACCTCGACGGGGATGGCGCCATCGAGATCGAGGTGGTGGATGGTCAAGGGCAGCTTCTCGTCATCGAGGCCGACGCAAGCGCGACCCACAGCGTGTCTCTCGGCGGCGAATCCTGGATGCCGTCCTCGTTCCTCTCCGTGACCTCCACCGGTGCGGTGCGGCTGCTCGCCAGTTCGCTCGATACTCTGCGCGTGATAGATGGAAAGAACCTTACCACCGTGGACCAGTATGACATGGTGGGCAGCGGATTCTTACCGCAGCCACTGGTCGCGGATCTGGATCTGGATGGTCGGGACGACATCCTGGTGGGGGGTTGGGATTCGCAGCGAGTGGTCGCTTTGACGCGAAACGGTGAACCCGGCATGGTCCGCTGGCCCAGCCTCGGTGGTTCCTCCTGGCACTCGGGTGTTCTTCAGACCGAACAGTCCTGGTGGGACCTGAGCTGGCGACATCGCCGTCGCGTCCGCTTCGATCGGCGCGGGCAGGGTGAGGCCCTGGTCGACTTCCCGGTGTCCATCCGGCTCGATTCGAGCCGAATCGACTATTCCCGGACCCGCGACCGGGGGCAGGACCTGCGTTTCGTCGACGCCGATGGCACCACCCAGCTCCCGCACGAAATCGAAACTTGGAACGAGTCCGGTACGTCGGTGGTCTGGCTGCGGGTCCCGCGCATCGACGCGGACACGGACCAGGATTACGTCTGGATGTATTACGACAACCCGGCCGCCGCCGATCGTCAACGCAAGACGGAAGTGTGGTCCTCGGGGTTCGACGCCGTGTACCACCTGAACGGCACCCTTACCGACTCGACGAGCCATGCGTACAACGGGGCCAACCATGGTACGGCATCCGCCGTTGGCGTTCTGGGCAACGGCCGGGATTTCGACGGCACCCACGACTGGATCGACTTGGGTTCACGTCGGGACTTGTTGACCAACACCGGGGGCGTCACCCTCTCCACCTGGACGGTGGTCGACAGCGCCCCGCGACGTCGCTCGGCAGAGTGGCTGATTTCACTCTCGGTCGGGAACCACCGACCCACCGCAGATTCACGAGCCACCCTGGGCCTTACCACCGTGGGACGCCGGCGTGATCGAGCCCTCGAGTTGGTGGTGGGGGGACGAGCGGCCGACAGAGAACCCCTCCGTCAGGTCACCACGGCCACCCAACCCATTGCACTCGGCGGCTGGCACTACCTCGCGACCGTCATCGACTACACCAACGACCGGATCCTGCTCTACGTCGACGGGGCCTTGCATGGTCGCTACGATAGAAGGAGATTTCGCAACCGGACCACACCGGCCACGCTCTCCCGCGTAAGCGCCTTGGGCGCCCAAGACGACGGCTCCGGAGGGTTCTTCGACGGGCGCCTGGACGAAGTGCGAATCTCGCGAGTGGTCCGGTCTGCTGCCTGGATACAGGCCGAGTACCAGAGCATGAAGGACGAGGCCGTGGCCCCCTTCGTCAGGATCGATCCGGAACAAGCGCGGTAGGCAGTGGCTGCGGCCGGCAGCCCACTTGCCGTCTGTCGGCGTGACCCCATGACTCCTCGGTGTCCCATCGGACGCCCCCGACGGTGAAACGGGGGTGCCAACCCCGAGCTCACCTTGGATCCACCCCTCTCACTGCTGGTCGCCGACCGATACCGCCTGGTAGCGCGGATTGGCCAGGGAATGACCGGAGAGCTGTGGCTGGCACAGGACCGTTTGCTGGGCAACCAGTGCGCCCTCAAGTTCATGGCTGGCGGAAAGACCGCGGAGCTCGAGGCGAGAGTACGTTTTCTCTACGACGCTCGCACCATGGCGCGCCTTCGGGGACCGCACGTCGTCAACGTGTTCGACAGCGGCAGCTTCGACGGTACTCCGTATGTCGCGATGGAGTACTTGCGCGGTGGAAGCCTGCGTGTGCGGCTGTGCAACCAGGGTCCGCTCGTGGCCGAAGCCACCCATCGCCTCATCGTCCATGTCGCGCGTGCGCTGGAACACGCCCATTCGTTGGGCATCGTTCACGGGAATCTCAGTCCCGAAAACGTCTTTTTGGTGGAGACGGACGATGGCGAGGTCGCCAAGGTTCTGGGCTTCGGGAGCAAGTCGCACGTGGCCCGCGCCCTGTTCAGCCCCGAGCAAGCGCGGGGCCAATCCCCTGACCGCCTCTTGGATCTGTGGGCTCTGGCCTTCATTGCGTTCGAGTGCCTTACCGGTCGGTCCCCGACCATCCCGGGAACGCCACGGGACTTGCTAGCCGGAGCTGCTCGGGGTCGCCTTGTTCGGCACAGCCATGCCATCCGCGAATTGCCTGCGCCTTTCGCGGAGTTCTGGGACCGCGCCACCGCGTTCGATTCGCGCAGTCGTTACCAGTCGGTCGCCGAACTCGCGGATGCTCTGGGGATCGTCTTGAGCGCCACTGATCGACCGAGGTCGGACCCCGCCAGTTTTTGCCATGTGGGTTCGTCTCCCCCGCAGGCCTCGCCACCCACCGCATCATTCCAATCTGACGCTCCGGTTCAGCTCAGCATCGCTCCACCGCCACCTGTGAGCTCCCGCCCCATGCGGCGGCCGTTGCTGTTCGGCCTGGGTTGGACGTTGGTGGGGGTTGCCGTGGCGACGGTGTGGTTTTCGATTCGGCCCGCCTCAACACCGCCTCTGGTGCCATCTGCCTCGACGACCCGAGTCCAGACCAGCCAGGTGCCAACCCTTGACCCCGGGGATCACTTGGGTGAACCAATATCGGCTGCAACGTCGAATCCTGTCGTGCTACCCGCACCGACCGGGGCACCCAGTGCGGCTGCCACATCCGATGCCGGAGCACCCGCGTACCGGCGAAGCGCACCGCGTCCCCCACCCGCCAAGCGTTCCGGTCCCAAGACCCGAGATTACGGGATCTGAGCCACCGGGGCAGCCCGGAGCCCTACTCGCACCCGCAGCTTCCGGACACGCAGGCCGGTTCCCCCGGATTGCCATTGGTATCCGGTGCCCACGCCGCGCAGAAATCGGTGAAGCCAGCGCAGTCACCGCTCGTCGAGCACGACATCGCGCAGTTTGCCAGATCGCCTATCCCCACGCCGTCCAGGGCGGCCATGCAACGACTGGCATAGACCCGACCGTCGCACCCGCACACGGCCTCGGTCGCGGTGGGCGCCGAGCAAGCGCGCGGTCTGGGCAGGCAGACGCCCTGGATATCGGCACTCGCACCGCAGTCCAGCGACATCTGGGTGTGACAGTACTCGTCATCAATGCACGCATAGCTCGAGATCCCGCCGCAGGAGGGGAAATACGGGCAATAGCTGTAGGCAATCGTGCATTCCTCTTGGGAGGCATAACCGGTCTGGCAGTTCTCTCCCACGCACTGACAATCGGGCTCTTGGTAGCACCGGGTCGCGCCGAAGTACCAGCTTGGTTCCGCGGTGGCTAGGCAAGAGAGCGCTGGATTGGGACCGTTGATGCACTCCGGAGCACAACGGAGCAGGGCACGGTTCTTGATGTCGCCCAACGCCACTCTCAGCTCCATGATCCCATCGGGTATGGGCGTGCAGTCCGGCCTGTCGTCACACTGTTCTCCAACCGTCAGCGTACGCCCCTGGGCCTTGATCAACAGCGCCTGGCCATCGGCAGGTCGAGCGTCGTGGCCAACCAGGTGAACCCCGTCGCCCTCGGTCAGCGACCAAAAGAGCTCCCATTGTGCGGAGATGACGTCCAGATCGGGGGCCCATTCGGGGCAGTCCAGCGGGACTTCGCACTGGTGCAGTATGGTGGAGTCCTGCATGATGGAGACACTCGAAAAACCGTCGGCGTTCAGCGTAGAGACGACACTCTGGGGATAGGTTGGCATGATATGCCCGCCGTCGAACTGCCAGGTCAGCTCGGTCTCCGGAATCATGCACAGGGGAGGATCGGAGCTGCCGCCCTGGCCGCCGGAAGCACCACCTTGTGCAGTTCCGCCGTTGGCCTGGCCTGCTTCGGCTGCACCTGCCGTGCCACCCTGGAGAACGCCTCCAATCGATGTTCCGCCAACCGACGCACCACCTTGGTCGGCGCCTCCTTGCAGAGCACCGGCTTCGGACACCCCGCCTTGACCCGCGCCGCCCTGGCCTGCACCTCCTGGTGCCGCGCCTCCGCGACTGGAGCCCCCGTGGCCCGCCCCTCCCCTTGTGACCAGTGCCCCGCCCTGTCCGACACCTCCCTGCTCGGCCCCGCCGCGTCCTGCGCCCCCCTCGGCCGTCCCGGCCTGTCCGGCCCCCGCTTGCCCGGGCCCGTCTGAACCCGCGACTCCTCGATCCGCACCGCCCTGGCCGGCCTCTTCACCCTGGGGTGTTCCAGCGTCACCCGCCAGGTTGGAGCCCACGCTGGTGTCCTTAGCCGAACAGCCCAACGCGATGACTGCCAACAGAGAAATGCCGGTCGCACTCAGGCTCGAGGACTTCATGGATCGATTCTCCCTTTCGCGATACGCGTCATTCCCTGTGTGGAGCCGAACCGCCGGTGCGATCACTCGGAATCCACCAACAGTCGCATCCTTTTGACATGGGGGCTCTTAGGGTAGCGCCGAAGGAATTGACGGGCGGACTGTCGAGCTTCGGTGTTCCGCCCGACCTTGCGCAAGGTATCGACGTACAGGGCGTCGCGTTCTTCGGACAGATCCGAGAGCAGGCCGCGGTCCCTTGTCCTGCGCAGTCGACTGAGCGCCTCGTCCAAACGGCCTTCATCAACCGACCGCTTGATCTGCGCCAGTTCCCGAGCCTGCTCGGCCAACGAGCTCGGCGACGACTCGACGGTCGATATCACCGACGGTTCAGAGGGATGCATCGGCAATAGATCAGACGACGACGGCTCGGCAGGCCGCGCCGTGGCCGTTGGGACCGGCAAGGAAGTCGGCGTGGCGATCACGGCATGGCCCTGCCTGGAGGGCGGCCGTGCGGAGGCGGGAACAGTCGATGCAGCCTGGCTCCTCTCAAACGGTCTTTTCTGAAGAACCGCCACCGTACCCAGCGTTGAGAACCCGACCACGAATCCGACCGCCACCGATTTTGCGACCAGCGATCCTCCCCAGGTTCCAAGACCGGCCTTGACCCCCAACCCCGCTGCCGTACCCGTCGAACCGACCGTTGCTATCGCCTTGGCCGACAGGGTCGCCGTGGCAGCTCCGGCTCCAATTGTCGCACAGAGCCGGTTCCACCCGCGTTCAACGGTTTCATCGGGCAGCTGGGCGGAAAGGCCTGCATCGAGCAGCTCCCGTTCTGGGGCATCCGGGGGCAACACCGACAACCAGCGGCGGACATTTGTCATGGTTCACCTCCGACGGCGGTCCGATAGACTCTCTGGTCGCGTTCGGCCACCACGCGGGAGAAGGCCTGACGGGCCAGGCGCAAGCGGGAGCGCACGGTTCCGGTCGGTATCCCGAGCAGCTCGGCGATGTCGTCTCCGGACAGTCCTTGCAGCTCGAATAGCACTAGTACATCGCGCTGCTCCAAGGGGAGCCGGGAAAGCACCCGATCCAGCTCTCGGAGCTTTTCCCTCTCTTCCATTGCCGCACCCGGGTCGTTGCCAGGCGAGCAACCGGAAGGTGGCTCATCGACCAGCGTTTCGTTCCGAAGCGCGGCGCTCTTTCGATAATCGGATGCCACCCGCAGCGCGATCCCGCACAACCAGGTCCGAAGCGACGACCGCCCCTCGAACAGCGGCAGCTTCCGAAAGACAATGAGAAACACCTTCTGTACGGCGTCCTCGACGTCTCGCTCGGCCACTCCCAGTCGACGCAAGCTCCCCCATACGAAGCCACAATTCGATCGATAGATCTCCTCGAAGGTCAAGGCTCACCCCTGTCCCGCCGGGTTGGGTGGTGCGCGCCTCGGGTCCGGGTGGCCGATCTCTGGACTCAATGGACTCCTACCCTTAGTGGACACCGGGGGTCGCCTCGATCACCGGGTTCGCGTGGGTGCGTTCTCACCCATCACTGCGGCGGAAATGCCCAGATCCAGGTACACGCCAACGCCCGGAGCTTTAGCCACGACGCCCACTCCCTCGACACTGAAGGAATTGGGGACCAGGTGGCCGAACAACCCCACCCCAACGAACCCGCTCAAGCGCCAGCCCAAGCCCTGTTCGAAGCGGACCTCGGGTCCTGCGACCAACCAGGGGCGGCTCTTGGGGCTACGTTCCCGATAGCCCTCGACGCTCGCATGCTGAACACCAGCCCCCATCACCAGACAACTGCGCAGCCCAGACGCCTCGGTCAGGGCGTGCTGAAAGCAGGGCCCGCCCATGGCTGCCCACAGGTCCAGATCGATCGAACCGCGCTCATCTCCTGCCTCGGCCGCCCAGGTTCGAAGCCCCCGCAACGACAGCCCCCAACCCGCCCCATGGTTTGCCCAGAGTCCCACCGCCGCGCCGAGGGACGGCTTACTCAGCAAACCCACAGCCAGATTCGCTCCACCATCAACCCCGACGCACCAGGGCTTTTCTGGCGGCGGTGTCGCGACTCGAGGCTGTGCCGAGGGGAGCACAGGACTCGGCGCCTTGGAGACCGTGGGTGATTTTGTTGTTGGGGGCGGCGCAGTAACGACCGCAGCAGGGGTTGGCTCGCGTTCCGACAGCTCGGCGTCGGGATGGTCCGTCGCGCCGACGGGCCCGGCGGGGCGCGCATCCGGATCGACCAACATGACCAGTGTAACAGCCAAGGCATCTGCCAGGCCGCCACACTGTGGATCTTGCTCGACGATCAAGCGTTCGCCCGGGTGCGGGGCTTCGACGCGAACGATCGCCTCGTGGCCCACGGCACCGGGACGGACAACCACCGTGGCGCTGGCGTTCGCCCCCGAGACTCCATCATGCTGCTCGAACCCCGCGTTGGGGAACAGCCGCTGAATGGCTTCCATGACACGAGCGACGTCGGGGCAGCTCTCCGAGCCGGGGACGCGATCGATGCGCAACCAGATGGACCGCGGGGTCTTTGGCTCGGCGGGCTGAGCTCGCAAGGCTCCCGACCAGAGGAGCGACAGGGCGCCGATCCCCAGAAGCGTCGGACGAGCCAACAATGCGTGCGCTCCCATCGAATACACCCGAGCATGCCGGATCTAAGGTCAGCAAGAGCACCCTCAGAGCCCCGGGGCATCAACCGGCCGTCGGCTCGTGGAGTTCCGTCTGCCGCGGCGGAAAGGCAAAATAGTAAACATATTCAGACGCTTGTCATTTTACCCGGATGTTATTGACTGGGGCATTACACCCGGGTATAATTGCCAAATCATGCAACCACAACGGATCTTCACCGCTTTTGCCGGGTCGCAGTTGATTGCGTCCGGCGACATCCAAACCACCCTCACCGCCACCAAGCATCGCATCGACGCTGGGGAGACCGAGCCGGTCCTGATTTTCGAGGACCACACGGGGGCCCAGATCGATTTCGATTGGCGCGGCAACGTCGAGGACGTGTTGGCGCGGCTCGCTGAACACCCCCTATTCGCGGCGCAGCTCGGCACCGAGGCGGGTCGCAGTGGACCCGGGCGCCCGAAGCTGGGCGTGGTTTCGCGCGAGGTGTCGCTGTTGCCGCGGCACTGGGAATGGTTGGAGACGCAAAAGGGTGGCATCTCGGGGGCTCTGCGCCGGTTGGTGGACGAGGCGCGCAAGAACGAGCCCCCCGAGGTGGAAGAGCAGCGCTGGCGCGATGCCATCGGTCGATTCATCTGGACCATGGCCGGCAACCTACCGGGCTTCGAGGAAGCCTCGCGATCCCTGTTCGCCAACGACTACCCCAAGTTCGAGAGCCAGATCGAGGCTTGGCCCAAGGACATCCGCGAGCATATCCAGGGTCTGGTGCGGCGCGCCTTGCGGCGCGCATAAATCCGGGGATCCCTACTCCACCTTGGCGCAGAACTTGTTGGCCTTCAGGCCATCACCCCCGCCCCAGACCTCGAAACCGGCGAAGACGATACTAAGGTACATGTTTTCGGTGATTCCGTACTCCTCTTTCACGGAGTCAACGATGAAGTCCTTGAGGTCGAACTTGATATCGTTGCGCGGTTCGGTGCTCACGTAAGAGATGCAAGGTGGGTTGGTCTTGTCCACCCAGACCGTCCAGTCTCCGGAGACTCCATGAACCACGTGGTTGCGCGCCTGAATGCCACCCCGAGGTTGGCGATTACTGGGCTTGAAAAGCCACACCATCAGGTATGCTCCACCCTGGGGCGGGGCAAACGTATTGTCGCCCAGAGCGCCTGAGGTCGGCGTGAACCAGACATCGTAGGCGGCGTTGAGATTGGAGTTCTCGATGCTGGTGGAATTGGTCAAAAACCAGGTGGGTACCGCGGTCAGATCGCCCACCCGCTTGGGCAGATTGCTGCCCTGGGTCTGGTGCCCGGCGTATTTGCCGATGAAGAACGAGGGGTAGCCCATGGGCTTGTCGACACCCTCAGCGACCGCCTTGTTCCGTGGGTTGCCGATCGAGAAAGAGAGAGAGTCGTAGCTGACCGTCTGCCCGTCGAACACACTGGGGTCTTCCTGTGCAAGCCACCAGTTGGTCTGAAGATAGTAGCTCTTGCCCGAGCCCGCCTGGACATCGCGCCCCTCCGTTGCACCCCGCAGCGTCTCGCTCCCCGTGCCCACGTCCGAGCAATCCGGCTCCTTGACGATATTGCCACCCTGCGGTTGCGCGCCGCCCGAACCAACCGTGTTGCCACCCGTAGAGGACCCACCCGCGCCAGGGTTGGTTCCTGCGCCGCCGCCCAGACTCGGAGCGCCCGCGCCAGGCAGGCCCCCTGCTCCATCGGCATCATCCGAGGCTCCGTCGTCGCATGCACCGACAAGGCAAAGCGCGCCCAGTATCCACAAGATCTCGAATCGCCGCATGTTTCCTCCGAAGCGAAGCCCTAGGAAGATACGGTATCGTGTCCCTTGCGGCAACGAGGTGACCGAACCTACCGGCGTGGTTCCAGTACGCCCAGAAATGTATCTGGGCGTAGGTGAATTCCGTACCTAGTCGATCGCGAACTGTACCGTCACCGTATGGACCATGCGCACGCGATCACAGCTGACCGCCATCTCCAGCACACCAGCGCTCTGACCATAGGCCATCTGGTTCATGGGCATGGGAGGGACCGGCATAACGACGTCGGTGGGCGACTCGACCACGGCCTCGACGTTACCCAGCTCCACACCGGCTGCCTTGGCCAACTGTTGCGCGCGCTGCTTGGCGCTGGCCATGGCCTTGTCACGGGTCTGTACCATCGCCAACGAGCGGTCCTTGACGTCACAGGACAGACTCAGCACCCGATTCGCACCAGCAGCCACCAGTTCGGATAGCACCGTCCTCAGGCGAGCCACGTCACGGATCGTGATCTGGAAGCGGTTCGAGACATGGGTCACACGGGTCTGCTCCGGAGCTGGCGGAACGACGGCTGGAGGCGGAGCGCTACCGGCGGGGGCTGCATCACTGGATGCGGCAGCCGAGGCAGCTGGCGAGGGCGCTGGCTGCGGCTTGGGGGCGGTTTCGGTGGGTGCCACCAGGGGAACTCCCATCCCGAAGGGGACCCGCGGCTCCTCGGGCAGGACCTCGAAGCCTGCGCCCTCGATGTCCGCCGAGGCAATACCCAGAGCCACCAGCTTGGCTTTTACCTGAACGCTCCGCTCCGCCACCTTCTGCATCGCCTCGTCCACTCGCGTACTCTGCGCCTCCACGCCGATGACCAGCCGCGCCACCTCGGGGGCCAGGTTGATCTCCGCGACGCCGGTAACGACGATACCGCTACCGTTGGTGCCGAAGACGGCCCCGGGGCCCATCGAGCCGCGGGGGCAACAAGCGGTCAGGGCCAGACAACCGAACAAGATGGGTCGAATCATGGTTTCGTCCTCGGGGCAGATTCCAGGGGCCCCGCAGCCTAGCAGGCCGGTTCGGCAGCGTACCAAGTTTTGGGCGGACTTTTCTGCTCCTACCAGTGGAGAGCAGACCCCAGCGGGATCGCCATCTCCTCGGCCATTTGCCGGTGAGTCTCGACCGAGGGGTGCCAGTCGCAGCCAGGATTCTGGTTCGACGTCGTCATGCGGTGTGCGACAACCCGCTGGTCGCCACCAGCTCGCTGCTGCCTGACCGCTTCGGCGATCCCCTGGTTGGCCTTCTCCAGATCCTCCCCGTTGAGCATGGGGCCCACCGTGCACAGCACGAACGCAGAAGGGCTGTAGGCTCGGATTTTCTGCAATAGGTCCACATAGGCCGCGACGAAGACGGCCATCTCCGGGTCGGGCTCGGTGCTGAAATCATTGGTCCCGAGGTTCACGACCACCGCATCGTAACCCCGATCCGGCCGGAACTGACTGGAGGGAACCGCGGGCAGGATCCTCTGATAAAGGACGCCCATCTTGTCGCCGGGCCCTCCATCGTAGTTCTTGACTACACCGCGACCTGACCACGCAACCGTACTGAGCTCCGCACCGAAACGAGTCGCCAACAGGCGACCATAGCTCTGTTGGTGATTCTCGGTATCAGCGGAGAACGGGCAGCTCGGTGAATCTCCCTCGATCCCGTAGCCACACGTGATGGAATCCCCCACCACCTCGAGCCGCCGCGACGGTGGTGGTTCGATCGCGAGCAGCTCCCCGCCCGTCACCTCGAGGCCCAGAAAGGTCGTCGCGCCGAAGGACGCCTCCGTGCGCCGGTACAGCTCCAGCCGATGCTCACCGGGTGTGAGGGCGGCGGCCACCGGGTAGAGCTCCTGTCCCGCCCGCGTGACAATCCTGGGCATGAGCTGACCGTCCAGGATGGGCTGGTGTTGGTTCTGATTATCTTTGAGGCGCACCGTCACACCGGTCCCCGAGAAGCGCGCCACCAAGCCTGCCCCCGACCAGGCATACTGCACCGATCCTGCCGCACCAGCGCTGACCCTCCCCACGAAACGGACTGGTGACCCCAGGCTGCGCTCCACGCCATCCGAGTTACGACTAGACGCTGGTGTATCGGTCTTGTTCTTGACCGGCGCAGTCACGGTGCAACCCGAGAGCACCAACAGCCACAGACCCAACGAACCCAGCCATTTGGTACGCATCGCTTCGTCACGCCTCCCGAATCCTCTTGGTCACGCCGCCCTCCGCCCCAGCCAGCGGTTGATACACGACGAAGGCAGAAGGATCGAGGCGCCGTACGATGGCCTTGACCTTGCCCACCTCCAGGCGGGTTACCACGCAGAAGAGGATCTCCCGCTCCTCGCCGGTCAAACCCCCGTAGCCTCGATACACGGTCACTCCACGCCCCAGCTCGCCGGTGATCCGGCGGCGAATCGCCGTGCTCTGTTTGGAGATGACGGTCAGACCCAGGTGTTGCTCCAGACCGTACACCACGAAGTCCAACGTCTTGGCCGCGACCAAGTAGGTCAGGATGGAATACAGAGCAGCCTCGACGCCCAGGATGGACATCGCAACCAAGAAAAGCACGATGTTGAAACACAGGATAACGTCTCCAACCCGCAACAGGTGGGTCCGTTTGCTAATCAACAACGCCGCAATCTCGGTACCATCGAGAACGGCCCCCCCGCGGATGGCCAGCCCGATGCCCGAACCGATGAACACCCCCCCAAAGACAGCGCTCAGCACCCGATCGGAGGTCACGTCCGGATAGGGAACGAACGCCAACACGGCGGACAGCCCCAGGATGCCGAGCCCACTGCGCATCGCGAATGCAGGCCCCATCTGTCGATAGCCAAGGGCAACGAAGGGCAGGTTGACCAGAGGCAGCCACACCGAGAGCGACACCGGAGTCGTCTTGGCCAACAACATCGACACCCCCGTCACCCCGCCGTCGATAAAGTGACTGGTGAAAAGAAAACCGTACAGGCCCATTCCTGCCGAAAGAACCCCCAAGACGATGAGGACGCCGTTGAGGAGCTCGTCGCGAACGCGTTTCATGGGCAGCCGGGTCTTGCCACAGGTCCCGCCCCAACGCCACGCCGCCCGCCTTTTGTGATCAGTTGGGCGCCCAAGGCGCCCCTTGGCCTTCTTGCACGAACTGCCGGAACTCGGCAGCGGGCAGGGGTCGGCTGAACACGAATCCTTGCATCTCGTCACACCGAAGCCCGCGCACGAACCGGAGCTGCTCCTCGGTCTCGACACCCTCCGCGACCAGGCCGAGGCCCAGGCTCTTGGCCATGGCGCAGATGGTCGTCACCACCGACTCGTCGTGCGCGTTCCCGGGCACTTGGCAAATGAAGGAGCGATCGATCTTGAGCATGTCCAGCGGGAGCCGAGTCAGATAGCTGAGCGAGGAATAGCCCGTGCCAAAATCGTCAAGCAGAATTCGGACTCCCAGCCCCTTGAGCATTGCCAGGATCTGGAGCGTGGCCTCGGGATCGGTAACGGCCATGCTCTCGGTCACCTCCAGCTTGATCGCGCCCTGCTCTAGAGAAGACTCCAGCAATGCGGCTCGAACCAGGTCGACCAGGTGGGGATCCCCAAGCTGCCGTGCCGACACGTTGACCGATACCGATGGCAGATCGAAGCCCGCCCGGTGCCAGGTGGCCATTTGGTGACAGGCGCTGCGCAGCACGTGCAAACCGAGCGTCACGATGAGATCACTCTGTTCGGCAGCCGGGATGAACTGCGCCGGTGGGAGCAGACCCCTTTCTGGGTGTTGCCACCGCACCAGAGCCTCGGCACCCGACACGCGACCCGTCGTCAGATCCACGACCGGCTGGTAGTGGAGAATCAGCTCGTCACGCTCCAGTGCCCGCTGCAACTCGACGTTTAGGCGCTGACGTTCCACGATCTGTTGATGCAACACAGGGTCGAAGAAGGCATGACTCCCCGGGACCGAATGCTTGGCCCGCATCATGGCAGTTTCCGCGTCGCGGATGACCTCTTCGGGGCGGGTGCTGGCCTTCCAGTCGTAGGTGATACCGATGCTGGCCGTTGGCACGACCTCGCCGCCCACCAGCGGGATCGGCCCTCGCATTCGGTCCGAGATGCGTTGGGCAATTCGACGGGCGTCGTCCGGGGTGCGCAAGTCCTCCAGAAGGACGGCGTATTCGTCTCGAGTCATGTGCCCGACCTGGGCCACTGCATCCAACTCACGAACGGCCAGCTGAATGCGTCGACCCAGCTCCCGAATCACCTGATCTCCCGCCTGTTGACCATAGGTATCGTTGATGGAT
This sequence comes from uncultured Polyangiaceae bacterium, assembly GCA_964648165.1. Lineage (GTDB taxonomy): Bacteria > Myxococcota_A > Polyangia > Polyangiales > Polyangiaceae > FEN-1139. The sequence goes on along the minus strand of CAZYKT010000039.1, from coordinate 11,831 downwards.
TTGAAGCGATCGACATCGAGGAACAAGAGCGCCGGGTGGCGAGCAGGGTCGCGCTGCGAACGCTCGGTCGCCAACCGGATTCGCTCTTGCAGGAGGTGATGTGTCATCAGACCCGTCAGAGGATCGGTCAAGTGTTTGGCTGTGCCATCCCGTCCCACTGCGACGAAGTGTTCAATGCGCCCCTGCTGATCGCGCAGCGGTGAGACCACGACCTCGTCGAAGAACAACTCGCCCGACTGACTACGACTCACCCGGTCACAGTGATAAGCCTCACCGCCCACTGTGCATAGAGTAGCCGTGGGGGGCAGGCCCTCAGTGGAGCCCAGTTCGCCCCAGACCTCCCGGATGGGATGACCCAAGATGGACTCCCGCGACTGGCCCGAGACGGCTTCGAAGGCCGCGTTGACGTACTCGATGTTGCCATCCGGGGTGATAATGGCCACATGGTCGACAATTTGTTCCAGAACCTGTGCCCAAGGCACGGAGCGCTCACAGGCACGAATCCGACAACCCGAGGTGTACCCCTCGCCACCCTCGGACCGACTCAGGTCGTAGCCGAGGCTTTCGATGTGCATCAGCTCACCATCGACGCCTCGGACTGCATGGCTCTGCCAGCGAACCCGGATCTGGCGCCCGTCAGGCACCTCGAAGACCATGTCGTGGATCCGGGGCAGCTCCTGTTTGGCAAGCTCCGCGAAGCAGCCCTGAATGCTGCTCTGCAACCGCGAGCCCGGGAGCATGGCCAACCTTGGATCGGGGCTTGCTGCCATCCCCAACGCATCGAGCAGAGCCCTGCCCACATAGAGAACCTGACCATCCGGCGTTGTCGCTAGAAAGAATGCTGGCAGACCAGCCAACGGTGCAAGGGAGGCTGCTTGTGGCATCTCGGACCCTGTCCCCGTGGCTCGACGGGCTCGCACCGCAGCGTACGGCAAATTGCCGCACACCAGTACGCCAAACCCCGACCTGGCGGTCCCGTCGTCTACCGGGGGACAACGCAACGATTTCGCATGGATGGTCCCGGAAGTCTGGCGTTGTCGGGGGTCAACTACCCCGATCTCAATTCGATCTCAATTCTGCATCGGGGGGCTGGCGCGAAGCACCAGAATCTGTATGGCCGGTCGCTGTCGGCGAGCGTTAGCCCCCACCGCTAGCGGATCTCCAACAGCTCCACCTCGAACACGAGCGTCGCGTTGGGAGGGATCACCCCGCCCGCGCCACGGGATCCGTAGCCGAGTTCAGCGGGGATGAGCAACGTTCGCTTGCCTCCCACCTGCATACTGGCCACTCCCTCATCCCATCCCTTGATCACTTGTCCCACGCCCAGTGAGAAAGAGAAGGGCCGTCCCCGATCTACAGAGCTATCGAACTTCTTGCCCTTGTTGCCATTCTCCCAAAGCCAACCGGTGTAATGCATTACACAGGTCTTGCCCTTGGTGGGAGTCGCCCCGGTCCCGAGCTGGGTGTCTTCGTAGCACAGTCCACTGTTGGTCTTGGTCATTGCCATAGCGAACCGGAATCCTTTACCGGTCATCGGCAGCGGTCAAGCAAGCTTTGGTCGTTGGGGAAAAAAGACGAGAGTTCCGTCCTGTCCACCCTCATGGGTCACACAGCAAGGGCGGTAGGAAATGCCCCATCACGTTGTAGGTGCTCTCGACCTCCTCGTACCAGAGCACCAGCGTTCCGAGCTCGCTGTTCAGGGCCGTGACCGGTGATTTCAAGACCGTGGACTCAGTGAGGTTTCTCGTCGTCAATTCTCCGCCCGCGGTGTCGTAGAGCGCCATGACCACGGCCGACGGGGCCAGTGCGGTACTCAGCCCCTCCCCTCCGGCGCGACCGAAGAGCAGATGTCGATCCCGGTGCGCAAGGATGCATTCGACGCGGAAGTAGGCCATGAAGAGGATCGGATCGAGAGCGACCGTACCCGAAGCCTCGGCGCGGACGGGAAGCAGCGCGCTGTGGGGGTCGGAGTAATTCTCATCCTTGAAGGTGTAACCCAACAGGGCATCGGTGTCGGCGCCCGCCGGCGAGGGCCCCGCGATGGCATCGCTGAAGTACGTGGCGTCCGTGTCGGTGCCCTCCTGTACGAGGAAATAGGGAGCCCCGGTGCTCTCGAAGGAGATGGCAGTTCCGTTGGCGTCCAAGGCGGAGAACTGAACCCTCGACAGCGCGTCGCTGTCCGACTCACCCGCCGCCACGACGACTTGACGGTCACTGGAGGCGGTGGCTGCTACGTAGGTGTTCCCATCCGTGGAGTACCCAACCAATCCCGTTGCAACGGCCGCGGGGGTGGTGGCGGGCATGGTGCTGGGGATGGGATGCATGAAGACACTCACCGTGTTACCGCCACCCGGGTTGATGGTGTAAGCCATGAAGCCACCATTGGGGCGGGCCGCCAGCGCCAGCTTGGTGTGATCGGCCCAATCGACCGTGTCGGAAATGAGAAGAGGGCCTTCGAACGCTCCGCTGTCATCCAAGGTCGCGAACAACACGTCGCCATCCTCGCTGTCGCTATTGAAGGTTCGGAACCAGAGGATGCCCAGCTTGTCTCCGCTGCGCGCGACGCGTATCGAGCCGTCGCGCCCTTCGTAGCCGGACTCCACTGGTATCACCGAGACGGGGGATGCGGTCAGTGAGGTCCGTGGATCGACCCGTTCTGCGGAAAGCGCACGCCCATCCTCCACGTTGACCGGCCGAATCAGCCAAAAGGTGCCCTGGGGGCCGAGACCCAGCGCTGGCAATCCCGCGTAGCCGGCGATGACGGTCCCGGAGCTGCCCCCCGGACTGCCCGTTTGCTCGAGATCGACGCGGCCGTCACAATCGTCATCAATTCCGTTACAGATCTCGTGGAGTGCGCCCCCCGGATACACGGTACCGTCGTCATCGTTACAGTCGTCGCCCGGCGCAACGGCACACGAAACGTCACCGTGGCTGTCGCCGTCCTTGTCAGCGGGTTGGACGCTGCAACCGTCCGCCGTGTCGCAACGACAGTGAGCCGTGTCCATCTCCGCACAAACGCCGGGCGTTCCAACGCAGGACCCAGCAGCACAGGAAACCTCTATCACCACACAGGGCTCGAGCAAGTGCGCACAGTCTCCGTTCACCGTGCACTCAGGCGCCACGCCGCCGGCACCGGGCGTGCCTGCGCTCCCCGCTGAGCCACCCTCGGGCATTCCGCCAGCACCCTGTCCACCCGTGCCGGAACCCGCCTCGGCTCCCCCTTCACCGACCAGTTCGCCCCCTTGGCTTGGGACACCGCCATGGAGCGGTTCGACGACGCCTCCGGTGGCGCCGAGCCCTGCGACGCCCGAACCCGCCGAACCACTGCTGCCCAATGCCCCGGCCTCAGAACGACCACCGAGCCCGTCCAGCCCGCCCTGCTCGGGCGAAGAGCCCCCGGCCTCACCACCGGCCCCGCCTCGGGTCGTGGAACCGGCGCTCCCGCCTCCAGCCGTCGCGCCCCCATTGGCGCGGCCAGCGCTCCCACCGCTGCCACCGTTCTCAGACGGCGGAGCTCCGGCGTCTCCACCTTGCGCTCGTCCACCGGCTCGCCCCTCCTCCGCATTGCGGCTCCCTGCGGACTCGTTCCCGGCACGGGCGTCATTCTCCCCTGCTTGCCCGGCACCGCTGGAACTGACCCCCTCGGTCGTTACCTCACTTGCACATCCCAGAAGAAACAACCACGCCAGGTAAGCAACACGGGACACCATCAATCGACCAACGAAGCCAGCCATTCCTAGATTCTCCAGATCCCCCCTACCCTGTCATAACCACCGAGGAGCCGCTCGGACCATCTCATGCAACAGGCGAACGTTTCGATCGGAAAAACGACCAACAGACCTCGGCGTCCACTCACAATGGATTGTCCGGTGGGCCCACCGGCGTCAGCCTGGGATGGCGACTAATCCGTCAGTGCCACCGTCACGATGGACCGCGACGGGACGCGCACGCGAGCCTCGGTCGACAACGCTCCGAGCTCCGCACCGCGCTCCACCCCATCGAAGACGGTCCGCGTGACCCGTGAGCTGGTAGGCGACCTTGCCCCGACGTCGAGCTGCACCACCACCTCTTCGCCTCCGGTGTTGGTCAGAACCAGCGTGAGCGCCGTTTCATCAGCTGAGATCCAAGCCGACACCAACAGGTCTGGTTGACCAGACGTGGCTCCGACCCGGGTCCAACCCGGGTCGGAGAACAACGCGTAATGGCGCATGGCGAAATAGGAGTCCTGCAGAGCATACCCCTGATCATCAAGGGCGATGAGGACGCCCTGCATTGCCGGCGAGGTCGGCAGGGGCCCCACCAGGGCGTTCTGCAGATAGGCGGAAGCCCCCTCCAGAACCAGACTGTAGTGCATCAGCACCGCGGTCTCGAAGCCACCCGACAACATCTCGGTTTGAAACAGTGGAAGGCCCGCGCTGTCCCCGAGCTCGGCCAGACCCTGAAAGAGTCCCTGGTCCAAATTGGTGGGATCGGTACCGTAAAGATGATGCCCGATGGCGTCCACCTGAGAGAACGGCAGGTGCTGGGCGAAGTCCGCGACCGTTCCGGGGCGGGCGGTTTCCGGCGCGATGATCTTGGGTTGCCAGGCCTGGCCGGACAGGGCATCCGTCACAACGGTCAGGGCCTGATCGAACCCGGGGTAGTCGACCGACATCTCGACGCCACCCACGGACACCGTGACCGTCCCTTCCGTGGGCAGGAACCGACAGCCTTCGCCCGGTGTGATCGTTTCGGGCACGAAATCAGGGTTGTTCTGGATCCCGACGTAATCAGGAACCACTCCCGCTTCGGCGTAGGCAAGGAGTGAGGCGCTCCAGTATTCGCCCAGACCCTGGTAGTCGAAGTGACCCGTTGCGTCCCTGGACAGCGTACAGGTGTCGGCGTCGCCCTGGCAGGTGAGGGACCCGCTGGCTTTCAGATTGGCAGGGGGGCTCCATGAGTTCAAAAAGACCAATGGAGCGTGTCCCAGAGCGTTGGTCGCCGCCCGCACCAGCTCACCCGCCGAAGTCAGGTCGTCGTCCCCCGTGTAGCCGTAGCGGTTCCTTAGTCGCAGGATGTCCAGGCCAAGATCCACGAACATCGCGCGGTACAGGTCGGTTCGCAGCGGGTGCTCGAGAACGTCTGGTTCGGCATAGGCCAGCGTCGCACCGAAACCGGTCAGAACCTGGAATCTCGCTGCTGAATCGATCACCACCTGTACGGTTGGCTCTGGCACTGGGCTGCACAGTCCCGCCACGCACATCTGCCCCTCGGCACAGCTTCCCTCCACACACCGGGGAAGACAAAGGCCTGCGGCGGGGGGTTTCTGGCCACCACAGGCCGCGATGGACCCTCGCTCCTGTTCGGCGACACACGTGGATCCGCCCAGATCGTCACACTCCGGATCTCCCTCACAATCCCGTGAGCACACGCCGCACAGACAGGACAGCTCACCGCACTCTGCGTCCTGGTCGCACGCGCGCAGCCAGTTGGTTTGACTGTCCGTCCTCGGTCCCGGCTCGGGTTCACAACCCACAGCGATGCTGCCGAGGAACGCAAACAGTGGCAGAGTAGCCCAAGCGATCCGGATTTCTTTCACGCGCCGTCGTCCTCTTCTACCAGGTACTGACCACAATAAAACGTAGCGCGGTACGTCGAGTCTGGACGATTGGCTCGGTTGTAGGCGGAAACCTCCTCCCACAGCGGCAGAATCTGGTTTCGAACCGCGGCCAGCAAGCGCCGCACCTCGCGTTCCCGGGGATGGCCAGGCCAGAGGGTGAAGGACAGGGTGGTCCCACCAACCTCGTCCGCGGCAGCGGAAACATGCCGTCCGCTCACCACCTTGGCCGCCAGTGCGTTCGAGACCGCCCGGTGGTGGTCCACAACGGCCGCCTCCCAGCCTGCCGCCTGGCCAATTGGAATGAGGCAGCGCTCGGTCGCACAGTAGACCCCGTCCGGTCGGTTCTCCAGCCAGATCCGCTCGTCTCGAACCAAGTGCTGGATGGCAGCATCGAGCGCTGCGGGCGGCAGCGGCACCAGACGTTCCAGCTTGGCTCGGTGGAGCGGACTGTTGCGGTACACCTGGACCCAAACCAAGGCGGCGTTGGTCTCCTCGACATCACCCGCGGTGCTGGTTCCCAATTCCTGTAGTTCCTCGGCTGTCGCGACCCGATAGCGCGTCTCGACGCCCCGCCCACTCTTGCAGACCAGGCCTGTCTCTACCAGGTCGTTGAGGATGCTTCGGACCTTCTGTTCCTCGTCATGCTTGAAATGCTCCAGCACCTCGGTGCGTGTGGCTGACGAACACTCGGCGAGGTAAGTGTGGATGGCGCCCCACAGCGTGACACCTCGCTTGGTCGCCGATTCCCCGAGCCGCTGGACCTTCTGCTGATAGGAGCGCAGGGCCAAACCGAACATGTCGGCGATCACCTTCTTACCAAGCCCCTGGTTCTCCAGTTCCCGGACCAGACTGACGAAGACCTCGTCGGCAACGTGGGAAAGAGGAGACCGCACACCATCCGCCGTGGACAGCTGCGCGATGAGGATCATGGTCTGGCGTACGACGGCATCGATCAGGATCTGAGCGTTCATCGAAGCTCACCCATACCTAAGGGGAGCACCCCGCCCGGCGCTTCGCCAGTCGTTTCCGTCCTGGACGAATCCGGCGCGCAAGGCCCGACGCCAAGAAACGGGGTGCAATGGACCGCACGGGCTCCGTGAAATACTGCCAACCGGTTGCAGCGAGTTCCCCAGCCTCTCCCGCAAGTTACCAGAACGTTTTGCGAAAGGGACAGCGACCCACCCGCGTTGCAGCTGGACCGGCCAGTGCCAACCCGGCTAGACCAGGGCAGTGGAGTCGTTCCCCCCTCGCCATTCCCGCCCGAGCTTCTCCGCCAGTGTCGTGCCCCTGGCCCTCGGGCTCCTCGGCCTTTCGGTGCCGTTTCGGGCCGAGGCACAGGACTGCGGTGGGGCTCCACCGCTCGGTGGTCGGTCCACTCTTCTCGGCGGAACCGGAGTGGCCTTGGGGCGAGATGGCTCTTCCCCTTTCCTCAACCCCGCAACGATGGGGCGGATCTCCGACCACCGGGTTGCGTTCTCCGTCCATTTCTACCGCTACACCGCGGCCACCGTCGAGGGATTGGTTCGCGCACCCGACGGCGCGGCCGAAGGACCCTGGGACATCAAACAGAGCAGCCTCTCCGCGCTGCCGTCGAGCTTCTGTGTCTTCGCGACGCTGGCGGGTCTCATCCCCGAGGAGGCCCGTGGCGCCTGGCGCACCGTGCGCGGCTCATCGGGTCGCACCAAGCTCGGGATCTGTGGGGCCACCCTGGAGCGGGAACAACTCACGCTGGAAGCGGAGAGCCGCCGCGTTCAAGGGGCAGAGCACTCGACCTGGATCGCTTACAACATGAATCGGACCTGGCAGCGGCAGACCCTCGGTCCCGCATTGAGCTATCAGCTGACGGACCGACTGACCCTGGGTGCCTCGCTGCAGGTCATCACCACGACGGCCCAGCAAACCTGGGACCTTGCTGCGATGACGGACGAACAGGCAAGCACGTCCTACTCGCACCACCTGAAGGGCAGTTCGGTCGACGGCGCGACGACCGTCGGGATCACGTGGTCGCAGGCGCCCCTGTGGTTGGGTGCGTCCCTACGCCTTCCCAGCGTTGCATTCTCCGATTCGGTCCGCATGACCCATTTTGCACAAGCCGCCTCGGACCGCGCCCAACTGAGTGTTGGTTCGGGAACCTTCGCCGCCCCCTTGCCACCGGTCCTGACCCTGGGCACCGGGCTGGAGCGAGATGCCTATTCTCTGGAGTTCGACTTTGCCACGACCTTCGGAGAACAGGCTCAGATCAGCACCCACCTCTTCGAGCAGGGTCAGTCTGAACTGTCCCCTCAACCGCGCACCAGCCGTGCCACCATCGTCTCCGCTGTTGCCTTTCGTGCGGGGGCCGAATGGTTCTTGTCTCCCTCCCTGAGTCTGTTGGCGGGAGCTCGTTACGAGCCACGACTGGTCCGCGATTCGCTAGACGACGCAACCTATGGTCTGGCCCCCGTCGACAGGCGGCGCCTGGCCGTTTCGCTCGGCGCGGGTTCCTACGGCAAGGGGAGCGAGCTGGCTGCTGGATTCGAGCTTTCTCACGGTTGGGCCAAAGTGCCCATCGTTGGATCGATTGGCACCGACACCACCCATGTTCGCGCCAACCAGAGGGACACCTCGCTGATCCTGGTTCTCACTGGGAGCGTGGGGTTATCTTCAGTTCGCCAAGCGTACCGTAACATCAAGCAGCTTCGGCCCAAGCCGCACTAGTCGCATCAGTCGGAGCGACCCCGGCAAACTCGCGCGCCCCTGTGCCAACCGACCCAGCCAACTTGTGCCAACGCAGCCACAGCAGCGCAAACCCCGAGGCAATCGGCAGTCCGGTCATGGCACAGAGCTTGCGCCGTTGGCACGCATGTTCTCGCCAATGGGTCACGGGCGTTGTCGTTGGTTCGCCGCAGCCTATCTTCCGTTTCTGGTCGTCAGCTGCGGCGGGGAAGACCAGAAGGGCGAAACCGGCGGTGCGCGTTGCCCTAATCCAGGACCAGCTCCAGCTCGGTCAGGGCCTGCTTGAGCTTCTGGGGAGTAATGGGTTTGATGACGTAGCCCTCGGCACCGTGGCGGAAGGACGCCATGATGTTCTTGCCATCCTTCATGCCGGATATCATCAGGACCTTGACCTCCCGGCCTCGATGGTTGTTGCCGGTCTCCACTTCCCAGTCCCGAATGCGCTGAACCACTTCTTGCCCAGACAACCCCGGCATGTCTACGTCCAGAGCCACCAGGGCGTAGGGCGCCGATTCCTGATGGGCATGAACGAACAGCGCCAGGGCCAGCTCCCCGCTGGGTGCTCCGTCACAGTCAGCCCGGGTGCCCAGCAGGGCCTTGACCTGAGCACGGCTCACGTAGTCGTCGTCAACAACCAGGACTCGCATCGGACTCGCCTCCTTTTGAATTGACTCTCAGCTCGGCAACAGCCTCTAGCTCGTCGAGCTCCTCACTCAAGCGCTGCAGGAGCCCAGGACAGGCCTCCCTATCATTGGCGGCGGCCTGCTCCAAGCGATTGGCAGCGGCGAACACCCGCATCGCCGCCACACTCCCCGCGCCACCCTTGAGCTTGTGGGCGCTTCGGCGCAATTGCTCCATGTCCCCACCAGACAGCGCAGCGCGCATCGCCCCGCGCTCGGCTGCCACACTGGCCCGGAACATCTTGACCACATCCTCGACCAGCTGCTTTCTGCCCCCGAACTGCTCCATGAGCAACGGCACGTCCAAGACGGGTTCATCGTCCTTGTCGACCGCCACCTCGGTCTCTTGCGCCGACGACATGACGACTCTCGTCGCGACTTTGGCGTCCACCATGTCGCGGGTCATCCAGTGAACCACCGCTGCCAGCAGGGTTTCTCGCCGCACCGGCTTGGTCACCACGTCGTTCATGCCGCTGGACAGGCACTCCTGGCGAGTGCGGACCTCGGCGCTGGCCGTCAACCCGAGGATCGGGACTGACGAGGGTAGTAGTCGCCCCTGGCGAATCTGGCGCGTCGCCTCGAACCCATCCATCTCCGGCATCTGCGCATCCATCAGCACCAGATCGAATGGCCGCTTGCGGCAGGCCTCGACGGCCTCTCGTCCAGTCGAAACCACGTGAACCGAATAGCCGACGCGCTCCAGATGTTCCCGGGCGATCTCCTGGTTGACGGGATAGTCTTCCGCAACCAGGATCCGACCGCCCAGCGCTACGGCGGGCGAACTCCCGGGGCGCCGACTGGGCAGCGCTGCGATGGGCTGAGGTGACCGAACTACTTGGAAGGGCAACGTGAACCAGAAGACGCTGCCCTGACCGACCTCGCTTTTCAGTCCCATCTCACCGCCCATTAACCGCACCAGCTCACGGGAGATGGTCGTACCCAGACCCGTTCCACCGAACCGGCGCGTGGTGTTCGAGTCCGCCTGGACGAAGCCCTCGAAGATTGCGTCCTGCCGTTCCCGCGGGATACCGATGCCGGTGTCCTGCACGGCGAAGGCTAGCGTGTTCTGGTCCCCCTCGGTGGCCAGAATGCGAACGCTCAGCGTGATCGTTCCAGTCTCGGTGAACTTGACCGCATTGGACAGGAGATTGGACAGGATTTGCTGCAGACGCAGACCGTCGGAGCGCACCCACACTGGGCATTCGGGTGGGACGTTGAGCTCGAAGGCCAAACCCTTCTGCTGACATCTCACCCGACTGTGCGTGCACACACGCGCAAGGAGCTCCGGGAGATTCAACTCCTCGGAAGCGATCTCCATTCTCCCCTCTTCCATCTTGGCGTGGTCGAGCAGATCATTGACCAGTGCCAGGAGCGTATCCGCCTCCTTCAGAATGACTCGCGCCCGCTCCCGCGCGCGCTCGACCGACTCACTTGCCAGAATCAGCTCAGAGAACCCCACGATGGCGTTGAGGGGGGTGCGAACCTCGTGGGAGACGTTGGAAAGAAACCGCGATTTGAGGCGGTTGGCCTCCTCCGACTGCATCTTGGCTCGCAGCAGCTGCTCCTGGCCCGACTTGGCGACCAGCGCGTTGGCCAGGCTCTTGCCCACGATGTTGAGCAGGGCGCAGACCTCCGGTGGCCAGGTGCGATGCTCGCGCACCGCGTCGAACCCCACGAAGCCGATGACCTCGTTGCCGCGCAGGATAGGGACGCACACGAGGGACAAGATATCTTGCGCCTGAATGAGCCGCCGTTCCGCCGATGCCACGTCGGGCAGCGCCGCGACATCCGGGACCAGGACGGTACTTGCACCCAGTAGCTGGTCCATGAACCACGGAAATTCGCAGAGAGCGAGCTTCTGATTCTGTGACCGGCCCGAGGCAATTCCGTCTTCGCACCACTCGTGGGTGTTGCTCATGGTCCCGCCCTGCCGGTCCAATTGGAACAGGTAGCTGCGGTCCGCCCCGGCAAATCTCCCGATGCGGCCCAGGGCTTGAGCGATTCCGTCGTCGATCTCGTCCAGCTCCAACGCGATCAGGTCGCTGGCGATGTCAGCGATGACGTGCTCGAACTCGGCGGAGAAACGGGCCAATTCGTCGGCGCGCTTGCGCGCCGTGATGTCTCGGGTAACCTCCAGGATTTCCCGGGGCATCCCCTGGGCGTCATCCAGGATGCGCGCGGTGATCTCCACCCAATACAGGGAACCGTCCTTCTTGTATTCCTGTATTTCCAGCCGGTGGTCGGCGGTTTGGCCCGGGACGTGCAGCTGTAGTGCTTGCTCGAGACCCTGCTTGACGTAGTTGAGGGAGTCCGCGGGCAGAATCCGTTCCAGGGTGACTTGCCTCATCTCTTCCGGAGTGAAGCCGGAGGCCCTCTCCACCGAAGGACTTATGTAGGTGAACTGAAGCGACGGCAATTCCATGATCCAGATCACGTCACCGACGTTGTCAGCGATCAGCCGGTATTGTTGTTCACTCTTGCGGAGTGCGGCCAGGGTACGGTTGCGCTCCGTTACGTCGCGGACCACCCCGACGACGAAGGCCTTTCCGCTCCGATCCACGTGCCGACACTTGGTCACCAGGACCTCGCGCAGGGTTCCATCGAAGCGCGGTAAGAGCAGTTCGCGCTCCACCGACTTCCCGCTGCACAAGAGGGCCCGATCACTGCGGTGCGTCTCCTCGTCCAAGTTGGGGAAGACGTCGAAATCGGTCCGTCCCAGAACGTCTTCGCGGGACCGCCCGACGAAATGGCAAAAGGCATCGTTGACCAACACCCAGCGGTGCGTCTCGTCCTTGACGTAAATGGGATCGAGGACGTTGTTGATGATGCTCTCTAAG